>JANOVC010000062.1:0-28711 GCA_031417195.1 Rhodobiaceae bacterium
CTTTAATATCGATGTGGAAGTAACGCTACCTCTCGAAAATTTTTCAACGGCGGTTCAGCAAATGGTGGCCATTGCCCGCGCGGTATCGTTTGACGCAAAGCTGGTGATCATGGACGAGCCAACATCATCACTGGATGAAGCCGAAGTTGCTGTCCTACTGAAAACAATACGACAGCTTAAAGCTGACGGCGTTGCCGTTATATTTGTTACCCATAAACTTGATGAACTTTATGAGGTGTGCGACCGCGTCACAATCATGCGCGACGGTCGCACAGTAAGCGTTGCAAACATTGCGGACATTTCAAAACTTCAACTCGTGGCATCGATGTTAGGCCGTGATTTGGCCGACGTTCGCGCCAGAGGTGCAACTGCTTTTAGTAATGGTGACCATGATATCGGTGGTGAATTGCTTGAAGCCAAATCACTTGCCGTTGGCCGCCGCGTATCAGATGCAAGCTTCGATATTCGCAAGGGTGAAATCGTTGGTTTGGCCGGGTTACTGGGCTCAGGCCGCACTGAAACAGCTCGTGCCGTGTTTGCCGCTGACCCGATGTCAAAAGGCCAAGTGCGTTTTGAGGGGAAAGACCGTGACTTCAAAACCCCTGCACAGGCCATTGCAGCCGGCATGGGATATTGTTCGGAAGATCGTAAAACCCAAGGCATCATCCCCGATATGTCAGTTGCTGATAATCTCACGCTGGCACTGATGCCAGCGCTCACCCGGGCGGGAATGATTGACGAAACCAGGCAGCGTGAAATTGTTTTGCGTTTTATCAAGGATATTGGCATCAAATGCTCCGGTCCCAATCAAAAAATCCGTGAGCTCTCCGGGGGCAATCAGCAAAAGGTTCTCCTTGCCCGCTGGCTCTGCATGAATCCTAAACTGCTTATACTTGATGAGCCCACGCGTGGCATCGATGTCGGTGCCAAGGGCGAAATTCAAAGCCTCATTCGTCGCTTTGCCAGTGAGGGATTGGGTGTCCTGATGATTTCTTCCGAACTCGAGGAAATTGTTGAAGGGGCTGACCGTGTATTTGTTTTAAGGGATGGTAGGATGGTCGCCGAGATGGACAAGGCTGCAATTTCCGAACAGGCCGTCATGCAGGCAATGGCCCATGGTGCTGCATGACTGATGCCTCATCGGTTCTGCGCCGCTACGGTGTTTTAATTGCACTCGTCCTGCTCATCCTTCTCAATTTTGCGATAACGCCGCATTTCGCCACGATGCAAACCTTGTCAGTAAACCTCACGCAGGTTTGCACCATTGTCATCGTCGGTGTTGGTATGACATTGGTGATCGCCACCGGGGGAATTGATCTCTCGGTTGGTGCTCTCATGGCCATAGCAGGTGCCATGTCACCCATGTTTTTTACCGGACAACTCATTCCTGTTCCGAACATTTACGTGGGAATTGCCTTGGGCATTATTTTTCCCATCATCATCACCAGCATATTCGGATTGTTCAATGGTTGGCTGATCAACCGCTTTTCAATCCAACCCATCATCGCAACACTTGTTCTTTTTATCGCAGGGCGCGGCATCGCGCAGGTGTCCACAAATGGTGACTTGCAAGTTTTCAAGGTTCCGGAGTTTCAGGCCATTGCCATTGGCCGTGTATTGGGTGTTCCGTTTCAGGTTTGGATCATGGTTGTTGTCGTGGCTGTTGCGGCTTTTGTCTTGAAGCGAACAGTATTTGGCAGGCAGTTATTGGCTGTGGGTGGCAATGAGGCAGCAGCCCGGTTGTCGGGCATATCCGTAAAGCGCGTGAAACTTATCGTATACGCGGTATCAGGTTTTTGTAGTGCCATTGCAGGTCTTATCGTGATCGCGATGAACTCGGCAGCAGATGCAAACCTTATTGGCCTTGGCATGGAGCTTGATGCCATCGCGGCAGTGGCCGTTGGCGGCACACTGTTAAGCGGGGGCAGGGCTACGATTATCGGAACGCTGCTTGGTGCCTTAATCATTCAACTCGTCCGTTACACGCTGCTGGCCAATGGCGTTCCTGACGCTGCAGCACTTGTGGTGAAAGCAGGCCTCATCATTCTCGCGGTATGGCTGCAACGTCAGGAGCGTGCATGATGCGCAATTTCAGGGTTACGCCAAGCATCGCAGTTGTTGTCGTTCTCGTCGTCTTGGTAACGCTTGCCGCATTGCGATATGACGGGTTCCTGGGCACATATAACGTCCAATCCGTACTCCGTTACATTTCGATGTTTGCGCTCGTTGCACTCGGCATGTGTTTTGTCATCATGACTGGTGGTATTGATTTATCCGTTGGAACAGTTGCCGCCATGAGCAGCGTTGTTTCAGCGATTCTCAGTCCTTATGGTTTGGTGCCGGGGGTCGCGGGCGGATTGGCTGTTGGATTCCTGGCTGGCACCTTGAACGGCGTACTCATTACAAAACTAAAGATTTTGCCCTTTATTGCTACACTTGCCACCATGCTTGCAGCATCCGGAACGGGATTATTGCTTGCCAAAAACCAATCGGTGTCCGTGTCTTACGATACGTATTTCACCAATCTGGGGCAGGGCGATCTGTTCAGCTTCCTGCGCCCTGAATGGGTGGATGCAGAAGGCGTTGGTATATTCGGTTCCATTCTTGGGTTTTTCCTCAGTTTTCCAACGCCTGCATGGATTGCCATTGTTGCATATATCATTGGTGGCGTTGTGATCAATCACACGTCTTTCGGCCGGCACATATTGGCCATAGGCGGCGGCACGGAAGCATCGCGGCTCATGGGACTGCCCGTAGACCGCACCATCTTCTCAGTCTACGTGATTTCGGGAACACTGGCAGGTCTGGCTGGTGTTATCCTCGCATCGCAATTTGGCGCTGGCCAACCCATTGAAGGCGTCGGTTGGGAGCTCTTCGCGATTGCGTCGGTCGTGGTAGGCGGCACATTGCTCTCTGGCGGCAAGGGCTCTGTCGTTGGAACCATGGCAGGCGCGTTGTTGCTCGGTGTCATCTTTACCATTCTCAATTTTGAAAATGGCATGGGCTGGATTTCCCTCTCGGCCTATTGGCAATCCGTTGTGAGGGGGCTCTTCCTGTTGGTGGTGGTCATCCTGCAATCGCGACTTGCATCACGTGCGCCTGCACAAGCGGCTCATTGACAAAACACATTCAGCTTTCACCCGCATAGCGCATAAGACGTTCTGAAAGTGTACCCGTATGCAGTTCGAACAAATGATTGTCCTCGTCGTGAAAGTAAATTGACCGGCCTTCACCTGCAACGCGGGAACGCCCTTCGCGGACGATGAGACCAAGTGAATTTATGCGTGCAAGGCTTGCCTCGTAATCAGCTTCGGGGATTTTGAAAGCAACATGGTTGTAAGTCTGCGTCGGCAATGGTTCACCTTCCATGATGGCAATCCAAAACGATGCCGGTTCATTCCCCACATGGAAAAACCGTTCACGCGACACTGAAAAAATGTGATCACCACTGTCATAAATTTTCCGCGCCTGGAGCACTGTCACAAGGATGCGTTCCATGCGGTCAAGATCCCGAACGATGAATGTAATGTGGCTTAGTCCTTCGATCATGGCGTAACTATAGGGCGTGTTCCCGCTTGTGCCAATTCCAGGCTGTCTCAAGCACATGGGCCATATCTGAATTTCCTGCAGTCCACTTCAGAACGCGCCGGGCTTTGCCGGGATCGGCAACAAGCATTGCGGGGTCGCCTGAACGGCGGGGACCAATGCGATGGGGAACTGCTTTTCCGGTAACCCTCTCTGCAGTCTCGATAACATCGCGAACCGAGACTCCGCGTCCGGTACCGAGGTTGAATGCGTCTGAAACACCACCAGCCAAAAGATATTCAGCTGCCTTGATATGGGCATCCGCCAAATCATTCACATGGATATAATCACGTACGCAGGTGCCATCTGGGGTTGGATAGTCGTCTCCCATGATTTCTAGAGCATCTATTTCTCCGTCCTGTGCCATGAACATGCGTGGGATCAGGTGCGGTTCCGGATCATGCCGCTCGCCAATCTCACCATCTTCATCGCCGCCACAGGCATTGAAATAGCGCAAGGCAACCCAGTGAATGCCATGCGCCTTCCCGAAGTCATGGCAAATTTTCTCCATCATGAGTTTTGACTGGCCATAAGGATTGATTGGGTTTTGGGGTGTTAATTCCGTGATGGGCATGTGATCCGGCTGGCCGTATATGGCGCATGTGGAAGACATTACAATTTTATCCACACCGGTTTGTTGCATGGCCTGCAGCAGCGAAACTGTGCCGCCAACATTGTTGTCATAGTACAAACCCGGATTGTTGATGGACTCACCCACATAGGCAAAGGCTGCAAAATGCAAGACGACCTCTGGCTTGAACCAGCGCATTGTTTCGCGCAGCAAGTCGGTGTTGCGCAAGTCTCCTTCAACAAGTGGTCCCCATTTCACAAATTCCCTGTGGCCCCGGCTAAGGTTATCGAAAACGGCTGTTTCAAAGCCGTTGCGGGAGAGCCGTTTGGCAGTATGGCTTCCAATATAACCCGCCCCGCCGGTGATGAGAATGCGGGTCATGCGAGGGGGCTCCGTAACCTCTCGTCGAAATAGGCAATTGTTCGGGCCAGACCTTCACGCAGGGCAACGGCTGGCTGCCACCCCAGATGCGTTATTGCCATGCCAATGTCCGGGCAGCGCTGGCGGGGATCATCAACAGGCAGTTCCCGATGCTCGATGCCGGAGCGCGAACCCGTCATTTCAATCACAATTTTTGCAAGTTCCAGCATCGTGAACTCACCGGGGTTTCCAAGATTGACAGGTCCGGTAATGTGGGCCGGGCTTTCCATCAAACGCAGAAAGCCCTCGATCAAATCATCTACGTAGCAGAACGAGCGCGTTTGTTGGCCTTCGCCATATATGGTTATTGGAATGTTCTTGAGCGCCTGTACGATGAAGTTCGAAACAACGCGCCCATCATCGGGGTTCATGCGCGGGCCATAGGTATTGAAGATGCGTGCCACCTTGATCTCAACACCGTGTTGGCGGTTGTAGTCAAAGCAAAGCGTCTCGCCAATGCGTTTTCCCTCGTCATAACAGGCGCGGGGACCGATCGGGTTTACATTGCCGCGGTAATCCTCCGTTTGCGGATGAATATGCGGGTCGCCGTATACTTCGGATGTGGATGCCTGAAAGAACCGTGCACCGCAGGTGTGGGCAAGTTCCAATAGATTATCCACACCATTGAAATTGGTTCGCGCAGTGGCAATGGGGTCATGCTGGTAATGCTGCGGAGAGGCAGGGCAGGCAAGATTGTAGATGCGGTCGAACTGGCCATCGATCCGGTTCACCACATTTCCCTCCCGGAACTCAACGCGGCGGTTCCCCGAAAGGTGCGCAAGATTGCCCAAAGAGCCCGTATGCAGGTTGTCGAGCACGAGCAGGTCATGGCTCTGTTCAACCAGCCGGTCACATAAATGCGACCCCAGGAAACCGGCACCGCCTGCCACAAGAATTCGCATTTACAACTCCGTCAGTGGATTTTTTCAATCGGCTCGCGGCCAAGTGAAAGATAATTGAGGCCGATGGAGCTGGCCTGCTGGAGTGTGAAAAGATTTCGCAAGTCAATGAGCAGGGGGCTTGCCATGCTGCGCGACAGCATACGCCAGTCAGCTTTGCGGAACTCATCCCACTCCGTCACGATAACGGCACCATCCGCATCCTTGAGCGCATCACCGAGGCTTGTGGCATATTTCACCGTGCCATTGCCAATAAGGCCTTTGGCATTTTCATTGGCCACGGGATCATAGGCCGTTACAAATGCGCCTTCACGCCGCAACACCGGAACAATTGTCAGGGCTGGTGAATCCCGCACATCATCAGTCATGGCCTTGAAGGCCAATCCGAGCACGGCAATTTTCTTGCCGGTAACGCTGCCGCCGAATGCGTCCCTGATCTTGTTGAACATGAAATGCTTGTGGCGGTTGTTGACGCGCACCACGGTTTCAACAATTTCCACCGGGCTGTGAAAATCATTGGCGGTTTTGATGAGCGCAAGCGTGTCCTTGGGAAAGCACGAACCGCCATAACCCGGCCCAGCCTTCAGAAACTTGTCACCGATGCGCTTGTCCAGGCCAATGCCCAGGGCCAGCTCATCGACATCGGCACCGATATGCTCGCAGAGCCGCGACAGTTCGTTAATGAACGTAATCTTGGTGGCCAGAAAGGCGTTTGCCGCATACTTGATGATCTCTGCCGTTTCAACAGTTGTGGTAATCACCAATGGTCGGCCAAGACGCGTGAGTGGACGGTAGAGTTCCTCCAGCAACGCACGCGCCTTCTCGGATCTGCTTCCCGCGATGATACGGTCAGGCGCCATGAAATCCTCAATGGCGCAGCCTTCTCGCAGGAATTCTGGGTTGGATGCCACAGCATACTCATTTTCCGGCAGATAGCGCCCGACAATGCGGGAAACTTCGCGGCTGGTGCCAACAGGGACCGTGGATTTTGTCACAAAAACTGAAAACCGTTCATTCCTGCCAGTCTGGGCCTTGATGGCCTTGGCGGTTTCTTCCGCAGCGGCGTAGACATAGGAGAGATCAGCGCCGCCATCGTCAAGTCCGCTTGGGGTGCCAACGGCAATGAAATAGAAGGTGGGGTTGAGCTTGGCAGCCTCGGCCGCAACTGTTGAGAACCGCAAGCGGCCGGAAAGCAGGTTGGATGCGACCAACTCCTTGAGGCCGGGTTCATAAATCGGCACTTCGCCCTGCAAAAGCCGTTCAATTTTCTGGCTGTCCCGGTCAATGCAGATCACGTCATGGCCGATTTCAGCAAAACATGTGCCTGTCACCAGCCCGACATAGCCCGTGCCAATCATACAAATGCGCATAAACAGGTACTCCGACCCCAAAATGGGACAACTTATTCGTGTCCAGCGGAACCATGCACAGGATGTGCCGGACGTTAACCTTGGTTGTCGACCAATTGTTCAATCAAATGGGCCGTGTTTATGCCATCTTATCAGCTTGGAATTTTGCGCCATTTGAGGCATGACAACCTCAATGAACAGTACATCAATTGCAAAATTGCTGGAAAGCCGCGGGGCCTGGTTGAAAGGTGCCGGACACGACCTTGGTCTGGCGCAGGGGCGCGCGGGGCTTACGCGCAGAATATCCGAAAACTACCCCCTGTTTGAACAGGTTCGTGACCGCATTCTCCACTCAACCGATGCCTTCATGCGGCAAACCGAAATTATTCCGGAAACGCTGACACCGGAAGGCCACACGCTGCTGGCTGAAATGCTGGCCAATGGATTGGTTATCAAGGAAGACCACGGCCACGAGATTTGTGAGGCGGAGGGCCGCAGGTATTTGTCCGGCGGATGGCTGGAGGAGCTTGCATGGTTTGCGGTTCAGGAAGCGGGAGCCCATGAATGCCTTTACGGTCAGGCCATTGGCTGGTCGGTCAAAGGCTTTACGGGCGAGAATGAAATAGACCTCATTGCACGGCGCGGAGAAAAACTGGGGTTTGTGTCATGCAAGGCACTGCGTTCGGTTCTTGATATCCAGGACCGCAAGCACCGCAACCGCCTGATGGATGCCGTGCATGAGGCCGATAACCTTGCCGACCATTTTGGCCGCGCGGGCGAACGGGTGGCCGTTCTTGTGACCACGGACCTCTATGACGAAATCCGGGGCCATGTGCGCTACAACGCCCTCATGGGCAAAGCCGCCGTGCTTGACGTACGCATCATACCTTTGGAAGAACTGCACTGGGACCGGCTTGTTGTGGCCATGGCGGAACTCTGGGAAGACAACGAAGAGGTGGATCAGGAATGACAAAAGCGATTCGATTTGAAAAAACCGGTGGCCCGGACGTGATGCAGCTGGTTGATATTGATTTGCCAGAGCCCGCAGCGGGAGAGGTGCGCATAAGGCAAACGGCAATAGGGCTGAACTATATTGATATCTATCACCGCTCCGGACTTTATCCCGTGGCCATGCCGAGTGGATTGGGGCTGGAGGCAGCAGGCGTTGTCGAGGCCCTGGGGAAGGGTGTGACAGCGCTGAAAGTGGGAGACCGCATCGCCTATGGGAGTGGACCCATCGGTGCCTACTGCGCAAGCCGCAATGTGCCTGCCGCGCGTGTTTCCAAGATACCCGACGCAATCAGCGATGAAACGGCAGCGGGCATGATGCTCAAGGGCATGACCGTGCGTTATCTCCTGCGCGCCACCCATGTTGTGAAGGCCGGTGAAACCATTCTGTTGCATGCAGCGGCCGGTGGCGTCGGCCTCATCCTGTCGCAATGGGCAAAGGCTTTGGGTGCCACGGTCATTGGCACTGTGGGGTCTGACGCCAAGGTGCCAATCGCCAAGGCCCATGGCTGTACCCATGTGATCAATTCGTCAACGGAAAATGTTGTGGCGCGGGTGAAGGACATAACCGGCGGCAAAGGTGTTCCTGTTGTTTATGATGGCGTTGGCCAGGCAACATTCATGACGTCACTGGATTGCCTGAGCCCGCGTGGCTTGTTGGTGAGCTTCGGCAACGCGTCGGGACCGGTGAAATCCTTTGACATCGGCATCCTCGCTGGCAAAGGCTCGCTCTATGTGACCCGCCCCACGCTGATGGCCTATACCGCAAGCGACGCGGACCTTGCTGAAACAGCCGCAGACCTGATCGCCGTGGTGCAATCCGGACAGGTAAAAATCCCGGTCAACCAACGCTACGCCTTGTCAGATGTTGTGCAGGCCCACAGGGATTTGGAAGCCCGCAAGACAACGGGAACGACAGTGTTGATGCCTGACTGAATAGTGTGTGCTTTATCCGCCGCAAACCTGGCCGGCGCGTGGCGCAAGCGCGGCCCAGTTTGCGGAGCAGTTTGTGTTGGAACACAGGAATTTTGCAAGGGTTGCAGAAGGCACCGCGTGGGCAAGGTTCAAGGGCTGGCCATTGCCATCCGACAGGGTGCTGACAACCATTCCGGCAAGCTTGCCCTGATCATCAAACACGGGGCCACCGGATTCTCCTTTTTGGGTATTCATGCGCATCACCATTGCATCGGGATAACCAAACTTTCCGTATTGAACGGCCCGGCCAAAACTCATTGAATCAACCGAACCAAACCGTGCCGTATCGCCTTGGGCGTGCGGCTTGCCGAGTGAAAACAGGGTTGAGCCCTTGGCAAGGCAGGCGTTGGCAACGGGTGTTGCGGCATGGCCGTTGAAACCCCGGAGCTTGATGAGGGCCATGTCGTTGCCTGGAACAATGTCGACAACGGTGCCGGTATAAACCCGGCCATTGGCCGCGCGCGCTGAAACGGCATTGCCTTTTTGCACGGCCACATGGGCAGCCGTCATGACATAGCCGTCATCCTCCACAATGAAACCGCTGCCGGAGGTGACGGCTGTTTTCGATGCCCGGTCACTTGATGATGTTCGCTCTTCAACTTTGGAAACCGTGAGTGTGACGTAAGAAGGGCCTGTACGGCTTACCAGAGACGCCATGCCCGATGTCAAAGTGGCACCGCCCGCAGGTTGGGCCGTTTGCTGCACATCAATGTTGCGGCTTTCAAGATCAACTTCACCTGCGGCACAGCCAGCAAGAACAAGAGTAACAACAGAAAGTGACAGAAAGAGTTTTAAGCGCAAGATGAAAAGCCTATTTCACGACTCAATAGCGACAAGGTGCGGCGCAAACAAGGCCAAAAACAAAAACGGCCCGCCGAAGCGGGCCGTTTCCATTGATATCAATCTTCGATTAGAAGCGGAATACCGTTACAAGGTCAACGGTAGATACGTTGTTTTTCTTACCCTTTGGATTGATGTATTCAGCTTCCAAACCAATGGTCAACTGTGATACTGGGTCATAATAGAGACCAGCGAGAACT
This sequence comes from Rhodobiaceae bacterium, assembly GCA_031417195.1. Classification (GTDB taxonomy): domain Bacteria; phylum Pseudomonadota; class Alphaproteobacteria; order Rhizobiales; family Aestuariivirgaceae; genus Aestuariivirga. Next base: position 9,848 of record JANOVC010000062.1, read on the forward strand.
GCTGTCTGATCTGGATTCGCGCCAGAACTATAGTTCTCATAGGAGGCACCAACTTCACCATGAACAGAGTCGCTAAGATCAGCGGAAAGCAAGGCGCTAAAGTGAGCACGCTTCTGTCCGTTGTTGATCTTCGCAAACTGTGTAGACATGGATAGATTAGCCATATCACCAAGAGCAATACCAGCACCAGCGCCGATTGCCCAAGCGTCTTTTGCACCAACAAAATTAGAGCTTGAGTCATGGAAGGCTGTAGAGATTTCGCCACTGATCATGTCACCGGTGTACTTAATTTCACCTTGAACACCTAATGCACCATTGCTGCCCGCAAAAGCAGAATTTTCGCCATTGTCAGAGATGTCGTTAAGCGAAATAGCCATCGAGAGTGGACCACTTGCATAGGTCAAACGCATCTGAGTATCGTCACCAGGATTGGTATATGCTGCTGAGGCGTTATCCGTTCCGTAGCAGTTACACGATCCATCAACGCCATAACCAATAGCTGCCAATGTTCCAGTGTAGCCACCGCCGAGTGTGAGCTCAGGCGTCATAGCCCAATAACCAAAAGCCTCATTCATTTTAAGGCCACCAGGCTGTGTACTGCCGCCAGCGTCGCCAAGTCCGCTAAAGTTACCGCGAATTTGGATTTTTGCACCAACTTCACCAACTGCAGTATCTGTTTTGCCAACGACCTTCAACTGACCGCGAGCAGTAATATTAGCAGCGTCGTTTTTAGCTGGATCCTGATAACCATCGTATCTAAGAATGGCGCGAACGTAACCTGACCACTCAATTGTTGTTGATGCGGGCATATCAGCAGTTGGCATAATACCGATTACAGTGGCCTTCGGACCATATGCTGCAATATCTTTTCCAGAATCTTGAAGTCCTGGAATTGTTGATGCAACACCATCGCCAATCGTCAGGAGCGAATAGCCGACTGGAACAGCTGGAGCTGCTTCAAGCTGGGCAATACGAGCATTCAGTGCTTCGAGCTGTGCCTTGATGGCAGAAGCATCATCAGCACGAGCGCTAACCGTTACGGCTGCGAGGGCAGCGGTAGCGAGGAGTGCTACTTTCATTGTCTTCATTGTTTTAGTCTCCTACAAATCTTTGGAGTTGAGTAGCCCCCCGATCCCCTGCAATGAGTAGGGAAGGCGATGCACGACTCGTTCGCACACACTTACCTTATCAGCGCTTCCCCCCGTTAAGGTCAACGCATAAGACCGTCATTTGGCCAGAATTCCGCCACATGTGGCGCAAAGGCAACAGTTTTAGGCGATACCTTAACAATTCATTTAAGGGTAACAAGTTCAATCACTTAAAGAATGGTTAACAACTTGTCCATGGTGTCACAACTCATGTAGCCATGCCATGATTTCGATGCTAACAAGCGATTGACAAATTGCAAACAGCCTTCCCTTGGAAGGTCTTTCAAAACGCAGGGCAGGGGGAAATAACATGTGGAAATGTCGTCCAGGAAAATGGCTCCTATGGGCACCGATCATGGCGGGTTTGCCATTTTTGGCAGCGGCCTGGTTGAACACAGATTCGCTTAACAGCGGCATCGCCAATGAAGTGAACAAGCAGTTATCCATAGCGGGAGCCGATTGGGCCAAGCTGACGTTTGATGGCCGCGATGTGAACCTGGGTGGCGATGCGCCAAGCGAGGACGCAATCGACAAGGCCGCCGCCGCCATTGCCGGCACCTATGGAACGCGCACCCTGACAATAGCGGCCCGCGTCGTTGTTCCCGTGCCGCCGGTCACGCTGCTCGCACCAACCATCGATTCGATTACAACCAACAATGCCAGCCCGGAAATCAAGGGAACGTGGCAAGAGGGCGTTGCGGCCACCCTTGCGGTGACGCTGGCTGGTAAGGTTTACACGCTTGGCACCGATCCCCAGCTGACCTCGCGGGCCGGCAACTGGGTTTTGAAACCTGCTGCACCACTGCCCGACGGCAATTATGACGTCACAGCGGCAATCTCCGATGGCATCAATGCTGCAATCGGTGCTGCAGCGCCTGCAAAAATTGTCGTGGATACGGTTGCACCGGTTGCCCCCCTGATGACAATGGTTCCTGCGGAAACGCCCTGGCCCTATACCTTGACCGGAACCTGGCCCGAAGGAGACGCCGTTTCACTTGTAGCAAAAGCAGCGGACAAGACATGGACCCTCGGCAAGGACGAGGCACTGAAATCCGACGGCAAGGGCAACTGGAGCTTTGCCCCCGTTGTTGACTTGAAGCCCGGCAAATATGATGTGACGCTGGAAGCAACGGATGCCGTTGGCAATGTCACAACAACCACCGCTGCTGCGGCAATCGTTATTCCCGAGGCACCGGCACCGGTTGTTGAAACCGTGCCAGCCCCTGTTGCCATCAAGGAAATGACGGCACCCACCGTGACGCCCGCCATGCTGATGGACGCGCGCCCAACCATTCAAGGCACGTGGTGCGAGGAAAATTGTGCCACGGCATTGACGGTGGCTATTGGCAGCAAGAGCTATGTTCTCGGCACCGACGCGGCCCTGACCTCGGACGGCAAAGGCAACTGGACCCTGAAATCCGATGCCACGCTGAAAGATGGCTCCTATGACATTGTTGTGGAATCAACGGATTCAACCGGCAAAAAACTGGCAAATGTCGCCGGTGAAAAAATCACTGTGGATGCGGCAGCCCCGGCAACACCAACCATTGCGCTTTACGCCAATGAAACAAGCCCCGCATCAGTGGGCGGAACCTGGGCCGAAGGTGACGCCACAAGCCTGAAAGTCTCTATTCCCAAGGCAGCTCTGGAAGCAACAATTGGCGATGCCAGCAACGCTTTGGTTTCTGACGGCAAGGGAAACTGGACACTGGCCATTGCAAAGGCACTCGAACCCGGAAGCTATGACGTTGTTGTCGAAACGGCAGACGGCATGGGCCGCGTGTCGAAAGACCAGACGAAGTTTGAAATCAACGTGAAGGCACCACCTCCACCGCCTCCGCCCCCTCCGGTCGTGGAGCTAAAGGCCCCAACAATTATGGCTTATTCCGGCGAAGCTAGCCCAACATCAGTTTCCGGAACATGGGATGACGTGAACGGCAAGGGCCTGACCATTGCCATTCCCGGTGCAAATATCAGCGCCACGCTTGGAACGGACGCGGCACTCACCTCAGCTGCCGGAACCTGGACCCTTGCATTGCCCCAGCCCCTGGCACCCGGCGCCTACAACCTGAATGTTCAGACAACTGATGCCGCCGGAAAAGTTGTGGCCGATCAGTCAACGGCTGAAATCTATATCAAAGCCCCGCCACCTCCGCCGCCTCCGGCTCCGCCACCAAAGGCCGTGGAACAGGCAGCCCCAACCATTCTCTCATATGGCGGTGAGGCAAGTCCTGCGTCCATCACCGGAACATGGGACGAAGCCAATGCGAAGGGCCTGAAAATTTCAGTTCCCGGTGCAAATCTCACTGCAATGCTGGGGACCGACGCGGCCTTGACGTCATCACAGGGCGCCTGGACACTTGCCCTTGCAACGGCACTCGCCCCGGGAAGCTACAACGTCATCGCTGAATCAACCGATGCGGCCGGCAAAACGGCTGTGGATGCAACGACAGCCGAAATTTACATCAAGGCTCCGCCACCACCGCCGGCCCCGCCGCCGGTTGCTTCATATGACTGCGAAGGTGCATTTGCAAAAATCAGCATGGAGGCACCAATTCGCTTTGAATTTGGCCATACGCGTTTGGTTGCACCCTATGATGCGGCCATCAACCAGTATGCCGAGTTGCTCAAGGATCCGCGCTGCATGACGTTCAAGGCGGTTATTGCCGGTCATGCCGATTATTTCGGTCCACGCCTGTTCAACCAGGCGCTCAGCGAGTTACGGGCCCAGGCCGTTGTCAAGGCTTTGGCGGCGTCCGGCATCGACATTGCGCGCTTGTCGACAGAGGGGTTGAGCGAATCCCAGCCGCTTGATCCTAAAAAAAATATCGATGCACGGCGCAAGAACCGCCGCGTTGAAATCACATTGCTGAAATAGGGGGAGCACCATGAACGAGCTATTTAACTTTAAGGATTCCTGGATACTTGTTGAACACAATTGGTGGCTCATGCTGCTTGCCCTGGCACTTGGAATCTGGGTTGGCTGGAAAACCTGCAGTCCAGACCGCAGCACGACATAACCAAGGGGAAACATGATGTATCATTATCTTTTAGAACTTGCCCTTTGGATTTTGCTGGCATTTTTCATCGGCTGCATATTGGGTTGCCTGTTCCGCAAATGGTTTGGCGCGGTTGAAGAGGTTGCCCCCCAACGCGCGGCTTACGTGCCACCGCCACAACCACCCAAGCCCGCACCAATCGCACCCACGGTTGTGGCCCCGATTGTTGCAGCTCCCATGGCTCCACGTGCTCCTGCAGCGCCTGTTGCGGCAACGGCTCCTGTCATGGCGATGGGGAAAATGGAACGGCCAAAAGGCATTTCCGCAGCCCGTGGCGGCAAGGCCGACAACCTGCAACGGATCAGCGGTGTTGGCCCCAAGAATGAAAAGGTTCTCCACAATCTTGGCTTTTTCCATTTCGACCAGATTGCCGCCTGGACCAATGAACAGGTGGAATGGGTGGACGACCACCTGAAGTTCAACGGCCGCATCAGGCGTGAGGAATGGATCAAGCAATCCAAACTTCTTGCTGATGGCAATGAAACGGAATTCAACAAGCGGTATGGAACCGGCGGGCTGAAAAATGCCCAGGGCCAAACCGAATCCGGTACGCGGACACGCAAATAAACTCCGTGAATTTAATTGCGAGGGCCGGTTTTGTTACCGGCCCTTTTCATTTGCGTCGACGCGCGCAAGCCAGCGCGTGATTGCATTCCGTGACTCAGTTTCATCAAGAAATGGAGCATGTCCGCGCCCGGCCACAGTCGTTGTATCAAGGTCGGGATTTCGCCGTTTCATTTCGGCAACGGTTTCAGCGCTCAGGATATCGGATGTCGCTCCACGCAACACTGAAACCGGCATTCCCGTCGTCGCCGAAAAAAGCTCCCACAGCTCGGGGACCCGGCCAGTCGCAATGTCATCAACGGACGCAAAATTTTGTGCAATGGCGGGGTCATAGTCCGCCACTGGTTTGTCATCAGCAAACCTGAAGAGGCGTTTTGCAAAATTTTGCCAGTCCGAATTGGAAAGCCTTTCAAAGTCCGGATTTGCCCGTTTTAACCCGGCAACGGCTTCATCAATATTCGTATAATTTACCGCCACGCCAAGATAGCTCCGTATACGGAGTAAACCTTTGGGGTCAAGGACCGGGCCAATGTCATTGAGCAACAGTCCGGCCATCATGTCCTTCTGCAGGGCTGCCATCAACATGGCAACGATGCCACCGCGCGATGTTCCGATCACGGCAACACGGTTTATGTTCAGCTGTTGCAGCAGAACAAGCGTATCAGCCAATTCAATGTCAGGCCGGTAGGATGTTCCGTCGGGAGCATATTCCGAAGAACCGCGACCGCGAAAGTCAACCGCAATCACGCGTCGGTTTTGTGCCAGCCAGGATGAAACAGTTTCAAAGTCCCTGCTGTTGCGTGTGAGCCCCGGAAGGCAGAGGACAGGCACGCGGAGACAGTCTGCCTTGCCATAGTCGCGCGCGAACAGCCGCAGGCCATCGGCGCTGTGATAGTAAACCCCGCGATAGACCGAAGCCTCATTCACAGGATTTGATGAGCGCACCAATCGAACCGCGGTCACATGGTGGAGCATCAATGCTGTCAGTCGCTGCAACCGCCAATTCAGCCGGTGTTCCACGTTTGAGGTCAACCGTCATTGCACGCACGGTGTCCGGTGCAAAACGTGCACGGTAAACATGCGTGTTCTGCAAGACCTTTTGCACATATTGCCGGGTTTCCTGGAAGGGAATGGATTCAACCCAGTCAATGGGGTCAACCTGCCCAGCACGCGGATCGCCATATTCCTCAACCCATTCGCGGGCCCGGCGCGGGCCTGCGTTATAGGCAACCAATGTGAGCACATAAGAGCCGTTAAAGGTGTCAACCAGATCGGCCAGATGGGCCGCACCCAGCTTTACATTATAGGCAGGATCACCCATGAGTTTTGCAGGCGTGTAAGGCAACCGGTATTGCTTTGCGATGAGGCGTGCAGTGCCAGGCATGATTTGCATGAGGCCTTGCGCGCCCACCTTGCTGCCTGCCTTCGGGTCAAATTCACTTTCCTGCCGGGACAGGCCAAACACGAGCGCGCGTTCAACGGGGCTTCCCATTTGTGGCCAGCTTGGCAGCGCTTTTGTGGGGTATGCCCAATAATCAATATCAATGTTACGTTGGCCAGCGGCTTTTGCAAGGCGCAATGCCATGGTCGTGCCGCCAATGTCTTTGGCCATTGCGGCGACGGCGTTCATGTCGTCTGCAGTGTTAAAACGGTTGGCGAGTGACCAGAGAAACATGTTGAGTGAACCCTTGCCGTTCGCCTTGGCAATCAGGTTAAAAGCCCGGACAACTTCATCACGGTCAACTCTTGCTACAGCTTCAGGAGAGGGCTGGCCACCTTTCATGTTCTCCGGAACTTTGCCCAGACCAATTTGTTCACGTGCCAATTGCCCGTAAAAAATTGTCGAATGCTGTGACGCGTCTTGATAAGCCGCACGTGCATTTCCCTTGTCTCCCAATGCCGCAAAAGACCGTCCAATCCAATAGGCGGCACGGGCTTTCTCGGTACGCGAAGGGGCAATTTCAGCGAGTCTGCTGAAATGTTTTAGCGCCGTGTCAGCATCTTTCAGATAACGCAGCGCAATCCAGCCAGCAAGGAATTCACCCTCAACCGCGTTTGTGCCCTCGGCAAAGCCGTGTGACTTCGCAATTTGGTAGGCAGTTTTGACGGAGTCGCGATGATTGATTCCAACAGAGTGGCGCGCCACGATGCGGCGCTCGGTCCACCACGCGTCGGCATCACCCATCGCAGACGCATTGCCCGGCACTGTCACCAGAATTGAACGGGCGGTGACATAGCGCTCAAGTTTTCGGTTGTAATGCACAAGGGCGTATTTCATGCCGAGCTGCTCGCGCATTGCGGGTGGTAGCCGACCGTATTCCTTGTCTGCCCCTGTAACACCCCGCAAAAGTGATTGTGCGACCTTGGCAGCATTTTGATAGTCATTGCTCAGGCGCTTGGAATTGCGAATGGCCCCGTTCGGTGATTGTGCATAAACCATCCGCCACATGCGGCGCTTGTGATCATCGGCGTTTAGCAGGCCACCAAATTCTGAAATAACGCCTTTTTCAGACGCTGCATCAACATCCGCATTGTTCCAGACTTTTTGCACAAGTAATCGCGCAGCTTGCTGGTTGCCAGTTGTGATGTTAGCCCGCGCCAATGCAAGCATGCCTTCAATGGTTACAGGTTCACGTTTTGCAAAATGGGAGAGGACAAGACTGGCAGGTTCCCTGTTTACATAAAGCGCCCGCTCTGCATGTTTCAAAAGTGTTTCAGTAAGCGGCCACTTGGGTGCAGCGTTAAGAAAATCCATGATGCGGGTGTAGCCTGCATCTTTCCAGTGGTCCTTGAGATAAAGAAGCTCAACAAGTTTGACCGCCGCGTCGTCCCCCGAGCGTTCTGCCATGGTGCCGGCATCGGTGAAATTGCCTTTGAGCGCCAAATCAGTGGCCTGCACCGCAGCACTTGACGCTTGCGGAGCAGCAATTGCAGTTGCTGGGGAGAGGATGACTGCCATGGGAACGAGGGCAGAGCTGAACAGGAGTGTACTGACGACTATTCTGCCAAAACGACAAACAAACATAAAAATCCTTACCTTACAAAACCAGCACTAACGACCAATTGTTACAGATTTTTGGCTGATCACAATTGCTTGCCCGTCTAAATATGAACGTCTAAGGTGACTTAGTATTTAAGTGGCACATGCTTCAATCGTAGGCTGCTTATGGTTTCCAACTTGTTACCAAAGAGGTTTGTCGTGAAGTTTAGAGGTTCTTTTCCTGCCCTGATTACCCCAATGAAGGATGGGAGGGTGGATGAAGTCGCTTATCGCAAATTTGTGGCGTGGCAAATCAAAGAAGGAACCCACGGTCTTGTACCCGTTGGCACGACAGGGGAATCGCCAACTCTTTCGCCAGCCGAACATAAGCGTGTAGTCGAAATCTGTATCGAAGAGGCTGCGGGCAAGGTTCCTGTCATTGCTGGCACGGGATCGAACAATACGGCAGAAGCCATTGAATACACGATCCATGCCAAGCAGGCAGGAGCCGATGCGGCGCTGGTTGTCGTTCCATATTACAATAAGCCCACGCAGGACGGCATCTATGCTCATTTTCGGGCTGTCGCTGAAAGTACAGACATTCCGATTTTTGTTTACAACGTCCCGGGCCGCACCGTGGCCAACATCTCGGTGGAAACACTGGCACGCTTAGCGAAAGATATGCCGAACATTATTGGCACCAAGGATGCATCCGCCGATCTCACACGGCCTTCCCTTCAGCGCTGGGCTTCGGGTGAAAAGTTCATTCAGCTTTCGGGTGAGGATGGAACAGCCCTGGGTTTCAACGCCCACGGCGGCACTGGTTGCATATCTGTTACGGCGAACGTCGCCCCGCGTCTGTGTGCACAATTCCAAGAGGCAACTTTGAAGGGGGATTATGCGGCAGCGCTCGTTCTTCAGGACCGCCTCATGCCGCTGCATCACGCCATGTTTGTTGAAGCAAGTCCAGGACCGGCAAAATATGGCGCAAGCCTCCTTGGGCATTGTTTGCCCGATGCAAGGTTGCCGATAATCGCCGTCGTTGAATCGACCAAAAAAGCTGTGCGCGCCGCAATGGTTCACGCAGGCCTGCTGAACTAGAATGTCTTCTAAGGCAGGTGGCGCAAAGGCCGCACGCAAACAGGAAGGCATCAAAGTCGTGGCTGATAACCGCCGCGCCCGCTATGAATACGAGATATTGCAAACCTTTGAAGCAGGACTCATGTTGCAGGGATCCGAGGTCAAGTCCTTGCGTGAGGGCCGTACCAATTTGGCGGAAGCCTATGCCACCATGAAGCAGGGTGAACTCTTTCTGCTCAATTCCAATATTCCGGAATACCGTGAGGCCAATCGCTTTAATCACGACCCCAAACGACCGCGCAAACTGCTTTTGCATTCAGCAGAAATAAGTAAGCTTTCTGTTGGCATCAACCGTGAAGGCCTTACCATCATTCCGTTGAAGATTTTTTTCAACCCGCGTGGTCGCGCCAAAATTGATATTGCCTTGGCTAAGGGCAAGAAGCTACATGACAAGCGTGATGCAATTAAAGACCGTGATTGGGGCCGCGAAAAATCCAGGCTGATGCGCGATAAAGGCTAGGCATGTACGAACTCATCGGACGCAGGCTTCCGGATATTGAACTGGCGTCCACAGGCGGAAACGAATTTAATCCCGCCAAACTTGCTGGTCTCGGTGTTTTCTTTTGCTATCCCTACACTGGTAGACCAGACCATCCTGATCCCCAGGGGTGGGACAGCATTCCAGGTGCTCATGGATCAACACCACAAGCTTTAGCATATTCAAAGATTTATGAAGAGTTCAAGAATCAACATGTCAGGATTTTCGGGCTGAGTTGCCAAGAACCCGAATGGCAAGAGGAATTCGCTACACGATTTAACCTGCCGTTTCTCCTTATATCAGACAGTAAGCGTTTATTCTCAAACGCACTTGGTCTGCCAACGTTCAAGGCGGGCAAGGACGGCTTTCTGCGGCGGCAGACAATCATCGCACGCAACGGCGTGATTTTGGCGATCCGGTATCCCATCCCAGTTCCTGTCGATGATGCAGTTGAAACCCTTGATCTCTTGCGCAGTCTCCAATGATACTTGTCGCACTTGGCAGCAACATTTCAGGTCCATGGGGAACACCGCTGCAAGCTGTTGCGCAGGCGCTTGACGCATTGAACCATAACGGCATCACGCTTGTTAAATCGTCACGGCTTATGTGCACCGCACCCTATGGCAAGCCAAACCAGCCGGATTTTGTAAATGCTGTGGCACAGGTTGAAACCCACCTGTCCCCGCAAGCCTTGTTGCAAAAACTCCATGCCATTGAAAAATTGGCAGGGCGGAGGCGGGCATTACGCTGGGGACCGCGCAGCCTTGATCTTGATATCATCGATTACCACGGCCTTGTCCTTAAATCCCGCAACCTCACGCTCCCCCATCCCGGGCTTGCAGATCGTATCTTTGTATTGAAGCCAATCGCCGAGTTGAATGTGCCGTGGCGTCACGTTATGTCACGCAAATCAGCACCGGAACTGCTCCGTAGACTGAGTGGTTTTTCACAGGGTCGCGAAGTTTAATGAGGTCTTAACGCTCATGCTTCAAAATAATATCAGTTGTATTGTCTTGATGTGGGTATCTGAATATGCGTAAAAATCTTGTTGTGGCGGTTGCCGCGTTTGTCACAATGGCTGTTGCAGCGGCCCATGCTGGTCAGCTGAAATTTTCGCCGGGTGTTTTCAGGATTTATGGCGGCATGAATACGCAGCAGGAGGCCTCGCTGCTTTCACCGCAGCAACAACAATCAAGCAATCCCCGTACGTCCCATCAAGTCATCGAATTTGAGTCACAAATGGCACCGGGATCTATTCTGATCCGCACATCGGAGCGCAAGCTCTATCTTATCTTGGCCAACAACCAGGCCATCATGTATCCTGTAGGGGTTGGCCGTGAGGGCTTTACATGGTCTGGCCATAACAAGATCACCCGAAAGGCTACATGGCCGGATTGGCGTCCGCCGCAAGTCATGATCACCCGTGAAGCCGCCAAGGGTCATGTCATTCCAGCCTTCATGCCGGGCGGACCTCAAAATCCCTTGGGTGCACGAGCCATGTATATTGGCACGACCGACTACCGCATTCACGGAACGACGGCACCATGGAGCATTGGCAAGGCCATGTCATCTGGCTGCATTCGCATGATGAATGATGAAGTCATTGACTTGTTCAACCGCGTAAAAATAGGCGCAGATGTCGTTGTCGAATAATTTTTTCCATAAGCTCCGAACAGCTGGATCCTTAAACCCTCCATTAACCTAAACAAGTCATTATTGAGATTGTAAGTTTGTTTGTGGAGTTCGCGTATGCGTATCGTGTCAGTTGCCCCAACGGGGTTTTCTAAGTTCAACATTTTGGCATCAGCTGCCGTAGCCGTGATGTTGGCGGCATGCTCAAGTTCGGTGGATCGGTTTGCTGAAAATCCATCCAACGCAGACCCGGTTTACACAGCATCCGTTCCCAAGAAAAAAAATGTGGCCTATCAGTCGTCAAGCGATGATTCAATCGTTTCAAAGCCCTTGGCCAATGCCGCAGTCAATCCGCCAAAGTATTCGTACAACAACACCTATAAAAAGCCAGCATACAAGCAACCAGTGTATCAGGCTGAGGCACCAGCTGTTGAAGAACCGTCATACAGCCAACCAACTTACAAAAAGCCAAAGCTCACAAACACGGCAATGAACCCGTCTGCACTCCCAAAAATTGGAACTGTGCGTGTCGGGCAGGGCATGACCCTGTATTCGATTGCCAAGGCAAATAGAGTTACAGTTTCGCAGTTGGCGTCTGCAAATGGCATTGCCGCGCCATATTCTGTGAGCACAGGTCGCATGCTTCGCATTCCAGGCAAAGCTCAGGCAATGGCTCCGAAATCATCCTACGTTCCACAAGATGATGTTGCATCATCAGAAGAAATCAGCACGCCACAATTGCGCGGAAAAAAACAAGCAGCGGGTGGCGCACACACCGTTGCCAGTGGTGAAACACTCTTCTCATTGGGACGCAAATATGGCGTATCGCCCTACACGATTGCTGATCTCAACGGCTTGCCACACAATAAGCCATTAAGCATGGGGCAAAATATTCGCATTCCGGCAGGTGCGGGTAGCGCACCTGTTATTGCCATGAAGTCACCAAAAATTGCCGATCAGGAGCAAATTGGTTCTAACGAAGAACAGCCACAAATCATTGACACACCAAAGAACCTTGCAGCCAAGAAGTCACTTGCTGCTGAAGAAATTCCAGTAGCAACAACCACGGTGACACCTGCTGCCCAGCAGCCCGCAGGCCTGAATGCAAATCCAACGGGAGGCGCAATGCGCTGGCCTGTAAAAGGCAAAATTATTTCGGAATATGGTGCCAAGCCAAATGGGCTCAAGAATGAAGGCATCAACATTGCAGTTCCAGAAGGTACAGGCGTGCGCGCGGCAGAAAGCGGCGTTGTTGCCTACGCCGGTAACGAGCTTAAGGGTTATGGCAATCTCGTTCTTATCCGCCATGAAGGCGGTTGGGTAACGGCTTACGCCCACGCCAGCGAATTGTTTGTAAAACGTGGTGACACGGTCAAGCGTGGTGACGTTATCGCCAAGGCTGGCCAGACCGGTTCTGTTTCAAGCCCGCAGCTTCATTTTGAAGTGCGTAAAGGTGCAACTGCCATGGACCCAATGAAGTTCCTCGCCAACGCCACCGCATCAAACTGATAAGTTTAAAGTCCTCTGCAAGTGAAGGCCCGGCAGCAGTGCCGGGTTTTTGCTTTCAGGACTTCAATTTGGTTCCCGTTCGGCCCGCAACATCTTGGATATATTGCCACGCTACACGTCCAGATCGGCTCCCGCGCGTCACAGACCATTCTATTGCACCAGCATGCAGCGCAGCACGCTTCACAGGTAATTTGAAGTGGACCGTATAGGCATCGACCATTTCTAAAAACTCAGATTGTGAGCAATTGTGAAATCCAAGCCACAATCCGAAGCGGTCCGAAAGGGAAACCTTCTCCTGCACCGCTTCTGACGGATTGATGGCTGTGGATGTTTCATTCTCAATCATGTCGCGCGGCAACAAATGGCGGCGGTTTGAAGTAGCATAAAGGACAACATTGTCGGGCCGTCCCTCAATCCCACCGTCAAGTGCTGCCTTCAATGATTTGTAGGACGCGTCCTGCCCGTCAAACGAAAGATCATCACAAAATATTATGAAGTTAAGCTTTGGCGAGCCGCGCAAAATCGTCATCAACGCGGGCAGGCTCTCGATATCTTCCCGGTGAATTTCAATCAACTTCAGCTTGCCTCCTGTTTCTTCATTAACGGAAAAGTGCAATGCCTTGACAAGGGAAGACTTGCCCATGCCACGCGCGCCCCATAGCAAAGCGTTGTTGGCAGGTAGGCCCTTGGCAAAGCGTCGGGTGTTTTCCAGCAGAATATCGCGGGTGAGGTTAATTGCCTTTAGCAGTGAGAGATCAACGCGGTTGACTTGTGCCACGGGTTGCAATCGCGAAGATGTTGCATGCCAAACAAAGGCGGATGCGACTGAAAGAGCTGCTGGTTTAAAAGCGATTGGGGCAAGTCGCTCCAAGGCTTCAGCGACGCGCAACAGCAGTGCATTTTCAGATTTCTTTGCCATGCCAAGCTCTTAGCCTCCAAAATCAAAACGGTAAAGGCTTCGTAAGCCAGCGGTTGCAATGCGAAATTCCATCGCTATATTCCGCCAAAACCTTTATCAGGCCAAATCACGGCCAACAAATACTCAGGAGCCTCCATGTTCATAACCCCAGCCTATGCCCAAGCCGCAGGCGCGCCCGCAATGGGAGACTTTGTGGGCATGATTTTACCGCTCGTGGCGATTATGGGTGTGTTTTACTTCCTGCTCATCCGCCCACAGCAGCGCAAGATGAAAGAACATCAAGATTTGATTTCCAAGGTGTCGCGTGGTGATACCGTGGTCACTTCAGGCGGTCTCATCGGTAAGGTTGTAAAAGTGACCGATGACAAAGAGCTGTTGGTTGAAATTGGCGAAAATGTGAAGGTCCGTGTGTTGCGCCAAGGCCTGACGGATGTTCGCGCCAAGGGTGAGCCCGTTAAAGCTGACGCGAAGTAATTCTAGATGTTGCCATATTCCAGAATAAAAACGATAGCCATTTTGGCTTCCGTATTGGTTGCTATAGTGTTTGCGCTGCCAAACGCAGTTTCGCCTGCAATTCAAGCAACGCTGCTGAAAACCATTGGTGCAAAACCGATGACCCTTGGTCTGGACTTGCAGGGTGGGTCCAACGTGGTGATGGAAGTCGACAAAAAAGACTTGAGAGAACAACTTCTACAACAGCTTTCCAGCGATATCCGTGGTGTTTTACGTGAAGCAAAAATTGGTTACAAAGGCATTACAAAGTCTGACAATGGCGTTACGGTTCGGTTATCTGATGTATCAGGACTATCGGTTGCCAAAGCCGAACTCGCCAAGCTGCAGCAACCCTTAGGCGGCGGACTTCTCGGCGCAGGGGGTACCGTAAATCTTTACGACTTGGCCAGTCAGAATGATCAATTCAATTTCACATTCTCCGATGTTGGCTTTGATGCGAAGGTAGCATTGGCAATCAATCAATCGCTGAAAATTGTTGAAAATCGTATAAATTCGCTTGGCACGTCTGAACCTTCAATTCAGCAACAGGGCAAAGACCGCATTGCCATTCAGCTTCCGGGCATTCAAAATCCTGATCAAGTGAAAAATGTAATTGGGCGGACGGCTAAACTTACATTCCAACTTCTTTGCCAAGAGCAGCCAACAGGTGCCAATCAAAATCCGCCACAGGAATGCAAGTCGCTTCCACTCAAGGAAAGGCCGGAGCAAACAATCTGGGTGCAAACTTCAACGCGTTCAACTGTTGACGGCGCGGACCTGAGTGATGCCCAGCCTGGGTTCGACCAAAACAACAGTTCCGTGGTTACCTTCAAGTTTAACCAGAAGGGCGCATTGCGCTTTGGCAAATTAACGGCAGAAAATGTAGGAAAGCCTTTTGCGATTATTCTCGACAGTATCGTTGTAAGTTATCCGAATATAAATGAGCCGATTCTTGGCGGTTCAGGTCAGATTTCCGGAAATTTCACAACAGAAGAGTCAAGCCAGCTGGCTGTAGTGCTGCGCTCGGGCGCATTGCCTGCAAAACTTACCATTGTGGAAGAACGCACAGTGGGTCCAAGTCTTGGTTCGGACTCGATCAAGGCTGGTTTTAACGCGGCCATCATTGGTCTTGTGCTCGTGATGATCTTCATGGTGGTGGCTTATGGGTTGTTCGGCATATTCGCCAATATCGCGCTGATCATAAATCTTTTATTGCTGATTGCTGTCATGTCTGTTGTCGGTTTCACGCTGACACTGCCGGGCATCGCAGGCATTGTTCTCACCATGGGCATGGCAGTGGACTCGAACGTCATTATCTTTGAGCGTATCCGCGAGGAATGGCGCAACGGTCGTACTGCTTTGAGCGCCATGGAAACAGGTTTCAAGGCAGCATTGGCAACGATCCTCGACTCGAATCTCACCGCTCTCATCGCAGCCATCGTGTTGTTTGGTGTGGGTTCTGGCCCCGTGCGCGGCTTCGCAATAACCCATGCTATTGGCATCATTACCACCATGTACACGGCCTTCACGGTCACCCGCTTTATTGTAACACTCTGGGCGCGCTGGGCGCGTCCCAAGGAGGTTCCGCTGTAAGGCGGAGGATTTCAAATGACTTTCAGACCAATTCGTTTTATTCCCGACGACACTAAAATTCCATTCATGCGATTGAGCCGCTTCGGCTTTTTTATATCAGGTCTCTTGTGCCTTTCATCTCTTTTGCTATTTATTTTCGTCGGCCTCAATGTCGGCGTCGATTTCAAGGGTGGTTCGGTTGTCACAATCAGAACCGAACAGGCCGCCAATCTCGACCAGTTGCGCACAACGCTTGATGGCTTGGGTCTTGGAACAATTGAACTTCAGGAGTTTGGCTCGCCAAATGACGTTCTCATTCGCGTTGGTACACAGGATGGGGGCGATGCCGCCCAGCAGGCGGCCGTTGAAAAAATCAAGTCGTCACTCGGTGCAGGTGTTGAGTATCGCAGCGTTGATGTGGTGGGTCCAAAGGTGTCTGGCGAATTAGCCGAGCAGGGCATTATTGCCGTTGTTGTCGCCATTCTGGGCATATTGTTGTATGTATGGTTTCGTTTTGAATGGCAGTTTGCCTTTGGTGCCGTGATGTCGCTTCTTCATGACGTGCTTTTGACAATTGGTTTGTTCTGCTTGTTGCGCATAGAGTTCAACCTTCAGATCATCGCGGCCATTCTTACGATCGTCGGATATTCACTGAACGACACCGTTGTAGTGTTCGACCGTATTCGTGAATATCTGCGGAAATACAAGTCCATGCCATTGGCTGATCTCATTGAACTCTCATTGAATTCCACGTTGCCACGAACTATTCTCACGTCGGTAACGACGATGCTGGCGTTGATTGCTCTGTATGTATTCGGTGGCGAGGTGCTTCGCGGATTTACGTTCACTATGATTTGGGGGGTCATTATCGGCACCTACTCGTCCATTTTCATTGCATCGCCCGTACTAATCCTCCTGGGTACCAACCGTGAGGATTCGAAAGCAAAAGCGAAAGCTAAACCTGTAAGACCGTGACTACGTTCTTCCCAAACCGTGCACCCATTGATGCCTACGGCAACGGCGGGTTTCGTTTCGCGGGTATGTCTCATCTTGGGTCGCTGCTGGTTCTGCCAAGTGGCATGCACCGCTGGGAGGTCACAGAATTACGAGCCCTTAAACCGGAAGATTTCGCGTTGGTGTTTTCAGAAGTGTCCGGCGTCGATTTTCTGTTACTGGGAACGGGATACATGATGAGCAGACCACCCAAAGCGATCATAAAAGCTTTCGCTGACAGGAACCTGCCCATTGATTTCATGAGCACGGGTTCCGCAGTGCGCACCTACGGCGTTCTGCTGGCCGAAAAACGCAAAGTCGCCGCCGCCTTCATCGCGGTCCAGAACGCCATATGAGCGACGATATTCAGGAGCTGGTAGCGACCAGTGACAAGGACCGTTATCTCTCAAGCCTGTTTGCTCCTCAAGAGAAACGTGAATATCTCTTCGCCCTCTACGCATTTAACATCGAAATTGCGCGCATCTCCGACTCCGTAAGCGAACCGCATATTGGTCTTGTGCGCCAGCAATGGTGGCTGGATAGCATCGATGGGATCTATGCGGGCAATACACCCGATCATCCTGTAGCTCAGGCGCTTGCCAAAACCATTGCATTCGCTGACCTTCCCAAGCATTCCCTCAGCAATCTCGTCATCGCCCGTGAATTTGACCTCTATGACGACGCCATGCCAAGCCTGAACGATCTTGAAGGCTACCTCGGCGAAACCTCTTCATCCATCATTCAGATGGCGTCTTTAATTTTAGGCGTAAACGTGCCGCAGGCCACTGGTCTTGCGGGCGTAGCAATTGGGATCGCCAAGATCTTGCGCAGCGGTCGCAAATCACTCCTTCCTGCAGATATGGTGCAAAAGTTGGGAGAAGTCGAAACCATCAATCAACTCCGCGCCCACGCGCGCAAACGCCTTGCCGAAGCCCGTGTCGTAGATATTCCACCCAACGCGTTGCCAGCCTTTCTGCCAGCCAGCCTCACCGAGCTTTACCTGAAGACTCAGATGGTTTCGCAATTGCGCCGTCAATTCACCCTATGGCAGGCGGCTCGTCGAAACCGATTTTGATTATTCCACGGCAATAGCGATGCTGCTGCCAAGCCAAGTCGTAAAATCTGCCTGTGCGCGCGAGGTATAGCTCCGTTTGCGGGCCACTGCTTTCTCGCTATGGTCAAGCTGCTTGCCCTCAACACGTTTTGGCGCGTCAATAGGTTGGAACAAGCCGAAATTCACGTTCATGGGCTGGAATGATCCTGTGCTTTTGTCTGTCGTTTCAATATGGCCACCTGTAATGTGGTTGATCAAGGCACCGTGTCCAGTCGTTGCCGGCGGAGTGTTGAAATGCACACCCAACCGTTCCGCCGCTGCCATCCGTCCCGCCATGAGTCCCATGGCCGCACTTTCAACATAGCCCTCAACGCCGGTGATCTGCCCGGCAAAGCGCAACCGGGGCTCGGCTTTGAGCCGCATGCGGCCATCAAGAACTTTGGGGGAGTTGAGGAACGTGTTGCGGTGAAGCCCGCCAAGCCGCGCAAACTCGGCGTTCTCCAGGCCCGGAATGGTCCGGAACACCCGGACCTGTTCGGCGTATTTCAACTTCGTCTGAAAGCCGACCATGTTGTATAGTGTGCCAAGCGCATTGTCCTGGCGAAGCTGCACGACGGCATAGGCCTTGACCGTGGGATCATGGGAGTTCGTCAGCCCCATAGGCTTCATGGGCCCGTGGCGCAGGGTTTCAGGCCCACGCTCGGCCATCACCTCGATCGGCAGGCAGCCATCGAAGTAAGGCGTGGTTTTTTCCCATTCCTTGAAATCACCTTTCTCTCCGGCGTTCAGCTCGTCAATGAAGTCTTCATAGTGGGCCTTGGTCATAGGGCAGTTGATGTAGTCCTTGCCCGTGCCGCCGGGGCCAACCTTGTCGTAGCGCGACTGAAACCATGCGACTTCGAGGTTGATTGATTCCTTATGGACGATTGGAGCTATGGCATCAAAAAACGCCAGATCTTCCTCACCGGTTAGCCCACGCACGGCTTCTGCGAGGGCAGGCGAGGTCAGGGGACCCGTTGCCACAATGACCTTGTCCCAGTCCGAAGGTGGCAACCCTGCCACTTCGTCGCGCACAAGCGTGATCAACGGATGGGCCGTCAGCACCCGCGTGACTTCCGCTGAAAACCCGTCCCGGTCCACAGCCAATGCGCCACCCGCCGGCACCTGGTGGCGGTGTGCAACAGCCATGATGATGGAATCGGCCATGCGCATTTCCTCGTGCAGCAGACCAACGGCATTTTGGTCCTTGTCGTCGCTTCGAAAGGAGTTGGAACACACAAGTTCGGCAAGGCCATCGGTCTTGTGCGCGTCGGTTGGGACCTTG
>JANOVC010000063.1:0-146809 GCA_031417195.1 Rhodobiaceae bacterium
GATCACACCATTGATCACCCCCACAATCAAACCTGTTGCAACGCCTGCAAGAATTCCCAAAGGCACACCACCGACATCCATCGCCATGGCAGCAGCGACCGACGCAAGCCCCGCAACGGCACCAATAGAAAGATCAATTTCTCCGGCGGCGAGCACATAAGTCATTGCAACCGCCATGATCGCGATGGGTGCTGTCTGGCGCACAATGTTGAGGAGATTGTTGGTATCGAGAAACCCCTTGTGGCCGAGGGTAATCGCAAAGAAAATGAATATGCCGACAAACCCAATGTAGATAATGTTCTGGCGCCAGTTGGTGAGTCCAAGGCGAGTGGCCAGTGATGGTGTCATTACGTCAGCCATTGTTGCGAACCTCTTGAAGGATTGTCTGGAGTTTGCGTTCGGCAAATTGCATGTTGCCTGCTGCAGTGTGATGTCCCGTTGTTGGGTCTTCGAATTCATCTCTATGCATGTCACGCAGCAAGCGGCCATCTGACATGACGAGGATGCGGTCACAGGCTGCGAGCAGCTCATTGAGTTCCGAAGAAATTACAATAATGGCTTTGCCCTCGCGCGCCAATTCACGAATGAGCTGGATAATTTCGGATTTGCTGCCAATATCGATGCCTGCTGTTGGTTCATCAAAAATAATAATGCGGGGATCGGATGCCAGCCATTTCGCAAGCACGACTTTTTGCTGGTTGCCGCCAGAAAGCGTGCGCACCGCCGCTGCAGCGGATGCAGTTTTGACCTTGAGCGATTTGATTTTCTCCGCCGCGAGGTCGCTCCATTTCTGCTTTGATATCCATCCCCGCGTGCTGATGCGATCAAAAACCGAAAGGCTGATGTTATCTGCAACACTGTGTTCAAGCACAACACCTTGGCGTAATCGGTCTTCCGGAATAAGCGCAATGCCATGAGCAATAGCAGTAGCGGGATCGTTGATTTCGACTTTCTTTCCGGCAACATGAATGTCACCTGAAGTTTTCTGGTCGATACCGAACAACAGTCGTGCGATCGCACTTCTGCCACTGCCGAGAAGGCCTGCAATCCCCACAACTTCACCGGCATGGACGGTCAGGCTCAAGTCGATGGGCTTGTGACGCCCTGAAACATTTCTGAGTTCTATAAGGACCTCGTCCCGCCGCGTGTTTTCGCGCGTAATGCCAGACAGGCCGCGCGACTGTTTGCCCACAATATGTTCAATGATCGACTCAAGCTTCAGTTCGGTGAGTGGTGCAGTAGTAACGTGGCGTCCATCGCGCAAGATCGTGGCCCGATCTGCAATCTTCATAATTTCATCCATGCGGTGAGACACATAGATAATGGCAACACCTTCTGCTTTTAATTTTGTCAGGAAGGCGAAAAGTTTTTCAACGTCATGGGTGGAAAGCGCGGTGCTTGGTTCATCAAGAATAAGAACACGCGCCTTTTGGGCGATGGCCTTTACGATCTCAGTCAATTGACGCTGGCCAGCACCCAGGCTTCCCGCCTCTGCCAGTGGGTCGACATCAACATCCAGACTTTTGAACAGCTCAATAGCGCGCGACACTGCAACTTTGTCATCGATCAGCCCCGAAGCTGTTTTCACTTCATTGGCAAGAAAAATATTCTGCGCCACAGTTAAAGTGGGCACTAGGCTCATTTCCTGAAAAATCATGGCGATGCCTGCGCGCTTTGATTCTTCGGGCGTGTGTTCAGTCAATTTGGCGCCTAAGACTTCCAGCGTTCCGGAGTCTGGCCGATGAACACCGCGCAGAATTTTGAGAATGGTGGATTTCCCGGCACCATTGCCACCCAATAACGCATGTATCTCGCCGGATCGCACTTCCAAGGTGACGTCGTCCAGAACCTTGGTCGGGCCAAAGGCCTTATCAATTCCGGTCATCTTCACGGCAATATCACGAGGTGCGTTGGTCATCACGGGTCCTTTGATCCGTATCTTAAAAGAGGGCCGGATCTGTCGCAACAGACCCGGCCCTTCAAGTGCAGGGAGGCTTACTTGAAGCTCGACGTGATCTTGTCAGTCGGGGCAGCGTGATAGATTTCTTCCCAGCCCTTCAACAACGTGTCGTGTGTGATGGGGCCAGCTGGCAGAGCCACATAGGCCGGTGCAGGCTTGCCGATCAGCGCATAGCCAGCAAGCATGGCTTCAATGATACCGGCATCATAGGGCCGCTGTGATGCGAGACCCTTGATCATGCTGCCCTTGGCCATTTCGATGGCAACGTTTTCACCAAGATCCATATTGATGATGATGAGATCTTCGCGGCCAGCCGCACGTGCTGCAGCCATGACACCCTCGGCGGGCACATCCCAGACTGCCCAGATTGCCTTGGTTTCAGGATGAGAGGTCAGAATTGCACCTGCGGCCTTTTCAGCATCGCCGGCAAAATCTGGTCCGCCAATGCCTTGTTCGGCAACAATCTTGATATCAGGATATTGTTCAGTGATCGTTTTCTTGAAACCATCATAACGCTGCTTGGTCACAAAGAAGTCTGCTGCGTGAAATACAATGCCGACTTCGCCTTTGCTCCCAAGGGCTTTGGCCATCAAATGAGCAGAGGCAACACCATTGCCGTAATTGTCAGCAGAGACCGAACTTACATAATCAACTCCAGCCTTGAAGCCCGCCGGAATATTGTCCATGAATACGAGCTTGGCACCGGCCGCTGCAGCAGCCTTGTAAGCACCCGCTGTGGCCTGGCCGTCGACTGGGATTGAGACAATGATATTCGGCTTCTGGGCCATCACAGTTTCAATGTCGGCAACTTGTTTTTCAGGTTTGAAGCCAGCATCGGTGACGGCGATAATCTTGATCCCCATCTTGCCAAACTGCTCGGTCAGTGCAGCGGTCTGGGCGTTGGTCCAATCATTGCCACCAATGTGAAAAACCAATGCGGCCGTGGCGTTCATGGCCTTGATCTTGGCCAATTCGTCGTCCGTCAATGTCACGCTGGATGCGAGCGCTGGGTCTTCGCCGTTCGGGCCTTTGCTCATGACTTTGGTCATCAGGTCTTTCAACGCTGCGTCCGGATCAGTGGCAAATGCTGGAGCAGCAAAGCCTGCTGCAAAAAGAGCGACAGCTGCTGCTGTGCCCAAGAACATACGCTTATTCATCATTTTGGTTTCCTCCAATTGAATTGTGATTTCAAAGTCCTGCGTTGCGCATGAACTTCAAACTGTGAATGGCGCCGTCCTTCGGATCAGGCCATGAATCAAGTTCCGTGGTAATCCAGCCATTGAACTTGATGTCTTTGAGTGCTGCAATGATGGCACTGATATCGAGTGAACCTTGATCAAGCGGGGTGAAGGCAAATGGCTTCTCTTGCCAACCCTTCAGGTGCACATAACTGATACGTTTTGCATGCTCGCGGATCATTGATGGAACATCGCCACCAGCTGCTGCGAGATGCGCCGTATCGGGACAGAAATCGATTGAGGTTTCCTTGAAGATTTTACGCACTTCATTGGGGCCTTCAACAATGGTCGAAAGATGTGGGTGATAGTGAGCCTTCAGGCCATTCCTCTTGGCAATCTTCACTACTTTTTCGAGTGCGGCCCCGAGTTTTTTGATGTCGTCACGTTTGATACCCTTGGCGCGCTTGGCTCCGCCGCCAACGACAAAATGTTCTGCTCCACACTCGGCAGCGGCAGCTGCTGCGCGTTCCAATTTGGCCAATTCTTCCGGGAGAATGTCATCGAAAATGAAGTTGGCACCTGAGTATGCAGCGACGAGATTGATGCCAGCGTTTTTGAGAATGGATTTCAGACCTTTGAAATTGCCGGGCGCATAGTCCAGCAAGTTAGCATCGAAGAGTTCTGTGCCTTCATAACCTGCCGAAGCAATATCGTTGAATGCCTTTTCCATATCACCATAGGTGCGGTAGGCAAGCTGAGTAATCGAGGTAACGCCAACAGCATCACCACCAAGTGGCCCCCAGCAATTGGCGTGATAGGCGAGTTTATTAGCCATGGTGCATCCCCCTCAGTTTGCGACATTGACCCAGCGCTCTGAAGCACCGGATTCAAGAATGGCATCAGCAATGGCAGAAATTTTGTAGCCATCTTCAAAGTTTGGCGACGGCAATTTGCCACTGACGATGGCGGAGAAGAAATCATAGCATTCGATGATCTTCGTCTCGCCATAACCGATGCCCAAGGCGGGAATGGGCCAGAGGCCTTGGCCATAAGGGTGGTTGGGACCTGTGTAGATGGTTCGGAAGCCGCGCGTCTCTGCCGGATCATCGGCGAACATCACCTGCACTTCGTCCATGCGCTCATAGTTGAATGCGATGGAGCCTTTGGTGCCATGAATTTCAAAGGTGAGGAAATTATTTCGGCCAAGGGCATTGCGTGAAGCCTCGATGGAACCGACTGCGCCATTCTGGAATTTCAGCAGCGTGATCATTTCATCATCAACGTCAACGACGCCCATGGGGCCAGCACCTGACTTGTCGGAAGCACCAAGCTTGTCCAAGCCACCCGCTTGCAACGGGCGTTCAGGAATGTAGGTCTTGACGATGGCATTGACGGCACTGATTTCACCTACCAAGTACCGGGCAAAATCGAGAACATGGGTGCCGATGTCGCCGACAGTGCCGGAGCCAGCGACCTTCTTCTGAAAGCGCCACGAAAGGGGACCATTCGGATCAGCCGACCAGTCCTGCAAATAGGTGCCGCGAAAATTCAAAATCTTTCCGATGCGGCCTTCTTCAATCAGCTTCTTGGCAAGGGCCACACCCGGTGTGCGACGATAGTTGAAAGCGACCATGTGAATAACGCCAGACTTTTGCGCCGCTTCGAACATGGTCTTTGCTTCAGCGCCGGTGCGCGCCAAAGGCTTTTCGCAAATCACATGCTTGCCGGCTTTCAATGCGGCAATGGCGATCTCGGCGTGGCTGTCATTGGGAGTGACGATGTCGATGACGTCAACGTCTTTGCGGGCGATGGTTGCCTTCCAATCGGCACTGGATTCTTCAAAGCCGTAACGTGCAGCACCCTGCTTGGCCATTTCAGCATTGATATCCACCAAGACCTTGCGGTGCGGAATGGCGGGGGCGGGCCAGAAGAACATGGGCATCGCCGCATAAGCCATGGCGTGGGCCTTGCCCATGAAGCCGCCGCCGATCATCGCCACATTTAAAGTCTTGGTCACAATATTTCTCCCACTTCGATTTCGCTTCTTTTTTTAATCTTAGTACGCATATATAATACATAAGTCAATACTAAAAATACAAAAGTACGCCATCTTACGATTTTTATTAGTTAGGTTTAGTATTTTTATGTGCATAAATGAAGGGAAAACATCGATCACGGTTGACAATTCCGTTGATTTTGAACAAAATTTCCCAGAACCGTCGTTAAATTTAGCACCTGAAGGAATGAGTATCCCAAATGCCCTCTGAGATGAGCTTGGCGGATCGGCCACACGAGGACAGCCATTCAAGTCGTCCCCGGCGTGCCGATGCCGAGCGATCGTCATTGGCCCTCATCCTCAGCATTGTGCGAGAAGCCGATGCCGACACCCGCCCGGAGATTGAAAGGCTGACGGGCCTTGGGCGCGCCATCGTATCGGATCGCCTGGCGACACTTTTCTCGCTTGGCCTTGCAGAAGAAGGTGAACTTGGTCAGGCCACGGGGGGCCGGGCACCGCGAACCATCCAGTTCAATCCAAATGCTGGCCTTGTCCTCGTGGCGACGCTCGATCAATCCCGCATTGGCGTTGGCATCGCAAATCTCAAAGGCCAATTGGTTGCCGAACACCATGAGTCCACAGACAAAGCTGCTGGCCCAATTCAGATTCAAAAGCGTTTGATCACATTATTCGACTGGATGCTGGGACAACACCGAAAAGAACAACAGGTCTGGGGCATTGGCATATCCGCACCAGGCCCCGTCGAAGAATTTGAAAATGCCGCCCCCCGCTTGCGCCTTCTGCCGGGCTGGGATGAATACCCGATTGTTGATCATTTGCTGCATCGCTTCCGAGCACCCGTCTGGATGCGGAGCGGTGTGCAGATGATGGCTTACGGCGAATACAAATCGGGAAGTGCGGCTGGCACCCGCGACATTATTTATGTCAACCTCGGGCGCAGCATTGGCGCTGGATTGATTTCAGAAGGCCAACTGCACCGCGGCGCCCAAGGCGGAGCCGGACTTATCGGCCATGTGGCTGTGGCTGACGGCCACCAGTATCGTTGCAATTGTGGAAACATCGGCTGTCTCGATACCGAAGCAGGTGCCGACGCAATCGCCCGTGAGGGCTTGGGCTTGGCAACTTCGGGTGAAAGTCGCATGCTGGCTGAAACGCTGGCAACCGAAGGCTCGATTTCAGCAGTTGATGTGAGCATTGCCGCCCAATCCGGCGATTCAGCGGCCGCTGAAATTCTGGCGCGCGCGGGCCGCCTGATTGGCACCACGCTGGCCTCGCTGGTGAATGCCTTTAATCCCTCGCTCATTTCCTTGGGCGGCGAAGTTGGTCAACTCGACGACATTTTGCTGGCTGCCATTCGTGAGTCTGTCTATCGCAGCTCACATCCCCTGGTCACCAGGGACTTGCGTATTCAGCGTTCAGCCCTTGGAAATTCCGCTGGTCTGGCTGGTGCCGCGCTGGTTGTCACCGATTCAATATTTGCACAGGACTCTGTGGTGAATTGGATTGGTTCCGGTGCGCCCCACTTGTCAGATGCCGTGTTGCGGCAGATCGCCAGAGCAGACAAGACTGTTCTTGGCAACGTGGCACGCCCCATTCCTCCGGCAGTCACATGAGGGGATGAGTTGATGGCAATTTCCGGTCTAGGCCCCCATGGTGAAACTGCGCAGTCTCCTGATCGCCTGCGCATTTCTGCAGAAGACGCTGAACGCGCACGCCAAGGCAAATTCCGCGTCGCCGTTGTTCTTCACACCACCAAAAGCGATTGGGCCAAGCAGCATCTCGTCGGCATTGCCAAGACACTGGGGGACCATGGTGCCACTATCATTGAAGTAGTCGACTGTAATTTCGACGCCGCAACGCAGAACGCAAGTTTCGAACGCCTGATACAATCAAAACCAGACGCGATTATCAGCTTGCCCGTGGGCAATACCGTCATGGCGGATGCTTACCGCAAGGCTTCCAAGGCCGGGATCAAACTCATTCTGCTCGACAACGTGCCCACCGGGCTTTTGCCAGGCAAGGACTATGTCAGTCTGGTTTCCGCCGATAATTTCGGGCTTGGACAAATCGGTGCAGAACTGCTGTCGCCACATATTGTTGCCAAAGGTGAAGTCGGCATTCTGACCTATCGCAAAGACTTCTATGCAACCAACGAACGTGAAATTGCGTTCCGGCGTTGGATTGAAACAAGAAGGCCCGACGTCATTGTGAGGCAGGGCGCATTTGATGAACCGGCACAGGCTGGAGAAACTCTCAGTCGCTTGCTCGAACTGCATCCCGCCATATCCGGAATTTTTGCAGTGTGGGATGAAGCTGCAATACCTGCCATGGCAACCATGCAGGCCAACGGATGGGCTTTGCCAATGACAACAATCGATCTTGGTGAAGAGGCAGCACAGGCTTTGGCTGAAGGAGTAATCATGAAAGGAGTCGGCTCACAACGCCCCTTTGATCAAGGTGTTGCGGCAGCCCGTGCAACCTTGCTGTCACTCATTGACCGTCAGCCGCCGCCGTGGCTCGCACTCCCCGGTCTTGCAGTCTCTCGCGAGAATATCATCGAGTCTTATCAAGTCATCTGGCACATGCCACCGCCGCCGAAACTTGTAAAAGCAGTTTTGGGTTAGCGACCTCGTCATTGCTCCTGGATGTTCAGCGGCTTTCCCGCAAATTTCCTCGTATCCCAATTGCTCAATTTCCAAATTTTACTTTTACACATAAAGTGTACGCAATTAGTTTGTTCGGTGATGCCCTGAACTTCTTCCTTTTGCCTTCATTTCCCAATTGAGTTTGGAATGCCTTTAATTGAAAAATAGAATGCTCGTCAGCACATCGAATTTCAAAGCATAGATCTTGGCTGACTTCAAAACGAACTTGTCAGCTGCACGGCATTTTGATTTGAGACATGAGAGTAGGGTACTTTGGATAAGAGAGTATTGTTGGTCGATCCTCGCAGCTTAGGTCGTGAAGCTGCTGCCTGTTACATTGGGATCGGTACAACTCTATTTGATACATTAGTCGCTGAAAGTCGGATGCCCAAGCCAAAACTAATCAACAGCCGCAAAGTATGGGACAGACAAGAACTTGACATTGCATTTAACAAGTTGGCCAATGGGGATGAGCCGGACGATGAACCCAACCCCTTCGATGGTGTCCGCGCATGAACGAGGGCACTATGGTCAAGATCGATTTGAAACACGTTGTCAGAGAAATCGACCGACACGGCAATGACAGATTCTATTTCCGTGTCAAAGATCTAGCGAAAGTAAGGTTGCCAGGAATTCCGGGTTCGGAAAAATTCATGGAAACCTATCAAGAAGCACTTAGGCGACAAACCGTTAAGGCTGGCGGACTATTGAAAGCCCTCAGAGCATTATTCAAGTTTGCAGTTGATCGTAAAATAGCAAAACGTAACCCCGTTGCGGAAATTTCCAAAACTAATACGAAGACTGACGGTCACCATACATGGACTATTTCGGAAGTGCATAAATTTGAAGAACGTAATGCATTGGGTTCTGTTGTACGGCTGGCAATAGCGCTTTTACTTTACACAGGTTCAAGGCGCGGTGACGTCGTGTTGTTGGGCCGTCAGCACATCAGAGACGGGTGGATAGAATTCCGACATGGCAAAACCAGAGCTGAAGTGGACTTACCAATCTTACCGCAATTGCAGGCCGCGTTGGACGCAACACATCTGGGGCAAATGACTTTTCTTGTCAGCAGCTTTAGAAAACTCTTTACGGCAAATGGTTCTGGCAATGTGATGCGACAGTGGTGTGATCAAGCGGGACTACCACATTGTTCCAGCCACGGACTGCGCAAAGCTGGCGCAACAATCGCCGCCGAAAACGGATCGAGCAATCTCCAACTCATGGCGATTTTGGGGTGGACACGCGCTGAGATGGCGACGCTCTACACGCGCTGAGATGGCGACGCTCTACACGCGCCGCGCAAACCGTCGAAAGCTCTCGCAAGATGCGATGCCACTCATGGTTCCGCGAACGTAATATGAACTAAAAGTGGAACACTTTTTGCTCTCATATGCTTTCAAGAGCTTACGCCCCAATCGTCCCACCATAATTTCTTAAGCGTTATCAAGACCAAATTTCGATGCGAATGGCAGGTTTAAGATGTCGATTTTTGAATTTCCATTTGCGATCCAAAATTAATGTCCGTCAGAAGCGTAAGTTTTTTTAATGAGCGGCTCCCTCAGACGTAAAGTGCTGCGGAAAGAAAACTGCGGCAGTGGAAAACAACGTCCGCAGTGCTTCTTGTCTGGTATAGGGTAAGTTCATTGACAGCATGTCGTTCCACAAACCCTCGCTGGTGAAACGCAGAACCCGCGCAACCGTGACTGGGTCCAAATCATATGTGCCGTCGTCAATGATGGTTTTGCAAATCTGTTCAAGATTTTGAATGTAGCGGTCGTCGTTTGCAGCACATTCTTGCTGATAAATCGGACGGCTCTGTACCTCGCCCCAAAACGCACACCAACAGGCAAGGCGTTCAGGAGTGCATATCACGTCATTGAAGTCTGCTTGGAGCAAAGCTGCCAACTTTTCTGCAGGCGCATCTCCCGCATCCTGCAATGCACGCGACCAGTTTTGGCGATACTCATCAGCCATAAACAGCAAGGTTGCTGTCAAAAGTTTTTCCTTGGATTCAAAATGGAAGTTGACCAAGCCATGTGAAACACCTGCCTCCGCAGCCACATTAGCAAGAGTTGTTTGTGAAAAACCCTTGCGTGCCAGCACCCGCATGGTGGCATTGATCAACTGTTGGCGACGCTGATCACGGCTGATTTTGCGCGCTAATGGAATTACATTCGAGAGTTTGGCTGAGCCTGTCATCATTATCCGATTAAGTTTGCAAATTCATTTCAAACATTTTTCATTGAAATACAACAATAATTTTAAACTGATTGACAAGTCAGTCAATTAAATGGCACAATTCAATAGTATTGCGATAATAGGATCAGAGATTTGACGCTCGCCAAAGCCCGCAGTCTCACAAAATCAAATGCCCATTTCAAGAAGGCGTTGAAACGACTGCCGCTGGGTGTGGCTTCCACCTTCCGCTACTGGGGCGATGACCGCACGATTTATGTGCAGCATGGCAAGGGTGGCCGTACGTGGGATATCGACAACAACTGTTATGTTGATTACCGCCTGGGTTATGGTCCAGCCATTCTGGGTTATGCCGATGACCGCGTTGACGAAGCTGCGCGTAACGGCATGAGCGTGGGCGGTGTATTTGCGCTTTCAACAGAGCGCGAGTTGATTGTCGCTGATCGTATGGCAAAAATGGTGCCATCAATTGATTTGGTACGTTATTCAAATAGCGGCACCGAGGCCGTGATGTCGGCTCTTCGTTTAGCCCGGGCTTATACGGGCCGCGAAAGTTACATACTAATCGAAGGTGGTTATCACGGACTTTTTGATGCAGCCATGTGGACGGCCAATATGGATGCGTGGGATCCGCACAGTGGATTGGAACCCACAACAATCCCCTACTCCCGCGGCATTCCCCAAGTGACCAAGACACTGGCGCATTTGACCCCGATGAATGATGCCAATCGCCTTGAAGATGTTTTCAAGGCGCATGGTGAGACTATAGCTGCCATGCTGATTGAGCCGATGATGGGCAATTGCTGCGCAATCTCGGCAAGCACAGAATTTCTTCAATTCGCACGATCACTCTGTGACAAGCATGGCGTGCTGCTGATCATTGATGAAGTAAAAACTGGCTTTCGGGTCGCCAAAGGCGGTGTTCAGTACTTGCATAATGTGCGCCCCGATATTTCCACTTTCGCCAAGGCAATGGCCAATGGTTATCCAATTGCTGCTATTGGCGGGCGCGAGGACGTGATGCGCATGTTCCGCTATGGTGGTGCCGCGCATGGTGGAACCTATACCGCGCATTCTGTTTCGCTGGCCGCTGCGGAAAGATGTTTGCAGATTCTCGATGAAACGTCGGCCCTCGAAACCATTGCCGCCTATGGCGAAAAACTGAAATCCGGCATGAAGGTAATTTTGGATCGGCGTGGCATCGTGCACTCTTTCTCCGGCCATTCTTCCATGTTTGGGTTGTTTTTCGCGCCAAAACCACCTGTTGACTATCGAGCGTGGAAAAAATCTGACTACAGTTTCTATGACAAGCTGGCGCGGCACATGCAAGACCACGGTATTATCTGTGAGCCTGACTCGCGTGAACCACTGTTTATGTGCGAAGCGCATGACCAGTCCTGCTTCGACGACACCTTGCGCGCTTTCGAAACAGCCGTCGATCTCACCTTGGAACAGGTTGAAACGGAGAAACGCGCATGAAGCAAACCAGCTCATTTCACCCCGCATCGCCTATCCTGAATTTCTGCCCGCCCAGCCTGCCAGCATTTTGGTATTTTGATGCAGCACATTATGCGCGCGAAATGTCTGATATTCACAAAAAGAGTTGGATTTATGTGGGCCGCGTCAATGATCTTCCCCGCTTTACAATGCGGCGTGTCGATGTTGCGGGGCAAAATCTTTTTTTGATCAAAGACGGCGAAGATGTT
Source organism: Rhodobiaceae bacterium (assembly GCA_031417195.1). Classification (GTDB taxonomy): domain Bacteria; phylum Pseudomonadota; class Alphaproteobacteria; order Rhizobiales; family Aestuariivirgaceae; genus Aestuariivirga. Next base: position 11,706 of record JANOVC010000063.1, read on the forward strand.
GTGCGGTGTTTCCACAACACCTGCCGCCATCGTGGCTCGGAGCTATGCCAACACCAGGATACCAAGCTCAAAGCGAAACTGATTACCTGCCCCTATCATGACTGGGGCTATGATCTTTCAGGCCAATTGGTTCAAACACCGCATGTGACGGTGACACCGGGATTTGACCGGCGCGACCACGGTCTCTTCAGCGCACATGTCAAATCCTGGAATGGCTTTATTTTTATTTGCCTCGCAGATGATGCGCCGGATTTTTCAACTGTTGCCGATCTCGGGTCCAAAGCGCTTGATAACTGGCCGATGGAAGAACTTGTGACGAGCCATCGTTTGGTCAAGAAAATCAACTGTAATTGGAAGGTTTTCTGGGAAAACTACAACGAGTGCCTGCATTGCCCCGGCATCCATCAGTCTCTTTGTGACATGGTGCCAGTTTACCGCCAAGGTGTGATGAGTGCTTCGGAAACGCCGGGGTGGACGCCAGATCAGCCACTTCTTCCTGTTCTCAAAAATGGTGCACGAAGTTGGACCAAGAATGGAAAGTCCTGCGGGCCCGAATTTCCAAACCTGACGGAAGATCAACGGCACGCCGGTTTCCTTTTTGTGACGCTGATGCCCACCATGTATGTTGTGGGTCACGTAGACTATGTTCGCGTTGTTTCGCTGCGTCCGCTTGGACCGGAAGAAACTGAACTTTCAGCTGAGTGGCTGTTCGCGCCCGAAACGCTTGCACAACCAGATTTTGATTTGGCGAATGTTGTCGATTTTGCAACAACGGTAATGCTTGAAGACGGCGCGGCCTGTGAACTCAACCAACGTGGCTTTCATAGCATGCGTTTTGCCCATGGAACTTTAATGCCGCAAGAATTCGATGTGTTCCATTTCCAGCAATGGGTGCGGCACAAATTGGGTGAACCCCTTTATGTTGCAGAAGGTGTCTGATGAAGAATGGATCCGTGCAGCGAGCGAATGATTGGGACCGGCGCGGCCTGCCCGGCTGGACCTACCACAACCCCGCTTTGCTTGAACTTGAGATGTCGGAAATCTTCCTGAAGCATTGGCAGATTATGGGTCACATCAGCAACGTGCCGAAGGTCGGTGATTATATGACTTTCGATCTCGGCCCCGAACGCGCCTTTGTGGTGCGCGGCGGAGACGGGCAATTGCGCGCTTTCCACAATCTCTGTCGTCACCGTGGGTCTCGCGTGGTGACTGGCATGCAGGGCCACTGCAAAAATGCCATGGTGTGCCCATTTCATGGGTGGGTCTATAATCTTGATGGCACGTTGCGGGGAGCCGCGCAGCCGAAAAGCTACCCTTCACTGGATAAGCATGAGTTTGGACTGCGTCCGATTGAAATGGAAATTTGGATGGGATTCATATTCATCCGGTTTCAACCTGGGCCACAGGCCTCGGTGGCACGTCATCTCGCGCCCTACGCGGCTGAGTTTGCACACCATGCTCCTGAAAACATGGTTCCCGCCAGTGAGATGTTTGCAAATGAGCTTCCGGTCAATTGGAAGTCAGTGCGCGATGTGGACAATGAAGGATATCACGTGGCCATGGCGCACCCCGCCTTGCAGGATCTTTATGGTTTCACCTACCATGATATCTCCTATGCAAAAGGCCTGAGAGTTTCCAAAGGCACCTACAAGCCAGGTGCGGGCCGTTTGTGGAGCGTACGTAACTATGTGAAATACTCGATGTCAAAAGAGGACCTGCCGGAAGACCGGCGCAAGCTCTGGGCTTATTATGGTCTCTTTCCCAATGGCGTGTTTATCACAACGCCCGAAAGCATTCAGTTTTATCAGGAGTTGCCGGTCGATGTAAACCGATCTGTGGTGCGCGGATTGATCTATCGCTACCCCGATGAAAGCCGCCAACAGCGCTTGGCACGCTATCTTTCCTACCGTATTGACCGCGCAACTTATGCGGAGGATACTCAGCTTTCAATCTGGTCCAATGAATCAATGAAATCATCGGCTTTTGAGAACTTTCATCTTTCGGACAACGAGCGGCATGTGCGCGAACATCATGATGATTTGCGCGAGCTTCTTCCGGTCATGAACTTGCAAAGACCGCCCCTAGTTGATGATATGGCAAAAATGAACACAGAGCTCCGCGACGCCAAGAGAGCTTAGGTCCAATGGGATCAAAAGGGAGACAGACATGAAAATCAACCGACGTAATGCTCTTAAGTTGGCTGGAAGCTCGGCGCTCATCGCAATGCCATTCGTACATCGTGCAAAAGCAGACGATGCGATTTTGAATGTTTATAATTGGGCAGACTATATCGGCGAAACCACGATTGATGACTTCCAGAAGGCCTCTGGATTGAAAGTCACTTATGATACCTATAGTTCAACCGATGAGATGCAGGCAAAGATGTTGGCTGGCAGCACTGGGTATGACGTTGTCGATATGGCTGGCCTCAGCTTGCAGCGTTTCGTAAAGGCCGGAATCTACAGCAAGCTTGACAGAAGCAAATTGCCGAGCATCGGAAATCTTGATCCAACGGTTTTGAAAATTGAAGAAGGCTTTGATCCGGGTGCGGAGTACGGCATTCCCTATATGTGGGGGTCTGTCGGATTCACCTATAATCTTGATATGGTGAAAGAGCGTCTCCCGAATGCTGACCTTGAATCCATGGATATTCTCATGAAGCCTGAGAACGCGGAGAAGCTTGCTGATTGTGGCATCTCAATTCTCGATGAACCAACCGATGTGATCCCGTTGATCCTCGATTATCTTGGCAAGGCGCGTGATGCCTATAAACCTGAAGATATTCAAGCCGCAATTGATGCCTTCAAAAAAATCAGAAAAAATGTGCGCACTTTTGACAGCACAAATTTCCTTAATGCTATTCCGAACAAGGAAGTATGTTTTGTCAATAATTGGTCGGGCGATTATTCAACGGCAAAGGCCCGCGCCAAAGAAGCGGGGGTCGACATAAATCTGGGTTATTTCGTTCCAAAAAGTGGCGCACCGGCTTGGGTGGATGTTATGTGTATCCCTGCTGACTCGCCTCGCAAGGACAACGCACATAAATTCTTGGAGTATTTGCTCCAGCCGGAAGTGATAGCGAAGTGCACAAACCTGACCAATTATGCGAACGGAAATTTAGCCTCGCGTAAATTTGTGAACCCGGATGTCTTGGCCAATCCCGCCGTTTATCCCAATGAAGAAGTTATGAAACGGCTGTACACTCTTAAGCCACTCACCGATGAAAATGAACGCGCACTGACCACCGCGTTCACTGAAATGAAGTCGGGTTGATTTGTGCCTGTAGCGGAGCCCAAAGCAGATTTTATACGTATTGAGGGTGTAACGAAGACGTTCGGTAATTTTACTGCTGTTGATAATGTGTCGCTTGAGATCGCCAAAGGCGAACTTTTCGCGCTGCTTGGCGGTTCAGGCTGCGGCAAGACCACTCTCTTGCGCATGCTGGCGGGATTTGAAATACCGACAACAGGCCGCATATTTATTGATGGCCAGGATATGGCAAAGATTGCGCCTTATAACAGGCCGGTGAACATGATGTTCCAGTCTTATGCGCTGTTTCCGCATATGACTGTTGCCGGCAATGTGGGTTACGGCCTCAAGCACGAGGCGATGACACCGGCACAACGGCAAGACCGCACAAAAGAAATGCTCAGCCTTGTGCAGCTTTCGCATCTTGCCGATCGCAAACCCCATCAATTATCTGGTGGACAGCGCCAACGTGTGGCACTTGCCCGTTCATTGGCGAAGCAACCGAAACTGCTTCTGCTTGATGAGCCTTTGGGAGCATTGGATAAAAAACTGCGGGAGCACACGCAATTTGAAATCTCCAACATACAATACAAAACGGGCATTACGTTTGTCGTCGTCACGCATGATCAGGAAGAAGCGATGACACTGGCGGACCGCGTTGCCGTAATGGATCAAGGCCATATCAGGCAGATTGGCCCACCTTCAGACATCTATGAATTCCCGAATAGCAAATTTGTTGCAGGTTTTATTGGTTCCATCAACATGGTGGATGCTGAGATCACAAGCGTTGAGAAAGAGAATATCGAAGTCTCTTCGCCTCTGCTGCAGCGATCCCTGAGGGTTCACACGTCGAATTCCTTTTCCGTTGGTGAAAAAGTGTCGATGGCCTTTCGTCCCGAAAAAATTGGCGTTTCGCGCAAGAGAAAAGCAAACGAAATCAATTCATTGCAGGGGAAAGTTCAGGACTTTGGTTATTTTGGCAAGGATTCTCTTTATCGGATTAAATTGCAGAGCGGCCATGTACTGTCGGTCAATACCGTTAACGCAGAAAGGTTCTCTGAAGGTCAATCAGCGGTCACCTGGGATGATGACGTTTTTCTCACCATCAATCCCAAGGCCATCATGCTTTTCAAAGGTGAGATGTGAACGACAATGTTCCAAAGCATATTGACTCCTGGTTCAATCGTCGCGGCTGGCGCGATGTCATTATCGCTGCACCTTATCTGTGGCTCATTCTATTTTGTCTTCTGCCATTTGTAATTGTTGTGGTGATGAGTTTTGCCAAGACGGCATCGCAATCACCACCCTTTGCATTTTTGCCCGAATGGCCCTTTGTGCGCTTCGAGGCCTATAACAGGTTGGTTTCAGACTCTCTTTACATTCGTTCAAGCCTCATCTCGCTCTACAATGCAAGCATTGCCACCATTATATGTTTGCTCATTGGCTACCCAATGGCTTTGGGGATCACACGAGTCGGCAAATCAACACAGCGATTGCTTCTCATGCTCGTCATTTTGCCGTTCTGGACGTCCTTTCTGCTGCGGGTTTATGCGTGGATCGGTTTGATGGGAAAGAATAGCTGGTTCAACGTCGCAATCACCTCAGCCTATAACACGCTTGTTCCTTCAAGTTGGGCGGTGCCGTCTTTTCAAATGATGAACACCAACTTCGCGGTGGTTCTGGTTATGGTCTATTCCTATTTGCCCTTCATGATCCTGCCACTCTACGCAAATCTCGAAAGGCTGGATATCACATTGGATGAAGCTGCAATGGATTTGGGCTCCAAGCCCTGGCAGGTTTTCAAGGATGTCACTTTACCGCTTTCAATGCCGGGGATCATCGCTGGTGGGCTCTTGGTTTTCATTCCGGCTTCAGGTGAACTCATCATTCCCAGCCTTGTCGGCAATGCTTCAGACCCCATGATTGGTCGTGTGATCCAGCAGGAATTTGGCTCTAACCGCGATTGGCCAATGGCGTCGGCGGTTGCTGTCGCGTTATTGTTGATGCTGGTTGTTCCCCTGATGATCTATAATTATTTTGAAACCAAGGCCCAAGCGCGAGCGGAGACCTAGATGAACCGCAGGCCCACTTTTCTGGTGACAATGATTTTTTTCGGATTGGCCTTTTTTTATGTGCCAATTTTTTCGATGATTTTCTTTTCATTCAACAAATCGAGATTGGCAACGGTGTGGGGCGGGTTCTCCACGGAGTGGTATGGCAAGCTGTTCAGCAATCAGCAGATACTAAGCGCGGCACTCCTCTCTCTCGAAATTGCGGTGCTCAGCGCAACATTTGCAACGCTGCTTGGAACTTTCGCGGGCCTGGCCCTTGCGCGCTTCAAGCAATTCCGTGGTCGCTCGATTTTATCAGGACTCGTCACCGCGCCTTTGATTATGCCCGAAGTCATCACGGGTATCTCGTCACTTTTGCTTTTCATCATGATGGCGCAGTGGTTTGGCTGGCCGGGGCAACGCGGGTTTACGACCATAACGATAGCGCACATCACATTTTCAATGACCTATGTGACGACTATCGTTCAATCACGCCTTTCATCAATGGATATGTCAATTGAGGAGGCCGCGATGGATTTGGGTTCCAAACCTTGGCAGGTGCTGCGCGACGTGACGCTGCCGATCATCTCACCTGCGATACTGTCGGGCTGGCTGCTTGCCTTTACGATTTCTCTGGATGATGTGGTGATCACCAGCTTCACCACGGGGCCAGGCTACACCACATTACCTATCTTGATATGGAGCAAGGTAAAATTGGGTGTCACGCCCGATATAAATGCGCTGGCCACTGTCATTGTATTGATTGTTGCAACAGGTGTCACCCTTGCAACGGTTGTACTCACGCGCAACGAGCGCAAACGCGAGCGCGATATTCAGCTCGCCATAGCTGCGAACCAGTAACGCCATGATCGTAATTTTGACCCGTGAGGATCGTGAGCAGTTTGAGCGTCTGCGCTCGTTGTCCATCGACGCGGGAGCTGGCAAAATGCGTTATGCTGCCGCGATGTATTTTTATCAACGGGGAACACTTTCTGATACGACGTTGGAAATCTACCGCAGTCTTGCCAAAGATGATTGCGTCAATCCGGTCAAACTAATCGAAACACTTGGCCGCAGAGCTGAAATAGAGGAAACAATTGTGATGAAACCCGTTGACGCCAAAGATCGCCGCGTGACCAATATCTACTCTGCGGAATTCAAACCCTTTGTCTATGATGACGGCAAGGTTTACGGCGATAGCGTTTTGCAAAATGACGACGCGCTTCCACTTGGTGTCGGTTTTCACGTTTACCGCATGCCTGCAGGCATGACCACGCGCGCCCATCGCCACAATGGGCACGAGCAATTTCTCATTCTTGAAGGCGAACTGATCGAGAACGACGGCACAGTCTACTCAAAGGGCGATCTTGTTTGGCTGCGCGATGGTACCGAACATTGCTCAACTACGCCCAATGGTTGCCTCCTTGCGGTTCATATCGCTGGCCCCGAGTTCTCTTTGGAATGAGCCGCGAGCCGCGCTACGATATTTTGTTTGAGCCCGTGAAGATTGGCCCGGTTACAGCGCGCAATCGCTTTTATCAGGTTCCGCATTGCAATGGCATGGGCTGGCGTGATCCTTCAGCGCTTGCCGCTATGCGCGGCATGAAAGCCGAAGGCGGCTGGGCCGTTGTCTGCACGGAGATGACCGAAATTCACCCCACTTCGGATGTGGCACCCTATGTGGAGTTGCGCATCTGGAGTGATCAAGACATTCCCATGCATGCGCGCATTGTTGAAAAAATCCATGAGCATCATTCATTAGCGGGCTTGGAACTTTGTCATTCGGGTTTCACCGCCAATAACCTGTGGTCGCGTGAAATTCCGGTGGCAGCTTCAGCGCGGCCCACATCAAGCTATTTTAATGATCCGGTGTGCGCGCGCGCGATGGATAAACAGGACATCAAAAATTTGCGCCAGGCGCATCGCGCAGCGGCACTCCGTGGCAAGGCTGCAGGCTATGATCTTGTCTATGTTTATGCTGGTCATGGGATTGGCATTTTCCAACAGTTTCTCTCGCGCTCCAGCAATTTCCGAACCGATGAATATGGCGGATCGCTGGCCAATCGTGCGCGGCTTCTTCGCGAAGTCATTGAAGATACAAAGGATGCCGTGGGCGATACCTGCGCTGTGCCCGTGCGCATCGCCATGAATGAATTCATGGGTGCTGAAGGACTGGAGCCCGCCGAAGTTGAGGATGCCATTGGCCTGATGGCGGAATTACCTGATTTGTGGGACCTTTCACTTTCAGATTGGTCAAACGACAGCCAAACCTCACGTTTTTCTGAAGAAGGATTTCAAGAGCCCTATATCGCAGGCGTGAAAAAACTCACAACTAAGCCCGTTGTGGGCGTGGGTCGCTACACGTCGCCCGACACCATGGTCCGCGTCATCAGGCAAGGCATCATGGATATGATCGGGGCGGCGCGGCCTTCCATCGCTGATCCTTACTTGCCGAGGAAAATAGAAGAAGGCCGTCTTGATGATATTCGAGAATGCATTGGCTGTAATGTTTGTGTGACGGGTGATTACACCATGTCACCCATCCGCTGCACACAGAACCCTTCGATGGGAGAGGAATGGCGGCGCGGGTGGCACCCGGAAAAGATCAAACCCGCAGGCAGCATAAAAAACATACTCGTGGTAGGCGCTGGCCCCGCCGGATTGGAAGCGGCGCGCGCCTTGGGGCAACGTGGGCACCAGGTGACACTCGCTGATCAACGCTCCGAAGCCGGTGGCCGCGTGGCGCGCGAATGCAAATTGCCGGGCCTTGCTGCTTGGGGCCGTGTGCGCGATTGGCGTCTCAGCCAAATCAACAAAATGCCAAACGTTCAGCTCTATCTCGAAAGCACAATGACTGCGGAGACCATCGCAGAATTTGGTGCAGATCATGTTGTTGTCGCAACCGGTGCTCGCTGGCGGCGGGATGGCGTTGCACGTTACCACAGCAAGCCGATTGCAATTGCGGATTCCGCGCAGGTATTGACGCCCGATGACATTCTGAATGGCGCAAGACCGCAGGGTCGTGATGTCGTGCTCTATGATGATGATCACTACTACATGGGAGGTGTGATTGCAGAGCTCTTACGCAAAGAGGGTTTTGACGTTACGCTTGTGACGCCATCCTGTCTTGTTTCATCATTCACCAAAGCCTCGCTTGAACAGCCGCGAATTCAAACGCGTATGCTGGAACTAGGCGTAACGATAAAGGCCAATATGGCTTTGCAAAGTGTGAGCGCCGATCATGCCACTCTTGCGTGCGTGTTCACAGGCAGGGCCGAACAGATTTCTTCCAGCACGATTGTGATGGTGACCGCAAAAGATGTCGAAGACGAACTCTTCAACACAATCAGCACCCCGCATGCCTCACGCATAGGCGACTGCTACAGTCCCGGCACCATAGCCGCCGCCGTTCACTCAGGACGCAAACTGGCCGAAGGCTTCGGCATATCTGAACCCGACTTCTTGGAAGTGCCCTATCGCAGGGAGGTTACAGAGCTATCGTGATGAACAAGCAGTGGAACAAAGTAGGGTTGGTGATCCCTGCGGGAATCGAACCCGCCTTTACAACGTGAGAGGCTGTCGTCCTAACCGATAGACGAAGGGACCTGCTCCAGGATGTTTTCTATATCGGGCGACTGACCCAAGCGCAAGCCTCAGGGATTGGCAACTTTCAGCCGCAGCAACACTTTGCGCGAGCTCATTTCAATGATGATCACATCGCTGCCCGTATTAATCGTAAGCCGATCACCCGTCAGTACGGCCTCTTTCGCAAGCGTTCCCGAAGGCAATCCCAGATCAACCACACTTGGCAAATCCGCCGCAACAACCTTGTTGCGGCTCTTGTAAATGATGCCCGCCACCAGTGCGAAGAAAAGCAACACGAGAACGATGCCCATGATATACACCACGCGCAACAGCCCCTTATTCACCGGTGGCACCTCTTCCAGATTTGAGATTTGATCTTCCATGAATGCCTCTCCCCCGCTGATACTTGAAACCACAGCCGAAACTTCAGACCGGCTGGACCGTGTTGTGGCGCAAGCCTTCCCCGATGTAAGCCGCGCTCGTTTTCAGAAGCTTATCGCGGATGGCCAGGTCACTGTCGAGGGCAAAGCGGTTACTGAAACACGACATAAGCTGAAAATCGGTCAAACCATCATCGTCACGTTCCCGCCCGCCGTGGAGGCCGAACCAAAGGCCGAAACCATTCCGCTTGTTGTGGTTTTTGAAGATAAAGACCTGATTATCATCGACAAGCCTCCTGGCCTCGTGGTGCATCCCGGTGCCGGCAATGAAACCGGAACACTCGTGAACGCTTTGATCGCCCATTGCGGCGATAGCCTCTCCGGCATTGGCGGCGTCAAGCGTCCCGGAATCGTTCATCGACTTGATAAGGACACCAGCGGGCTCCTCGTAGTAGCCAAGAACGATGCGGCACACCAAGGCCTTTCCGACCAATTTGCCGCCCACGGCCGCGATGGCAAGTTGGAACGGGCCTATAACGCGATTATCTGGGGAACGCCGGAGCGCAGCAGCGGCATCATTTCCGCTGCCATGGCCCGCAGCAACACCAACCGCCAGAAAATGATGGTCTCTCGCTCAGAGACGGCACGTGAAGCCGTGACCCACTATGAGGTTTTGGAGAATTTTGGCAAACCACCCGTCGCCTGCCTCATCCGTTGCGTGTTGGAAACCGGCAGAACACACCAAATACGTGTACACATGACGCATATCGGCCATCCCCTTTTGGGGGACCGCACCTACGGCCAAAGCTTCAAAGCCTCTCTGAACAACCTCAGCGAAGCGGCACAGGATGCCGTTAAGTCATTGAATAGACAGGCACTTCATGCTTCAGTTCTTGGCTTCGAACACCCCCGGACAGGCAAGGCCCTGCGCTTTGAAAGCCCCATTCCCCCTGACATGTCGGAACTTTTGAAGGCGCTCAAGCGTTCATCAAAATAATGTGAAACTGTAACTGATACAGTATCTTTTTTTCGACGTATTCATACATATATTTACGTGTGCCCAAGCGTGAACTTGGCGTGACTAGAAGAGGAAATAAAATATGGCCCGTGCCGCATCATTACCCGCAATTGCCGCTGGCGAAGGTGGTCTGAACCGTTATCTGCAGGAAATTCGTTTGTTTCCAATGCTTGCTCCCGAAGAAGAATTCATGCTGGCCAAACGCTATAAAGAACATGGCGACAGCAAAGCCGCCGAGCGTATGGTGACTAGCCATTTGCGTCTTGTTGCTAAAATCGCCATGGGCTATCGTGGCTACGGCCTGCCGATTGGCGAAGTCGTATCCGAAGGCAATGTTGGCCTCATGCAAGCTGTAAAGCGTTTTGAACCCGATAAAGGTTTCCGTTTGGCCACCTATGCAATGTGGTGGATCAAGGCTTCGATACAAGAGTATGTCCTGCGCTCATGGTCCCTCGTGAAAATGGGCACAACCGCAAGCCAGAAGAAGTTGTTTTTCAACCTACGTAAATTGAAGGGGCAAATTCAGGCCCTTGAAGAAGGCGACTTGAAGCCGGAACATGTGAAGATCATTGCCACCAAGCTCGGCGTTGACGAGCAGGAAGTGATCAACATGAACCGCAGGCTGAGTGGCGATGCGTCCCTGAATAGTCATGTCAGCGCTGATGCAGAAGGCGAGTGGCAGGATTGGCTGGTTGATGACAATGACAGCCAGGAAGAAATCCTCGCGAGCAATGAAGAAGCGTCGATGCGCAATGTGATGCTCAAGCAGGCCTTGGACAAGCTCACGGATCGCGAGCGCCGCGTGTTTGAGGCCCGTAAGTTGCAAGACGACCCGATGACCCTTGAAGACCTGTCAAAGGAATTTGAGGTATCACGCGAACGCATTCGCCAAATCGAAGTGCGCGCTTTTGAAAAGGTCCAGAAGGCCGTTAAGAACGCCGCACAAAAGGCCTTGGCACCCAAGCCAGCGGCGCTCGCCTACAGCTAATACAATCCGTTGGTGCCAAGTGGCTTGACGTCACTTGGCATCGATGCCCAGAAAATCTGCACGGCCCAGATTTTATTTCCGCGCTGCACAACGCCGGTTGAAACAAACTTGTATCCCGTATTGATCAGGCTTTTGCGATGCAGCGCACTGTGCACCCATTGCTGAAATAAAAGTCGGGCCTTCGCGGCATTAGCATCACCCTTCTGCGTTTCACGCGCGGCATTCTCTGCCATCTGGGGCAAGTGGGCCGGATTGCCGAGAAAATACCTTACACGTGAATCAAACTCATATCCTGAACTTGAGCGATGCCCCACAAAATCATTCAGCATCATGTCCACCGCTTGCGCCCGTGCCGCGTCGCGCAACAAATCATCAGCTTGCAGATTTCCAACACCGCGTGTTGCCCGATACGCATTGGCTTGGACTACCAGTTCAGTTTCAAGATCGTCCCGCAATTGGGCATCTTGAGGCAAGTTTTTCAACATAGCCTTGGCAATTTCAACATATGTGGCAGCTTGGGAAGCGCCCACAAAGCCACCAATGAAAGCTGCGAGAAGAACAACCCCAGACAACCATCGCGTAAACTCAACTGCCAGAGATTGAAAATACCCCATTTTGAGAAAGAAAAATCGCAATTCACACCCCACCAATCGTTAAAATTTTACACATTGTTACAATCTTGGCTTCATCTATAGAGCAATTGGTTCATATTTGGCGACATCAGCGACAATGACATCTTCGGAAATCCTGCAACAAGACCAGACATCACAGGACTTGAAATACCTGAAGGAACGCCTTGTGCTGCTTACCAGCCATGACCAGGATACGGGACTGTTGAATTTTGAAACCCTTGTAAGCCTGATGAGCGCAGAAATTGCCAAGGCAGAAATCCATAAAACCTGTGCTGCCTTTATTGAAATCCGGATCAATGGTTTATCCAGAATAGGCGAAGTTTATGGCAGAAAAGCCATAGGCTCAGTTATCCGGCAACTGGCTGAAAGGCTCGAACGTGCCAACATCAGCAACCGCATTATCGGCCGCCTGGATCACAAAAGTTTCGGTATTTTTCTGACCAACACCGACGATTCCCTGAGCGTATTGCAAACCGCAAAAGAACTTGTGGCATTATGTTCCAAGCCAATGCCCTGGAGTGAGCAGGATTTGGCCATTGAAGCCATTGCCGGCGTTGCCCTCACTTCGAATGCAGACCGTGACGCAACGACATTGATGCAACATGCAAGCCTTGCTTTGCGTGCGTCAACCGAGCCCGGCAGCCCAGGATATTCCTTTTACAACCCGGCGGATGCCCCCGTCGTCAAACGTCAAAATGAACTGATTGCATTTATCACAAATGCCGTGGAACATGAGCAGTTCGAACTCGCTTACCAGCCGTTTTTTGATTTTAAGACCGGTGCCTTGGCAGGGTTTGAGGTGCTGATGCGGTTGAAGCATCCGGAACTGGGGCTTGTCTCTCCGGGCGAGTTCATCCCCATCGTGGAGGACATAGGCCTCATTTCCAAACTTGGCGCATGGTGTGTCGAAGAAGCATGCCGCACCGCCGCAACATGGCCAACCCATCTTGTTGTTGCCGTCAATTTTTCACCCCACCAGTTTTATTCCGGCACCTTGCTCAAGGATATTCACAACGCGCTGGAACGCACACAATTTCCGGCCTACCGCCTCGAAGTGGAAATCACCGAGGGCACATTGTTGAAAGACCAGGAACTGGTTCTGGCCCAGCTGAACGCATTGCGTGACATGGGCTGTTCAATTACGCTTGATGATTTTGGAACGGGCTATTCCAGCCTGAGTTATCTCTGGCAATTCCCGCTTTCAAAGCTGAAAATCGACCGCTCATTCATCCATGCGCTTGACACAACACCCAAGGCCCCCGGAATTTTACGGTCTATCATCGAACTCAGCCGCGACCTTGGCCTTAAGGTGACAGCTGAGGGCATTGAGACCATGGAGCAGATGGTTACCTTGCGCAATTTGAAGTGCGACTACCTGCAGGGTTATCTCTGCGGCAAGCCAACAGCCCAATCAAACCTTGCCGCCATCATCCTCAAAAATTTCTCTGAAATGCTTGCGATCAAGAACGATGCGGTCAACTTGAAGCTGGCGGGTTGAATGTCGCGTGTATAACATGATTTTAAAACCATAAATTGTAATCAATTCTAGGCTACCTGCGAGACCCATACAAGGGAATTTAGTCTTATCTGCTACACCCCTAGCGCCCCTATCTCAAATTCCGCTGTGCGGTCATTTATGAGGCTTTAAAGGCCTATAAAAGGTCTTTAGTCCTGAAACGGGTCCCGCATCAAAATCGTATCGTCGCGCTCCGGCGATGTTGACAGCAGGGCGACCGGACATTCGATCAACTCCTCAAGATACTTCACGTACTTGATCGCCTGCGCTGGAAGCTGCGCCCATGACCGGGCACCCGCAGTCGTATCTTTCCAGCCTTCAAAGCTCTCGTAAATCGGTTCAACGCGCTTTTGCGCTTCTTCTGCGGCAGGGAAATATTCAATGCGTTTGCCATCTAGCATATAACCAACGCCAACCTTGATCTCTTCGATGCCATCCAGAACATCAAGCTTGGTGAGGGCGATGCCATGAATGCCGGAGGTCTTGATGGCTTGGCGCACCAGCACTGCATCAAACCAGCCACAGCGCCGCTTACGGCCCGTCACCGTTCCAAACTCGCGGCCAGTTTTGCCAATATGTTCGCCAATAGCATTGTCCTGCTCCGTCGGAAACGGACCCGACCCCACGCGCGTGGTATAAGCCTTGGCAATGCCCAGCACATAGCCAATGCTTGAAGGGCCAAGGCCGGAACCAGAAGCCGCCTGCCCCGCCACCGTGTTGGATGACGTCACGTACGGATACGTGCCGTGATCAATATCGAGGAGCACACCTTGCGCGCCCTCAAACAAAATGCGCTTGCCATCCCGCTTGATGCCATCGAGCAACGCCCACACCGCATCGGAATAAACCAAAATCTTCGGCGCAATTTCACTGAGCTGTTTGAACAAGTCAGCAGCCAGAACTTCAGCTTGCCCAAGCCCGCGCCGCAATGCGTTGTGGTGTGTGAGCAGCCGCTCAATCTTGGGACCAAGCGTTGAAAGATCAGCTAGGTCATTGACGCGAATGGCGCGCCTGCCAACCTTGTCTTCGTAAGCTGGGCCGATACCGCGGCCCGTGGTGCCGATTTTACCCGCACCAGCTGCCTCTTCACGGATACGGTCCAGTTCGCCGTGCAGCGGCAAAATCAGAGTCGCATTGGCAGCAATGCGCAAGTTCTCACGCGAAACCGAAACACCCTGCGCCGAGAGCTTTTCAATTTCAGAAATCAAAGCCCACGGATCAATCACAACACCATTGCCGATAATGGAAAGCTTGCCAGGCCGAACAATGCCCGAAGGCAAAAGCGAAAGCTTGTAGGTGACACCATCAATCACAAGGGTATGACCAGCATTGTGGCCACCCTGGAAGCGCACCACGACATCTGCCCGTTCGGACAGCCAGTCCACCAGCTTCCCCTTGCCCTCGTCACCCCACTGGGCGCCAACCACTGCCACATTGGCCATTCAAAACTCCTGATAGACATGACAACGGCCCCAGAGAGATTCTCCCCGGAGCCGTTAACAGGTCATACACGAAACGGGCGTGAGGGCAAATGTTAGTCTGGATTCAAATGAAACACCCGCAACAGCTCGACGATATCAGACTACGGAATCATGACTGCTTGCAAATCCTTAATAAACGCATTCAAAAGCTCGTCATCATGAAACGGCCTGGACTTGCCCCATACTTCCGAAGAAAATGTGGGGTCCAAAGAAAGAACCGTCGTTGCAACTTGCTTAGCCTCTTTGCCTTTGCCCTGACGGTTCAACGCTACGGCCAAGCCAATCCACGCACGCACATAATTAGGATGATGTTTCAATACTTCACGATAAATATTCTCAGCCTCTTCTACATTTCCAACTGCAAGATATGACAGGCCCAAGTTGGATGGAATCCAGGCTGGGGAATGAGCGCTTAATGATAGCGCTCTTATGTAAGCGTGGATCGCAGCTTCATAATCACCCATCAAATCACTGAGCGCGCCTTGATAACCAATAATTTGAGGGCTGTGCGGTGCGAGTTCAACCGCCCTCTGCATTTCAGCCCGCGCCTCGCCCCAGTGTTTTTGAAAGAAAAAAAGAAAAGCCTGCAACGCCGAAACATCCGGTTGTTGTGAAGCCAGCTGCCTCGCTCTTTCACAAAGCTCTTCTGCTGCTGCAATTGGTTCTTCAGAGTTCGCGCTCCAGCCTAACCGCACTTGGTCCAAATAACAGAAAGCCAGCGCAACCGAAGCGCTGAAATACTTTGGGTCAATCCTTAACGCTTCAGCATAAAGTTCCTTGGCTTTCTCATGGCCTTGGCGGGTAAAATGCTTTTCTGCATCAAGACCGCGTTGAAAGTATTCCCACGCCTTGCCAGACTTTGTACCGCGTCTCCAAAGTTGCGCTTGGTCTCCCTCAGTTAGTCGAAGCTGAAGGGCCGAGACGATCTCTTGTGAAATCTGATCTTGAACATCGAACGAAAGATCAAGGTCGCATTCAAATCGTTCTTCCCAAATCGTCAACCCATCTGTGCACGACGTTAGCCGCGCCATGATACGGGCATATGGACCACGACTCTGAATAGCGCCGGATAGAACGTAGTCCTGATGGCTTGATGTCGCTATATTCGGGTCAGTCACCGAAATGGTATTGCTAAGTCTTGACAGTATCAGGTGAATTTCACCAACAAGCGCCTTCCCAAAAAGTCCGCCCTCGTTGGACTGGTTGATATTGTCAAAAGGCTCGAGCCGAAGCACGGGTTTGCTCAGATGCTTGAGTAGTTTCGGTGGTGTACTAAAGGCTCTGCCTGCTGTTTGGGTGTATGTGTTGTATGTTGGAAGCAAAGCACAATGAATACGAATTGGTTCTTCGATATTCTTGAGTTTTTTAAGCCCGATATCCTGGATAACTGTACCCTGCAGGGTTGGCAGGTTATCAAACTTACCGGTGAAATATATTTCACCGGGAGCAGCGAGGGCTTGAAGGCGCGCCGCAACATTTATGGCATTTCCGTAGTAGTCATCACCAATCGCATAGACATCGCCATAGGCGATACCAATTTTCCAATGACCTGCGCTGCGCTGCTCCAACGCTTTATGATGCTTTAGAAGCCTCTCTTGTGCCGCCACAGCTGCTCGCAATGCATCGTTAAAATCATCAAAGGTAGCCAGAACAAAGTCGCCGGGAGTTTGTAAAATCTTTCCTTTGTCGCGACTGATACAATCTGCCAAAATAGCACGTGTTTTATGCAGGATTGCAAAACCGGTATGGGCATCCGCAAACACCAACTCGCTATAACCCACCAGATCTGCGGTAAGCACTGCCAATACACGGTGAACGCCGTACAATGACTCGCCAGAGGGTTTTGCTGGCCCTGCTTGATTTTCAAAAGTGTCAGGAAACAAGCTTATTCCTATCTTGTGAGTTAGAGCGACAACTTATAGCATCGAGAATATGACGCGTCGACCAACGATGTACGGAAAACCGGAAATGCCCAAGACGGCGAACGAGTTTGATGGAATTATAGGCGGACTGCACAAACTTGACGCTGGTTATGATTGTCCTATCCATATCGCTGCTGCAACTCTTAAACCCGATAAGTGGGGGCGAAAGCGGGTTGTTAGCGGCAAAGGGCTGTCGGAGGAAGAAGCAATATCTTGCTGCCTTTTCGAGGCCATTGAACGCCAATATGCGATATTCAATGATAGTATTGAATTACTTCACGCCCGCCCTGAAGATTTGAGGAATGAGGCAGTCCCACTTCAGTCATTGCTTCTCATTTCTGATGACCAATATCAAAAGGCACCCATCTGGAACGACACCGTTGCTATCGATCATCGATTGCCCCTTAAACCGAACAATCGTCACAGCATTGCATGGGTAAAAGCAGAATCTATTTTTACGCAGAACACAATATTTGTTCCGGCAGCCCATTGTTTTTTAGGCTATCCCAACGCAATTGAAGAAGGTTTCCCCATTCCAGACTCCAGTGGCCTAGCGTCTGGCAACAGCAGCGCCGATGCAATCGGGAGAGGTTTGTTGGAACTTGTCGAACGTGATGCCGTATCAATTTGGTGGTATGGTCGCGTGAAGCGGCCCGAAATGCATGTGGACCGGGAAAAGTTCGCCCTTTGGAAGCCATTCGAGGAATGGATAAAAAGAAGTGGGAGAACATTCTGGATACTGGACCTGACCCACGACCTTGCCATTCCGGTAGCCGCAGCGATCTCCTGCGATGCAACGGGCGGCAACCTGTCAATCGGGTTTGCGGCAGCCAAGACCCACAAAGAAGCAGCGGAATCTGCAATGGGAGAACTGGTGCAATTCGAAGTGACCAAAAATATACGCGCCAAGTCGGGAAGCACACCAATCAACGATTTTGTTTCTTGGTGCATGTCAGCCAATGCAGCGGACTATCAATTTATTTGTCCCGATAAGAAAACTTCTGCGCAAAGCTGCGCGCTTTCAAATCCCGGAACGATCAATTTGGAAAATTTAAGGAAGAACAATCTCGACATTCTTGTCGTCAATCTTTCACCTGCAGACCGAAAAAACAAGGCTGTCAGGGTAATAGTACCCGGGCTTCGCGCAATTTGGCCACGCTTTTCTCCAGGGCGTCTATATGATGTCCCTTATAAACTGGGCTGGCATGAGCGCAGGTTGGCGGAAGCAGAACTAAACCCGATGCCTATCCTCTACTGAGGGCTTTCAAATATTGAAAAGGTTTTACACTCGCAAGTAAATTTCTTCCTTTTCAATTTTCATCTACCGCAACCGAAGAGCACGGCACCGCCTAATTCTTCTTCTTTCTTTTCTTTTTCGGCGGGAGTGAGATCATCATAATATGTCTTCTTCCACTTCTCCCACGTATCATCCATCCCTTGCGCGTCCACATCCGGGGTTGGGATACTGAGCCACACCAAACGCGTATTCCTATCTAGGTCAGTATCAAAAACCACATCAAACTCAATCGTTTTTTCCGTTTTACCTTTGAAAGATACATCCAGCAGCTCACCCAACTTTTGTATTAGTAATTCGCGGTTAATTTTGGGAGTTTTGAAATCATTCTTGGCGGCATCAGTTCCGGGATCATTCTCAGCCGCATCAGCTTCGTAATCAGTCTTTGAAGCATCATTGATTGCATCTTGCCACGACTCAAAAATAGCCCGTCCAATGAGACGTTTCATTTTTGGGTCTTTGAGTCCTATCTTCGACATAGCCACGCCCTCCAGTTATTTGCTTAAAATCCGTCAATCACAAAAATTGACAATTTAGGGTTCGGTGAAATCTGCCCCCTGGGTACCGCCTGTATATAATATGTTTCATCTCTATGACCTGGATTCCCGGCAACCAGAATACCAACAAGGTTTCGATCCGCATCAACCACTGCCGAACCAGAGTCCCCCACGGTACCAAAATATCCACTCACGATCCGGATTAGAAAGAAATCTTTGGGATGATTTTTATAATCAATTATGCGTAAAGCCATACCCAAGTCCCTGCCGCTTGTCAGCCCGGACACGGCACCGTACTTCGAAACACGGATACCTGTTTGAGGTTGCTTAACACCGGTAATCTTTCCCAACCCACGCAGTTTCATATGCGAGAAAGGAACGTCAACGATGAATTCTGCTCCACCGATATCCACCCAATGTCCAGCTGGTGAGGGTGGATTTGTGTGCCAAGCCAACTTCATGGTATTTGGAAAGTTGGTTGTCGAAACATCGCTTCCGGCGCCAACATTAAGCACATGGTTACAACTTATGCTCTGATTGGCACAGGCTATTCCTTCTAAAGTGATATTACTTGTCGCACTGACTGCAAATGTAATTGTACCCCACTGGCCAGCATCTTCATTCCAAATGGGGTCTCCACCCATCAAACGTCCACTATACTGCCAAGGCGGGGGGGAGAAACCCATATAGAGTTGTGCGGAACCTTTATCCTGACCCACGACAAGGGCAATCTTCAACCTGTCATCATTCGAGAGCCGGGCTTCAACAACGTTGTTCAGCTTTGTATTTTTCTTGTCTTCCAGCAAAACGACACAATGGGTACCCTCTTCATTGACAGGACCAATGCCGCGCACACCTTTTACACCTTGCGCTTCCAGTGCATTTTTCACAGACTCAAGTATATCGGCATCGCGACTGTCACGCGAAAATGTGGGCTCTTCGTACTTGCCGGTCATCGTCTGGCACTCCCGGTTGGCAACAAGAAAGTTCTGCAGTTTAGATAGGCTGTGTACTGCTGTGCGAATAGAGTTTGGGCAGGCAAAGGCGTTTTCGTAAAAATACATTTCATCTGAAAACACCCATATGAAATTTAATTCAATATTTACACAACAACCCCCGGAAGAGAAATCTGGCGCAAAATGGTGCCGCTGACAAGACTAAATCTTGAATCACGGATGTCTCGATATGATTGCACTTGTCAATTGAACAGGGAGTATCGCTTTGTATGGATTAAAAACAGACTCACTCCAAATCCATCCCCACCTGCATGTTTTGTGGCCATGTGACTTTGTAGCCGAATTTGACCGTGTTTTCGGCCTTGGAGTCGAGATCAAAACGCCATGCCATGACACCGCGCCGCTTGTTCAAATTCTTCTCGGTGGGAGGCGTCATCAGCGCAATGGGTATAACAATGACATTTTCATTGGCCGAAAATGGCAGTTGGTCCAGCAAGGTGACAGGAATTGGCGCGTCATGCAGGTTTTTAATGGCGATATCCCAGACCCGTTCTTCCACATTCGAGGTGGAAATAATGCCTTCCTCACTTTTCTGGCGCTTCACCTCTGAACGCTTCACCTTGATCAGGTCATCCACGCCAAAGCCGAGCTTGGCTTCCTCGTCAGGGCTGAGCAACGGCAACGCGCCCTGCCCCATGAACACGCCATCGCGGTAAAGATTGACGGTGCCAGGCAACAATGGAGCTTCGCCCTTGATTTTGAACGCCGCGGTGAGATAGGCCGATGCATCAAGCTTCGGCACCACCATGGCGTTCAGCGTGGCAGGGTAGTTATCCGTGGCAATGCGGACTTTTTTGGAGGTGCCGGAATTATCAACACTCACGCGGCCCTGGATGGCGTAAAGCGCCTGGAAGCCCGCCAACTGAACAATGGCCTGTTGCTGCATAACATTTTTTTTGACGTCCGCAGGCGAGAGATTTCCCAACGCGTCCGTGACAGGTGCCGGAGCATTCAATTGCAATGCATTGCCCGCCCGACCGTCACTCTCTGCTTTCGATTTGTCTTCCCGTCTCATTTTTTCTGCCAGCGGCTCATAGATTGCAATTTCCTGTTCCGTTAAATCAGGAGCCGACGTGGCACCCAGAGGGCGGGCTGTGGAAAGTGTCAGTGCAACATTGTCCCAGCTTTCACCGGATGATTGCATCACCTCGGCACGATGCACGAGTTCGATCCTGGATTTTTGCGCCTTCTCCGGGGTTGTAAGCCGCGCATCATAGAATGGTGCCCAACCTGCACCGGCAATGCGGTATTTCACCTTGAACGTGCCATCGGTTTCAGCCGGCGTAGAGAGATGTACGGTAACTTGCATTTTGGAAACCTGCGATGGCGCGACCGTGGCAAGCGTGTTCTGGATTTCACCAACCGCCTTGTCGATCTCGCGTTGGCGAATCTGCGCTTCGTGAATGGTTTTTGAAATTGCGTTAAGTTTGACACTCACCAAATCCAAAAGCCCACCAAGCTGGGTGGCATCAACACTTGTTGTCTTGTTTTCCGCGGACGGCATGAGTTGCTTGTCAGCCAATGAAAGCAACAGTTTCTTTTGGTAATCCGCATCCGAAAGTGTCTGGTCCAGCGCCTGCCGCTCGTCTTGCAACGTCTCGGCCTGTTTTTCCAGGCGCGCGCGCTCGGCATCCTGGGCTTCGGATGAAAGATAGATCAACTTGGAATCAACCGATCCGATCTCGAGGCCGTTTCCACCCATGCCTTCCACCCGAATGGATTGCGCGTCCAGCTCGCCCGGAAAATCTTCCAAAATAAGTGTCGTGTCACCGGCTGCAAGATGGGCTTCGACAACGCGGATAACCTCAGCCCCCGACGGATAAACCGTAACCGCGTCCACATGGGACACGGTCTTGAGATCAGCCGCAAGGGCCGGCGTTAAGCATGACGTGGCAAGAAAAAGGGCAACAAATTTAAGGCGCATGGGTTTCTCCTCCGTTATGATTGAGCTGAAGAAACGCCACGCTCACGGCAAATTCAGGACGGAATTACGTCAAAATGCAAGCGGCTTGGCCTGTTTTACCTGCTCCAGCTTTTGGACAGCCCACAACACCGAGTCCGGAACAGACTCATCAATCTGCACGAGGCAAATGGCCTCCTCACCTTCGGCGTGACGACCCAAATGGAACGAGGCAATGTTAACGCCCGCATTACCAAGTAGCGAGCCAATTGCTCCAATAAATCCGGGCTTGTCCTGATTGGTGACATACAGCATGTAGCGGCCGAAATCCGATTCCAGCTCAATACCCTTGATCTGGATAATGCGCGGCTTGCCATCGGAGAACACGGTTCCGGCAACTGAGCGCTCGATATTGTCCGTCCGAACGGTCAGGCGGATGTAGGTTTCATAGGCACCGCGCTGACTCTGGCGAACCTCGTCCACCTTGATGCCACGCTCACGCGCAACGATGGGAGCAGACACCATGTTCACCGTGCCAAGCATGGGTTGCAGCACGCCCGCCAAGGCGGCGGACGTAAGCGCCCGGGTATTCATCTCACCTACGTCACCGGCATACTCAATTACGACGCCAGTAATCGGACCATCCGTGAGCTGGCCCGCAAAGCTTCCCAGCTTTTCTGCAAGCGCCACAAACGGTTTCAGGCGCGGTGCTTCATCGGCGGAAATCGACGGCATGTTCAGCGCATTGCTCACAGCACCCGACAACAAATAGTCAGACATTTGTTCGGCCACTTGCAGAGCCACATTTTCCTGCGCCTCCCCGGTCGATGCGCCAAGATGCGGTGTGGCCACAACATTCTCAAGTCCAAACAATTTATGGGTAGAAGCAGGTTCCACTTCAAACACGTCAAGTGCGGCACCTGCCACTTTACCAGACATGATCGCATCATAGAGATCGTCTTCGACCACAAGACCCCCGCGCGCGCAGTTGATGATGCGAACGCCCTTCTTGCATTTTGCAAGAGCTGCTGCATTCACAATACCCCTAGTCTTCTCCGTCATCGGTGTGTGAAGCGTGATGAAATCCGAGCGCCTGAAAATCTCGTCGAGTTCAACTTTTTCAACACCGATATCAACAGCGCGTTCGGGCGACAGGAAGGGGTCAAATGCGATGACTTTCATTTTCAAGCCAAGTGCCCGATCGGCAACGATGGAACCAATGTTGCCACAACCGATCACGCCGAGTGTTTTGTTGAAAAGCTCAACACCCATGAAACGGTTCTTCTCCCACTTGCCCGCATGGGTGGAGGCATTGGCTTCCGGAATTTGCCGCGCCAGCGCCATCATCATGGACAGCGCATGTTCAGCCGTTGTGATGGCATTGCCGAAGGGCGTGTTCATCACCACAATACCGCGCGAAGATGCGGCTGGAATATCCACATTGTCCACGCCGATACCGGCACGGCCAATCACTTTCAGGTTTTTTGCAGCTTCCAAAATCTTCGGTGTGACCTTGGTGGCAGAGCGGATGGCAAGACCGTCGTAAAGCGGAATGGCTGCAAGCAACGCGTCCTTGTCCTTGCCGAGGTCCGGCTTGTAATCAACGTCAATGCCGCGGTCCCTGAAAATTTGAACAGCGGTTTCGGAAAGCTTGTCGGAAACGAGAACACGTGGAGCCATCGGGCTTCTCCTCAAAGAAAATACTGAAATGAATTAGGCGGTTGCCTGTGCGTAGGCCCAGTCGAGCCACGGCAGCAGCGCTTCAATGTCGGATGTTTCAACGGTTGCCCCACACCAGATGCGAAGACCCGGTGGCGCATCCCTGTAGCCGCCAATATCAAGCGCTGCCTTTTCCGCCTCCAGAAGCTTGGCCATTTTCTTCGGTACATTTTCATCGCCCACAAGCGTGAAGCACACCGATGTATTGGACTGTGTGTCTGGCAGCTTGGCAAGATTGGTGGCAAACGGTGAATTTGAAATCCAGCGGTTCAACGCAGCGGCATTTGCATCCGCCCGTGCGCGCAAGGCTTTCAGCCCACCAATGCTTTTTGCCCACTTCAGCGACACAAGATAATCTTCAACACACAGCATGGACGGCGTGTTGATCGTCTCGCCTTCAAAAATACCAGCGGTCAATTTTCCACCGGATGTCATGCGGAAAATCTTTGGCATTGGCCAGGCCGGAACATAGGTCTCAAGCCGCTGCACGGCGCGTGGGCTGAGAACAATAACGCCATGCGCGCCCTCGCCACCCAAAACCTTCTGCCAGGAAAATGTCACCACATCGAGCTTGGAAAAATCCATGTCCTGCGCAAAGGCAGCAGACGTAGCGTCACAAATCGTAAGACCTTCGCGGTTTGCAGGAATCCAATCGGCATTTGGAACGCGGACGCCGGATGTCGTTCCGTTCCATGTGAACACAACATCATTTGCAAAATTCACTTTCGTGAAATCAGGAAGCTCGCCATAAGGTGCGATATATTTATTCGCATCTTTGAGCTTGAGCTGCTTGAGCACATCGCTCACCCAGGCCTCACCAAAACTTTCCCATGCCAGCATGTCAACGCCACGCGCACCCAGAAGCGACCACATCGCCATTTCGATGGCACCCGTGTCAGATGCAGGCACAATGCCGATCACATAGTCGTCGGGAACTTCAAGAATTTCACGCGTGAGAGTGATTGCTTCTTTCAAACGCGCCTTGCCTTCGCCCGAACGGTGCGAGCGGCCAAGGGAAGCTGTTTTGAGGAGGTCCACGGTCCAGCCGGGAATTTTGGCGCAGGGGCCAGACGAAAATTGCGGGTTCTTCGGCCGCAAAGCCGGTTTCGAATCTGTCATTTTGCACTCCATCCTTGCAGATGGACTGGCCCCCGTTGGGGAGGGCTAGCCCGATCCCCCTATGGCGCAAACAAATCAGCACGTCAACTGCAGCCTAAAAACAAAGAAAAGCGGCGGTTAATTTCTTAACCGCCGCCCGGGAGTTGATCACACGCGATTGTGGATCAGAACGAGAATCGAACGCCTGCCATGACCTGATGCTCATAGGGGTCAGATCCCTTGATCATCGTGTCGCGGAAACGATAGCCAACATCCAGTGCGATATTTTCGGTCAGGTCCACGGCCACACCGGCAGTCAGGCCGAGAGCCAATCCGCTACGGTCTTTGCCGACACTCCTGTTGACCCAGCCGTACCCAACACCTGCACCAACATATGGTGTGAAGGCTGAGTCATTGGCGAAATCATAATAGAGGTTGCCCAAGACCTGGGTTGTGCTCAAATCCGCACCTGGTCCAACTTTGTACTTGCCAGAATAATCAAGGGTCAAGTCTGTACGCAGGTTCTCGTTGTAGCGATAACCAATACCACCACCGATGGCCAATGCAGAGTCATCTTTGCCGCCACTCCACTTCAGGAACGACATGCCGACATCACCGCGAAGATAAAGACCCATAGCCTGCGTGTTTGCCGCAGTCACTTCAGGAGCCAGGTCGGCAGCCTGTGCTGAAACAGCAAATGGCACCAACATCAAACCAGCCAAGAGAGAAAATTTAAACGCCTTCATTACACACCTCCAAATAATTTGTCGTCCAATGAAGAACAATCTAGGTGGCGCTTTTGTTCCAACACGGGCTTGAATAAGGCGAGAAAGTGACAGATCGTAACTGTTACTTGGAAGCCACAGCAAATTGTACGAATTTGAGACAAATTGTAATATGGCCACTAACCATAAGGGATAATGCGGGCATCAAGCAGCAGCTTTTGCAATGACGCCGCACAATTCATCGACGATTGCACTCACCATCGCGCCATCGTCACCCTCTGCCATCACGCGGATAAGCGGCTCCGTGCCGGAAGGACGGATCACCAGGCGGCCAGAATTTCCCAGACGCGCAGTAGCAGCGGCAATCGCTGCCTTCACGCTTTTGTCATCCAGCGGCTTTCCACTCTTGAATTTCACGTTCTTCAGAACCTGTGGCACAGGTTCAAACATGTTGCAGACTTCGCTCACCGGTTTTCCGGCACGCACAACTTCAGCCAACACCTGCAGCGCTGCCAGCAAGCCATCACCCGTTGTTGAAAAATCAGACAGAACGATGTGGCCGGACTGCTCGCCACCAACATTGAAACCGTGGGCGCGCATGTGTTCAACAACATAACGGTCACCCACCTTTGTGCGCACCAGTGAAAGTCCCTGCCCTGCAAGATACCGCTCCAACCCGAGATTGGACATCACCGTTGCAACAAGGCCGCCACCCTGCAATTGCCCGCGCTCCTGCATGGATTTGGTAACAAGTGCCATGAGTTGGTCGCCATCGATAACCTGGCCGCGTTCATCTGAAATAATCACACGGTCCGCATCGCCATCAAGCGCAATGCCAATGTCGGCGCGGGTTTCACGCACACGGTCACACATGACCTGCGGCGCGGTTGACCCGCATTTTTCATTGATGTTGGTGCCATTGGGTTCATCGCCAATCGAAATGATTTCGGCACCAAGCTCCCACAACGCGGGCGGCGCTGTTTTGTAACTTGCACCGTTTGCCGTGTCGATCACAATGCGCAAACCATCAAGGTTTGAATCACGCGGAAAGGTGCGCTTGGCAAATTCAATATAGCGCGCACCCGCGTCCTCGATGCGCTTGGCACGGCCAATCTGGTCAGACCCCGCAACCGGCATCGCGGCAGGATTGTCGAGCATGCGCTCAATTTCGGATTCCTGTTCATCGCTGAGCTTATAGCCATCGGGACCAAATATCTTGATGCCATTGTCAAAATAGGGATTGTGGGACGCTGAAATCATGACACCCAAATCCGCCCGCATGGAACGCGTGAGCATGGCAACGGCCGGGGTGGGAACGGGTCCAAGCAGGAACACGTCCATTCCCGAGGCAAGCAGACCTGCCGTCAGGGCCTGTTCAATCATATAGCCGGAAAGGCGTGTATCCTTGCCAATCACAACGCGGTGGCGATGGCTGCCACGGCGATAAAGATTGCCTGCCGCCATGCCAATTTTCAAAACCATGTCAGCCGTCATGGCTCCGCTGTTGGCCTTGCCACGCACTCCGTCCGTTCCAAAATATTTGCGTGCCATCGGATTTTCCCCTTTATCGCAGTCGTCGGATACTACCTCTAACCCGCGAAACTTAAAATTCCGTAGTTCTGGGATCAGCCACGGCCATGGCCACCGCAAGCGCCTCAACAGTGGCTTTTACATCATGCACGCGGATGATTTGCACACCGTGGAGTGCCGCATGCACAGCTCCCCCAACCGAACCATTCACCCGGTTCTTTGCCAGTTTTTCACCCGTCAATGCACCGATAAAGCCTTTTCGCGAAAGACCCAGCAGCACGGCAACACCCAGCCCGTGAAACAAGGTGATCTGGGCGAGCAGGTCGACATTGTGACGGAAGGTTTTGCCAAAACCAATGCCCGGATCGATTACGATTTTCGCGCGCGGAATACCCGCATCAAGGCAGGCCTGGACCCGCCCTTCAAGATGGTCATAAACATCCAGCGCAACGTCATCGTAATGTGGATTAAGCTGCATGGTGCGCGGGTCACCCTGCGCATGCATCAGCACAACCGGGCAACCGAGTTCAGCGACAGTCCGCAGGCTTTCAGGATCATAAAGCAGGGCAGACACATCATTGACGATGGCGGCACCTGCCTTGACAGCCTTGCGCATGACCTCTGATTTTCGTGTATCAATCGAAACCATATGGCCTGCCTGGCTGAGGTGCTGAACCGCCGGAATAACCCGCGCAAGCTCCTCTTCAACCGGTACGGTATCAGAACCTGGCCTCGTCGACTCGCCGCCGATATCAAGAATATGCGCGCCCTCTTCTGCCAGTCGTAACCCGTGGTCAGTCCCTGAAGCTGAGGTGCCGTGCAGGCCACCATCGGAAAAACTGTCAGGCGTTACGTTGACAATGCCCATGATGTTTGGGGCATTCATGGGAAGGCTTGCAAGCATTCCGCGCGACGCCTCGATACGCTCTATCGCACCGTTGCCTTTAACATCTGTATACTGAACAATATCACGGGTGATATTCTTTCCATCACGAATGATGCGTTCGACAGCCGTAAAAGCAATACTGGCACTGCCACCTAAAAAACCAGCCCGATGCCGGGAAACAAGATCCTCGGCATCGGGCCCATAGCATAGTCCAAGCGGACGGTAGTAGGTTTTGGCCATTATGACTGCGGTTGTGGTTCCATATCACCGGAACCGGCGCTGCCGCGTTTGGAGCCAGCGCGTGGCACAGAAGAGGATGGCTTGCGACCAGCCTTTTTCTTGGCCTCATCGTCATCACGGTTGATGGTGCCACCTGCCATGATTTTTTTAACATCTTCGCCGGAAAGCGTTTCATGTTCCAGCAAAGCCTTGGCGACAGCATGCAGGTCAGCACGGTGTTTACCCAAAATCTTCTTGGCTGCAGCTTCACCTGCATGGATAAGATCACGCACGGCTTCATCAATCAATTTTGCCGTCTGGTCTGAAAGGTTCTTGGACTGTGTCACGGAGTGACCCAGGAAAACTTCCTGTTCATTGCCATTATAGCGAACCCGGCCAAGTGTTTCCGACATGCCCCATTCGGTGACCATGGCGCGCGCCAATTGCGTAGCCATCTGGATGTCGCCGGAAGCACCATTGGTTACATTCTTGGCACCACCATGGATAAGCTCAGCTTCACGGCCACCAAACAACACAGCCATGCGGCTGTCACACCATTCGCGCGTGTGACTGTGGCGGTCGCCTTCGGGAAGGTTCATGGTCAAGCCAAGAGCACGGCCACGCGGAATGATGGTGACCTTGTGCAGGGGATCATAGGGAACCACCATGCCAACAATCGCATGACCCGCTTCATGATAAGCCGTGTTTCGGCGTTCTTCGTCGCTCATCACCATGGTGCGGCGCTCGGCACCCATCATCACCTTGTCTTTTGCAAATTCAAACTCAGCCTGGGTTACCATGCGCTTGTTGCGGCGCGCGGCTAGCAAGGCAGCTTCATTCACCAGGTTGGCGAGATCGGCACCTGAAAATCCGGGTGTGCCACGGGCAATCACCTTGGCATCAATATCCGGAGCCAAAGGCACATTTTTCATATGCACTTTCAAAATCTTCTCGCGTCCCAATACATCGGGATTGCTGACAGTGATCTGACGGTCAAAACGGCCTGGACGCAGCAAGGCAGGATCAAGCACGTCCGGACGGTTGGTTGCCGCCACAAGGATCACGCCTTCGTTGGCTTCAAAGCCATCCATTTCAACCAACAACTGGTTGAGCGTTTGTTCGCGCTCATCATTGCCAACGCCAAGGCCTGCACCACGGTGGCGGCCAACGGCATCAATTTCGTCAATGAAGATAATGCAGGGCGCATTCTTCTTTGCCTGCTCGAACATGTCACGTACGCGGCTCGCACCAACGCCCACAAACATTTCAACAAAGTCCGAACCTGAAATCGTAAAGAACGGCACATTGGCTTCACCGGCAATGGCACGGGCAAGCAACGTTTTGCCTGTTCCAGGAGGGCCAACCAAAAGTGCTCCCTTCGGAATCTTTCCGCCAAGGCGCTGGAACTTGTGTGGGTCTTTCAGGAAGTCAACAATTTCAACCAGATCTTCCTTGGCTTCATCAACGCCGGCCACATCATCAAATGTCACTTTGCCATGTTTTTCAGTGAGTAGTTTTGCTTTGGATTTTCCAAAACCCATGGCCTTGCCGGACCCGGATTGCATCTGTCTGATGAAAAATACCCAAACACCAACCAGCAACAGCATCGGCAACCAGTAGATCAAGGCATTACTCAGCAGGGAGTCGCTCTGCGGCGGGCTAAAGCTTACTTCAACGCCCTTGGCACGCATGCTTTTGAAATCTTCATCAGCAGGATATCCGTAGGAGTAGATCGACTTGCCGTCAGAAATTTTCCCGGTGAGGGTCTGGCCTGAAATTGCGACCGACTTAACTTCACCGGCGTTCACCCTATCGAAGAACTGGGAATAGCTGATTTCCGTGGCACTTGCCCCACCAACTTGCCCTTGAAAAAGGCTGAAAAGCGCAAACAACAAAAGGGCAATAACGATCCAAACTGCAAAATTACGGAACTGATTCACTTATTTCCTCAAATCTCCCAAAGCCGACTTGGCGTCGCTCAGGTATTCTGCCAAAACGTTGATTGTAACATAAGACGTGCTTAACCCAATTCCAAGCATCTAACTATCGTAAATACCGTATAAATATTGCCGCAGCCCCCGTCCCTATATGGAGATTGGGCGCAATAACCGAACCGTCAGCCATTAAAATGGCAGGTAATCCCGCCTGTACAAACGCCGGAAGGTCCTTTCGTCGCGCCAAGCCTTTGCAGCTTGCCACTGGAACGACCTTTGAACCTGGCAGTCCGTCAATATCAAAGCGCCCGTCCCAACGCATTTTTCCTGATTCGGGAACAATCATGGGTTCCCGCAAAATCCGCCCAGGTTCACGTCCCACCATAATACTTGCTTTGCGACAGGCAACAACCGCTCCGCCAAGCGTCCGCCTGCTTTGTCCCCCAAGGGCAATCCAATCCGTAATCGATTCGAGTTCAGGAGGCGTAACCACAGTTCCAGACCCAAACAGATGAACCAACTTCAAAACCAGCCGCCTTTGCAGTTCGACTCCACAGGCCCCGAAAGCAACGCGTGAAATCAGTCCAAAGCCTTCGGGAAATATTTTCAGGTTTTGTTCAATCCATGCATGGACAGAAGCTTCAATGCTGCGGGCAACACGACCTGCATCCCTTGCAATTTGCGCCAAACCTGCAACGCGATCTTCATGCCCGGCCAGAACCTTTCGCACGCGGACACGTTCAAATCTCTCATCCTCATTGCTGGGGTCGTCAATCCAGCACTGGCCAATTCCCGAGAGATAGGACTGCAGCTCGATCCTGCGGTATTCAAGCAGGGGGCGGAAAATCTTTACGCCAAGCCACTCCGAGGTTTGCCAAATTCCAGCAAGGCTGTCACTCGTGCTGGTGCGGGCCTGCCGCATGAATACGGTCTCTGCCTGGTCATCCTGTGTATGCGCGGTCAGCAGCCAGCGCACATCATGCGCCTTGCACCAGTTGGCCATGAGATCATAGCGGGCTGTCCGCGCCTTGGCTTGCAATCCGGTTTTGGGCTTGTCAGCCACCCATGACAAAACGTGATGGTCAATGCAAAGGTCCGCACACCATGCCGCTACCTTTTGGGCTTCTACAGATGATTCACTTCGCAGGCCGTGGTCCACGGTCAGGACAGTAAGGTTTATGGCATTATTCGCCCAAATCGCAGCAAGCCGCAGCATGGCGGTCGAATCAGAACCACCCGAAACGGCCAAGGCAATGTGTCGTTCGGTTTTAAGTGCCGCGAAAATACCTTCGCATTCCTGTTTAGAAAATTTTCTTGCTTCCGGCTTAACAGCCAGCACGCTTGAATTCCGTTTGCGCCCGCTTCTTTGCATCAACGGCATTCGGGAACTGGCCACTCAATGCGCCAAACGACGCACATGCCTGCTGGGTCTGCCCAAGCTTGTTGAGCGACATTCCAAGCTTCAATAGGCTGTCCGGCGCGCGCCTGCTCTTGGGATAGGCCTTGTAGCCGGAAAGAAAATTCTGCGCGGCCTGACGATAGTCACCTTGCGCATAATAGGTTTCACCCAGCCAATACTGTGCGCTGCCAGCAAGGTTATGCTCAGGATATTTGTCTAGGAAACCACGGAAACCGGTTTCAGCTTCACCAAACTGGCGGCGAAGAAGGCTTTCATTTGAGCGCTCATAAAGTGTTTCCGGGGTCTCAGGCGCCATTGCGACCGTTTCAATTGAATTCTGTGTGTCCTGATTTGCGGATGATCCATCTTGAACTTGTGTTTGTCCGTCTTCAGCGCCGAGTGGCACAAGAACCTGTCCCTGGAAACCACCATCATTCGGAACAGCCGCAGCCTCGGTGTTGGACATGGTCCCCATGATCTTGGATCCGGGAGCCTTGCGCGCGGCAACGGGCTGGTCCGCCGTATCTGCTGTAGCCAAATCCTGCGTAACGATTGGTGCCTCACCAATTTGTTCAACGCCTTGGTCATTGGTATCAAGGGAATCAGATGCCGCAAGCGGCTGTTGCGCCAATTTCTTTGGCTTCATCGGCGCTGGTTGCTCAACGGCACCGGTCTGTTTCGTGTTGGCGAGTTGGCCCTGCAACTGCTTGACGTTGTATGTCAGCTGTTCAACTTGCCCAATGAGGGTGCGCATCTGCTCTTCCATTTGGTTGAGCCGCCCATTCGCGTCATCAGCGCTCTGAGCTAAAACCGGTGCAAAGACAGCCGTTCCCATAAGCAAGGACGCAACAAAACATGATTTTATGAATTTGGACATTTTATCAACCAACAACTCGAGCCGAACCTGATTAATTTGTAATCCGCAACTTGGCCTTAATCAGGGTAAAAATGAGGCTTCTCGAAGCTCGGAAATGGAAAGTCCGGCACTGTTGCCGGACTGCCACATATTGGGGTTACTGGGCGCCGCCGGTGATCACGGTCACAGCACGGCGGTTCTGGGAGAAACATTGTTCGCTATCACACAGGGCAGCGGGGCGTTCCTTGCCGTAGGCAATGGAAGAAATGCGCTTGGCTGACACACCTTGCCCAATCAGGAACTCACGGGTTGCCGTAGCGCGTCGAGCTGAGAGTGAAATATTGTATTCACGGGTACCGCGCTCATCCGAGTGGCCTTCCACCTGAACTGTCACGCCCTTGTATTGCTGTAGCCATTGGGCCTGCTTGGTAAGCGTGTCCGTGCCTTCCGGCGTTAAATTGGATTGATCAACAATGAAATAAATACGGTCACCCACATTGGTAGCGAAGTCCTGCTCTGAACCGGGGCGTGCCGAACCTACTCCAGCATTTCCACCATTCGCTTCCAAGTCCGGCGTATTCTTTTTTGAACACGCAGCCAATGCCAGAAAACAGCATGCAGCTGCTGCAATTTTAAAACTCGCCACACGACGCATCATATCTTCCCACTCCTAATATGCCCTAGGCCCATCGCGTCCCTGCAACTGCTGTTGGACATGTCAAAACAATACCGGCGCAAAACCGAACCAGCCATTTTCAAACCTGAAAGCATTGTGAAGGGCGAGGGTTAATATTTCCTCACCCACCAGAATCCAATGACGATCAGTGTCATTCACAAAACAGCTCATAACCGCCATAGAGGGGCAAATTTGTGGCTAAATCCCAGCTAATTAAGGCGCGGCGACCAGGCTGGGTCAGATGCACCCTGAGGGGTAGGCACCTGCTGTTCATTGTAACCCGTGATATCGACGGAAAACAGCTTGGAACCACTGGATTCACCCGGCGGGTCACGGAAAAACATCAAAACCCGCCCATTGGGTGCCCATGTTGGCCCTTCATTATGGGTACCTTCGGTCAAAATGCGTTCACCCGAGCCGTCTGGTTTCATGACACCGATGGCAAATTTTCCGCCAGCTTGTTTGGTGAAGGCTATATTTTGCCCGTCCGGAGACCACACGGGGGTTGAGTAACGGCCGTTGCCAAAACTGATTCTGTTCTGGCCGGACCCGTCGGAATTCATCACATAAACCTGCTGCGCACCACCGCGGTCAGACTCAAACGTGATCTGGCTGCCATCAGGGGAGTAACTGGGGGCGGTATTTATGGCAGGCGTGTTGGTCAATTGCTGGGTTTGTTTTGACCGCAGATCCAGGACATAGATATTTGAGTTCCGCCCGTCGGGATCCTGCAGGCTCATGATCACATGCTGGCCATCGGGCGAAAAGCGCGGGGCAAAGCTCATGTTGTCAAACTCACCGACAATTTCACGCTGGCGTGTTTCAATATTGTAGAGATAGACCCGCGGTGTGCTGTTGCCAATCGCCATGAAAGTCACTTCCTGGCTGTTCGGCGAGAAGCGGGGCGTCAAGACAATGTCGCCGCCATCCGTAAGCGTGCGGGCGTTGAAACCATCCTGATCCATGATGGCAAGCTTTTTCACACGTTTGCTTTTGGGGCCTGACTCATCGACAAACACAACACGCGTATCAAAATAACCGTCAATGCCGGTGAGTGCTTTATAGATTGCATCTGAAACAAGATGGCCGATGCGGCGCAGGTTCTTCGGTGATGTTGTAAACTGTTGGGCCGCAATTTGCTGCTGGGAGTTCACGTCGAACAATTTAAACTCAACGCGGATTTTACCGCCATCATTGAAGACCTGGCCAGTGACCAAAGCCTTGGCTTGAATCTGCTTCCAGTCTGCAAAACGCGGTTGTTGGGCAAAATCGGTAATCTGCTCAATGAAGGAGTCTGGTGCTATCGGGCTGAAATAACCTGATCGGCCGAGATTATTGGTAATCACCTCACCCAGGGTTCCCGATGAATCTTCAGCCCCGCCACCTGCAATGAATGGCGTAATTGCGATGGGCAAAGGATTGATCTTGCCGCCAACCACATCACCCGTAAGAGCGAAGGCGCCTTGCGGCAAAAATGCTGAAGCAAGGCAGGCAAAAACAATTACGATGGTCTTGAGTTTTTTGAACATTGAAAAATCCATTGGCCTTAGGTTCCAGACATCATGTTTGGATTGAAAGTAAAGGTATTGTCTTTCCACAGGTCATACTTGTCTGGCGGAAAAATATCACTGTAGTTCTGGCACTCCATCACGGCTGATACGGCAGATTGTGCAGTAATGCCAAACAGCGCGTCACCGGTTCCATTCAACACTTCGGGGGTGCCAGTCACGGAACCATCGGAGTTCAACAGGAAGTGCACTGTCACCGTAATCTGGGCCTCGCGCGCGCCGGGCGGCACGGACCAGCAACTGTTTAGCTTTTGGCTCAACGCATCCGCCAGCGTGGCTGAGGCTGCATCATCGGAACCCTGCAGCTCCTTTTCACCGACCTTGGGTGAACCAGCAACTTCGGTTGCCTGCTGTGGAGCTGCCTTGGTGTCGTCAGTCTTGTTGAGGAAGGCCTCGATATCATTCACGTCCAGAGTTGGCTTCTTTTTAACAGGCTTTTTCAAGTCAGGTTTTTTCGGCGGCGTCACTTCAGCCTTTTTCACTTCCTCTTTTTTTGGCAGCGGATCTTCCACCTTTTTGAGCAAGTCGTTTAAAGCCGTTGGATCAAGCGGTTTTGGTTCCTCCTTCGGGGGAGCGGGCTCTTTCTTCGGTTCTTCCTTTTTGGGCTCGGGGGGCGGAGGAGTTGGTGTTGGTTCTTTTGCCGCCGTTTTTACCTTGTCTTCAACCTTGGGAGCAGGCTCAACCTTCTTCACTGGCTCAACCTTCGCTGCGGCCACTTTTGGGGCAGGCGGAGCAGCCTTGGTGGATGTTGCAACTTTTTTCGTCACATCACCGATATTCGAAATATCAACCTGCACTGATTCCTGAGGTGGCACCTTGAACTGGTCAGGATTTGGCAAAACAAAAAGCGCTGCAACGAGGATTGCACCATGCAAAGCAAACGAACTGATAAGGCTCTTGCGCATTGCTAGTTTGCGGTTCCCGCCTTCTTCTCAATGACACCCGTTACGAGGCCAATTTTGCGATAGCCGGCAGAATTCAATACGCCCATCACTTCCATGACGGCACCATAGTCGGTTGCCGTATCAGCACGCACCATGAGCTGTTCTTCAGCAGGGTTCTTTCCAAGTGCCTGAAGCTTTGCGGCCAAATCAGCCAACGGGATTTTGGTTTCCTGCAGGTAAACAGTCTTGTCGGCTTGTACTGTTATGTAAAGTGGCTCGGTACTGGTGTTGATGGGCTTGGCTTCTGTCTTGGGAAGCTCAATGGGCACACCAACTGTCATGAGGGGTGCGGCCACCATGAAGACAATCAACAACACCAGCATCACGTCGACCAAAGGTGTGACGTTGATTTCGCTCATCACGCCCGCCGACGAGGTACGACGGCGGGAGTTCCGCCGTTGGTATCCGCCTCTGCCGCCGCCTGCTGCTGCACCCATGATTAAACCCGTTCATCCAGCTGACGCGAAATGATTGCCGAAAATTCATCCGCGAAATTTTCCAGACGCATGCCAATTTTGGCGGCGTCAGACGAATACATGTTATAGAAAATTGTCGCCGGTATGGCAGCCACAAGGCCGATGGCCGTGGCAAACAGGGCCTCGGCGATACCGGGGGCCACAACGGCCAGATTGGTGTTCTGTGAATTGGCAATGGCCTGAAACGAGGTCATGATCCCCCACACGGTTCCGAACAGGCCGATGAACGGTGCCGCCGATCCCGTTGTCGCGAGAAACAACAACCGCGATTCAATGTCGCTCATCTCTTTTTGAATCTGCAC
This sequence comes from Rhodobiaceae bacterium, assembly GCA_031417195.1. Classification (GTDB taxonomy): domain Bacteria; phylum Pseudomonadota; class Alphaproteobacteria; order Rhizobiales; family Aestuariivirgaceae; genus Aestuariivirga. Next base: position 47,567 of record JANOVC010000063.1, read on the forward strand.
ATCGACCACTTTTTCAATGCGCTTCTGCACGCCTTGAAAACCGGCGCGAAGGGCTGAATCCTGGCTGCGCTTCCATTCCCGCATCGCCGCCATGAAAATGGCAGCAAGACCAAGGTTTTCCCCCCTACCCAATGTGAGGTAAAGATCCTCGAGGGATTGGCCAGACCAGAAACTCTGTTCGAAACGGTCATTGGCAGCATTCATGCGGCGCACGGCGAAGTGCTTTTCAATCACAACACTCCAGCACCACACCGAAGCAATGGCCAGCCCCATCATGACAAGAAACACCGGCCAGCTCGCTTGCCACACCAAATGCATCAGCGATATCTGCCCTGCGGGTGCGACGGTGTTGACGATGACTGGATCCATGACTTTCCCTACCTTCGAAATCCGTTCCCGAACTCCAAGCCCTATCGGGCAAGCGTTCTGAAACAGGTTAATTCTGTCCAAACTGCGGCGATTCGCTTGTTTTCAGCAAAATCCCCATAAAGCCGGACGTTTCGCAGCCAGCTCCATTCCAAATGAAGGATTTATGGTTAACTTAGTGTTACTTGATTGATTTCATGCGCGAAAAGAGTGTCGCAGCCATATCGGCAGGAACCCGCGTTGGCCTGCCCTTCCCGTCCACCATGGCAATGGTCACATCCGCCATGAACAACACGTCCGCTCCCCGCAGAACCCGTTGGACAAGTTCCATGCGCGCGCCCGAAAACGCCTTGAACCGCGTTTCCACCTGCAACAGGTCGTCAATTCCAGCAGGTTTCAGAAAATCACACACCATGCGCCGCACAACAAAACTTGCCGTGCCGTGCAACGCGCCATGAAAGATACCGAGAAGCCGCAAGCAATCCGTGCGGCCGCGTTCACAGAACTTGATATAGTTCGCGTGATAGACCGCACCTGAAAAATCCGTGTCCTCATAATAAACGCGCACTGGCAACACATGTACGTCACCCGCAATCTGCCCCGCATGCTCAGTCATCGGTTTCATCCAAGGGCAAAATGCCTTGCATGATATCCGCACGTTGCGGAACCGTGAGGCCCAAATGCTTGAAGGCATGTGGCGTCAGGATGCGGCCGCGTGACGTCCGGTTGAGAAAGCCGATCTGCAGCAGATAGGGTTCCACAATATCCTCAATCGCATCACGCGATTCAGAAAGCGACGCCGAGATCGTATCAATGCCAACGGGACCACCACCGAAGTTATGGGCAATGCAGGTGAGGTAACGATGGTCCAGCATATCCAGCCCGCGCTTGTCCACATCGAGATTGCTCAGGGCCTTATCCGCCGAGCGCGCATCAACTTGCGCGTCCCCCGCCACGGACGCAAAGTCACGCACACGCCGCAACAGGCGACCCGCAATGCGCGGTGTGCCCCGTGAACGTTTGGCAATTTCCCGCGCGCCATCTTCGGTAATCGTAACCTGCATCACGCGCGACCCGCGCTTCACAATATCCAGCAGTTCTTCTTCCGTATAAAAATCAAGCCGCACCGGAATGCCAAAGCGGTCCCTTAGAGGCGTGGTCAAAAGTCCCGTGCGCGTCGTGGCACCAATCAATGTGAACTTCGCCAAATCAATCCGCACCGAGCGCGCCGCCGGCCCCTCACCGATGATGAGGTCAAGCTGGTAATCCTCCATGGCGGGGTAGAGCACTTCTTCCACAGCCGGAGACAGCCGGTGAATTTCATCAATGAACAGGATATCGCGGTCTTCCAAATTCGTAAGCAGCGCCGCCAGATCACCCGCCTTGGCAATCACCGGACCCGACGTTGCCCGAAAATTCACACCCAATTCCCGCGCCATGATCTGCGCCAGCGTCGTCTTCCCAAGCCCCGGCGGACCCGCAAACAAAACATGGTCAAGCGCCTCAGCCCGTGATTTCGCTGCTTCAATGAACACGCGAAGGTTTTGCTTGGCCTTGGTCTGCCCAACAAACTCATTGAGATTCTGTGGACGCACATGTGAGTCCACTGAATCCTCTGGTTTAGTCTCGCGGTCAAGAATTACTCGGCTCATAACCGTTTATTCCAAATTTTTCGCGACGCCAAGCAACAACCCATAGCAAGGATCAAGTGCGATGTTACAAATATAAAAGGAGAAAAAAACAAATGTCCCGCTCCGTTGGGATGACATTGGCAAATGAGATGATGCCAATACAATGTTGCGCTACAAATCATCGCCATCGTAGCGGCTAAAACAATAGCCCATGCTGAAAGTTTTCTGGTGATAATTGCCACAGATGAAAAAATTGCACCAACTATAATCGATTGAAAAAATCCCATTAGGTATGCGAACATCGAGCCTACAAAAAAACTCATAATAAATTCTTGCGGAAAATTGATAAGCCCCCACCAATTTACTTCATTGGGATACATCATTTTAGTTACGTGCTGTAAGGTTCCCCAGACCGCAGCAAGAAAAATACCTAGTGGTGGCCCCACAACCAAACACAATAATATAGTTTTGAATGTATTTTCTAATTCAATTGGCAAAGCGATCTTGTTCATCCCAACGCCAATTCTTTCAACGCCTGCCGGATCAATTTCTCCGTAGGCTGATCATCTCCGTTCTTGCGCATCGCGGCAGCAACGGCTGCACCTGCTTGGCTTTGGCCATAGCCCAGATTGACAAGCGCCGACACGGCATCCGATGCAGCTGTAGGCCGTGGTGCATCCAGATCGGCTTGCAGTTTCGTGAGCGAAGCATCACTCACAGAAAACGCCGGAACCTTGTCTTTCAATTCCAGCACAATACGTTCCGCCAGTTTTTTGCCAACACCGGGCGCGCGGCCAATCATCGGCTTGTCCTGTAGCGCAATCGCGTTGCCGATTTCGGACGCTGACAATGTGGACAGAATAGCCAACGCCACCCGCGTGCCAACACCCTGCACGGTTTGCAAAAGTCGGAACCATTCGCGCTCCAGAACCGATGAAAAGCCTACGAGCCGGATCATATCCTGGCTCACCAGCATTTCCGTATGCAGTTCCGTAAACTCGCCGACAGACGGGAGTGCCGCCAAGGTCTTGGATGAGCAATTCACATGATAGCCCACACCCGACACATCAATGATCAGCCAATCCACCCCAAAACTGTCAATCCGCCCCTTGAGTTTTCCGATCATGGATGCGTATCCGGCGCGATGATGTCGAGCTTCGGGAAATAGCTGCGGTATCGCCTGCCATCACGCGTGATCAGTCGGTAGCAGTCGGATACGACCCTCGTCCCTGTCGGGAAATCAGACAGGATGTGGCCCCCGCGTCATTTCCATGATTTCATCGGTTGTCAAACCGCTCGTCCAACCCTCACGCCTTGCGCGTTCACCAAGCTCTTTCAACTGCCGGACAAGAACGGCACCGGGACTTTCTTCGGGAACATTTTCTTCGTTGAAAAGCACGATTTTACCCTCTTCCTCACGAAATCCGACGTCTGTTCCCGGCTCAACGCCGAGTTTTTCACGAATATCCTTTGGAATGGTCACTTGGCCTTTGCTGGTCACGCGCATGGTAATACCTCTGTGGTATTACTTAACTTATAAAAGCGAACAAGTCAAGAACGCGCCATGATTTTGGCGAGTGTTTGAAGACCGCGATGATGCGCATGGCAAATGGCGATGGCCAGCGCATCAGTTGAGTCAACGGTATTCATTTCAGCCCGTGGCAGCAGAATTTTGACCATATGCTTCACTTGGTCCTTCTCCGCATGACCTGCCCCCACAACCGACTTCTTCACCACATTCGGCGCATATTCCGCAACGCTGATGCCCGCCATGGCAGGTGCCAGCATGGCGGCACCACGCGCCTGCCCCAGCTTTAACGTGGCGCGTGCATCCTTGTTCACGAAGGTCTCCTCAATCGCTGCCTCATCCGGCATGAAATTTTTCAAAACCTCGGCAAGCTGCGCATGGATTTGCAACAGCCGCGTGGCCAATGGCGCTTCCGCATCCGAATGCACTGTGCCATCTGCGATATAAGAGAGCCGCGAGCCCTCCGCCTCTATCACGCCCCAGCCCGTGTTGCGCAGGCCCGGATCAATGCCGATGATGCGAACCTTATTCACTCAATGAGGCCATGACTTCGTCCGAGAAGTCGGCATTGGTGAACACCGTCTGCACATCGTCGTCATCATCCAGCGCATCGACAAGCTTGATGAGTGTGGCCGCTTTTTCCACGTCAAGCGGAGCCGTCGTCTGCGGCTTCCACACGACTTTCACGCTTTCCGCATCCCCCAAGGTCTTTGCGAGCGCGTGCGAGACATCGCCAATGCTTTCAAACGCGCACGTAATCACATGGCCGTTTTCATCGGACACGACATCATCAGCACCCACTTCAATGGCCGCTTCCATCATGGCATCTGCGGTGCCCTTGACTGTGGGGTAAGAAATTTCACCCACCTTGGCAAACATGAAACTGACAGAACCGGTTTCACCCATGTTACCACCGAATTTGGTGAACACGGCCCGCACATTGCTGGCGGTGCGGTTGCGGTTGTTGGTCAGCGCTTCCACCACAACGGCAACACCACCGGGTCCATACCCCTCATAGCGCATGGAATCATAGTTTTCCCCATCACTGCCGGACGCCTTCTTGATGGCCCGCTCAATCGTGTCCCACGGCATATTGCCCGCCCGCGCGTTTTGCACCGCAAGACGAAGGCGCGAATTCATGGCAGGATCCGGCAGTCCTGCCTTGGTGGCCACGGTAATTTCACGGCCCAGCTTGGCAAAGGCATTGCTGCGCAGTTTATCCTGCCGGCCCTTGCGGTGCATAATATTTTTATATTGCGAATGACCAGCCATAATGCCCTCAAATCAAAGAGTATTGTGAGGGTATAGCCGCGCGGCAGGGCAATAAACAAGCCACCCCGCACCTCGTGTTTACCCGTCATTAACAACGCTCATTCAACTTGGCCAAAGTTTGTATGTGGAGTTTGAGTAATGACGATGAAGTTCACCATGGTTGAGGAGTTTTCATTTTCCCATGAAGACAACGTGGCAACCGCCTGCAGCAACGTATTGCGCAAGGTTCGCAGCTTGGCTGACACAGCACCGATTGGCCGCCTGTTTGCGTCCATAGCAACCCTTTCGGAAACATCGAGCCACATCGACAGATCACTGGATGCAGGTGACCTTTCAGGCGCTGCAAGGCAGATGAAAAAATATGCGGCACCCGCAGTGGCCGATTCTGAACCATTGCCCATGCACTTCCAGCGCCGCGCAGGCGTGTCCGGATAAAGTTTTGAACTTCGGGTGATAGCGCCTCAAGACGTATCGAGCTTCATGGTTTCGCGGGCGAAGTAGTGGCACTCGTGGAGGATCCTGTCGATCTCGCGGGTTTTGCGGCGGAGGTAACCGGGAGGATAGCCCGGGCGCATGGGATAGCGCAGTTTCAGATGGTAAATGGTTGCCCGCTTTTGCCGCCAGCGGGCCAATCGCTTGGCCTGGCGCGGCAGGTCATTCAGGGCTGACGTGAGGGCCTGGAGCCTGCGGATGATGCGGGCGGCATCCATGAGCCCATCGGATGGTTGTGGGGCGGATGGACGCGGTGTCGGCCCGAAGGTGATCACGCGGTGGCCATCGGGGCCAAAGAAATGGATACGTGGAACAACCCGCGGACCCTTTGTCTTGCGCTGCCTGCGATTGAAGTTCTTGCGGGTGTCAAACAGCGGAAAGGAACAGCGCGACTTCTCGCCCTTGCCGGTGATGGGACCTGCAGGCTTTGACCGCGCAGGCACTGGCTTTACCACGAGGCCATGGGCTGCAATGACGATCAACCGCCGGACAGCAGACTCTGTGGGTCGCAGCAGGCGCAACACGCGGCGGTAAACGCCGGGTGAAAGCCGTGTTGCCAGCCCCAGCATGGCAAACAGGGTATCGATGACGGGTTTGAGGGCTGTGCTGTTGAGTGTGATGACGCCGGCCCAGTCCACGGTAGTTCCTTCAATCCAGTGAATGGAACATAGCTAGAACAATAACAATCCTATGTCAAGGACTAAAATCGTGTCCCGCCCTCTCCATCATCGGCCTTGAGCCAATGACCCAGAAGCTGCAACGGGGCACAGTCTGGGTGGCAGGGTTGATCCCCGGATCAAGTCCGAGGACTGCCACGGAGAGAAATTGGGGAATACAAATGTGGTAATGAGGATAAGCGATAGCCTACCCAAACGTCTTTGGGGCAAGGCTATTCCATTTTTCCCGATCTTGATTAAAGTTACCTCTGGGTGGCGACATAAAAAAATCAGGGGAGAATAAAAATGTCAGAGCAAGCAGGCTTGGCCAAGGGTGCGTTAGGCACCATGGAATCCGCAATTATGGGAATAGCGGGCACAGCACCCGCATTCAGCGTCGCGGTCACGACGGCAACAATTGTTGCAGCGGTTGGAACACTTTCTGTCGGCAGCATTTTGTTTTGCGGCCTCATCATGTTCGGCCTCATGTTGGCATTCACGAACCTGAACAAGATGCGCCCCAATGCTGGCGCAACCTATGCCTGGGTCGGAACCGTGTTCGGTCCAACATGGGGATTCTTTGCGGGCTGGGGTTTGCTCGTCGCCTCTGTCGTGTTCATGGTCTCCGCAACAATTCCTGCGGCCACATCAACATTGCTCCTCATCGCTCCAAGCCTTGTGGAAAATACGGGTTGGGTAACGTTAACAGCGGCCGTATGGCTCACCATTGTGACTGCCGTTGTAACCAAAGGCATCAAACACGCGAGCTACGCGCAGGTCACTCTGACCATCATTGAAACGGTCATCATATTCGCATTGATCATCGGCGCATTCATTCAATACGGTGGTCAACCTGCACACGCGCCCTCATGGGATTGGATTTCGCCCTTCGCATTCACACCGGAAACCTTCGCAACGGGCGCGCTCACGGCCATTTTCTTTTACTGGGGTTGGGACGTGACCATGAACCTTGGTGAGGAAACCAAGGAGGGCGAGCCATCACCGGCAGGCCGGGGCGCATTCTGGGCCATGGTCAACTTGATCCTGTTCTTCATCATCATGATGATTGTCGTTCTGATCGTGTTGACCGATGAGGAAATTGCAGCCGCAAACACCAATGTTCTCTATGCCATTGCTGACAAATTGTTCCCGGCCCCGTGGAGTTATCTGGCGGTGCTTTCGACAATTCTCAGCACCATCGGCACCATTGAAACACAAATCCTCCAGTTCAGCCGCAGCATGTTTGCCATGGCGCGCGATAACATGCTGCATCCACGCTATTCAAAAATTCACCCCGAATGGCAAACACCGTGGATAGCCACATTGGTCATCTGGGGTCTGGGCATTTTCCTGTTGTTCAGCTCGTCCTACATGCCATCCGTCAGCGCCATTCTGCAGGCATCAATTCTGGCCATCGGCATCCAGATTTGTTTCTATATGAGCTTGGCGGGATATGCCTGTGCCTGGCACTACCGCAAAATGCTGCAAACCGATTTTGTGGGCTCGCTCACCCATGTGATCTGGCCGTTCCTCGGTGCTGCATTCATGACTTTCATAGGCCTCTACAGCATTCCAACGTTCGATACGATCACGCTGACCATCGGTATCGGCGGACTGATCATCGGAGCCATACCATTGCTGCTTGCAAGAATGCGAAAACCCCAACTGGCTTAAGTTACCAGAACGGCACATCGGCTTGTGAAAGCCGCCCACCAATACGGATTGGCGCGATTCTCAGCGCCAGTCCGGTTTTATCATCCGTCTCAACGGCAACACCGCAGACGGTGGCGGGACCTTCCGCCGGTTTGAATTTTTCCACTGGCAGTTTGCGGGTGAAGCGTTGCAGCGGTTCGGCCTTGTCCATGCCGATCACAGAATCATAATCGCCACACATGCCGGCATCCGTCATATAAGCCGTGCCGCCGGAGAGGATTTGATGGTCCGCCGTTGGCGTATGCGTATGGGTGCCTACCAACAGACTGGCGCGCCCATCCACAAAATGCCCCATCGCCATTTTTTCTGACGAGGCCTCGCCGTGAAAATCAATCAGGATTGCATCGCAATCCCGGCCAAGCTGGCATTGGTCGAGTTCGCGTGACACGACCGGAAACGGATCGTCCAGCACTGGCTCGATCATCACGCGCCCCATCGCATTCATGACCAGCACACGTTGGCCTTTCGTCGTTTCAATCATGCAGGTGCCACGACCAGGACACCCATTGGGCCAATTGACCGGGCGGATGAGGTTGGGCTCACGCTCGATGAACACCAAGGTTTCCCTTTGATCAAATGAGTGGTTGCCCAACGTCACAACATCAGCGCCACATTCGCGCAATTTCAAATAGATTTCCAGACTGATGCCAAATCCATGCGCCGCGTTCTCACCGTTCACAACAACCACATCGGGCTTGTAGCGCTCGCGTAACACGGGCAGTTCATGATAAACGGCTTCACGGCCCGTTCTTCCCAGCACATCCCCCAAAAATATCAACCGCATTTAATCGTCTCGCGCTCGGTCATGATCCAATCCAGCTGTTGGTCATGCGCGTCGCGCAAAACAGAGTCAACTTCCTGGCCCGCATAGGCAATGCCTATGGCGGTGACTTTTTTAATGCCTCGCAGTTTTTCCAGCGTGCGGTCATAGAAACCGCCACCGTATCCCAGCCGATAACCCTTGCGATCAAATGCGAGCAGTGGCACCAGCAAAACATCGGGTTGAACTTCGGGGGCAATGTCCGGTGGAATTTGAATGCCCCACAAGCCGGACACCAGCGGCTCACCCGGCATCCATTTCCGAAACACCAGCGGCGTATTTTTGGCTATCACAATCGGCAACGCCGTGGTCCAGCCATCGCTTACCAGCTTGTCAAACATCTCAAACGTTGAAATCTCAGTACCGAAGGAATGAAAGGCAGAAATGATCTGTCGCTGTGGCGACTTTTGAACCGGTAAGCCATGCGCCGCCAAAGCGATACCTGCCTTACCATCTGAATTTTCGTGAATGGTCTTCCGAATGTCCGAAGCATCACTTCGGGCTTGTTTCTTCAATGCAGCAAGACTCATGTCAACCTTCGAGGTAAGCGGCGAGCCACCAAGCCGTGGGAACTGACGATCCCTGGTCCCTACTCACGTAGGTGGGTGCCGTTTGAACCAAACCACGGTCCAGCTCAGGGACAGCTCCCTAAAGATCGATTATAGGCCCTGGGAAAAAATGTTCCTGCACAAACCAAGCAGCCCGCCAAGACTATATGTAGGCGTTCGGCAATCGAAAATCCAGTCCCGAGTGGCTTGGCTTCAGCTAGCATCTTTGATAGTGTCAACTCATGTTTGATTTCATCCCGTCACCCACTGTTCTCGTCGTCTATACACTGGCCAGCTTTGTGCTGTTCATAACGCCGGGGCCGGATATGAGCCTGTGGCTTTCCAAAACATTCTCAGGGGGTCGCAACGCCGGTATCGCCGCCATGGCGGGCACGAACTTGGGTTGCACTGTTCATTCGGTTCTCGCTGCATTCGGTATATCTGTTTTGATCAACGCCAGCCCCGTTGCCTTTAATGCGATGAAAGTCACTGGTGCCGGCTATCTCATCTGGCTCGCCTGGCAAGCCGTACGCCACGGTTCAATGCTCAACACCAGTATGGAAAAAGGCAATGCCGTCAAACCTGCATTGTTTCCCGCATTCCTCAATGGCCTGATGGTGAACCTGTCGAACCCCAAGGTGGTTTTGTTTTTTGTCACCTTCCTGCCCGGCTTCGTTGAGGCATCTGATCCGCATGTGACAGGAAAATTGCTGTTCCTTGGGCTCTATTTTGTGGCGATAAACATTCCATTCAGCATTCTGTTCATCATTGGTGCCGAACGCCTGATGGCGACGCTCAAATCAAATCCAAAAATCATGCGCGGCATTGACTATGTTTTCGCAGGCGTGTTCGGAATTTTCGCGCTTACCATCATCCGCGCACAGGCCCGGACATGAAAAACGCGCCCGGAAAAACCGGACGCGCGAATGTAGTGATGGACAATTAAATCATCCGGCGAGAATTACTTCTCGATTGAAACGGCTGTTGCAGCCTTTGTTGCATCATCAACCATGACCTTGATCTTGGCACCTGCAACGAGGCCGTCTGCGGCTACACCGTCAGCCAGCACAACTGCTGTACCATCTTCCATCGTCACGGTTTTGGTAGCAGCATCAAAGCTCTTCACGACACCGGCCATTTCACCGGCATAAGCGGTGGCAACCATTGCAGCTGACGCGAGAAGCACTGTTACAAATTTCTTCATGATTTTTAGTCCTCTGATTTAAGGGCGCTCACCGGAATTTTCGGGCGAGAGCCATTGGCATGAACCCAAGGAAAGTTTGTCTTGGGGTGCTGGACAAGAGTCATCCAGACAATTTGTAAGTAGGCCACGCGGCTTGCCACAACAAGTTAAGAAAATTTAATTCCGGTGCCTTTTTCACGACATGTTTTCGCCCGATTGGACAGAGGTGATAAATGACTCAAAATAAGTTAAATTTTATCGGCGACGAGTGCTGGCACAGTGCGACTTTCCCAACCGAGGCCAGCCCCTGATTTTGCGTTTTCACACAATTTGTTCCAAGCATAGCTGCGAATGAAATGCGGTGGAGGAAGAATGATCCAGCCATCATCGTCCCCAACGGCTGTGTACTCTTGGGCCGCAATACAAAGTGCCGTAAAGGCACACACCACGGCAGCACGGTCATCATGGTTTTTCACTTTGGCAAATGCAGTTTCCGGCGTTCGTCCCGGCAAAAGAAAGCTGAGCAAACGGTCGAGTTCACCGGATACTGCCAGATGATTGTAAAAACGATCGGACTTTGGCGGCGTCTTTGCTTCAAGGCTCAACGGATCATCCAGCATGAGCCCTAAAAAACTCGTTGGAAAGGCTTCAGCAATCGCAATTTCATGGATGGCGTAACGGTGTTTGGATTTCGCGACGGCACCTGCACGCAGCACAATTTTCGCGCAGGAATTTGCGGCGGCGTTCAATTTTACGCCATTGGGTGAGTTGGATTGCCCCGGCTTTCCGATGTAGGGTTGGAGCTTGCGTGTGAGCATAAGTTCCGAAAGTCGGTATTTATTGATGACCTCAAGATCACCCCTTAGTGGTCCATCAAAAGCAGCCGCCAAAATATTTCTGTCGGCGAACATATTCAGTATTTGGGTTCGCTCAGGTTCAAGCGCTCGAAACCTTTCAACACTGAAACTGACTTTTGTTGCACTCCAATCAAGGCGGCATACCGCGCTCGACCGTTGTATTTCGGAGTAGCCAATGTCAATTCCAAGAACAGAACCGCTTGATGGAAGACAATCAAAATGACGTGCTGGCACTTTGCCTACTTGATCGCCTTCGCAATGCCCTCGAGCCTTGCGCTGGCACGTTCCAGCCGGTCCGTGAACCTGGCTTCCAGATCCTTGACTTGAACCTGTGCAAGGTTGCGTGAATCGCGCAGGCCCTTGATCTGGTCTTCAAGACCTTCAATCTTTTTTATGGCTTCCGACAAACGATCAGCCACCATGAGCCCGCTCATGACCAGCAGACGGATGTCACCGATGGAACCAACACTTTGTTTGATCCGCGAAATTTCAGCATCAAGAAGGCCCGCAAGCTCGCGCAGGTGGTCTTCCTCTCCATCGGGACACTGCATGGTGTAGGGGCGGTCTGCAACCGTGACGACGACATTGGCCATGCGTTAACTCCCGCTATTGCTGTGCAGCACAGCGCGGATGCGGGACATCGCGGCATCAATTTTGCCGACGGCGGATTTGTTTGTGTTCACAAGCTCAGACGCTTTCACCCTGACCAAATCAAGTTCTGACGCAATCTTCGTGCGGTCACCGCGCAAAGCATCAACTTCACCAGCCACTGCCTGACGCTTTGACAATGCACCTTCAAATGCGCCCAACGCAGCTTCAAAACGGTCAAATGCATCATTCAGTTTCTGTGTGTCTGCCATTTCTGCCCCTCAGCAAATCACTTAATTCGCTACATATCCCAATATGTTACGATAAGTTCCACACTTCAACACTTAATTTCATCGGCTAACGGCATGGAAAAGCCCGGTTGACTAAAGGCGAACTGGTGTTATTCAGGGCCGCAGAGTTCCCCCTTGAAACAAGGATTTCCAAATCATGAATTCGCTGCCGCCTGACCTGCATAAAAACATGGCCAATGCCATCCGCGCACTCAGCATGGATGCAGTGCAAAAAGCCAATTCGGGTCATCCAGGCTTACCCATGGGGGCGGCAGACGTGGCAACCGTTCTGTTCAGCCAGTTCCTGAAATTTGATGCAAGTGCACCCCATTGGCCGGACCGTGATCGGTTCATTCTCTCGGCCGGCCATGGCTCCATGCTGCTGTATTCGCTTCTGTTCCTCACCGGATACAAGGACATGACGATTGAGGACATCAAAAACTTCCGCCAGCTCGGCTCCAAAACCGCTGGCCACCCCGAATATGGCCATGCGGATGGCATTGAAACCACCACCGGACCCTTGGGACAGGGCATTGCCAATGCCGTGGGCTTTGCCATTGCCGAACGTCACCTCGCGGCAAAATATGGCAATGACATCGTCAACCACAAAACCTATGTGTTGGCAGGCGACGGCTGCCTTATGGAAGGCATTTCCCAGGAAGCAATCACACTGGCAGGCCACCTCAAGTTCAATCACCTCATCGTCCTCTGGGATGACAACGGCATTTCCATCGACGGAAAAGTCAGCATGGCCGACTCGACAGATCAGCTTGGCAGGTTCCGATCAGCGAACTGGAACGTCATGGCCGTTGATGGCCACAACAACCACGAAATCGCAGCAGCCCTTGAAGCCGCCCAAACCTCCGACAAACCAACAATGATCGCCTGCAAAACCATCATCGGTTTTGGCGCACCGAAAAAGCAGGGCACATCCGGTGTGCACGGCTCACCATTGGGTGCTGAAGAAATTGCCGCCGCCCGCAAGGCGTTGGGCTGGGAATATCCCCCCTTCGTGGTTCCAGCTGATATTCTGGAAGCTTGGCGCAACGCAGGACGCCGTGGCGCGGCGCTCCGCAAGGAATGGGAAGGCCGTTTGGCTGCATCCCCCCACAAAACCGAATTCAACCGCATCATATCCGGCGCGTTGCCGAAGAACTTTGATTCAGTGATTGCCGACTACAAAAAAGTGCTTGCAAACGACCCGCCTTGGATCGCCACACGCAACTCATCACAAAACGTTCTTGATGTGATCAATCCCGCTGTTCCGGAAACAGTTGGTGGCTCGGCTGATCTCACAGGCTCCAACAATACAAGATCCAAAGACCAGAAAACGCTGGCCGCTCCCGACTATGCCGGAAGCTATATTTATTACGGCATCCGCGAACACGGCATGGCAGCCGCCATCAATGGCCTGACATTGCACGGCGGCGTCATTCCCTACGGCGGCACGTTCATGTGCTTTACCGACTATTGCAGGCCGTCCATCCGCCTCGCAGCCCTCATGGGCATCCGCTCCATATTCGTGATGACACACGACTCCATTGGCCTTGGCGAAGACGGCCCAACCCACCAGCCTGTGGAACACATGGCGGCCATGCGCACCATTCCCAACATGCTGAACTTCCGCCCCTGTGATGCGGTGGAAACAGCGGAATGCTGGCAGCTTGCTCTGGAATCAAAAACCAGTCCCAGCATGATTGTGCTCACTCGCCAGAAGCTGAAGCCCGCCCGCCTCACTTATTCAGCAAAAAATCTCTGCGCCCAGGGCGCCTATGAAATTTCACCTGCCTCCAAAAAAGCCAAGGTCGTGATTTTTGCAACCGGCTCTGAAGTTGAAATCGCCATCGAAGCCCAAGCCACATTGGAGAAGGCCGGAACGCCAACACGCGTTGTCTCCATTCCTTCCTTTGAGCTCTTTGAAAAACAATCCAGGGGTTATAAGGAGAAACTGCTCGGCACCGAAAAAATCCGCATCGCCATCGAAGCAGGCGTGGCGCAGGGATGGAATCGCTTTATCGGCGATAACGGCACCTTCATCGGCATGAAAACCTTTGGCGCATCGGGCCCTGCAGAACAGCTTTACAAACACTTCGGCATTACGGCCAAAGCCATTGTCAAAGCCGCAAGGAAATAAGGAATACATATGCCAGCCTTCAACACTCTTGATGATGTGAACGTATCGGGCAAGCGCGTGGTGATCCGCGTGGACCTCAACGTTCCCATCGAAAATGGCAAGGTGACAGACACAACCCGCATTGACCGCGTGGTTCCAACACTACGTGAACTCCTGGACAAGGGTGCTGCCGTCATAATCCTCGCGCACTTCGACCGGCCCAAGGGCAAGGTCGTGCCTGAAATGTCATTGAGGCCCGTGGCACCCGCATTGGAAAAAATCCTGGGCCGCCCTGTGAGGTTTATTTTCACGGATTGGCAGTCAGCGCCAACCGTTGACGTAAAATCCGGTGAATGCGTGCTGATGGAAAACACGCGCTATCACGCTGGCGAGGAAAAGAACGACGCAGGCTTTGCAAAGATGCTGGCAGGCCTCGGCGATATCTTTGTAAACGACGCCTTCTCCGCCGCTCACCGCGCCCATTCTTCAACCGAAGCCATCGCGCACATCATTCCAGCCTATGCAGGCCGTGCCATGGAAGCGGAGCTCAAGGCCCTTGAAGCCGCCCTCGAAAAACCCAAGCGTCCCATGGTGGCGGTTGTGGGCGGTGCAAAGGTGTCCAGTAAACTTGAACTCCTTGGCAATCTATCCGGCCTTGCCAACACCATTGTCATCGGCGGCGGCATGGCCAACACATTCCTCGCGGCCCAAGGTTTCAACGTCGGAAAATCACTTTGCGAACATGATCTGTTGGATACCGCCCGCGAAATCATCGCTACGGCAAAGTTAAAGGGCTGCACGCTCCTGCTGCCAACCGATGTTGTGGTTGCAAAAGAATTCAAGGCCAACTCGCCTAGCCGCACGATCAACATCAAGGATGTGGCTGCTGACGACATGATCCTCGATGCAGGCACCGATACAGTCGCCCGCATCAACGCTGCCTTCGATGCTGCAAAAACCATCGTGTGGAACGGCCCCTTGGGTGCTTTTGAACTTCCACCTTTCGATATGGCAACGATGGCCTGCGCCAGACACGCAGCAACGCTTACCAAGGCGGGCAAGGTTGCGTCTATCGCTGGCGGTGGCGACACCGTATCGGCGCTCAACCAGGCAGGCGCTGCGAATGATTTCACCCATATCTCAACCGCTGGCGGAGCCTTCCTTGAATGGCTCGAGGGCAAACCCCTGCCCGGCGTAAATGCCCTTGCGAGAAAATGATGTCGTCTGATCTGGCAAGCCTTGCCCAACGACTGGTCACACCTGGCAAAGGCATTCTTGCCACCGATGATTTCACGGCAGGCATCACCAAACGATTTGCTGACGTGGATCTTGAGTCCACCGCTGTCACCCGCCGCGATTTTCGTGAACTGCTGTTCACCACGAAACCCGCACTGCACGAATATATTTCCGGCGTCATTCTCTATGATGAAACATTCCACCAAACCGCCCGCAATGGAGTATTGCTGCGCGAGCTCGTGGCAGGTGAGGATGTTCTGATCGGTGTCAAACTCGACAAGGGTCAAAAGTCGTTCAACACGGAATTGTTGACCGATGGTTTGGACGATCTCGAACTGCGCATCGCCAACTACAAGAAACTTGGCGCAAGCTTTGGCAAATGGCGCGCGGCGCTGTCCATCACCGACAGGCTGCCATCATCCGATTGCATAAAAGCCAATGCCCAGGCCTTGGCGCGCTATGCCGAAATCTGTCAGGCGCAGGATATTGTCCCCATCGTTGAACCCGATGTTCTGATGGGCGGCGATCACAGCATTGAACGTTGCGCCGAGGTGACCGCTGCCGTTCTCACCGAACAATTTGAACAGCTTAAAAATGTCAATCTGCAGGCCATGATCCTGAAACCAAACATGGTCACAGCTGGCTCAGGCAGTACACAGCAGGCCTCGCGGGAAGATGTGGCAGCAATGACCCTCGATGTTTTGCAGCGTTGCGCGCCAGCATCCGTGGCAGGCATCGCGTTTCTCTCTGGCGGCCAATCCAGCATTGATGCAACGGCCCATCTCAATGCGATGAATGTGGCAGGTGGTTTACCCTGGCCCCTCACCTTCTCTTATAATCGCGCCCTGCAAGACGATGCCTTGAAGGCATGGCGCGGCAGGGATGCCAATATTCCCGCTGCACAAAAAGCCTTTGCCCACCGCGCCCACATGAACAGCCTTGCCTCCTGCGGACAATGGACCCAATCCCTTGAGAAACAAAAACAACGATGACTTCTCCCCGACTATTTCTTGTTGTGCCTGAAACCCTCAATGCAGCCCAAACGATTGCCTGCGTAACAGCTGCCTGCACGGCAGGAGATGTGGCTAGCATTGTGGTTCCACCCGCCTTGCTCAGTGCAACGACAAAAGCTTTGCAAGACTTGGGGCTCGCCGTGCTTTCAACGGGTGCAACAGGTTCTGGCTGCGATGGCGTGCATGTGGCCGCGGAAGGTGATGTTGCAGCGGCACGCGCAGCCGTCGGCAAGAATGGAATTGTGGGCGTCTATTGCGCAGCCTCTCGCCATGCCGCCATGGAAGCGGCCGAGACGGGTGCGGACTACATCGCATTGTCCCAGAATGCCTACGCGCCGAAAGAGCCCATCGTTGGCTGGTGGGTGGATGTGTTTGAAATTCCCTGTGTTGCCTTTGATCCTGTAGAGCCCAAAGATCTCGACATATTGCTGCCGCAGAAACCGGACTTTATCCGCCCCAGCGATGCCATGTGGGAATCGCCAGAGGCTGCAACGCGGGTTGTGGCAGAACTTGCGCAACGGTTGACGGTATGAAATTTATCGCTGCACTTCTTCTGATGTTGGCCACGGCACTTCCCGCCTGGGCAGGCCCCACATTTGAAGAGGCCGTCGCGATGTTTGAAGACAAGGATTTCAAATCAGCCATCGAGATTGCCGAGCCCCTTGCCAATGCAGGCGACGCCCGTGCCATGGCCATGATGGGTGCGGTGTATCAATCTGGTCGCGGCGTGAAAGCTGATCTCAAAAAATCTGCCGAGTGGTTCACCAAGGCCGCCGGGAAAGATCATCCCGGTGCAGCATTCTCCCTCGCCATGATGTATCTCGATGGCTCTTTGGGCGCACCCGACGCAGAAACCGGTGCAAAGTGGCTCACCAAGGCTGCCGACGGCGGCAACCCCCAGGCGCAATACAATATGGGCCTTCTCGAAACCGGAATTTATGGCACAGCGCCCGATTTGGCCAAGGCAGCAGGCTGGTTCCAAAAATCTGCCGACACCGGCTTTGCCGACGCGCAGTATAATCTGGGGCTTCTCTATCTTGATGGTAAAGGCGTTGAAAAAAATCAGGTCACCGCTGCAGGGCTTTTCTCAAAGGCCGCCCAACAGGGATTGGCCGAAGCCGCCATGGACTATGGCATTCTCGTTTTCCGAGGCGAAGGTGTTCAGAAAAATGAAACCGTCGGCGCACAGTGGATGCTCATCGCGGCCAAGCGCGGCAACGTTGTGG
The DNA here is from genome assembly GCA_031417195.1 of Rhodobiaceae bacterium. GTDB lineage: Bacteria > Pseudomonadota > Alphaproteobacteria > Rhizobiales > Aestuariivirgaceae > Aestuariivirga. The sequence continues at coordinate 65,099 of JANOVC010000063.1, forward strand.
CACAAAACCGCATCGCAAAATTATATGCGATGGGCCGTGGCGTGGCCTTTGATCCCATTGAAGCAATCAAATGGAACATCCTTGCCAGCAAGGGCGGCAGAGCCGATCCATGGCTCGATGATTTCGCCGCAAAACAAACGCCTGATCAGCAAAAACAAGCTGAAACCAAAGCGCTCGCGTTTAAACCCGAAGTACCAAAAACCGCGAACTAGCCTTCTCTTTCCAGTCCTGCTAACTCCCACGCACAAAACAACAAGGAACCTGACGTGGCCGCCTCTCCTACGATGACCATCATGACTGCCGCCGTTCGCAAAGCCGCCCGTGGCGTCCAGCGTGATTTCGGCGAACTTGCCAACTTGCAAGTGTCGGTCAAAGGCCCCGGCGACTATGTAACGGCAGCAGACAAACGCTGCGAAAAAACATTGCGCATCGAATTGGAAAAAGCCCGCCCCGGCTATGGTTTTCTGATGGAGGAAACCGGCGCCGTAAAAGGCACCGACCCCGACCATCGCTTCATTATCGATCCCATTGATGGCACCACAAACTTCATGCACGCCCTGCCCCTGTTTGCTATTTCGGTGGCGTTGGAACGCAAAGGGGAAATCGTCGCTGCTATCACCTACAATCCCGTCACCGATGAAATGTTTACCGCCGAAAAAGGTGCAGGCGCTTTCCTTAACAACACGCGCATCCGCGTGGCCCAGCGCAAGGATATTCATGAGTCCCTGCTGTGCTGCGGCATTCCCCATCGCGGCCGCACGGGCCACGGTGAAAACCGCGCCGAAATCGCCATCCTGCAAGCCAAAGCCATCGGTATCCGCAGACTGGGGTCGATCACGTTGGAACTCGCCTACGTCGCCGCAGGCCGCATCGACGGGTTCTGGGAACGCGGCATGCAACCCTGGGACTTGGCGGCAGGCATTTTGTTGATCCGCGAAGCCGGCGGATTTACCGCAGACTGCGACAGTGAAGCAAACCCGATGCAAACCGGAAACATCGTCGCCGCCAACGCGGATCTCCTGCCAATCATGAAGCGTGAACTTGCAGCGGCGAAGAAGATCACTGAGGCTTAAACCAACTTCCAATCAATCGCCTCTTCCCCCTTCTCGACCAAAAACGCATTCGCTTTTGAAAAAGGTTGCGAACCGAAGAACCCATTATGCGCAGACAGCGGTGAAGGATGCGCTGAGGTCAGCACCAAATGCCGGGTGCGGTCAACAAATGCAGCCTTCTTCTGTGCATAGGCACCCCAGAGGATGAAGACTACAGGCCGTGGGCCAGTGTTCACCAAGCGGATCACAGCATCGGTAAAGCGTTCCCATCCCTTGCCTTGGTGCGAAGCGGCAATCCCGGCCTCAACCGTGAGAACCGAATTCAGCAACAGCACACCCTGTTGCGCCCACGCATCAAGATTGCCGTGCGATGGCGGATCAAGCCCCAGATCGGTTTTCATTTCCTTGTAAATGTTGATGAGAGATGGCGGCGGGCGCACACCGCGCTGCACTGAAAAACATAGCCCATGGGCCTGTCCTTCGCCGTGATAGGGATCCTGCCCGAGAATGACAACGCGTACGTTATCCAACGGAGTCGCATCCAGCGCGTGAAACCACTCGGAGCCCTTGGGAAAGATCCGCTTGCCCTTGGCCTTTTCGGCAACCAAGAAAGCTTTCAGCAAGCCCATATAGGGGGCATCAAATTCCGCTTGAAGCGGCACCTTCCAGCTATCGTGCAAATTGACCATAATGCATCTTCACCAAAACAATCGCATCGGACAAGACATTAAATACATAAAGGCCGCGTTGGTTTCCCAACACGGCCCTGAAACATTTAAAAATGTGAACTGGATTAGAATGCGCCGCCAGCACCAGCACCGCCGCCTGCACCGAAACGCTTGGGCTTTTCAATCTTCTTCGGCATTGGCAACAGGCCTTCGCGCTGCAACTTCTTGCGGGCCAGCTTGCGGGTGCGGCGAACTGCTTCTGCTTTTTCGCGGGCCTTCTTTTCCGATGGCTTTTCAAATGCGCCGCGCAACTTCATTTCACGGAAAATGCCTTCGCGCTGCATCTTCTTCTTGAGAACTTTCAGGGCTTGGTCGACATTGTTGTCACGGACTACGACTTGCAAAGGCTACCTCGAATTGGTCAATGTTAAATTCATGAAAAGAGCCCCTCAATGAGGGGCTTCTTAAAGTTGGCGTGGCGTACCACAGGATTCTAGCCCTGTCGAGGGGTTAGAACATTTATGTGGCCCATTTTCCGCCCCCGCCGCGCCTCAGCTTTTCCGTAAAAATGAAGCCCCGTTTGGTTCTGGGACGCAAATTCCGTCCATTTATGAGCCTCATCGCCTAAAACATTGTACATAACAACGTTTGAATGGCGTTTTGTGTCGCCCAAGGGCCAGCCCGCAATGGCGCGAATATGTTGCTCAAACTGCGAAACGGCGCAGGCATCTTGGGTCCAATGTCCTGAGTTATGAACCCGGGGTGCGATTTCATTCACGATGAGTTCACCGCCGCCCACAAACATTTCAATGCCCATCACGCCCACATAATCCAGCGCCGAAATGATCTTGCGCGCCATGACGCGGGCATTGGCAGCGGTTTCCTCTGAAATGTTGGCAGGCACCGTTGACGTTCTCAGGATATGGTTTTCATGGTGATTTTCGGGAACATCATACACCGCAACCGCGCCATCCCAGCCCCGCGCGGCAATCACCGAGATTTCCTTATCGAAGGATATGAAGCCTTCCAGTATAGCCGGAGACTTGCCAATTTCGGCCCAGGCGACGGGGGCTGAGGAATTGACATGAATTTTGGTTTGTCCCTTGCCGTCGTAACCAAAACGCCGCGTTTTCAAAACCGCCGGACGTCCGATTTTGGCCAATGCCTGTTCCAGCCCATGCTCATCATCCACCGCCGCAAACGGCGCTACCGCAATATCGAGACTGGCAATGAAGGACTTTTCATTCACCCGGTCCTGCGCGGTTTTAAGGGCTGCGGAACCTGGGGCTAACACGCAGCGGGCTTCAAGAAATGCAGCCGCATCTCCCGGCACATTCTCAAATTCATAGGTGACAACATCAACTGATTTTGCAAATCTTTCGAGTTCAGGAAAATCAAGGTACCCGCCAACCGTATGCGTGGTGGCAACATCAAAAGCCGGACTGTCAATTTCAGGAGCATAGACATGGCTTTTTAAACCGAGCTTTGCAGCTGACTCCGCCAGCATGCGACCCAATTGTCCACCACCAAGAATTCCGATGGTGGCACCCGGTGCCAATGGCTTTGCAAGCCGCATCAAGCGTCGTCCTTCGGTGTAATGCCAACCGCAGCCGTTTGTTTCTCGCGCCACGTTTCCAGCCGCACGGCCAACGCCTTGTCGCCCAGCGCCAGAACACTGGCTGCAAGCAACCCGGCATTGGTGGCTCCCGACTTGCCAATGGCCAACGTGCCAACCGGAATTCCGGCAGGCATCTGCACAATGGAAAGGAGTGAGTCCTGGCCAGACAAGGCCTTCGATTCAACAGGAACACCAAACACTGGCAAAATCGTCATGGCGGCAATCATTCCCGGCAAATGCGCAGCACCGCCAGCGCCTGCAATCACAACGTGAAAGCCTTCTGTCTTTGCACCCTTGGCAAAATCATAAAGCCGCTGGGGCGTGCGGTGCGCGGAAACAATGCGCGCTTCATGGGAAATGCCCAGCACATCAAGAATGTCGGCTGCGTGTTTCATCGTGGCCCAGTCAGACTGGCTGCCCATGACAATCGCAACGGAAGCTTTCAAAGGGGGTTGCCTTTCACGCAATAATATCGGGAATCAAGATGTTCTCAATCTGCAATATCTGGTCTTTGAGATCGAGTTTCATTTTTTTCAGGCGGCGAAGCTGCAGTGGGTCGCTCGTCCCTGTTTCATGTAGCGAAAGAATCGCAGCATCAAGATCGCGGTGCTGCTGCAACAAGTTTTGCAGTTTCGAGCGGATTGCGACCTCTTGCAATGTGTCCATGTCAGCTTGGTTGCTCCAAAATGCGGATTATCACCACCTTCAACTATGCCTTTGAAAGAGGTTCGACAAGCCCCCAACTCTATGTCATCATTCTGTCGTTAACTTAAACCTAGAACGGAGGCCTTAATGTCCCTTCAAGCCCATTTAAGTGAGTTGATGTCCAAACACCAGATTCTCGAAAAAGAATTAGCCGAAGCGGTTGCCCATCCCGCAAGCACCGATCAAGAGGTTGCTGAAATAAAGCGGCGAAAATTGAAAATCAAGGATGAGATTACAAGACTTGAAGCCCAGCCAAGGGCTGCCTGATTTAAGCCTTGAAACTGTCTTTTTAAGGAGAGGGCCAATATTATTTTGGTCTTCTCCTTTTCTACCTGTAATTGTCCACACAAGATCTTGATGTCGAGATATCCGTCAAACCGGAACCGAACTCAGTTGTGAGCTGCGACATCTTGTTCTTGAAATCAGGCATTTGTCGTTATCAACTTGACGTTGCTCAATTTACTGCACTATCCTTCACATTGGACTACGGCGCACTACAGAAATTAGTATATATTTTAGTTCAAGGAGATTTCTATGCGTCGGATATATGTTGTTTTTTCAGCACTCATGCTTGTGTCTACATCGGCGGTGGCTGCAGACTTGGAGCCCGTTCAGGTGTTTGACTGGACCGGCGTTTACGCTGGTGTGTTTGGTAGTTACTCAAATTTTGATTCCTCCGCATCGCTCGGCGGTGTGAGCGATGATGTAAATCTTGATGGTTTTGGCGGTGGTTTACTCCTGGGCTACAACCAACAAATGGACAGTTTGGTGCTCGGCATTGAAGCTGACGTTTCATTGCTTGACGTGGATGGATCATCCTTAATTCCCGCCCCGCACACGCAAAGTCTGGATTCAAATTTTAGTGGCAGATTGCGTATCGGTTACGCCATCGACAACACACTGCTTTTCCTCCAAGGCGGCTTAGCGGCTGCGGATTTTGACGCGGACTTGGCAGGTGGCGCAAACATTGCATCCGAAACCTTATTGGGTCTCCAAATTGGTGCAGGCTTGGAATATGCTTTCACGGATAATTGGACCCTACGCTCCGATTATCTTTATACCAACTATGAGAGCGTTGTTGGCAATCCGCCCGTAAAATTCAATCCGGACGGCCATACCTTTAGGTTTGGTGTTAGCTATTTATTCTAAAATTGTTTTTACTCTTGGTTGATTTGAAACGGGGCGAAGTGGCCCCGTTTTGATTCCTTTATAAGGTATACAAGCATTCAGCCCAATTAATCCGGAACGCCGTCATGCGGACCAATTTCGCGCGTTGGCTTGTCCTTCCAGTGCCTTTCGCCAATCTCTAAATTTCGTTTGGGATGCAACGGATAATCAATTCGGCTTCGTGACCTGCTTGCCTCACCAACAACCAAAAGGCGCACATCGCTCGTTGTATTGTTGATAAACGTGTGGGCAAGTCCTGTTCCAGCTTGGAAGCCAACACCATCACCCGGTTTCAGTCGCGAGATGTATCCATCGAGCCACAGGTCCGGCGTTCCCTCGATGATATAAACAAACTCTTCCTCGTCAGCCTCGGAATGCGGCCAAGACACCCGGTGACCCGGCGGCAAGCGTTCGTGATGTATACCAAGCCGCATGGCCCAAGGTGCTCTGAAAAGGCACTGTTGGACGCAAAGGTTTCTTCCGAATTTGGATAGTGCCACGTGCCATCATCTTCGATGTCGGAATAGTGGATTACGGTTTTGACTTGGTTCATGTCAAAAAACTCAAGTTAAAGCGAGACTTTCATCAAAATCTTTCTGTGCGGCGGTTGAATGCCACCACCGTGCGACAGGTGCCATTGCCAGCCAGATGACATATGCCACAGGCCACGCCACATAGCTGTCTACGGCATAGTGCCAAGCCAGCATAAACGAACCAATAAATATGAAAAGGGCATGCACACACATCAACCAGCCCCAGAACCTGCCAATACGAAATCCCGCGACAATGAACAATAGCGTAGTGGCATTGTGCATGGATGGCATTGCGGAAATTTCACTTAAAGGAACACCATTGAGATGGCCCTTCCAGACAATGTCTTGCAGCCTGATTGCCCAAACCGGATAGATCGTATCCACCTGCCGGAGATAGGCCATGAGGTCCACATACGGATCGGGTGAAAATCCAAAGCGCGAAAAATAGCAAGGTCCGCCTGTTGCGAGAAACGTCGCCATGATTATGCCACCAACCAACCACGTTAAAATAAAGCTGAGAAAAAATTGCGTCCGCAATTCGCTACGCTCTTCCTGAAAACCAAAATGCACAAAGAAGGTCCACATGACGAAGAACCACATTACATAGTTGAGATTGATCAACGACGTGGCTAGTTGAAACCCAAATATTGGCTGCAACCACTCCCACGGATGTTTTCCAAAATGTAATGCCTTATCTAACGCCGCAAAATCAACATCCCAAAGCACAGGGTTTATGAGAACAATCTTTCCTTGAATGTCCGCAAACATATAAGCAAAAAATACCATGACAACCATCATCGGAAGTCCGTTTGCCCAGCGTTTTGGGTTTACAAAAAATTCCGCAACACCCTTGGGGATTCCAATTGTCGGATGCTTAGGACGCACATGCACGATAACATGATAGACACGCATAACCACAATACAGAGCCCGACAACGGGCGCACAACCCAAAAAAACTATCAGTGCGCCCTTTAAAACATTTGTGGTTACCAAGTCAGGACGTAGATAATGCAAAATCATATAGCACACGTAAAAGGCGATAATAATGCACCAGAAAATACCGTGTGCTGAAATACCCTGACGTAGAAGCATTGCGGCCCGGCGGGTCTGAGAACCCCGCGTTTCAAAGTTTGCTGTAGTCTGCATCATATAAGTTGCGTCCGTCCCCATTTTCGGTCACTTACCATGCAGCCAACGCGCTTAGATTTAGTTAAAATCCACAACAAAACTCAACATGAAGGACCGCGGAACGGTTTTTGATCCGATGATATCTCCACTTTCAATGTTCGCTCGCAAATCCTCGTCCTTCTGGCGGGAATTTGGCTATGCAGCCAGCATTGCATCAAAATTGCTCTGGGCAGTATTAGAATGCCACCAGCGAGCAATATGGCCCATTGCAAACCAGATTGCCAAAACAACGACCCAAGAGAGGTAGCTGTCAACGGCATAGTGCCAAGCAAGGTGAATCGAACCAATAAAAATGAAGGCGGCATGCACAGTAAGGACGCGTCCCCAGAAGCGGTTGACCTGATAGGCGGCAAGAGCAAACACCATGGCTGCTGCATTGTGCAAAGATGGCATCGCAGATATCAGGCTAAGCGGGACATCGTTGACGTGCCCTTTCCACAAAATATCCTGCGTATTGACAGCCCATATGGGATAGATTGTATTCGCATGACGCAGGTATTCCATCAGACCCGTGAACGGGTCTGGAGATAGTCCCAATCGCGAGAAGTAGCATGGGCCCCCAGTTGAGAAAACGGTCGCCAACAGATTTCCAACGATGATCCACGTTACAACAAAAGTCAGGAAAAACCGGGTCCGCAATTCACTTGGACGTGACATGAAACCAAAATAGATGAACGACACCCACATTACCGAGAACCAAATATTATAGTTCAGGTTAAGGAGGAATGTGATTGGTGGATGACCGAAAATGGGTTGTAACAACTGCCAGGGCTGATTTCCAAAATGAATAAATTGGTCGAGGTCAGCGAAGTAGACGTCCCATGTTGATGGGTTCAGCGTCAGGATTTTGCCTTGTATGTCAGTGGTGATAAAGATTACGCAAACGACCACTAGCAGCATCGGCAGTCCATTCGCCAGCCGTTTAATGAAAACAGTCAAGGATTGCCTGATGTAATTTGAAAGTGCGGCTATGAGTTGTTCAGGCTTTGTGAGATACATTACGCGATAGACCCAAATTGCGAACCACGCGACAAGCACCACAAAAAAACAAAGAAATATATCTGCCGATGCGCGCGTCAAGACGTGGAGGGAACCAGCCAACACGTTTGATCTCACAATATCCGGACGCACGAGATGAAGTATAAGATAGCAGAAATAATAGACACTGATGGTCAACCAGAAAATGCCATGCGCAGAAACGCTCTGTCTAAAAAGTGCTACTATGCGGCGGATCTGCGAATTTGATGTCCCAAAATTTTCTGCAGTCTGGCCCATGTTTAATCGCGTCCAACCCCATTTTTGGTCGTTCAACATGCAAGCAAAGCGCTTAGATTTGGTTAAAATCCATAACGAAATTCACACATGAAGAAGCGGCATCTGAAACATAGCACCTGCACTTATGGTAAATGGTGGGTATATTGGACCCGATGCGCTGGAACTTGGAATTGCAGTTGTCACCACAGAGGGCCATGTGAGGTTTTTCGTGGGACCACCATTAATTGGTTTTGCAGCCCAGGTTGTGAGTAATGGCCAAGTTTTTGGCCTATCGTTGCCGCATGTTTGATTATCACTTTATTTGGCGCAACTGTCGGCACGGCAGACACTTACCAATTCGGAAATTTTACGCTAGAATTTACACTATGAGTTTCAACAGAAAACGGATTATCGTGACGGGAGCCGGACGTGGGCTGGGCGCGGCTTTTGCTGTGGTGTTGGCTGATGCCGGGGCGGACGTTATCATGACGGGACGCAATGTTGAGAATATGGCATCCCTCGCGGAGTCCATTCGCCTCCGTACCGGCAAACGGCCAGAAACCCTTCACATTGATTTGGCTGATATCAGCCAAGTGACGCTGGCTGCAAAGAAAATGCGCGATGAGGGAACACCCTTGGATATCCTGATCAATAACGGTGCCCAGTGGCTTTCCGGAGCCATGGACAGCCACGATGCTTTCGCCATTGCCAACACGATAACTGGCAACGTGATTGGCACACTTTTGTTCACACGCGGGTTACTGCCCCTCCTCAAAAAATCCGGGGCCGGCGATATAATGAACATCGTCTCCACCAGCGGCATGCACAATATATCCATGCAGGGCGCGTCCGTTGCCTACATTGCATCCAAACATGGCCAAGCAGGAATGACCGATGCCTTGCGCCAAGAATTACGCGGCACCAATGTGCGCGTGAGTGGGATTTACCCGCCAAATATTCGCGATATCACACCGCTCAATGCAGAGGAATGGAATGCTGTACCCGACAAAACCTCGTGGCCCACAACACGCGATGTTCTCGAGTCAGCGCTCTTTGCTCTCTCCCGTCCGCGTCATTTGACTGTTGCGTCAATGATGCTCGAAACCGACACCGGCAATTTCCACGCCCATTAGGAACACTGCCATGAGGCTTAAAAATAAAATCGCCCTCATAACCGGCGCTTCCAATGGCATTGGCCTGGCCTGCGCCGAGCGCTTCGTGGCCGAAGGTGCACACGTCATGATTGCGGATGTGCTGGATAATGCGGGCGAGGCTGCCGCCAAGCGCTTGGGTGCTGCTTACCTGCATTGCGATGTCTCAAAGTCGGCGGATGTGGCGGCCACTGTTGCCGCGACTGTCAAGCAACACGGTGCCGTCGACATTCTTATGAACAATGCAGCCATCAGCATCAGCGGTGATTTTCTGGAAATCACGGAAGATGATTATGACAAGGTCATCAACACCAATCTCAAAGGCTCGTTCCTCATGCTGCAGGCCTGCGCCCGCGAGATGGTAAAGCAAGTCGCTGCTGGAAGACCTCCAGGTTCCATTATAAACATGTCATCCGTGAACGACACGCTCGCCATCCCGACCATCACCAGCTATTGCATTTCCAAAGGTGGTGTTTCCCAGCTCACCCGCGCCACATCAATCTACCTCGCTCCACACGGCATCCGCGTCAATGCCATCGGCCCCGGCTCCATCATGACCGACATGTTTAAATCCGTGGTGAATGACAAGGTGGCCATGAACCGTGTCATGTCGCGCACGCCCATGGCCCGTATCGGCGAACCGGCAGAAATCGCCTCCATTGCCGTATTCTTGGCTTCGGGCGATTCAAGCTATGTCACCGGACAAACCATCTACGCCGACGGCGGCCGCATGCCTTTGAACTACACAGTGTCAGTTCGAGAATGATCCGAGAGAGTACACCCGCTGACCTACCTCAGATCACAGATGTGAGAACCCACGTCATCGAAAACCACATGTCTGTTGAAGAAATGGCAGCACGCGGTATTACGCACCAATCCATCACGCTTGATATGCTTTCCGGCAATCTTGGTTGCTGGGTGGCAGAAGTAGAAAGCCGGATTGTTGCTTTTTCAATGGCAGACAAACGAGATGGAAACATTTTTGCGCTGTTTACTCTACCTCGATACGAGGGCCGCGGGTTCGGCTCAAAACTGCTGCGAAACTGCGAAGTCTGGCTTAAGGAGAAAGGCTGCGTTGAGGCCAAGCTTGATACCGATGAGACATCAAAAGCGAACCAATTCTATCTGAAAAGAGGATGGCAACCATCCCAGGAAGCTAACAAAATTCCAGGTGAAATCTACCTCCGAAAGATTTTGCTCTAAGCAACAATAATAACCTGCCCCGTAATGGCACCTTCAACGCTCTTTGCATAAGCCAAGCCCACACGTGCCGATGATACGGCCTCATGGCCAGGGAAGAAACCCTCGTATTTCTTGGTTGAGGCTTCCAGTAAACCAGGGCTGACCACATTGATCCGGATGCCGCGCTCAAGTTCAATCGCAGCCGAAGTAACAAAACCTTTGAGAGCAGCATTCACGGTAGCTGCATTGGCACCCTTCACGATGGGATCACGGTCGAGAACACCACTGGTGAGTGTGAATGATCCACGATCATTGACAAAAGGTGTTCCCAGCAAAACCAAGTTCACTTGCCCCATGAGCTTGTCCTTGAGGCCAACCATGAACTGCTCTTGCGTCATCGTGGCAAGCGGTCCGAAATGGGCATGGCCTGCACAGGCAACAACCGCATCCACTTTGCCAACCTTCGCAAACATGGCGGAGATGGAAGCTGTATCCATCAAATCAACACGCACATCGCCCGTTGTACGACCTGCAGTGATCACGTCATGACGTCCGCTCAGTTCCGTAACAGCAGCCTTGCCGACTTCACCATTCGTGCCAACAACAAGAACGCGCATTATTCCTCGCTCGGCTCGAGCTTCAAACCCTTCAACTTCGCAAACACTGAGTCAGCATCATATTGCTTGCCATCATTGCGAACCGTTTCAGGCGCCAGTGCCTTTTCAGCTTCAGCGGCAGCCGCAGCAACGGCGGCCACATTGGCCGTGGTTCCCACAACCTCAGCGGCGGGGATAAGCGTACGCACGGGAGCGACATCGGGAACTTGACCCTTGCCAGCTTTGCGGGCAGCCTTTTGAACTGCAAAATCCAATTCCAATTGCGAACAAAGACCGAGAGATACAGGATCAACCGGTTTGATCGAAGCCGCATTCCAGTGCGTACGGTCGCGAATGGCGGCAATCGTGGTCTTAGTGGTGCCCACCAATTTCATTATTGTTGATTCCGGCAATTCAGGATGGTTGCGCAGCAACCACATGATGGCATCGGGGCGCTCACCACGGCGTGATACAGGCGTGTAACGTGGGCCACCCGTTGATTTCTGCACGGGGATATTCACTTTGGAAACGAGGATTTTCAGGGCGTAATTCGCGTCAACTTCACCCTTCTTGATCTCATCGCGGGTGAGCTGCCCGCCCGTTACAGGGTCCAATCCCTTGATGCCCGTTGCCACGTCACCATCGGCGATCCCCTTCACTTCCAGCTCATGCAGATTGCAATAATCCGCGATCTGGCGGAAGGTGAGAGCCGTGTTTTCAACCAGCCAAACGGCGGTTGCTTTCGGCATCAAGGGGGCATTCGACATGGTTTTTTCGCTCCTTCGGAACCGCCTTGGGTTCCGTAACAAAATTAATAAAATTCGGGAATAAAACGTTCATAGGCCCTGTCCGCATATTATGCAACGCGTTTTAGACGGTCAGCACGATCTTACCCACATGCGTGCTTGTTTCCATAAGCCGATGCGCCTCTGCGGCTTCCGCCAGCGGGAATGTTCTAAAAATCACCGGCTTGCATTTGCCAACAGCAAACAGCGGCCACACCTTGGCCTCAAGAGAACGTGCAATCTCGGCTTTCTCTGCGACACTGCGCGGGCGCAATGTTGATCCAGTAAGCGTAAGCCGCTTGATCATGATGGGCAATAGGTCTACCTCAACTTTTGATCCTTTCTGAAAGGCGATGTTTACAATACGCCCGTGCATGGCAATGCAGCGAAGATTGCGGGCCACGTAGTCACCGCCCACCATATCAAGTATAAGATCTGGCGCGATGTTGCGAGATTTCAGCTCCTCGACAAAATCATGTGTCTTGTAATTGATCGCCAATTCTGCACCCAGCGCCAGACACTCCGAACATTTCTCATCGCTGCCAGCCGTTACAAGGGCTTTTGCTCCAAAAGCCCTAGCCAATTGCAGGGCTGTCGTGCCAATGCCGCTCGAGCCCCCATGAATTAAAATCGTTTCACCGGCAACCAGGCGACCGCGGTCAAACACATTGGTCCAAACCGTAAAAAAAGTCTCCGGAACCGCTGCCGCCTCAACCATGGAAAACCCAATGGGCAGTGGCAATGCGTTGTCCTCGGCCACCACGGCATATTGCGCATAGCCACCGCCGGGAACCAGAGCACAAATCTTGTCGCCTGCTTCATAGCGAGAAACACCCTCGCCCAACCCGATCACTTCGCCTGCAATCTCAAGCCCCGGCGTTAGGGGTGCACCAGGTGGCGGCGGATAACCACCTTGGCGCTGCAAAATATCGGGCCTGTTGACCCCCGCCGCATGAACCTTCACAAGCACCTGGCCCTTGGAAGGCTGCGGAATGGGTGCATCAACCAGTTTCAAAACCTCAGGCCCACCTGGCGTTGCAATTTCAATTGTTTTCATCATGTGCCAAAATCTCCATCACGTTCCACAATGGGTTGCCGTGATGGCCTCCGCAATGCAAAAATGGGTCATGAAAACGAAGGAGAGCCACTATGGACCTTGATGATGCCCCAAAGAAGTTAGCCAACATGGTTATCGGTGAAAATCTGGATGCCATTTCCGTGGCCGAATTGGAGCACAGGCTTCAGGCTTTGGACTCCGAGATTGTGAGAATACGGACTGAAATTACAAGAAAACACGCAAGCCTTGCCGCGGCCGACGCATTTTTCCGGAAATAAGTTAATGCTGTTAACCATTTGGTAAGGGGTCTCGTTTACCTTAATAATTGTAATCCATTCATTTGGATTCTCCGAGTGGCACTTTTCCACTCTGTTTGACGCCTCCCTGTTAGAACTCAAAGCCACGTTTTTACGTGGCTTTTTTTTGGCCCCGTTATTGCAAACCCATAACTTGAAAAGAAATACACGCCGGATATTGACCGGAATTGAAGCATGCTTCATGTTCCGCTCGCCTGGTGCATAAAATTGTATCTGTTTGAGTAAGGGGTCATTAGGCATGCTGAGTTCGAAAACCAACGTAGCGACTGTTAATTTCTTCACGAAATTCACTGCCTCGGAGCAATTCGAGAAAGTGTTCAAGGAAGGAATGTCACTGGTTGAGGAAACAGCAAACTATCTTGACGGTCCGGGCCGCATTGACGCCCGTGTGCTGGATCGCCACGGTGCCATTGCATATGCAACCGAAAGCATGCGCCTCACCACCCGCTTGATGCAGCTCGCTTCTTGGCTCTTGCTGCAGCGTGCCATCGGTGCTGGCGAATTAAGCGTTGAAGACGCTCGCAAGGAGAACAACCGTATCAGCCTGACAGACATTGGTCGTGGTCATGGTTTGGCCGGTTCGGAGAGCCTGCCCGACGCCTTGAAAGAATTGGTCGAGCGTTCCATTAATCTTCATGGCCGTATCCTGAAACTCGATAGCATGATTACCACGCAAGCATCTGCAACGGCATCTGTGGCAAGCCCGGTGAACGATCAGATTGACAGGCTGGCAAGCATGCTGAAAGTTGCCAGGGGGTAACTGCAAAACTTGATTTTTCAGGCCGTTCGGGCTTAGGCCTGTTTCATGCGGATTTTCTGTCTCGTTTTTATTTTCACAATATTGGGTTTCAAACAAACATTTGCATCGGATCGAACAGCCTATGCAGCCGACGTCTGTAAACTTCTTGATGAGAACGCAATCCGCAACGGGCTGCCCGTCAATTTTCTCACCCGGCTGATCTGGCGCGAAAGCATATTTGATGATCAAGCGGTAAGTCCCGTTGGTGCCGAAGGCATTGCGCAATTCATGCCGGGAACAGCCAAGCTGCGTGGGCTTGCAAATTCCTTTGATTACCGTGAGGCCCTGCCCGCAGCTGCCGAATATCTTGCCTTTCTCCGCGACAAGTTCGGCAATCTCGGCCTTGCAGCCGCCGCCTATAACGTTGGTGAGGATGGCACCGAAAAATGGCTGTCAGGAAACCGCATATTGCCCGACGAAACCGAAGACTATGTAATGGAAATAACCGGCCATGCCGCTTCGGAGTGGCGCGAAACCAAAACCACACTCGATATTCCGGAAATCGGTGGCGCTGGCAATTTTACGGAGAACTGCACGGGCCTGGTACTTAAACAACTGCTTCCGCCTTCCGGCAAAATTCGCCGCGCCCCGCGCAAACCTTGGGGCGTGGTGATTGCAGGTGGTTTTTCACAAAGCCGTACCTTGGCAACCTTTGGACGGGTCAAGAAACAATATGCCGCTGTTCTCAGCGACGAATTGCCCATGGTGGTACGCAAGCGCAATTTAAGCCGGGGGCGGAAGTTGCTTGTGAGTGTGATGGTTGGCCGCAATAGCCGCAAAGAAGCTGAAAGCCTTTGTTCGAAATTGGCAGCCTTGGGTGCCGCTTGCGTCGTCGATAAAAACTAAAAAAGCCCGGTCTCAAGACCAGGCTTAATTTCGGGACGAAGAAATTCTACTTGTTGAGAAAGCCGAACTTCTGCTTGAAGCGCGAAACACGTCCGCCGCGATCAAGAATGGTTTGGTTGCCACCAGTCCAGGCTGGATGGGACTTTGGATCGATATCCAAGGACAAAGTATCACCTTCCTTGCCATAGGTCGAACGGGTTACGAATTTGCTTCCGTCGGTCATTACCACGTTCAGAACGTGATAATCGGGGTGAATGCCTTCTTTCATCGCATTTTCTTTCAAATAAGGCGCGGAAACGCCGCGCGTGATCGTTGTTGTCAAATTTCAAAACGCTCTATACATGAAGCTCAAATGAGAGGCAAGTAGGCCAGAATGGCAAAAAGAACCGAGACCGAAATCCGCCAGCGTGATGGCACAAAAAGCCTGAAACCCCTCGCGCGGTTGACGCCCTTTCTGAATCTTTACCGTCGCCAAATTGCCATCGCATTGATTGCCCTTGTATTTGCATCCTTAGCAACTTTGATCGTTCCAATTGCCGTCAGGCGGATTATTGATTATGGTTTTTCGACTTCTGACGCAACACTCGTGAACCAGTATTTTCTTGGCATGATAGCCGTTGTTTTGCTTCTTGCCGTGAGTTCGGCAATTCGGTTCTACTACGTCATGTGGCTTGGTGAACGCATTGTGGCAGATGTACGCGACACCTTGTTCGCCCACCTCCTCAAGTTGAGCCCTGGTTTTTACGAGTCCCAGAAAACCGGCGAGGTCGTTTCACGGCTGACTGCTGACACGACTCAAATCAAATCCGCATTTTCAAGCACAGCCTCAATTGCGCTTCGCAATGCCGTAATGCTGGTAGGTACCGTCGCATTGATGATCTATACAAGTCCAAAACTTTCCGGTCTTGCTGGCCTCGCCATTCCCTTCATCGTACTGCCTCTGGTAACCTACGGCAGACGCGTACGCGCCCTGTCCAGAACTGCACAGGACAAGCTGGCGGCATCAGCCGCCTTTGCCCAGGAACGGCTTGCAGCCATCACCACCGTGCAATCCAACGTTCAGGAAAACCATACGAATTTTGAATTTGCAAAAGCCACACGGTTCGCATTTTCTGCAGCTGCTGCCCGTGCTTTTGCCCGCTCCATTCTCACCGCTGCAATTATTTTTGTGTCGCTTGGATCCATCGTTGCCCTGCTATGGTTTGGGGCGCGCGAAGTGATGAACGGCAATCTTTCACCCGGAACTCTGAGCCAGTTCGTGATCTACGCAATCCTCGCCGCAAGTTCTCTGGGTCAGCTTTCCGAGGTATGGGGCGAAATCCAGTTGGCAGCAGGTGCGGCTGAGCGTATTTCAGAATTGCTGGACGAGGTTCCACAGATTTCATCCCCCGAAGTTCCAGAGGCATTTCCTTCAATCGTGAAAGGTACAATCAAATTTGAGGGCGTCACCTTCAACTATGCGACGCGTGTAAACAGCCCTGCCTTGACCAATGTAAATTTCACGGCAAAACCCGGCGAAGTGACAGCAATTGTTGGCCCATCAGGTGCCGGCAAGACAACTCTATTTGCACTCATCCAGCGGTTTTACGATCCAGTTGCGGGACGCATTTCCATCGATGGCCTCGATATCAAAACCACCGACCCGCTTGAATTACGTAAAAACTTTGCAGTCGTTCCGCAAGACACCGTGATTTTTTCCGGCAGCGTTCTTGATAACATCCGCTTCGGAACACCCGGGGCTACACGTGAAGACGCTATGGTGGCTGCAAAAGCAGCGCGCGTTGATGAATTCGCCAAAAAACTGCCCCAGGGCTTTGACACGGAAGTGGGGGAGCGCGGCATCACGCTTTCCGGTGGCCAGCGCCAGCGCATTGCCATTGCGCGCGCCGTATTACGCGATGCGCCAATCCTGTTGCTCGACGAAGCCACCAGTTCGCTTGACGCTGAAAGCGAATCCCTAATTCAGGACGCATTGGAAAAACTCACTGCCAATCGCACAACACTGGTAGTGGCACACCGCCTAGCTACGGTACGCAACGCAGATCGCATACTGGTGTTCGACGGGGGTAAGCTAGTGGCACAGGGAACCCACACACAGCTTGTCAAGAAAAACCCGCTCTACGCAAAACTGGCAAAACTCCAATTCAGCGCTCTGTCAGCTTGAGTTCTATGCGGCGGTTCTCCGCTTTCGCATCTTCGGACGTGCCGGGGTCAAGCGGCTGAAATTCGCCAAAACCCGCTGCCACCAAATGTTGCGGCAACACGCCTTGCGCGATCAGGAATTTGACGACTGCAATTGCACGGCCAGAAGAAAGCTCCCAATTGGACTTGAACGCAACCGACTGAATGGGGTCGATATCCGTATGACCATCAACACGGAGAACCCATGCGATATCCGCTGGAATTTCCGCTTCAAGCTGTTTTATGGCATCGGCCAATTTCAGTATTTCCGCTTGGCCCGGCGCACTCAACTCTGCATCACCCTTGGCAAACAGCACTTCGGATTGGAATACAAAGCGGTCACCCACCACCAGAATGTCAGAGCGTTGCGAAAGAATTTGCCGCAGGCGGCCAAAGAATTCGGAGCGGTAGCGCGAGAGTTCCTGCACACGTTGCGCCAGAGCTGAATTCAGCCGCTTTCCCAAATCCGAGATTTGCGCTTCGGAGGATTTGTTGCGGGTTTCAGCATCGGCAAGAAGCCCATTCAGTTGCGCCAACTGACGTCGCATGGCAGCAATCTGCTGGTTGAGCAGTTCAACCTGGGACAAAGCCTCAGAGGTAAGGTTCTTTTCTTTATCGAGCGATGTCTGCAAACCGCTAATGGTTTGGTTGGTAGCTGATCCTTGCTGGCTTTCCGCTGCGATATTGGCAATGAGACCTGCGTTCTTTATTTTTTCCGCACTCAAATCGTCGCCAAGTGCCAATAAATTTGCTTCCGACGCGGCTTTCGCGGATTTTTCCAAGGCAAGGAGCTGCGTGAGTTCGGCAATCTGCGAGCGCAGTTGTCCAAGGGCCGAATCCTGCCCCGAAATCTGGCGCGCAAGAAGAAATTGTGCGGTCATGAAAATTGACAGAAGGAATGTGATGACCAACAGGAGTTGCGCCATGGCATCCACAAAGCCCGGCCAATAGGGTGCATCTTCCTGGCGTCTACGACGTGAGAGCGATCCAGCCATTTGGCTTACCGGACCCGCTTGTCAGTTGGACCTGTCGCACGGATGAGCAAGCGTTGGATTTCATTCTGTTGCACCTGCTGGGTTTGCGCCCAGTTACGCACCGTCTTTTGTTCTTCACGCATTTGTTGAACAAGGCTTGCCACAGCATCAGCCAATTGTTCAATCGATTCAGCCGCATTTCCTCCGCCGACAGCGGCCCCTTTGCCATTTTCCAATTGCTGGCCCAGCTTATCAATGCCGCGCTGCAATCCCTGCAGGTCAAAACGCAGATAGTTGCTGGAGCCCGCCTGCCCGGCTTCGCCAACCTGGATATCAGTGATGGTGGAAAGCCAGTCTTCAAGGTTATGGTAAAACCTGTTAAGCGCCTGCGCCGCTTTCAAATCCAGAAACCCCAGTAACAACGAACCGGCAAGACCAAACAGGGACGACGAAAATGAAAGCCCCATGCCAGCCAACGGCCGCTGCAACCCGTTTTTTAACTCCTCAAACATGTTGGCGGACTGGCCAGCACCAACATCAAGGTTCTTGATGGCATCGCCAACCGACGTCACGGTTTGCAACAAGCCCCAAAAAGTTCCGAGCAACCCGAGAAAAATCAGCAGGCCGACGAGATAGCGCAGGAGATCACGCGACTCATCGAGCCGCGAAGCCAACGAGTCCAAAAGCGAACGCATTGTATTGGTGGAAAGAACAGTACGCGCCTGTTTGTCACCGAGAAGCGTGGACATGGGGGCAAGCAAAACCGGTGTAATCGTATTTTCTTCATCGCTCTGGCCGAGACGAAAGCCATTTACCCAATTGATTTCACGAAACAACCGCCACACCATGCGATATGCATACAACACGCCGACAAGCAATGTGCCGATGATAAGTCCATTCAGCCCCACATTGGCATAAAAAGCATCCTTGATATTTGGAAACAACACAGCAACCAATATAACCACGACCAGCGTAAAAACCGCCATATGCACGAGATAAACCCGCGGGTGTTCAAGCGCTGCCGTTTCACCTGTATCTTCCATCGGTCCCTCGGTTTTGTATCTTTCTTAGATTCCCAGTAAATCTAGACCATTGCGTGGCGGTGTGCGAGGGGAGAGATTGAGGGTTAGTCCTCCGCCCACATGCGAATGAGATTGTTGCGGGTTTTGAAAATGCGGTCAGTTATGGCGCGGTCAGCTTTTATGCCAACAAGTGCTGCCGCAGTCTGGTCGAGATCAAACAAAATTTCGCGCTGTTCTGCATGCCGTATGAAACTGCGCACCCAGCCGACAACAACCAGCCGTTCACCACGCGTAACTTCTGCCACCCGGTGCAGGCTCGTGGTGGGATAGAGCACCATGGAGCCCGCCGGAAGCTTGATTATATTTTCACCGTCATTGCCTTCGATCACCAATTCGCCGCCGTCATAGTCTTCTGGGCTTGAAAGAAAAAAGGTGAACGAGAGATCAGTTCGCTTGCCGCCCATAAGGGCGTCGTCCACATGGCTGCCATAGCTCATACCCTCACGGTAGCGCGACACCAGCATACTCATGATTTCTTTGGGGCGGGCGGCTGCCTTGAACACCGCATTGTCGTTGAGCACCTCACGCACAGCAGCAATCGCCACCTGCGCAGCCGCACCTGCGGATTGGTCATTGTTCTTCACGGCCTTTGCCTGCAAACCCGCCGTCAGCTTTCCTGAAACAAAGCTTTCGCTTTCATTATGAAGGCCCTTCAGCAACGACTTCACCCTGTTCGGATTTAACAAGTCTGCGATCTGCAACAACATGACACATTCCCTACAAAATAATACCCGACTAGAAAAATCAGGTATTGAAAGCGATTTTTAATTATGATATCCCGACTAAATTAGTCAAGTAAAAGGATGTATCGTGGCAAAGCTCTTGAAAATATGGTCTAGCTTAGGTCTTGCAGCATTGGGAACAACGGTAATTGCAAATGCCGGAACCCTTACTCCACAGCACACAGCACCATCTACCCCAGCCTATGTGCTTATTGATACAGCTGGCGGTGAAGGCGGCGAGGGTGGAGGAGAAGGTGGAGGTGGCGGCAGTGATACAACTTATGCATTGGGTTCCACCAATGCGAATGCCTACAAGTTTGATGCAAAGCCTCAAATTGATTCCTACATCGACCTTGTATTTACCAGCTACGAAAAAGCTGCCAACGATGCCAAGCAGTTGGTAACGGCTGTCGATGCAATGCTTGCAAATCCATCGGAAGAGACTTTGGCAGCGGCCCGCAAGGCATGGCTTGATGCGCGCCCTGCCTATATCAGAACTGAGGCATTCAGATTCTACAATGGACCGATTGATGCCGTTGAAGGTGAAATCAACTCCTGGCCAATGAACGAAGCCTATATTGACTATGTCGAGGGAAAGCCCGACGCAGGTATTATCAATGACCCCAAGATCAAGCTCAGTGTTGATGGCCTGGAAGGCGTTAACCAGAAACAGGACGAAAAGGACGTGACCATCGGCTGGCATGCTGTTGAATTCCTGCTCTGGGGACAGGACCTTTCAGCAACCAGTCCGGGAAATCGTCCCCACACGGACTATATTGCCGGGAAGGGTAACAATGACCGACGCCGTGAATATCTCAAGCTCACCACCGACCAACTCGCAAAGGAGTTGCACAATCTCGAAGAAGCGTGGGAGCTTTCCGAGTCAAACAGCTATGCGTTAAAATTGAAAGCCATGCCGGAACGCGAAGTGCTTGGCCGCATGGTCAACGGAATGGCGATATTGGCAGGCTTTGAATTCATGTCTGAACGCATGGCAGTCGCCCTCGATTCCGGCGATCAGGAAGACGAACACTCTTGCTTCTCTGACAATACAAAGAATGACTTCATCTACGACCTGCAAGGCATCAAGCAGGTGTGGACGGGTGACAACGTCGACAAAACGCGTCCCGGTCTTGATGAACTGGTCAGGTCGCAGGATGCGAGCCTCGCTGATCGCATCGATAACCTTCTTGCCGATTCTGAAACGAAAATCGCGGCCCTTGGCGACCCATGGGACAAGGTACTTGCGACACCCAAGGGTTCACCTGAACGCGCTGCGGCAGAGGCGGTCATAACATCGCTACAAGCATTGGGCTCCGGTCTTACCGATGTTGGCGGAAAACTCGGCGTACTTGTTCTGATACCAACCGGCTAATGCGTCGACTTGGTTTCACAACGGCATCGGTTCTCACACTGGCCTCGCTTGCCGCATTCGGCAGCCACGCTGGTGTAGTGTCAATACGCGATATGCTCTTGGCCATTCCCCTCACCCCAAATTTGGGCGGCGATGGCACACGGCACGTGTCGTCAGATGCCGCGTTCTCATTCCAAACCGTAAACAGTCCGAAAGACCACCAACGCCCTTTCTCATTCGGCAACCGCCTGTTCAACACCAATTGGGTGGAAGCACCTGCCTCCGTCAAAACCTTCGATGGTCTCGGCCCCCTGTTCAACCGCGTGTCCTGTTCGGGCTGCCACACAAAAGACGGTAGAGGTCAGCCACCAGAAAACAGCCGCGGCCCTATGGACTCAATGCTGCTGCGCATCAGCATTCCGGGCGTAGGCGACCACGGCGGCGTGATGCCCCATCCCAGATATGGCGACCAGATCAGCGAACGTGCCATTCTTGGTGTAAAGCCCGAGGGCAAGGTTGAGATCACTTACACTGAAATGCCAGGTACCTATGCCAGCGGCGAAGCCTTCTCATTGCGCAAGCCAAGTTACAGCATCACCGATCTGGGCTACGGCGACCTTGGTAAAGACCTTCTGATTTCACCACGTGTGGCACCCGCCATGATCGGTCTTGGTTTGTTGCAGGCCGTCCCCGATGAAACGCTCGTGGCACTGTCCGACCCACAAGACAGTGATGGCGACGGCATTTCCGGCAGGCCCAATGAGGTTTGGGATATGGCGTTGAATAAAAAAGCCATTGGCCGCTTCGGCTGGAAAGCCAACCAGCCAAACCTCCAACAGCAAAACGCGAGTGCTGCCGCAGGTGACATGGGTATCACGACAATATTCGCGAGCGTTACGAATGACCCTGACATGAGCGATGAGTTTCTGGAGAAGCTGACGCTCTATACCCTGACAATCGCCGTTCCCGCCCAGCGTGACGCACAGGACAGTAAGGTCAAGAAAGGCCAGACCTTGTTTGCGGATATGGGCTGTTCGGGCTGCCATATGCCAACACTGAAATCAGGCGCGGTCGCAGGTTTCCCCGAACTGTCCGACCAGACATTTCATCCGTTCACGGATTTGTTGTTACATGACATGGGTGATGGCTTGAGTGACAACCGCCCGGACTTCAAGGCCTCGGGCAATGAGTGGCGCACCACACCGCTTTGGGGACTGGGCCTGATTCCAACAGTCAACAAGCACCACTTTCTCCTCCATGACGGTCGCGCCAGAGGCCCCGCTGAAGCCATTCTCTGGCACGGTGGCGAAGCACAAAAATCTAGGGAAGCATTTCGCGCGGCAGACAAGGCAGACCGAGAAGCGCTGATTGCATTTTTGAATTCGCTTTAACTTAAGAATTATACATCAAAAGTTTGCAACTGAGGTTCCCCTATTATTTCCGTCATTCCCGCGAAGGCGGGAACCCAACTTTAATTAAAATGGGATAGCTGGATACCCACCTGTGTGGGCATGACGGTTTTATAGAATATTTTCGTCCGTCGAAGAATTTAGCACTTCAATCGCTTTTCTATCACACTCGAGAGGATTCAATTCGCTTGGTTGAGCTTAGTTTGGCAACACCTATTGCCTGCACAAAGACTATGATCGTAAGAGTATGAAAAAGGTAGATCAACATGGCCCCAGTCAAACCCATCCGCTCTGCAAAAGATCACGAAAAAGCCTTGCAGGAGGTTGAAACCTTGTGGGGCTCCAAGAGTGGAACGCCAAAGGGCGATCGTCTTGATGTACTCGCCACGCTGATCGATGCATGGGAAGCTGTAAATTATCCCATGGACCCACCAGACCCGATTGAAGCCATCAAGTTTCGCATGGAGCAACAGGGCCTTACCCGCAAGGATTTGGAAGGTATAATAGGCACTCGCGCCCGCATCGCCGAAGTGCTCGACCGCAAACGTGGACTTTCGATTGCAATGATCAGAAGGTTGAACGCAGAATTGAATATTCCGGCGGAAATTCTGATTAGGCCATCGGGCAAGAAGGCAGCTTAGCTCCCCTCACATCCCCTTGACGATCTGCTCCGTCATTTTCTTTGCATCACCAAACAGCATCATGGTGTTGTCGCGCCAGAACAGGGGGTTGTCGACGCCGGCATAGCCTGATGCCATGCCGCGCTTGATGAACATCACTGTATTGGCTTTCCACACCTCGAGAACCGGCATGCCGTAAATGGGCGATGTAGGGTCATCCTTGGCGGAGGGATTGGTCACATCATTGGCACCGATCACGAAAGCCACATCTGTTTGGGCAAATTCCGAGTTGATGTCTTCGAGTTCAAAGACTTCGTCGTATGGCACGTTGGCTTCGGCCAACAGCACGTTCATGTGGCCCGGCATGCGGCCTGCAACGGGGTGAATGGCATATTTCACGGTCACACCTGCCGCCTTCAAATGATCCGCCATTTCACGCAGCGCGTGTTGGGCTTGCGCAACGGCCATGCCGTAACCCGGAACGATAATGACCGAACCTGCGTTCTTGAGAATGAACGCGGCATCATCGGCCGAGCCCTGTTTCACAGGCTTGGTTTCTTTGGCACCTGCAGCAGCGCCAGAGGTTTCACCACCGAAGCCACCGAGAATGACGGAGATGAAGGAGCGGTTCATACCCTTGCACATGATATAGGACAGGATGGCACCCGATGATCCCACCAACGCGCCTGTAATGATCAGCGCCATGTTGGCCAGCGTGAAGCCAATACCTGCCGCGGCCCAGCCAGAATAGGAATTCAGCATGGACACGACCACTGGCATATCGGCACCGCCGATTGGGATGATGAGTAAAAAGCCAAGCGCGAAGCTAATGCCAACAATCATCCAGAATGCAATCGGACTTTGGCCCGCATAGAACTCATAAAGGAAATAGAGCAACGCCAACGCCAAAGCGATATTGATGTAATGGCGGAACGGCAACATGATGGGGGCACCACTCATGCGGCCATCAAGTTTCAGAAACGCGATGATGGAGCCGGTAAAGGTGACAGCACCAATGGCGGCACCAAGCGCCATTTCAATGCGGCTCTCTCCATGGATGATGCCATCCGTCGCAATGCCGAACGAGTCCGGTGAATAAAATGCGGCGGCAGCCACAAATACGGCGGCAAGACCCACCAGCGAGTGGAACGCGGCCACAAGTTGCGGCATGGCGGTCATGGCAATACGGTTTGCGGCAACGGCGCCGATGCCGCCGCCGATGGCAATGCCGCCAATTATCAAAACCCAAACAGTTGGATTCGTAGGCGCTGTAATAGCAAGTGTCGTGAGCACGGCAAGCGTCATGCCCACCATGCCGTAGGTGTTTCCAGCGCGCGATGACTCCGGGCTGGAAAGCCCCCGGAGCGCCATGATGAACATGGCACCGGCAACAAGATAAAAGAGGGCGGCGATACTGGCTGACATTATTTGGCTTTCTTTTTATACATCGCCAGCATGCGGCTGGTGACGAGGAAGCCACCGAAAATATTTACGCTCGCCAGGATCAAGGCAAAAAAACCAAAGATCATCGCCGTGGTCGAACCCGAAGCAATGGCCCCAGCGCCGACCGCCAGCAACGCGCCAACCACAATCACCGATGAAATGGCATTGGTCACCGCCATCAAAGGCGTGTGCAGAGCGGGCGTGACATTCCACACTACGTAGTAACCGACGAACACCGCAAGGACAAAAATGCCCAGAAGCGAGACGAAGGGATCAACCATATGGTCCATGTTTTTAAGCCTTATACATCGGGTGAACGATCGCACCGTCTTTCGCAATCAACGTGCCTTTGATGATCTCATCATCATAGTCAATCTTGAGCGTGCCATCGGGCTGGATCAGGAGGTCAAGGAAATTGGCCAGGTTCTTTGCAAACAACGGCGAGGCATTACCCGCGAGCTGGCCCGCCAAATTCACCGTTCCCAAAATTGAAACGCCTTTATATTCAACAATTTCATCGGGTCTCGACAGCGGGCAATTGCCGCCGCGCTCGACGGCAAGGTCAACAATCACCGCACCCGGCTTCATCGTCTCAACCATTGCTTTGGTCACCAGCACAGGCGCTGGCCTGCCGGGAATAAGAGCCGTCGTAATCACAATGTCTTGCGTCTTGATATGCTCGGCCACAAGCGCTGCCTGCTTGGCTTTGTCCTCGGCTGAAAGCTCCTTGGCGTAGCCGCCGGAGGTCGCCGCATCGGCCACATCGACGAACACGAATTTCGCGCCCAGACTTTTCACCTGTTCTTCGGTTGCTTTGCGAACATCGGTCGCAGAAACAATCGCGCCCAGACGTCGTGCTGTTGCAATCGCCTGCAGGCCTGCGACGCCTACACCCATAACGAATACTTTTGCAGGGGGCACTGTTCCCGCCGCCGTCATCATCATCGGAAAGGCACGACTGAAATGGGCCGCAGCATCAATCACCGCCTTGTAACCTGCGAGGTTGGACTGGGATGAAAGAATATCCATGGACTGTGCACGTGAAATGCGCGGCATCAATTCCATCGCAAAAAACGACTGGCCTGACTTCGACAAAGCATCAAGCGCCTTGCGGTCACCATAGGGGTCAAGACCGCCAACAACAACCGCGCCCTTCTTCACATTTTTAAGAACAGTGACTGAGGGGCGACGGACGCTGAGAACAATATCTGCATCTTTCAGCCCAGCATCAGTCTTGATGATCAAGGCTCCTGCGGCAATATAGGCCTCATCGGAAATATGTGCGCCAGCGCCAGCACCCGCCTGAATGCTCACGGTCAAGCCTTTCTTCACATAGGCTTTGACCGTATCAGGCGAAGCTGAGACGCGGCGCTCTCCCGACTTTTTTTCCGAAAGGACCGCAATTTTCATTGTGTTGATTGCCTGTTAAGAGACGCTGATGGCGCTGATTAATCCAAACAGGACCAAAATCGCTATTGACAGAAACCATTTTCCACTGGTGCGCGCATCAATTAAAACGGCAATAACTCCGACAATTATACCACTAAAACCCAACAGCACGTTGTGCGACGCTGCAAAGCGGAAATCAACAAGGGCAACCATGATAAAAAGACAAATGATTGTAAGGGCCATAGAACCCTTTATAAACCCCTCATATGTCGTCTTATGCGGTTCCATGTCATTGGAAGAATTGCCTGAAGAATGATCCGCCATTTGTAAGTTCCTTGAAAATTCGTAAATCTTAAACTGTTGTGTAGCCAAGCCTGCAAGGCCCTGCAAGCGTGGTGATGCGCCACATTTTCACATTACAGCCTGTGACAAATTATTTTGTCGCATAATATTGTGCAATGCCGCATATTGCTGCAATGCAGCAAGTTATTGAAAAGCAAATTCTTGTTCTCCAGGGAGGCGGCGCATTGGGGGCATATCAGGCAGGTGCCTATGAAGCGCTGGCAAATGTGGGTATGGCACCGACATGGGTTGCAGGCATTTCAATCGGTGCCATCAATGCCGCATTGATTGCAGGAAATACACCTGAAAACCGGGTGAAACGCCTGCGTGACTTTTGGGAAAAAGTATCCTCTGGATTACAGGGTTCATCTTATCTTCCCGGCGATCATGGCCGCTCCCTGTTCAATGAAACCAGCAGCTGGCTGACCACGCTATTTGGTGTTCCCGGCTTCTTCATGCCACGCTTTCCACCGCCAAGCTTTGCAATTCCGGGAACTGATGCGGCACTGAGCCTCTACGATACGTCGCCACTGCGACAAACCCTGAATGAACTTGTCGATTTCAATATTCTCAACACCAATGGCGTGCGCGTCAGCATCGGCGCAGTGAATGTCAAATCCGGCAATTTCAAATACTTCGACTCAGACAAACTTAAGATCAACGCCGACCACATCATGGCAAGTGGTGCACTGCCGCCGGGATTTCCACCTATCATCATTGATGGTGAAGCCTATTGGGACGGTGGACTCGTTTCAAACACGCCATTGCAATATGTGATTGACGAAGCACACAGTGAAAACAATCTCTGCATCTACCAAGTCGATCTGTTTTCATCGATAGGATCGATCCCAAAAACCATTTACGAGGTGGCTGAACGCGAGAAGGAAATCCGTTACTCCAGCCGCACCCGCATGAATACTAAAACCGCAATGGAATCCCAGCGCCTGCACAGGGCTGCAAAAAATCTCTACGCAAAACTGCCACTGGAATTGCGCGATGATGAAGATGCAAAATTGCTGATTGAAAACGAATGTGAAACAGCAATTACCGTCATGCACCTGATCAACCGTCCCTCGACATTTGACACCCAGTCGAAGGATTATGAATTCTCGCGGTTGACGATAGAGGAGCACTGGGAGGCGGGTCGCAGGGACGCTGAGCATTCATTGAATCACCCCACTTGGCGCAACCGCGAAACACCCAGCTACGGCATGAAGACATTTGACCTCACCAAGGAGTTACATGAATGAACCTTACCAACAAAATCGCAATCGTCACGGGCTCTGCAAGTGGCATTGGCAAAGCGATCGCCCAGCGCTTTGTGGCAGAAGGTGCAAATGTCGCCATCGCTGATCTCAACATCGATGCCGCCAACGCAACTGCCGCCGAACTTGCGGCCAAGGGACAGGGCAAAGCCATGGGCGTCGCCATGGATGTGACCAGCGAAGAGGCCGTAAATGCGGGTGTCGCATCCGTGGTGACCACATGGGGCGGTGTTGATGTGCTGGTCTCCAACGCCGGCATCCAGATTGTTCACAAGATGGAAGAATATCCGTTTGCCGACTGGAAGAAAATGCTGTCCATCCATCTCGATGGCGCGTTTCTGACGTCGAAGGCCTGTCTCCCCCATATGTACAAAAAGGGTTCAGGCTCCATCATTTTCATGGGCTCCGTACATTCCAAAGAGGCTTCACCTTTAAAGTCTGCCTATGTCACCGCAAAACACGGCCTCTTGGGCCTCAACAAAGTAATTGCCAAGGAAGGCGCTGAGCATGGCGTGCGTTCAAATGTGATATGCCCCGGTTTTGTCAAAACGCAACTGGTTGAAAAGCAGATCCCGGAACAGGCCAAGGCACTCGGCATATCGGAAGATGATGTGGTGAAAAAAATCATGCTCGGCGGAACAGTGGACAAGGAGTTCACAACGGTCGAAGACGTAGCAGAGGTGGCATTCCTGTTTGCCGCCTTCCCAACCAACGCACTGACGGGTCAGTCACTCGTAGTGAGCCACGGCTGGTTTATGGAGTAAGGATATCGGTTGTCCCAGCAAGCTGCCTTAAATCGTAAAACGCCTGTGCTTTGTCCTTAACACGAACGCCTCCGATTTCAAAAATTCCTTCCCAAACATGAATACCACCAAGCGATTGGTAAAACACTTCGGCCTGCTTGTTTTCCCCAATAAAAAGCACGCCAAGGCTGCTTCCACCCCTGGCTAACCAGAATTTTGCGGCGCGCGCCAGGAAGTTTCGACCAATGCCTTTGCGATAAAAATCGCGGTGATTATAAATTGTATAGATCTCACCGTCTCCATAAGTGGTGGCATTTTCACGAGCTGGTCCCGCCGAAACAAAACCAACAATCCGGCCGTCAAAAACAGCAATCAGCTTGAAAACTTCGGGATCACTAATCGTGTCACGCCAACCCTTGGCACGATCATCAACGGAAAGAGTCTTTAAATATTCATCTGGCAAAATTCCCGCATAGGCCTGCTGCCAACACAGAACATGCAGCCGAGAAATTTCATCAATATCTTGTTCATTGGGTTGGCAATAGTGAATCGTCACTCACCCTCCATTGCCTCCAATTCATCAATCATCCCGGAAATCACTGATAATCCTTTCTGCCAGAACCTCGGGTCCGTTGCGTCAAGTCCGAACGGCTTCAGCAATTCGGAGTGGTGCTTCGTACCACCAGCTTTCAGCATGGTGAAATACTTTTCCTGGAAGCCGACCTCGCTTTCCTGATAACGCGCGTACAAAGAGTTCACGAGGCAATCACCGAAGGCATAGGCATAGACATAAAACGGCGAATGGATGAAGTGGGGAATATAGGTCCAGAAGGTTTCGTAGCCTGGCCCAAATTCAATCGCGTCTCCCAGACTTTCAGCCTGCACGCTCATCCAGATTTCATTGATCTTGTCAGGCGTGAGCTCACCGTCCTTGCGCGCTGTGTGGACTTTGCGTTCAAAGGTATAAAACGCGATCTGCCGCACCACGGTGTTGATCATGTCTTCAACCTTGGAGGCGAGCAAAATCTTGCGCTTCTTGGGATCGGTGGTCTGCCGCAACAGAGCCTGGAAGGTGAGCATCTCGCCAAACACGCTTGCCGTTTCGGCGAGCGTCAAAGGCGTGGAGGCCATCAACGGCCCCTGCTTTGCCGCAAGCACCTGGTGCACACCATGGCCAAGCTCATGGGCAAGCGTCATCACATCGCGGGTCTTGCCCAAGTAGTTGAGCAGGACGTAAGGGTGTGCCGAGGGTACCGTGGGATGCGCAAAGGCACCCGGCGATTTTCCCGGGCGCACCGGCGCATCAATCCAGTTCTTGTCAAAGAAGGTCTTGGCGATTGCCGCCATTTCCGGAGAAAATTCTCCGTAGGCGGACAATACGATTTTTTCAGCATCCGCCCATGGCACCTCACGTGTGTCCTCGGCAGGCAGTGGCGCATTGCGGTCCCAATGCATGAGCTTGTCCTTTCCCAGCCACTTGGCTTTCATTTTGTAATAGCGGTGCGAGAGCTTGGGATAGGCCGCGTGCACGGCGGCAACAAGGGCATCAACAACTTCAGGTTCAACACGGTTCGACAGATGCCGTGCTTCGGCAATATCCTTGAAGCCGCGCCAGCGATCAGAAATATCCTTGTCCTTGGCAAGCGTGTTGGTGATAAGCGTAAACAACCGCAGGTTTTCCTGAAATGTTTTTGCCAAGGCCAATGAACCCGCCTTGCGCAGGGCTTCATCCGGACTTTGCATTAGGTTCAATGTGGCTTCGATACTGAAAACATCACCATTCACGTCAAAGCGCAGGCTTGCCATGGTTTCATCAAACAGGCGGTTGAATGCGCTGTAGCCGGTTTGTGATTTTTCGAGGAACAGTTCTTCCAGCTTGTCATCAAGCTGATAGGGTTTTTCCTTGCGCAGATTTTGAATCCACGGGCGGTAATGGTTGAGTGCGGGAACTTTCATCGCCGCTTCAAGCGCGCCATCGTCAATGCGGTTCAGTTCAAGTTCAAAAAACAGGAGTTGCGTTGCGATTTCCGTAAGCCTGGAGTTCACGTCACCATAAAATTTGCCCCGGACCGCATCCGTTGTATTGCCCACATAATAAAGCTGCGCGTAGGACCCCGTTCGCCCCAGCAAATCCGACAGCGCTTCATAGTCTTTCAGCGCAACGGCCAATTCACCGCCGGACAGCGCAGCAAGCTTGCCCTTGTATTTGTCCGAGAAGGTCTTCGCATGACCATCTCCTTTCTGCATGTCAGCGGCAAATTCCGCAGCATCGGGCGACGCATAGAGATCGGCAAGGTTCCATTCAGGCAATTTGCCAAGGGCAACAGCAGACATATCAAATCCTCATCATGTTTGTGTTCCAGATATGGCCCATGCCCCCCGCTTCGGCAACTCCCCGGCAAATTTGTCCCCAAATCTGCCTTCTCATTAAGGGGGCCTTTACCCTTCGCTGCGAAACTGTGATGCAACAGGGAAGGCAACACAGACCGGAATGACGAAAATTCCTGCTGTCAGCCGCACTTAATTCGATAAAGTGAGTAATTCTGCAGCATGGCTTCGCGTATACTTATTGTTGAAGACGATCCAGCCCAGCGCCGTATTCTGGAAGAACTGGTCAAGCGGTTCGGTTTTGATGCAATTGCAGCCGACGGGGGCCAAAAGGGCCTTGAAACCCTGAACGGCCCCAATGGCGGCAATATTGAACTCATCATTCTGGACCTGATCATG
Organism: Rhodobiaceae bacterium; assembly: GCA_031417195.1. GTDB lineage: Bacteria > Pseudomonadota > Alphaproteobacteria > Rhizobiales > Aestuariivirgaceae > Aestuariivirga. The sequence goes on from JANOVC010000063.1 coordinate 96,268, forward strand.
CCAGGCATGGACGGGCTTGAATTCCTTGAAAAAATGCAAGCCGTACGCGGTGATTTGCCGGTCATTGTGCAAACCGCCCAAGGCTCCATCGAAACCGTCATCAAGGCCATGCGCGCCGGTGCTGATGATTTCGTGGTGAAACCCGTTTCACCTGAACGCCTGAAAATTTCAATCCAGAACCTGTTGAAGGTCAATGCCCTCACCGAAGAGGTAAAACGCCTGAACAAAAAGGTGGGCGGAGCCCTGAGCTTTGACGACCTGATTGCAGCGTCGCCTGCCATGGTCAACGTGTTGCGTTTAGGCCGCCGTGGCGCGCAATCCAACATTCCCATTCTTATTGAAGGTGAGTCAGGCGTCGGCAAGGAAATGATCGCCCGCGCCATTCAAGGCGAAAGCGAACGTGCAGGCCGACCCTTTGTGGCCGTAAACTGCGGCGCGTTGCCGGAAAACCTTGTTGAATCCATTCTGTTTGGCCACGAGAAAGGCTCCTTCACCGGGGCGACAAACAAACACAGCGGAAAATTCCAGGAGGCCGATGGCGGCACGCTTTTCCTCGATGAAGTGGCCGACCTTCCGCTGGACATGCAGGTGAAACTCCTGCGCGCCATTCAAGAGGGTGAAATTGATCCTGTTGGCGCGCGGAAATCCGTAAAGGTGAATATCCGGCTTGTATCCGCCACCAACCGCAACATGATTGACATGGTGAAAGCAGGTCAATTCCGCGAAGATCTTTACTATCGCCTGAATGTTTATCCCATGATGGTGCCACCTTTGCGTGACCGCAAAGATGATATTCCAGCGCTTGCCGATCACTTCATCACGCGGCTTTCAGCCGAAGAGGGTCGCAAGGTGCGCGGCATTTCCGCAAGGGCTTTGACGATGCTGGGTGCCTATGCCTGGCCCGGCAACGTGCGCCAGCTCGAAAACACGATTTTCCGCGCCATTGTGCTGTGTGATTCCGACGTGCTTGATGTGCCGGACTTCCCGCAAATTGCATCCCTCGTGGATGGCTATGAAATTGAAACGCCGGCAGCGCCAGTCATGCCGGTCAAACCTGTTGCAACCGGACCCGCCATGATGGGTGGCGTCCATGTTGTTGGTGGCTCCCGTGGCAACCAGGTAAGTGATGGGATGGCACTTGGCATTCCTGTTGTGACCGAAGGCGGACACATTCGCAAACTCGAAGAGGTGGAAGCCGACATGATCAGGCTGGCCCTCAACCGTTATCGTGGACAAATGTCAGAGGTCGCCCGCAAGCTTGGAATTGGGCGTTCAACCTTGTATCGCAAAATGCGGGACTTGGGGCTGGAAGAGGCAACTGGGTAACACTCCATGCTTTTTTTGCAACCCAAGGGCTTTCCTTCGTTGTATTGCCACAATTACAGGCCTAATTTGCGCTACGATTTATTAAAGGTGCCATCTTGAAACATAAGCTTCTCGTGAAGCTCTCGATTGCGGCAGTTGCAACCACCATTGCCGTGAGTGCAGCCCAAGCTGACACGAATTTCAACAAGAAGCGTGGTTTTTTCGAAAGCCTGTTCGGCAACTCGGCACCGCGAAAGCAACGCCAGCGCAAATCGGTCTTTCCCTGGTTAAACCGTAACAACAATAATGATGACATATCCGTCATCTATGGTTCAGGCGACAATCCGGGGCAAAACGCGCCACGCAAGCGTTCAAACATTGTATTTGCCGATCCGGAAACCATACCCGGCCTTGGCATGGGCAACCCAAATTACATAGCGCCCAAGCAATTGCTGTTGGCTGATCCATCCTTTGCCAAGCTGACCGCTTCGGATGAACAAGCTCAAGCTATTCTTGACGAACTTTCAAACCTGAAAACACAAATCCGCGCGCCCCAGGATGAGCGCCAACCGATTCTTGAGCTCTATAAAAAGACCGGTTTTAAACCCGTTTGGCAAACTGCAGGCGCACCTTCAGAACGCGCCAAAGCCTTGCTCGCTTTCGCATCCAAAACTTCCGAAGATGGCCTTGATCCACTTGCCTATCTGCCAGTTGGATTGAGTTCATTCGACAATATTGCACAGCAGGTTGGAACCGATCCGCAAAAGCTTGCACAGTTTGATATTGCCATGACAGCTGTTGCCCTCAAAATGGCGCGGCAGATTTCCGGCGGGCAATTTGAACCCAATCGCCTGTCTCTCTATAATGACATCACGCCAGAACGGGTGAATGCCAACACGGCCCTGAATGTGCTGGCGTGGTCACCCTTCCCCGACGCATATTTGCGTGACCTCGCGCCAAAGAATCCTGTCTATGCGGAAATGAAAGCCGAATTGGCCAAATTGCGCGCCGATAAGCCGGATGCCGCTGTGGTAAAGATAGCAGACGGCAAGCCTGTAAAACTGGGACGTTCGGACCCGCGCATTATAGAAGTGCGCGCAAGGTTGGGTGTGTTGGGTTTTGGTGTGGATTCGTCAACAGCTGACGACGACATGCTGGACTCTGAGCTCGCTGCCAGCCTCAAAAAATTCCAGGCATCCGTCAAGATCAAGCAGACCGGAACATTGGACGCAGCGACGGTTAAAAATCTGAACCGGGATGATACGGCAACCAATATCCAGCGCCTGGTGGACAATCTGGAACGCGTGCGCTGGTTGCCGAAAAACATGGGCAACCGTTTTGTTTTCGTCAATCAGGCTGCCTTTGAAGTGCGCGTGATGGACAGTGGCAAAGAGGTTTGGCAGAGCCATGTCATCGTCGGTAAACCATTGACCCAAACTTCGGCTTTCCACGATGAAATGGAAACCGTTGTTTTCAACCCGTCATGGGGTGTTCCCCAGTCCATTATCGTGAATGAATACCTGAAGAAGTTGCGCAATGACCCCGGTTACTTGGACCGAGAGGGGTTCAAGGTCGTCAACCAGCAGGGCAAGGTCGTTTCATCCAGCTCGGTGAACTGGGCATCCTATAGCAGCAGCTCACCCATTGGTGTGCAGCAGCCTCCCGGTAATGGCAACGCGCTGGGTGAGCTGAAATTCCTGTTCCCAAACAAGCATGACATCTACATGCATGACACGCCAACCAAGAAACTTTTTTCACAGTCAGTGCGCGCATTTAGCCACGGCTGTGTACGTGTTGAAAATCCACGTGAGTTCGCGGCAGTGATATTGGGCTGGGACAGTGACCGGGTTGACGCTGAAACGGACAGCGGTGAAAGCCAATCTGTTTCCCTGCCCCAAAAAATTCCTGTCCACATCACCTACTTTACGGCGTGGCCCGATTCGTCTGGGAAAATGGTATATTACAACGATATTTATGGACGGGATGAAGCCATGCAAAAAGCGATGACCAACACAGCTGCCGTGCGCGACACCATTTTATCCCAAAAAATAGTGCAAAACTGACTGTTTTATTCAGATTTTAAGATCGTTTTACCAACTTAAGTCCCTGTTAATCATAATAATTCATTGTAATTCCTAACGTTGGCTGCCACACGGTGGCCATATTCTTGTCTGAAGTCCAGTTTAGGTGTAAGTCCTGCCGTGGGTGGTGTGCACTTGGATGGAAAACCAAGGGGAATCGGGATTTTCCACCCGGTGTGTGTGTTGTGTATGTATTTGGGTTCTTGGGATTTTGGGTATCGTCGGACATTGATACAGCAAACGAAAAAGGTATTGGCTTCAGTCGCCATCTCCGCAGCCTTGGCTGCCGGTGCGTGGGTGGGCTTGGGTACGCCAACGATTGCGGGTGGCGAAACTCGCACCATTTCCATGTATCAGGTGCACACCAAGGAAAACCTGACCGTAACCTATAAGGTCAACGGACGTTACGTTCCCTCCGCCATGAAGAAGATCAATTACCTTCTGCGCGACTGGCGACGTAATTCAGTAATTACCATCGATCCCAAGACCATTGACCTTGTTTGGGAACTCCATGCCGATCTAGGCTCCCATGCGCCTGTTCATATTGTCTGCGGTTACCGCTCGGCGAAAACCAATTCCTTCCTGAAGCGCGTTGGCCGGAACGTAGCCAAGAAAAGTCAGCATATTCTTGGCAAAGCCATGGATATTTATTTCCCCGATGTGCCGACCAAAACCATTCGCAACAGCGCCCTCGTGCGTCAAATTGGTGGCGTAGGCTATTATCGCAGCTCGGGCGGTCCAACTGGTTTCCTGCATGTGGACTCTGGCCATGTGCGCCATTGGGGACCAGCCATCGGAAAAACCGAAATGGCCCAGATTTTCCGCAACTCGCGCAAAACCATTGGCGCCCGTCTCACCCGTGGCGACAATGTCATGGTGGCTTCAAACGAACCTAAAAGTGAACCCTCGGTTTACGATGCCGTGGATGCAGGCCCGGATGTGGGCGTGGGTGCCGGTGACGAAGAAGATATGGCAACCCTGAGCTCCGATGCCAGCCAGGCACCTGTCGTGCCAGTGGCCAAGCCCGTTCAAGATGCGGAAATACCCACGGAAGTTGCTGTCGGTTATCCTGTTCCCAAGCCACGGCCCAAGCCGATTGAAGTTTTGATGATGGCCGCAGCCAATATGGACGTGAACATTCAACCCGCGTCCGCGCCACCACCAACAGAAGTTACCCGCACAAAGCCATCCGTGGTCAATGACAGTATCGGCGTTGTGATTGCAGCCATGAGCCTGACGGAACCATCTACAATTCAATCCTCCAATACGACGGCCAAAGGCAGCTTTGCGGACTCATTGCGCAATGGAACCGCAAAAGGCGCTCCTCTGATCAAGCCAATGATGGCTTCGGCTGGTGGCAGTGATATCAACTGGTGGCCACAGACGCTTATCTTCAATCCGGAGCAAGCCATACGCAGGGATGGAGCGCCACAGGCCTTCTCAACCGATGACAACCCACTGGTGCCAACGGCGCAGGCCCAGACAATTGATAAAATGATGCCTGCTGCACCCCACATCGTCTCCGCCTCCATGCAGGAATCCGCGTCCGGCAAGGGTGACAGCCTGGTGGTCCAGCGCCAGGGCAAAGGCAGCTTGCCATCATCTCTGACAGACCTGGTGCAAGGTTCCAAAAAACTCGGCCAGCTCTAGGCTGACCGGTAGCGTCCTGCCCGAAACCATTTTTCAGTTCGCCGAGACGTCATTGTTTTGGTTGGTCAACCCGTATTTGGCATGTTGATTGTCCATGCAAACTCGATAGTATTGAAACCGGGCGCAAGTTCTGTGATGAAAGCAGAAGGCCGGTGTCAAGGCTTTGGGAGACGTGACGGCGATGAAGGCAATGGACCGCGCCACGGCAAGCGGCTGGATTATAACCCTGCTCGGCTGTGTGTTATGGAACTATGGATATTTTACCACGGGCTCCCCGCAGATATACAACTGGGCAGAATTCGCCCCCAGCTGGATCGCCGAATACCTGCCGAACTGGCAAGCTGAACTCGGCCTGCTGCTCACAATCCTCGGATCAGTCCCAATTTACTACGTGCAGATAAAGACCTATCGCGAAGACAAGCAGGAGGGCTGAACCGGGCACATGGATTTTAAGTTATTCCGTCGATTTCTGCCAGTCCCAAAGGTTCGTAACGCGCACAACGGGGGATGGAGGTCAGCCCGCATTTTCGACCAAACACAAAATTTTACCAAGCCGTTCGATCGGCATGATAAAATTTTCGGGTTTTCCTTCCCCCACAGTGAAAGCATATTTAACATTTGCTGCATCGGCATAAATCTTGACCACCGTTGTAAATCGGTGCGGGGGTTGAATGGCCATTATGGTTGAACCCTCGGGCATGGCCATCGCTGCGTGGAGGAGTGCGGATCCTTCCAGGCCAATGCAGATATCAGCACCGCACAATTTTTGGAGGAGAGAATGAGCAGTTTCATCTTCGGGAACAAGAGTGACGAACCCCTGCAACTCCAGAAAATTGATGACTTCCTGTTCATTATGAAGACCGCGCGAAACGCCTAGTTTCCCACGCGACATGTAATACCTGGCGTTTTTCTTTAAAGGATTAACGTGGAATCGACGGCGCAATTCCTGAGTTCGGACAACTCTGCCACTGTTGAAATGGCGGTCATCAAGCAGAACAAGACCTTTCACTCGGACATAATCGAGTTCAATTGGATTAAGCGCTGCCCGCTCTCGATAGCCCTGCTCGTGGAGTCTTCGAGTGGAAGGAATGGTGATTGCCACAGAAGAATGTGCACCGGCCAGAAGCTCCATCGAAAGACCGTCTACTAACCAATGGCCAAAATAGGTACTTGTCAGAATAGTGCTGCAAAGAAAAGCGTCTTGTAATTCGCGCAAGTGTCCACGGAGAAAAAATTTTGAAGCATTCTTTCTTAATCGTTCAAAGGCATGATTTGCATAGATACACCCCCCCCAATTACAGCTGAGTTAAAGCGATATCCAACAGTGGCTGGGTGGTGCTGCTTGGCATGCAAAATTCTGCTCCGTTCAATCTGCCAATCTCCGAATATTCCGAGGTTCCGCACCCGGTCAAATTCATCTTGGAGATAGAGGGCGGGTGGGCGTTCATACTCCGATGGGCCGCTCAATGTAATGACTTCATCTGCGGACTCCCTTAGCTGTTTTGCGCCGAGCCTCCGTCGTAAACGCGAATAGAGAGGTTCAATATTCAACAATTTTGTTGCCCCTGCCCTGTTTCAGGAACAAAGCACCAAACCACTTCCAAGGCAAGGCCTCCAAGGCATTCCATCACCCCCTGAAGACACCTCCCTTGTTTCGTCTTACAGCAACCACATCTCTCAACTCCCCTGCGAACCAAAAACCCATGGTTGCCATAAATTTTTAGCAGTCACTCGCCGTGCGCTTTGGCTTTGCCATTCACGACACGAACATTCCCAACATTTATCAAAAAAATAAAGGCGTGGAACTTACGCCGCCTCTTCCGCCTCACCCGGCACCATGCCGAGCGCCTGCAGGTACAGCTCCAGCATCGACTCTTCTTCTTCGCGCTCGTTGGCGTCCTTCTTGCGCAATGAAACCACCTTGCGCAAGATCTTGGTGTCAAAACCATTGCCCTTGGCTTCGGCGTAGACCTCTTTGATATCGGCAGCGATGGTTTTCTTTTCTTCTTCGAGGCGCTCGATGCGCTCGACGATGGATTTCAGTTGCCCTTGGGCGAAGCTGGATTTGGTGTTCACAGTCTTAAATACCTTTCAATTCGTCGTGATCTTATTTCTGGAATTTGGCTTTCCACTGGTCCTGCGGCATGCCGTAAACCATGGTGCGGGCATCGTCACGGGTAATCCCGAGGCCCTTGGCGCGGGCTGCGTCCTCAAACCAGTTCGACAGGCAATTCCGACAGAATCCTGCCAAATTCATCATGTCAATGTTCTGTACATCACTGCGCTCGCGCAAATGCTGCAAAAGCCTGCGGTAAGCCGCGGCTTCCAGCTCGGTTTGGGTTTTTTCATCAAGGTTCATGGCCATAATAACGCCTTTCATAATCGCTTATTTTCAGCTTACCAGTGGCGGCCTTTATTCATCCACACCTGATTTGTGAAAATTCGGGAACATGCTATAGGCAGGCCTTGCTCGACTGGGGTGCACGCCCCGGTTAACACTTGCATGTACCTGACCTAAAAGGAATGTTATGAACGATTCGGAATTTGTGTGGGGAGACCAAGGAATGGTTCGAGCATTCGCTGCAGGCTTAAGCGCCTTGGTGCTTTTGGGCTTTGCCGGAACTCCGGCGCGTGCCGACCTCAAGCTTTGCAACAATACGGCAAGCCGCGTGGGCGTGGCCATCGGTTACAAGGATAAAGACGGCTGGGCCAGCGAAGGTTGGTGGACCGCTGAGCCGCAGAAGTGCCTCACCATGCTCAAGGGAGCGTTGATTGCCAAATATTACTATGTCTACGCCGTGGATTACGACAAGGGCGGCTCATGGGGCGGCAAATCCATGATGTGCATCCGGGACAAGATTTTCACCATTCGCGGCATGGATAAATGTGCTGATCGCAGCTACCAGAAGACCGGCTTCTTCGAAGTCGACACCGGAGAAGAAGCAGACTGGACAATTTCCCTGTCTGGCGAAAAAACCAGCCAAGGACAGTGATCACACGTGCGCAGAAACCGTAAAGTTAAAATCCTCGCAACTCTCGGACCGGCCTCTTCAACCCCGGAAATGATCGAGAAGTTGTTCGTGGCGGGTGTTGATGTGTTTCGCATCAACATGAGCCACACCAGCCATCCCATGCTCACGGAGCTGCACGGCCATATCCGCAATGTAGAAACCAGAATGCAGCGACCCATCGGCATTCTTGCCGATTTGCAGGGACCGAAAATCCGCATCGGCACCTTCAGGGAAAAAGAGGCGCTGATCAAAGCGGGTGATAACTTTGTTTTTGACACGGATTCAACACCGGGCGACGCGACCCGGGTTTACCTGCCGCATCCTGAAATTTTCGCATCCGTACAGGTTGGTGATTTCCTGCTGTTGAATGACGGCCGCCTGCGGGTGGAAATCACCAGTGTCTCGCCTTCAAAGCTCAATACCACGGTTATTTTTGGCGGCACCCTGTCAAACCGCAAGGGCGTCAACCTGCCCAATACGTTGTTGCCCATCCCTGCCCTGACCGAGAAGGACCGGGCTGATCTTGAAGCCGCAGCCAGCATTGGCGTGGACTGGATCGCTCTGTCGTTTGTGCAGCGGCCGGAAGATGTGATTGAGGCCAAGGCGCTGATCAAAGGCCGCGCCGGTGTCATGGCAAAGATTGAAAAGCCATCGGCACTTCTCTGCATTGATGAAATTTTGCAGAATTGCGACGGCATCATGGTTGCCCGCGGTGACTTGGGCGTTGAGCTTCCCTTGGAAACCGTGCCAGCCAAGCAAAAGCTGCTCACCCGTGCAGCCCGCAAGGCCGGAAAGCCCGTGGTGGTGGCAACACAGATGCTTGAGTCAATGATCGTGGAACCCGTGCCAACCCGTGCTGAAGTGTCAGACGTCGCAACAGCTGTCTATGAAGGTGCCGATGCCATCATGCTGTCGGCAGAAAGTGCGGCCGGTGCCTGGCCTGAAAAAGCTGTTGCTACCATGGACAAGATCGCCCAATCAGCCGAAGGCGACAGCTATTATCGCGGCATCATGAATGCCCAGCGCAACGATCCGCAGCCCACGACGGCGGATGCCATTTCCACAGCGGCCCGCTCCATTTCGGAAACCCTGCAGGTGGCAGCGATTGTGAGCTACACCGAATCCGGTTCGACCGCCATGCGCGTGGCCCGCGAGCGGCCGAATGTTCCCATTATTACACTCACGCCAATTCCGGCAACGGCGCGCCGCCTGGCTCTGGCATGGGGCCAGCATTGTGTGTTGACCCCCAATGCAGACAATCTCGAGCATATGATCGATACTGCTTGTGACTTTGCATCCAGGGAAGGTTTCGCCGAAGTTGGCCAGCGCATTATCATCACTGTGGGCGTACCTTTGGGTGCCGCAGGTGCCACCAACATGCTGCGCGTTGCAGAAGTTGGAAAAAACGGCGCGGCGAAGTCTTAAAGCTCTGGCTGGGTTTTCTCGATTTGCTGGATGGCGTTTTTGACAGACGTCATGTTCGGATTGACCGCCAACGCATTTTTATAGGCGGCCAGCGCATCATTCCATCTTTTCTGCGACTGCAAAATCATGCCTTTGCCGGAAAGTGCGCCAAAATGGCGGGGCTCCAGTTCCAAAACCTTTTCAATGTCGCCCAGCGACTCGTCGTAGCGGCCAATCATGAACTTCAACGTGGCGCGTTTATTCCAAGCTTCTGCGTAAGTGGGATACGTCACAATCATCTGGTTCAGAATGGCAAGCGATGCACGGTTATCCCCCACAGCCATTGCCGTTGCGGCCTGATTCAAAAGGATATCGGCGGTTACCGAATCAGACTGCGCCCAGGCGGCCCATATTTTCTGTTCGGTAATTTTGGCCTCAACTTCACTCGAAGACCGTTGCAACTTGGCAAAAAGGCTATCCAGCGTGTCGTCGCGCATCTGATGCGGGGTGAGCTTGGGTGAAGCAGCCACCTCCTCGGCGGAAACCGGATGGCCAAACAGCAGGGAAATTGCAAGCAAAGACGCACAAAGTAATTTCATGGGCAGAGCGTATATGGAAATACCGCTCTAGAAAAGCATTTACCGCGCCCAAATCAACGGCCGCGGCATCAACTTTTCGTCAACAGTTTAAGTGATTAGCCTTGGCGGGCTTTAAAACGTGGGTTCGTCTTGTTGATGATGTAAACCCGGCCACGACGGCGCACCAGCTTGTTGTCGCGGTGGCGCTTGATCAAGGACTTCAAAGAATTGCGAACTTTCATGACTTCACCTAAATATGGGCTTTACCCCTCAACTTGACCGGACAATAGTCACGCAAAGTCTGCCTGTCAACTCAAACACGGAACCCATGCTTATAAACCAAGATATTACCGAATTATCCATTACTTTCGTATGTTTAGCGTTAGGAATTATCGTTGTGGGATGGATGACACTGATGGAGCGCCGCCCGAAGAAATCCTTCGAGCCCCACCTTGTTCCCACGACTCTCTTCATGTTCGCAGGGGCCTTCGTGAGCCTTATCGCGGTCGTTCACTTGGTGAACCTGTTTGGCGGTCACACCGGACGCTGAGGCTTGAACAGGCTGGCATAAGTCTGGCGCAGCAGGTTCTTCTGCACCTTTCCCATGGCATTGCGCGGGAGTTCGGCAACAGTGATGATGCGTTTGGGAACCTTGAATTTGGCCAATCGCAGTTGCAATCCGGCAATCATGCTGTGCTCTTCCGGTGCACTGTTTTTCGCGACGATCACCGCCACAACACATTCACCCAAATCAACATGCGGAACCCCAATCACGGCAGACTCAATGACGCCCGGTAGCAGGTCCAGCTCGGTTTCAATTTCCTTTGGGTACACATTGAACCCGCCGGTAATCACCAGGTCCTTGCCACGCCCCGAAATAGTCAAATAACCCTGCCCGTCAAATGAGCCAAGGTCGCCCGTGATAAAAAACCCGTCACAGCGGAATTCAGCAGCGGTTTTTTCCGGATTGCGCCAATAGCTTTGAAATACATTCGGGCCCCGCACCTCAATCATGCCGATGCCTTCGACGGGGTCAGCAAGCCGCACCTCAATGCCAGGAAGCGGCATGCCAACCGTGCCGGCGCGCCGCACCCCGTGATACGGGTTAGAGGTATTCATACTGGTTTCCGTCATGCCATAGCGTTCCAGAATTGCGTGACCGGTTTTTGCTTCAAACCTCTGATGGGTCTCGGCTAGCAGCGGCGCTGATCCCGATATGAACAGCCGCATATGCCGGACGTGGTCACGCGTTAAACCTTCATGTGCCAGCAGCCGCGTATAAAATGTCGGAACCCCCATCAGCGTTGTGGCATCCGGCAAAAGGGACACGACATCATTCACGTCAAACTTGTGGCGAAACAACAATCGCCCGCCACTGAGCATCACCGTGTTCGTGGCCGTAAACAACCCATGCGTATGATAAATCGGCAGCGCATGAACAAGCACATCACGCGGCGTGAATGCCCACGCATCCACCAGCGCCAAAGCGTTCGATGCAAGATTGCCGTGGGTGAGAACAGCACCTTTGGATTTTCCCGTGGTACCTGACGTATAAAGAATGGCGACAGGATCATTCCACGCTGTGTCAGCATCTTTGAAGGTCGCCGGAGCGTCTTCAATCAGCGTTCCTCCACCCTTGTCATCAAGGGTGAGAATAGTTTTGCAAAGCATTGATAGGAATCGGGTTTTTTCCGCCTCACAAATGAACACGCAAGGCTCCGCATCGCCAATAAAATATTCTACTTCACGCGGCGTATATGCTGTGTTCAACGGCAGAAACATTGCGCCCATTCTGGCACAGGCCAAAAACAACGCGAGCGCTTCAATGCTTTTTTCGGCTTGCAATGCAACGCGGTCACCCGCACCCACACCATGGGCTGCAAGCGTATTCGCCAAACGTCCGGAAAGGTCCCAGTATTGCTGATAGGTAAAATTGCGCCCGTCATCACCGCTGATGAACACTGCATTCGGGTCGCGCGATTTTTCACGCACAAGTGTTGGAAAATTGGTGGCAGCCAAAATCAAATATCCTTCAGCACTTTGCAAATCACTTTGAACGCTTCTGAATGCGGCGACACCATGTCGAAATGACCGCCACCTTTTATCATATGCAACATACCGCCCATGCATTCGCTTTGGGCAAGTGGCACGATCCCATCAAGATCACCGTGGATGAATACAACTGGTACAGAGATGGGCAACAGTCGAACGGGGTCAACCTCTGCCCAACGTCCGGCTTGCGTGGCAGATGTGCCACCCAATAGGCCGGGCAAAGACGCTGCGCATTCATTCGCCAAAGCCTCATAGGCCAGTAGATCGGCAATGCCCGCCAATGAGACCACGCCATGGATGGGAACCGCATGATCGTTCTGCGCCGCCAACCATAAGCCAAGATGCCCACCCGCCGAATGCCCCATGACGGTTACGCACCCTAAATCCAGGCCATAATCACCAGCGATATCATTCAGGGCTGCAACACTTTGTGAAATGTCTTCAAATGTTCCTGGCCAGCCGCCGCCCACATCGCCTACACGCCGGTATTCCGGTGACCACACGGCATAACCTTCATGTGTCAAGGCACGGCTCACTGCCGCTACGTGATCAACCCCGTATTTATTGCGCCAGCACCCACCGTGAATGAAAACAACGACAGGATGCGGCTCGCGCGAATGTGGCAAACGCAGTTCGCAGAACTGCTGCCGTGCACTGCCATAATGGATGACGTGATCCGCGCTGTCAGGGGCCAAGGCCTCAATTTCCGGCCAAGCGACATTCAGTACAGTGGGCTTGGACACAGGCTCTCCCTGACAATTACGGTCTACCCGGTAATCCTATTGAACCAGCCCGCTGGATTCCAGTAAAAATGAAAAACCTAGAACTTTCCAATTGCGTTGATGAACACGCCGTGGTCATCGGCCACGAGATCACGCAAATCATCAGAGAAACGGCCGAAATTGTAGCCCACGCCGATTTTGAAGTTGTCGCCCATGTGGCGATAGACTGCCGCGAGTGCACCGTAGTCGGCAGATTTATAGGGCGATGTCCACAGCACGCGGCCTTCAACCAGCGCATCCCAATTTTTAACGACATGCATATCGAGACGGATGATGCCAAGCTGGGCAGAGTTATCGACCCATGAGGACGGTGCAATCCGATCCTTCGATTCGCCAAAGCGCGCACCGTATTTTCCACCAATAGTGAAAATTTCAGTGAGATCGTAGCTGGAATCGGCTGAAATAATATGGCTGCGCTGGGCTGCGCCATTGGCGGTGCCGTTGACGGTGACCTGATCCGCGCCGGGAAAATCATAGAGGAAAGTATACTTGAACAGCGCATTGAAGCGGTCATTGTCGATGGGGCGATAGGCATAGCCCAATGCACCCTCGATATAGTTTCCATCAAGAGTGGTTGTACTGGCTTCTGAAATGACGGCATCAAGGTTGGCAAGAATGCGCCAATCCTCGGAGGTTTTGACGTTGACGCCCGCCTGCAGGAGATAGGAGTTGCGGTCACGCGTGCCATCTTCCGAGTTTTCAAAACGTGCTTCACCCTTAAGGTGGCCTTCGAAGTGCTCACCATCGACATAGCCCACGGAGGCAGAAACGGCGGTGCGGTCAAAATCACTGTTCTTGAGTCCGGATGTGGCGTTGATCGAATCATCCCAAATCGTACCCACTTCGACGCCGCCGCCCACGGTCCATTCCGCACTCGGGGTGTAAGTCACACCATAGGTTTGCGTGAGGGAGCGGCGCTTGCCAAACAATTCGCTGTTGTCTTCACTATAGACAGATAGCCTGTCGCTGAACTTGTGCTTTGCACCGAGCACGATGGAGCCGGGATCGTTGCCCTGCAATACACTGGGGAAACTACCGCCATATTCACGGTCGGAATCGAGCCGATAACCCATGTAATAGTGATCATCGGCGGTTGGCTTGTAATCAAGCGTGGCTGCCGCACCGATACCGCCATTGCCAGTGGAGACTTCTGCGTTAAGGCCAACTTTTTCCGCGAGCAGCGTTTCACCGCCAATGCCAACACGGTTGTTTTTCCGGCGGGTGCCAGAACGGTGAACAGTGGCTTGGCCGAAGAGGTAAACCGAATGGTCATCATCAAAATCATATGCGACCTTGCCGCCGATGTCGGTGCGCGAACCGGTATCAGTGCCAGTCGTCTGGTCGCGGCGGGTATTTTTGACACCCGGTGTCAGGGTCCAGTGCTCGTCAAGTCCAACAGCAACCTGCGCATTGAACTCGCGGTCATTTTTGCCTGATGCAAGCCTATGCTCGTCATACGACAGGGTTGCTTTTGATCGTTCTGCGAACTTGAAATCACCCTTGGCACCCCAATTTGTTTCCGCAGATGTCACTTGCCGCCCAAGAGTGGAAAAACCATTTTGTGCATGATCATAATAGGCTTCAAGATCACCCTTGACGTTGCCGTCGGTAAACTCTTCGAGGCCCGCGCGCCCATGAACACGAACCGCATTGGCTGACTTACCACTGAGGCCTGCCGTCGGCGTGTTGGAAATTGTCAAGCCGCCATCAGCGGATGTGGAATTACCAAAGCCCGGACCTTTGGATCGGGCGACTTCAACTTCAATGAAGCTACGCTCCGATTTGCGCAGCTGGATGTCCGCGCCATAAAGTTTCTGATCGGCGGCTCCGGTTTTTTCGCTGGCACCCGTTACGCCGACACGCACATGCTCGCCAATCCATTGCTGGGCACGGCCACCAAATACGTAGCCATTCACCTCGCCGGCAACAGGCGTATACTCATAATTGGCAATCAGGAAAACATCATTGCCGCCCAGCGAACCATCACGCACGACATCACCGTCAGAGACTGCCGAACTCAATGGCGACTTCAGGATAATGACGCCTTGCAGATAATCGATGCTGAAATCAGTTCCGTAAGCGAGCGTTTTGCGGCTCAGCATACGGCCCGTCACACGGTCACGAATTTCAACCGTAATGGTCTCCGAACCAATCGTAATATCCTGCTGTTTGAGGAAATAGGCCGAACCACCTGTGCCGCGCAACTCGTCACGCTGCGGCAGGGTGCCGGGCTGGGCGGCATAGACTGTGGCCTGGGTTCTACGCTCACCAAAGCTGGTTGCCGTGTCAGATTTGTAAACGCCTTCGGCTCCGTAAAGCGCGCGTTCATTACGCAGGAGCTCGGTACCGCGAATTTCGGTTTTGAAATTACCCCACATGACATGGCTGTCACCCTTGGCGAGACGCACATAAAACTTGCCGCGGGTTGGCGCATCCTCAACCGTAGTCGAGTCATCGCCGTAAATGGGGTAATAGTCATTGGGGTTGATGCGGCGCAGGAACTGTTTGGGATCCTTGGCATCGAGGCCCTTGAACAGGTTGCTGAGCTTGTCTTCGCCCGTATCAGCGGCGGCGGTGAGCAGATATTCGCCCTTGATCTTGCCCTTCACATAGAAAGCCAGCCTGCCCTTGGTGTAGATGTTCTTGAACTCGCCGGGCTTGACCGCTTCAACCTTGCCGGAGCCGAAACGCTTGCCAACGGTGACATCTGCAAGGCCCACATAGAACCAGTCGCTCGACGGGATATTGATGCTGCGGTTGAACGCGAAGCCTTTACCCTTTTTGCCCAGCACGGCCACGTCCACATTATGGTCACCGGGCGGCAGGATGCGTTGCACGACGAATGCGTTATCCACATCCACCGGAATGCTGTCGCCGAGCACCGTTACATTGTTGCCTGACGGCACATTGCGGCCATAGACGGTGACCGCACCTCCGAAGACCGGAATGTTGCGGATGGCCGTGCGGTCATCGCCATAGCCGGGGGCGACTGCGCCATCCTGCGGGGCGTGCTGTTCGAAGGACTTCGACGTGCGCGTCAGCGGCAGGGGTAGCGTCTCATCAAAACGGTTTTCATTGTCATAGACGCGAAGCACATAAACCAGCTCTTGCGGTGCATCTTCAGGCATCACCCATGAGGCCGCACCATCCGGCGTTACAGGTGTCGTGTATCTCGCAATGCCAGTGCTTTGCTCATCCGCCTTGTAGATGCGGATTTCAGCTTTCGTGATCCATGCCGGATAATTGTTGCTAGCGAGGAAGTTGATGCGGTCGCCTGCATTGTAGCTTTGGCGGATGGGAAATGTTGAGACGTTAAGAATGGTCTTGGCATCAAGGCCGTCGAACTTGACCTGAATATCCACATTTTCCAGTGACACATCGGTTTTGCGCTGGGCGTTGGCGGGCTGCTTCGTTCCGGCCACATGCTCGCCATCCACGCTGATGGAGAACATGGCGTTGCCTGAATCTGTTTCCGTATTTGCGCCTGTTTCAACAGATTCTGTCGTGGAATTGTCGTCGGCTTTTTCACGGACGTGACCCGTGCATGCAACAACGGCGCAATCCCGCTTTTCGGCGGCGAACACTTTCGCATTGCCGGTGAGGATCAGCACCAGTGCAGTGGATGTAAGGAGCTTACTCATTGCCGGTCACCACGCGCGTTTCAATGGGCAGTTCATAGCGTCCGCTTCGGCGACGCCACTCCTTGGCGATCAATGCCTTGACCGCAGAAATCCGCTTGTTGGCCAGTGCCAGACCTTCTCCGCTTGCATGATAGGTGAGCCGCAGGGTGGAAACTTCCTTTTCCAGCGTTTGCACCAATGCCCCAATGCCCGCCTGCCACTTGGCAAGCAGTTCGGTTCCACCCGACGCAAACACCTTATTGTTGAGGTCAAGCGACACGACACGGGTGATGGCCGCACCGAAATTCAGCTTGGTGATTTTGCCGCGCGTCAGGCGCACGTCGCGTGGGTTTTCCGTGGTGATACGGTAACCAGTGGGCAGGGTGCGCGTATCAAGCTTGATCAGGAAGTTGGAACCAATGTCCTGATCGGGAATATCAGCACAAGCCACATGGAAGCGGCCATATTTATCGGTGGTGACAAGAAGGCCCTTGACCGTTGCCAGCCGCACGCCGGGCAAGCCGGGTTCACCGTCGTTCTGGTAGCCATCACGGTTCTTGTCATCAAACACCTTGCCGATGATTTCACCGCAATCGAAGACATGTTCAGGCACAACAGTAACGCTGGCCTTGGCAGATGCGATCACCACACCTGACGTTGGATTGATGAGCTCGGCACGGTTCACGGATGGCCCAGTTTGCACCACCGCCGTTGCAATCATGCTGAGCTGGATGCGGATCGTGCCGAGTGCGTCAGGCGTCAACCCATCGAAGGTGAGGCGGTTGCCATCAAGCGTTGGCACAAAGGCAACGCCATTGACCGAGGCAGAGCCTCCCGCAAAGGCAAAGCCAGGTGGAATGATATCAACAATACGCACGGGACTGAGCGGAACCTTGCTCACCTCAATCACAAAACCAACTTGCTCGCCGCGGTAGATTTCGGACTTCAATGCGGTTTTGGTAAATTGGTCTTCGGCCACGGGCGTCAGGACGGGCGTTGTTACTGATTTTTTCTGTGATATGGGAAGTTCAGCCGTGGTGACAGATGCCGTGTTGAGCAATGTGCCAGCGTTCACATCTGCCTGTGTGACTTTATAAATACCGCTAAGGACGCATGTGGCCGCTGGTTCAAGGGTTGCGCAGGCGAAGCTTGCAGGCGTCAAAATCGGGTCGCTGACCACGACCTTATTCAACGTGGTGTTGCCCGTATTGGTCACAGTTACGGCATAGCTCAGCGTATCGTTGAGATTGATGAAGCCGGATCCATCTTCATCGGCATTGCCCGTCAGGACCTTGTCAATTGTCAGGTTGCGGAACTGCGGAATGGCAAGAATAGTAGGACCATTGCCGGTGGTGACAAGGGGATCCGAGAAGTCGCGAATACGCGCACCCGTTGGCGGCTGGCCTGCAGCCTCTGCCGTGTTGCTGACAGAACCTGCATTCACATCGGCCTGGGTGATGGTGTAGAGCGCGGTGAATGTGGTGCTGTCAGATGCCGCAGGGATGAGCGTGGTTGGTCCGCCTGATACTGTCACCAAGGGGTCCGTCACGCGAACATCGGTCAGCGTGGTGTTGCCGGGGTTTGAAACGGTGAACGTGTACGTAACCCGGTCATTTGCATCGGTGCGGCCATTGCCGTTGACATCGGTGATGGCACCAATGGTTTTGATGATGGCGATCTGTGATGTCTGATTGATCTCGACAGAGTTGGTGCCAGTGGCTGGCAGCAGTGCAGGTGAACCTACGGGAGGGGTGCCAGCAACAGACGCAGTGTTGTCTACCCGTCCGGCGTCAACCTCAGTCTGCGTTACAGGTATGGATGTGCAGGCATAGACATGAACTTCACCCACATCGAGTATGCCATTGCCATTGGTGTCGCCGCTGGCAAGGGTTGGTGCAGCAGTGCATTTGGCATCGGTTACGACAACAGAACTGATCGACACATTGCCAGTGTTGCCCACATTGAATTCATAGGCCAGCGTTTGGCCAGCAGCTGTTGGCGTGGATATTGTGGTTTTGTTTACCGTGAAACCGGGCTCGCGTGCCGGTCCGGCAATAGTAATGGTATCCGTGTCAACAGGATTGGGTCCACGTGCGGCCACGGCGTTGATCGTCGCTGTATTGGAGATGCTGCCCGCGTCAATATCTGCCTGTATCACGATATAGGTTCCAGAACAGCCGGTATTGCTCATACCAGGCGCAAGGCTTGGAATGACACATGACAGCGCCGGAATCAGCGGATCAGTAACGATGAGGTTGGTGAGCGTCACATTACCCGTGTTCCTAACGGCAAAACTGTATGTAACCGGTTCACCGACTGACGCCACCGTGGTGGGTGTTGCTGATTTCACAACTTCAACACCAGGGGCTGCGGCAGGTGTGGGTGTGGAGATCGTTCCTGTTCCCACAATCGGCGCGCCCTGTGGATTGACACCCGATGCCGTGGCGGTGTTGTTGATGACGCCAGCATCAATATTGGCTTGTGTGACAGTGTAAGTTCCGACGCAGGAGTTGTTGCTGGCTGCTGGGGCAAGTGCTGGAATGATGCAAGACAGGGAAGGAATGAGCGGGTCACTAACGGTTATACCTGAAACGGTGACATTGCTGTCGTTCTTGACAGCGATCGTATAGGTGAGCACTTGCCCAGCCACTGTTACGGGCAACGTAGCCGCTGACTTGGTAACCGTGAGTTGGCCTGTCTGCGTTGAATTGATGGTCTTGCTTGCGGGTGGAGACACAACAGGTGTTGTGGTTTGGTAGGTGACATTGGCCGTTGCATCATTGGTGACAAAGCCGCGATCAAGATCAGCCTGCGTGACGGTGTATGTTCCCGAACAGGTGAGTGTTTCACCAGGTGTGAAATCCGGATCGGCAACGCTTGGCGTATAGCAAGTGAGCGTTCCGATCTTGTCATCGACTATTGTGATCGGCGTGGCAAAGGCCGCACTGCCCGAATTGGTGATGAGATACGAATAGACAAGCGTGTTCCCAACGGCTGTGAACGGCGCGCTTGTACTGGACTTAACAAGCGAGAGGGCGGGGTTTCTCCCTGCCGGAATGGTTTCCGATGTCTGTGGCGATGTTGTTGCGCCAATCTTGCCTGTTGCGAGATTGGTGACACTGCCCAAGGCCACGTCGTTTGACGTGACGGTGTAGGTACCAAGACAGTTCAATGTCGCGTTGGGCAAGAGCCCACCAAACGGCAAGGGATCGCACGTCACTGACGGAATGCGATTGTCGGTGACCGATACCGCCCCTGTGAGGGTGACGTTACCTGTGTTCTTGATCACATAATCATAGGTGACGACAAAACCCGTTGCGAAGGATGCTGGCGGGAATAGCCGCGCAATCTTCGACATCACGGATTTCGGCGTCTGCACTGCAGGAACGGAGACCGTATCCGACGGTGAGGTTGTCGTGCCGCTTGTGGCATTGGCGATATTGACAACAGAGCCTGCATCTAGATCCAACTGCGTTACAGTATACGACGCGGTGCAATTGATCGTTGCGTTGGGTGCCAAGCCACCGGACGGGAGAGCCGGGCACGACACTGTTGTCTTGTTATCGGCAACGGTCACCGCAGCAGTCAGGGTCGTGTTGCCCGTATTGCGAACCACATAGTTATATTGAACGATGTCACCCACAGCATCAAAGCTTGGCGTGGTCAGGGATACGGTTTTGTCAATGGCGAGGCTGCGCGTTTGAACAGCATTGACAGTCAACGTGTCAGTGATTGGAGACACACCATTTGTCTGGGTAGTGGCAATGTTTGTGACACTTCCCGCATCAATGTCAGCCTGGGTTACCGAATATGTGGCAGAGCATGTCACGATGGCGTTGGGTGCAAGTCCTCCGGGCGGCAATGCGGGACATGACACGGAGGTTTTATTGTCAGTAACCTGAATAGGTCCCGCAAGGGTGACATTGCCCGTATTCTTGACGGCGTAACTATAGGAAATCGTGTTTCCGACCGTGGTAAAATTTGGCGTTGGCGAGGTTTTGTCAATCGACAGCGAACGGGTTTGCGGAATGGGGGTGGTGATCGACACTGTCTGTGGCGTGGGAATCAGCGCCGACGTGACCGAGCCCGTGTTTGCAATGGAACCTGCGTTGACCTCTGCCTGCGATACGGTGTGCGTACCATTCAAAACACAGGTGTCGAGCGGTGCCACCGATGGACAGGTGAATGAGTTCGGCACCAGCTTCGCATCAGTTACAACAACATTGGACTGTGTGACATTGCCCGTGTTTGTCACCGTAACCACATAAGTCAACACATCGTTCAGTGAAATGCTGCCGGAACCATCACCATCGGCATTTGTGGTCTGGGCTTTTGCGATGGACATTGTGCTTGTGCGGGCAACGGGCGTGGTGACTGCAATCGTTTTGGGGGTTGGCAACTGGGTTGTGGTGACCGAGCCCGTATTGCCGATGGAACCCGCATCCACTTCGGCTTGCGTGACCACATGGGTGCCGGTGAGCACACAGGTCTGGCCCGGTGCCACGGATGGACAGGTGAATGAATTTGGCGTGAGCTTCACATCGGATACGACAACATTGGATTGGCTGACGTTGCCGTCGTTCGTAACGGTCACCTTGTAGGTCAGCGTGTCATTGAGCGTGATTGATGACGAAACATCTTCATCAGCATTGCTTGTTTGTGCCTTGGCGATGCGGACACTGCTATTTCGGGTAATCGGCGTGTTGACTGTCGCGGTCTCGGAAGTTGGCAACTGTGTGGTGGTAACCCCACCCGTGTTGCTGATGGTGCCTGCATCCACCTCGGCCTGCGTCACCACATGGGTGCCCGTGAGCACGCAGGTTTGGCCCGGTGCAACAGTGGCACAGGTCTTTGAATTTGGTGTGAGTTTTGCGTCTGTAACCACAACATTCGACTGGCTGGTGTTGCCGTCATTGGTAACAGTCAATTTGTAGGTCAGCGTATCGTTCAACGTGATGGAGGACGTTCCATCCTCGTCAGCGTTCGTAGTTTGAGATTTGGCGATGGATACGCTGCTGTTCTGGGTGACCAGTGTAGCAAGAATTCCCGAGCCCGTTACTGCCGTGCCTTGCGGTGTTTTGCCCGTGGCCGTTGCGGTGTTGTTGATCACACCTGCGTTGAGGTCATCTTGCGTGACCCTGTAGGCGCCGATGCACGTGCTATTGCTTATATTCGGTGCCAGTGAAGCAATCGTGCAGGACAGGGACGGAATGAGCGGGTCGGTCACATTGATGTTTGACAGAGTGGTGTTGCCAGAATTCTTGACCGTGATGGTATAGGTCAGCACCTGCCCGACCGTAGACACAGGAAGCGTTGCGGCGGATTTGGTGACGGTGAGTTGTTTGGTTTGAACGGCGTTGATGGTCACAGACTTGGGCGGTGAGGCCACCGGAACATTGGCAACACCGAAAGTTGTCGAGGCGGATGCCTGATTGGTGACTGAATTGTTGTCGATATCAGCCTGGATGACCGTATAGTTTGCCGTGCAGGTCACCGTCTCGGCTGGCGTGAACGTTGGATTTGCAGCGTTTGGCCTGAAACAGGCGATGGTTCCGATTTTGCTGTCAGTGACGTTTATTGCCCGCGTGAACGTTGCGTTTCCGGAATTGGTTACGAGGAACGAATAAGGGATGACATCGTTCACGGCGCTGAAATTTGTGGCAGTCGTCGTCTTGTCAATAGTCAGTGCAGGATTCGAACCTGTTGGAACAGTCGTCGATGTCTGCGGCGTGGTGGTTGTGCCGTTGGTGGCTGTTGCCAGATTGGTGAGGGAGCCAATATCGAGGTCTTCGACTGTGACGGAATATGTGCCGGTGCAGGTCTTGGTTGCCAGTGGAGCGATGTTGCCTGCCGGGCAAAAAAGGTTCGCAGCTGCGATGCGGTTGTCGTTGATCGTGAACGGGCCATTCAGCGTCACGTTGCCAGTGTTGGTGATCACATATTGGTAGCTGACAATATCGCCAACCCTTGTGAAGTTTACCGAGGTTGCCGATTTCACAACGGTCATCGCGCGTGTCTGAACCGCTGGAATGGTTACCGAGTCTGGAGGTGACGTGATTGCCCCGCTCTTGGCGGTTGCGGTGTTGGTGACACTTCCCGCATCAATATCCGCCTGCGTTACGATATACGTTCCATTGCAGGTCAGTGTTTGATTTGGCGCGAGAAGCGTTGTGGGGCAGCCGACGGAGGTTTTGTTGTCGGTGACAACAACGAAGCTGGTGAGTGTGGTGTTGCCTGTGTTGCGGACGAGGTAGCTGTAGGTCAGCGTGTTGCCAATGGCTAAGTAACTGGCGGTGGGACTGGTTTTGTCAATGGTGAGGGAAGATGTCTTGGCGATCGGTGTGACGGTGGCAGCGTTGCCGCCGTTGCTGGCACTGTCTGAGAGATCGGTAACGGGAGGGCCGGTCGGCGGATTGCCCCGCGCCGTTGCCTGATTGGATACGCTGCCCGAATCTATGTTCGGCTGGGTCAATGTATAGACTGCGGTGAATGTTGTGCTGTTGACAGCACCCGGTGCAAGGCTTGCGATGGGTCCACCGGAAACGGTGACCAGCGGGTCAGTAACCGTTACATTGGTGAGGGTGACGTTGCCGGTGTTGGTCACCTTGAAGGCATAATTCACAGTATCGCCAAAATCCTGCCTGCCGTTACCGTTCGTATCGACAATAGTGCCTGCAGTCTTGACCAGTGCGATTGAGGGCGCGCGCGCGGCACCCGGGGTCGTGATGGTGGACTGGCCCGTTACATTCGGGCCACTTGGCGGCTTGGCAGATACGGTTGCCGTATTGGCGATTGTTGCTGAATCCACATCGGCCTGCGTCACGGTTTTGGTGTTGCCTGTACATGTGGCAGTAACAGTAACACCCGGCGCTATGGCTGGCGTGGTGCAGGAGAGGCTGGCGAGCAGTGGATCGGACACCGAAACATTGGCAAGCGTCACGGTACCTGTGTTTTTGATTTGGAATGCATAGGTGACCGCGGAGCCCACTGCGCCAAAGGGTGATGGCGTTGCAGATTTTATAAGCTGAACGCCGGGTGCAGCGAGAGGCCCTGAGATGGTAACGGTGTCGGTGACCGGACCAAGGGAACCAGCCTGTGGTGTGCCCTTGGCGGTGGCAACGTTTGTTATTACGCCCGCATCGATATCTGCCTGCGTTACCACATAAGTGGCAGTGCACGTCTTCGTATCCCCGGGCAACAATCGCGGAGGCGCTGCGGGACACGCAACATTCGGAATTTTGGTGTCAGAAACGGCAATGTTTTCGACCCACACACTGCCGATGTTCCGATAGAGGTAGGAATAACTTATTGTCTGGCCCAGAGTATATTCATTGACGGTCGCAGCGGTATCTGACGGCGATGTTTTATCAAGCGTAACACCGGGCGCCACAGTCAACGGTACTTGGCTTTGGTCGGCGTCAACGCCCTGCCGGAAGTCCCAATAATTGTCGTTTGGATCGCGGTCAAAGACGGTGGAGGTGAGACTTCCCTTGCTCAATACACTCGCAAGCACTGCGGGGTTGGTGGACTGGAACCAACCCGTATCAAATGTGTTGTTGCCAAATCCAACGCCACTCGAAACCAGTGTTGTACCGGACAGGTTTGTCACTTGTGTTGGAATGACCGACCAGTTGTCGATGTCCAGGCCGTTGATGCGCAGTGTCAGGTCATTGAAATCGAAGTTTCCATTTTGAGCGTCACCATCATAAGCCGTGAAGCGCACGCTCATACGCGTAACACCGCCACCAAGATAGGTTGAGCAGGAGACGACGGGACCGCAATTCAATGGTGTTGTTGGTGCAATCTGAAACGGGTTGCCATTGAAGGCAGCCGGTGTTCCGTTATTCTGATAGCCTTGAAACATCGAAGACGGATTTGAGAACTGGTAATAGACGTTGCCGTTCACGCCTTCGAGCACAATGACAACGCCGCCAGCTTGTGGATAGCTTGACGGAATGACAATGGATGTTGTTGGAACCGTTGTTGTGAAAGCTGTTGCAAAGGCCGGTTTGGCCGCAGGCATAACTAAGGTTACGATGAAAAGCGCGCACCAAATGAGCGACCTTGCGACCGCAAATCCCCCTATGCCCCCCGCCCCGGTCATCTTAATCGAAGCTAACGCGACGCACAAAAACGCCTGGAATAAAAACTGAACAACTCACGCAAAAGGCCCCCACGTCTCAAACGCTGCGAATGATCTGACTTCTTTACAAAATCACCCGCTTGTAAACACAAACACGCAAACAGACTTAAAGTCGAAAGTTTTCATCAATTTTTAGAATTTGTTAACAGTATTTTTCTTGAAACAAGTTTTGTGATTCGGGTCAATAGACAAAGTTTGAAATGGCGGATTTGGCGGCCCGATTACAGACCTCAATTCTCAGAAGCCGATGGATTCGAGATATTTGCGATTGTAGCGCGCATCATCCACGGGCGACGTTGGCCCCGTGGGATCGCAGTCCTGCTCAACCGTACACCAGCCTGCGTAACCACTCTCCACCAAGAGTTTCCGCACCGCTTTCAAATCCGTCATGCCGTCGCCCAGGTTACAGAAAATGCCTTGCGCACAGGCTTTGAGGAATTCGGCACGGTTTTTGATGACATCGGCCCGAACCGTTGGGTTGATGTCCTTGAAATGCACATAGGTCACGCGTGCGAGGTGGCGCTTCAGGAACGGCACGGGGTCAAAACCGGCATAGTGGCAGTGGCCTGTGTCGAGGCAAATCTTGAGGAGCTTCTCATCGATCTCAGCGAGAAGGCGCTCGACCTCGGGTTCAAAATCCATGAAGCCTGCCGCGTGGGGGTGGAGGGAAACATCCAGCCCATATTCTTCCGTTCCCATGCGCGCGATGTCGCGGAAGCGGCCAGCAAATGCCGTCCATTCCGCCTTGTCCATCTGCTCGGCTTCGGCGGGACGACCTGCTGTTGCCGTGCGGCGGGGAGATGTTGCATCAATGAGAACCAAATGCTTTGCGCCATGGGCCACAAGCGCCTTGCAGGTGCGCACCGAGGCTTGCATGACGTCATCCCATTTTGCTGCATCGTGGAATGCGCGGAACACAACGCCACCGATGAGTTCCAACTGTCGTGATGCCAGTGCGTCGCCCAACACGGCCGGGTCTTCGGGCATGTAGCCGATGGGACCGAGTTCAATGCCATTGTAGCCCGCTGCCTTGCAGTCATCCAGCACGCGAGACCACGTGGGGTAGCCATCGCCCGAGGCGTATTCGATTCCCCATGAACAGGGTGCATTGCCAATTCTGATCGTCATTTATATATCCCTAACAGAAACCCAGCGCCGTTCTTCGCTCGACGCCCACGCCGCCTCAATCACCTGATTGACCAACATGCCATCACGGAATGTGGGCCATTTCGACTTCTTCATATCGATTGCTTCGAGAAAGTCACGCGCTTCGATGATGATTTGATCCTGATATCCCGTACCATGGCCGGGGCCTTGGCAAAAAGGCAGATAATCGGGGTGCAGGGGGCCAGTGAGAATCTTGGTGAAGCCCTGACGGTCGGGTTTGGCGTCACCCTTATAGAGCCACAGCGCATTCTGATCCTCTTGATCAAAGCGGATAGCGCCTTTGGTGCCGAAGATTTCATAGACGTAGCCCATCTTGCGGCCCGTTGCGATGCGGCTGATGTAGAGTGAGCCCATGGCACCATTTTCAAAGCGGCACATGATTTGGGCGTGGTCGTCATTGGTGACGGCTTCAGGACCCTTCGCTGTGGGCCGCGTTTTGTGAACGGTTTCGATGTCAGCGACAAGGGAGTTGATGGGGCCAATAAGAGCGAATGCCGCATTGATGATGTGGGGCGAGAGATCACCCATATTGCCGTTCGCCCTGCCCTTGGTGCGCCATGAAGCGGGAAGCTGGGGATCGGAGAAAAAATCTTCCGTGTGTTCGCCACGAAAATAGGTGATAGCACCAATTTCCCCGGATGCGATGATGTCACGGGCCAGCTGTGAAGCAGGAGTGCGAATGTAATTGAAGCCCGTCATGTGAACGCAGCCAGATTTTTCAGCGGCCTGTACCATGGCGCGGCTATCTGCCAGCCCCATGCCCAACGGCTTTTCGCAAAATACTGGCTTTTTTAGCGCGAAAGCTGCAAGGGCGATTTCGCGATGGGTTTCCTGGGGGCTAGCGATGACAACGGCTTCAACCCCAGGGTCGTTCACCAGAACGCGCCAATCCGCCGTGGAGCGGGCGAAGCCGAAGGTACGGGCTTTATCGGCGGCGCCGCTCTCGGTTGTGGTGCAAATCACTTCAAGTGAGGGGCGGAGCTTTGTATCAAACACGGCTGCTACCGCACCCATGGCAACGGAATGAGCTTTTCCCATGTAACCGCCGCCTACGACGCCGATGCCAATTTTTGTCAAATCCCGTCCCCGATAACACACTTGATTGCAAATATCGCAACTGTATTTAAGATCATCCGATAACATGACCTTCTTACGCATCAAACAAAATAACTTTCTGGTTTTGGGCCGCGCGGGGCTTGACCTTTATGCCGATCCACCGGGAACGAAGGTGGAAAATGCGGGCATGTTTTCCAGTGCGCTGGGAGGGTCTGCTGCGAATATTGCGGCGGGGATTACACGGCTGGGTGGGAAGGCTTCGCTGGTTTCTGCGGTTTCGGATGATGCTGTGGGGCGCTACATCATCAATCAATTGAAGCACTATGACATTGGCTCGGAACATGTGGCCATCGTTGGTGGTGAAGCGCGGACGTCTCTTGCGGTTGTTGAAACGCGCAGCGAAAATTGCCAGTCGGTCATCTATCGCAATGGTGCGGCTGATTTTCAAGTAACAGACGAACATATTCGCGCAATCGCGTTTGAAAATTTTGGTGCGTTGATTGTGACCGGAACGTGCTTTGCCGTTGAGCCGTCGCGCGCGGCTTGCTTTCTCGCAATTGATATTGCGCGCAAAGCAGGTCTCACACTTATTCTCGATGTCGACTACAGACCCTATTCATGGGTCAGCGCTGACGACGCAGCTAAAACCTATTCACGTGCGGCAGCTCTTTTTGATATTGTCATCGGCAATGATGAAGAATTTTCTGTGATGACAGGTGGCGGTGATGGACCTGCGTATGCGCGAAAGCTTGCCGCGACAACGGCGGATACCGTGATTTATAAAATGGGCGAGAAGGGTTCGCTAACCCATTGTAATAACGAATCATTCGAGACTGATATTTTTCCTGTGATGGCGCTGAAGCCGACGGGTGCTGGCGACTCATTCATGGCGGCTTTTGTGACTGGCCTTGCGGCGGGCACTGATGTGCAGACATGTGTGCGGCGTGGTTCGGCAGCAGCAGCGATTGTTGTGACAAAGGTTGGTTGTGCATCTGCCATGCCAACCATCAATGAGCTCGAACACTTCATTTCAACCCATTCTCCATAGGTTCACCTCATGCATATCGCGCCTTACGAAAATCAAAACAGACCTATTGTTGATTTGGATGATGCACGTGTGCCGCTGAACTATTTCAACATCGTCAAACTGAAGCGGGATCAGTCATTTGAATATTCTGTTCCGGGTTACGAGACCGGCATTGTTCCAGCGACCGGTACTGTTGATATCGACATTGAGGGTGAGCATTTTTCCGGCATTGGTCAACGCGGCGTGGATGTATGGGATGGTGAACCCGAAGGTGTCTACGCGCCGACGGGTGCAAAGGTGCGGATGATATGCACGTCAGACAAAGCCGAGGTGTTTATTGCGGGCGCAAAGTTTGAGGAGGTGTTGCAACCCTTCGCGGTGCGTGTGGCCGACATCGATAAAATTCAATATGGCTCCGACGACACAAAGACCCACCGCAAGATCAAGCATATCATTGGCACGAAGTATCGTGACAAGGTGGGACGGCTCCTCGTGTCGGAACTCTTCACTGTGGGTCAAGGCGGATGGTCAGGCTTTCCGCCTCATAAACACGACACGGACCGCCTGCCGCTCGAAACACGGCACGATGAAACCTACAACTTCCGTTTTCGCCCCAACCACGGCTTTGGCATGCAGCTCGTGCAGCGCGAAGACGGGGAAGTGGGTGATGCCTATCACATTGTGGATGGGTCAACCGTTGTGCTGGACCGCGGCTATCACCCCTGCGTGGCAGCACCCGGCTACGAGATGTATTATTTCACCATTCTGGGTGGCCTCAGCCAGCGGCCACTCGTGCAGTTTTTTCAACCCACCCATGCCTATCAGATTGAAACCATTCCCGGCATCAAAGACATGATCGCAAAGTTCAAATGACGGTTGCAACGCTCAAGGACGTGCTTCAGACGGCGATGACTGGACATTATGCAGTGGCGGGTCTTGTCGTGCTGGGCTGGGAGGATGCGCGTGCCTATGTGGAAGCAGCCGATGAGACGGGCATTCCGGTCATCCTGCAGGCGGGACCGGGAGCCCGCAAATACACACCTGTTTCCATTCTGGGCAAAATGTTTCGCCATCTCGCTGAACAGGCCCGCGTTCCCGTTGTCTGCCATATCGATCACGCCTACTCCTTGGAGGAATGCTGGGAAGGTATTGATCATGGGTTTAGCTCGGTCATGATTGACGGCTCCAAACTCCCCATCGCTGACAATATCAAGCTCACTTCGGCTGTTGTAAAACGCGCGCAAGCGGCTGGCGTTTCGGTTGAGGGAGAAGTTGGAGTTGTGGGCTATGTGAATGGCGGCGCGTCGGCCATGACCTCGCCCGACGAGGCCCGCCAGTTTGACCTCGACAGTGGAGCGGACGCATTAGCGATCTCCATTGGCAATGTTCATCTCAACACCGAGAAAACAAGCGGCATAAACTTTGATGTTCTCAGGGCCATCGAAGCCGTTACCCGCCTGCCCCTCGTTCTACATGGTGGCAGTGGGATACCGGTTCCTGTGCGCCAGAAACTTGCGCACAAAACAAGGGTTTCAAAATTTAACATCGGAACCGAGCTGCGCATGGCATTTGGTGCAGCGTTGCGAAAATCACTGCTGGACCACCCCGACAGCTTTGACCGCATGGAGCTTCTGGGCAATACAATACCAATGATAAAAGCGAAGGCACAACACGTAATAAAAAACCTGTACTCTGTTGCATCAATCCCCAAAACAGGAACAAAAAATGACTCATCTTTGGGTTAGAGCTGAGCAAAGGGCGAATGAAGAACGCGTGGGGTTAACACCCGAAGGTGCAGCAGCAATGGTGCAATCCGGCATCCGGGTGACAATCGAGAGCAGTTCCGTGCGTGCCATTCCGCTTGCCGGTTACAAGGCGGCAGGCTGCGCGGTCGCACCGGAAAATGATTGGCCCAATGCGCCTTCCGATGCAATCATCTTAGGACTGAAAGAGCTGCCGGAAGATGGCTCACCCCTCATCCATCGCCATATCATGTTTGGCCATGCCTACAAGGGCCAGCCTGCGGGCCAAGCTTTGCTCAGGCGTTTCAGGACAGGCAAAGGCACACTTTATGACCTGGAATATCTGGTGGATGAGGTAGGAAGGCGCGTTGCTGCCTTCGGTTATTGGGCGGGTTATGCTGGTGCCGCAGTTGCGCTGAAATGCTGGACAGTACAACAGCACGGCGGGATTGCAGGGCCAGTGGC
This sequence comes from Rhodobiaceae bacterium, assembly GCA_031417195.1. Classification (GTDB taxonomy): domain Bacteria; phylum Pseudomonadota; class Alphaproteobacteria; order Rhizobiales; family Aestuariivirgaceae; genus Aestuariivirga. The sequence goes on from JANOVC010000063.1 coordinate 126,351, forward strand.
AAAATATCGGAGCAAAGTGGCAATTCTGGCTGATCTCAACGGTGAGCTTTCCGGGCTGGCGCGGCCTCGCGCAATCGTCATCGGTGCACTGGGCCGTGTCGGCACTGGCGCATCGGACCTTTGTACGGAGGTGGGCGTGACAGTAACAAAATGGGATATTGCAGAAACTGCAGGCGGCGGGCCTTTCCCAGAAGTGCTCGAACACGAAATTTTTCTCAATTGCATTTTGGCACGGCCCGGCTGTCCGGTTTTTGTACCTGCGTCTGCAAAAACCGATCCACGCAGGCTGACCGTGATCGGTGACATTGCCTGCGATCCAACCTCCGATTACTCGCCCATCAAAGTCTACGACCGGGTGACCGAGTGGCAGGCTCCGGCGCTACGTGTGCATGAGATGCCGCCCTTGGACGTGACGGCGATTGACAATCTGCCATCTCTTTTGCCAGTGGAAAGCAGTCAGGACTATGCTGCCCAGCTCTTGCCATCGCTTCTCACGTTGGGCAACCTGGAAGCCGGAGTTTGGAAACGCGCCAAGGTGGAGTTTGACCGCCACACGGCCAGCATGTGAAGGAATTATAAACATGACAATTCATTGGTGCGGCACGGGGTTGTCGTCAGGTCCGGGACTGCGGCGGCTTATCGGCAACGGCCATAAACTTGTGGTGTGGAACCGTACCGTTGAAAAGGCGCGCGCAGCGGTTGGCGATATTGCAAAGGATATACGTGCATATTCCCAAGAGGCTTTGGTGGCCGCATTGGAGCCGGGCGATCTGGCAATATCGATGTTGCAGGCTGATCAGCATGTGGCCATTGCCAAAGCGTGCCTTTCAAAGAACGCAAACTTCGTCTCGTCGTCTTATGTAGCACCTGAAATGCGGGCGCTGGAAGCCGGGTTCCGCGCCAAGGGTCTGGTGTCAGTAAATGAGGTCGGCCTTGATCCCGGCATCGATCACCTGATGGCCCACGATCTTGTGGCGCGTTACCGGGCATCGAAAGCCTATGACGCTGCCAATGTACTGAGCTTCACCTCCTATTGTGGCGGTGTGCCGAAAATTCCGAATGCCTTCCGCTATAAGTTTAGCTGGGCGCCTCTCGGGGTTTTGAAAGCACTGCGTTCGCCGTCGCGCAGCTTGCAGGATTTCAGGGAACTGCGTGCGGCGCGCCCTTGGGACGCAATCACTTCCTATAATGCTCCCCTTCCCGTGCCTGAAAGCTTCGAGGTCTACCCAAACCGTGACAGCTATCCATTCATGGATGATTACCACTTCGACAAAAACTGGAAAGTACGCGACTTCGTGCGCGGCACCATCCGTCTGAACGGCTGGACAGAGGCCTGGACACCGGTGTTCCGCGAAATCGAAACGCTTGTCGGCCCGGAAGGAGATGCGCGGCTGGCCGAAATGGCAGCACAATTCCTCAAGGACAACGCCTATGCACCGGGCGAGCCGGACCGCGTCATCCTGTTCGTGTCGCTGAAGGCTGAACGTGGTGGCAAACCCGTGTTCCACGAAACCTGGGCAATGGATGCATGGGGGGATGAGCGTGGGACTGCAATGGGGCGGCTTGTGTCAGTGCCGGTATCGCTCGCAGTCGAATCCGTATTGCGCAATGAGTTGCTACCCGGTGTGCATGCCGCCCCGCACGATCCGAAGATCCTTGCAAGCTGGTTGGGTCAGGTGCAGGAGCTGGCGCAATACATGCAGCGGGTGAACCATCTGGCTTAAACCAGTATCTTGATGATTGGAGGAAATAACAGGGAATTTTTTGCTAATTTCGCTTGATATGTATGCTGAATTGGTTGACAATTTCGCCTATGGGCGAGAATAAGTCAATGCTTACAGGTGTTTAGAGCGTGATTCTGTTTGAATGAATCGAACAGGGATTCCCAAATCATTTGCGAAGTGATTCAACATGTTGGCCGGATGGAGGTTGGCATGGATGACCTCGACCGGTTATTCACCAGAGTAGAATTTTTCATCACGCTGGCCAGTTGGCGCGTGCCAAAATCGGCCTCAGTATTGGTCAAGCCTGCAAACCCCAAGATAAGCCCATGATCCGGTTTTGAGTGAAGATACATCGGGGAAAGTGGTAAAACGGTTACGCCGAGACTTCGGGCTAATTGCGCGACAGCGATATCATTCTGGCGCCTGGTAAATCGCCCAAGAAGATGAATGCCTTGTTGTGGAAAATCTATTTTGAGCTGACCTGCGAGCCTCTGTTTCAACAGATCAATCAACATATCGCGCGACGCACAATAGCTGTTGCGCAACCGCCTGAGGTGGCTTGAAAAATATCCCTCTGACAGAAAATCGGCGACGACAAGTTGCTGGAATACTGCTGGGAAGCGGTCGAGCAGAACACGCACCGCCCGGAATGCTGGAACAAGTTCGCTGGGAACAACGACGTAGCCCAAACGCAAACCTGGCAGCAGTGCCTTGCTGAAGGTTCCGATGTAAATAACGCGCTCGTGCTGGTCAATGCCTTGGAGAGCAGCAAGCGGGCGTTCATTGTAGCGAAACTCACTGTCATAATCGTCTTCGATGATCCAGGCTCCCGTGGCCGCAGCCCATCCAATGAGCGCTAGGCGGCGCGCCATCGGAAGGGCCGCACCCGTCGGATATTGGTGCGAGGGGGTAACGTAGACCGCTTTGACAGGTCTTGAAATACCGAGGAGCTTCCCAACATTGATCCCTTGATTGTCCACCGGAACAGGAAGCAGTTTTGCGCCTTGAGCAGCAAAAGCCAGCCGTGCAGGCGGATAGGATGGATCTTCAATTGCAACGACATCACCCGGATCAATCAAGGTGCGAATAGCAAGATCAATTGCTTGTTGTGAACCAGAGGTGATGAAAATGCGGTCTGGTTCGCACTGCACGCCGCGTGCCGCTGTGAGATAGTGAGATACTGCGTCACGCAGGCGCAGTTCGCCTTGCGGACTTCGGTAATGATCGGAAAGTGTCGTGAGATGTCGGTGGCCAATGCGTTTCAGAATGGCGCGTGTCTTGTCATCTGGCGCTGCGCGTCCCGTCACAAAGGCAACTTGGAGTGGAGGATCAAGAAGGCTATTGCCAACAAGCGACAAGGCGGCGGCAGATATTTTGCGCTTATTGTCACCATGCGAGCGCTTTGGCTTTTTCTCTTGGTCAGATGGCTTTGATATGTTTACCGAAACAAAGGTGCCTGAACCGCTAACCCCCGTGGTGTAACCCTCACTGAACAATATCTCGAAGGCTTCGACCGCGCTTCCCCGGGAAACTCCCCAGAGCCTCGCTGCTTCACGCGTTGAAGGTAACCTTACGCCGGCAGGCATCTGGCCCGCGATGATCGCTGCGCGCAAGGCCAAGTAGATTTGCCTTCCGATAGAGATAACTGAGTTGCGCTCAATATTGATGTCGAGCAAATGTGCCGGGCCTTCATGTCTGCGAGACGACCTATCACTCACCTTCATGTGCTCCAAAGCGGTTCAAGACATACAGTCCAAGCGGCTCTATATTCTTCATAAAATTTGCACAATAGTTGAACCACTTTCGGAATGGAGTCAAAGCCAATGAAATCTTCCCATGCCTATTTGCTGTTTGTGGCGACCTTGCTGACAGCGCTGGGATATGGCGCGACTTTCCTTCTCACCGAACACTTTCGAGCCATTGGCGGCGGCGAAATAGAAACTGGCAAGACACTCGGTGGTGCCATGATTGGGACGCTGATCGGCGTTCCTTTGGTAGGTTGGTTTGCAAATCGCTTAGGCGCTGGCAACATGGCGGCACTTGGAGCTGCATCGGTGGCAATTGGATACTTCAGTCTTGCTGCCATCTCTGCTTTGACGCCGTTGATCAGCGTTGCTGGTTTTTTCATTGGCCTTGGCTGGGGCACATTCTACCTGGCAGCACCACTCGCACTTTCATCGCGTGTCTCTGATCAAGATCGTGGCTTTTGGTTTACGCGTTTCGGCGCGTTTCAAATGGGGGGCATTGGCTTGAGCCCCATCGCAGGGAGCCTTTTGACCAGCAAACTTGACCTCTCAACCGGACAAGCTTTTGCGGCCGTTGCGGTAACGTGCATGGTATCAGCCTCGCTGTTGATAGGCTTTGAGCTTATGTCCCCACATAAAAATCCGGACTCTTCACCGACCAGGAATATGGGTTGGATGCGTGCTTTACCCATTCTTGTTCGCACCCGGGCGATCTACCCCATCTTGATGGTGGGCTTGGGCGCTTGTGTGTTTAGCGGGCTTCTCACCTTTCAGACCTCCCTCGTGCGGGGCACAGATTTAATTGCCAGCACATTTTTCGCAGCTTACGCGATCACAGTTGTAGCGTCGCGGTTCTTTCTGGCTCCCATCCTTGGTCGCGCCAATGGTGACCGAACTGCGATTGTTCTTTTGTTTCTGATGACCTTGGGCGTTGTCGTCGCCTTTGGCTTTAACCTTGGCATCGTTGCGCAGATTTTGAGCGCGGTGCTTTTGGGCATCGGATACGGTCTGGTCTACTCCGTGATCCAAACCCAAGCCGTGAACGACGCACCGGCAGAATATCGCAATGCAGCGCTGACGTGGTTTGTCATTGCATATTTTCTCGGTATTTTTGGTTTTCCGTTGTTCGGCGGCTGGTTGATTGTGGCGAGTGGAAAACAGTGGTTTCTTACAGTCGTGCTGGCATTCGCGCTTGTGGAAACAGCCTTAGCTTTCATTCGTACAAGAGTTGGAACGCCGCGAAATCCCGCAATGACCTGAACTGGTAGTGGCGCCTCGGTAATCCCCCCTTAATTTTGGCTATCGGGGATTACCATTTGAAGCGTCTCAAGCCCTTGCCAAATTCTTGGGTCGAACAACGCCAAGTTTTAGGCTTTCCAGCAAAAGTCTAGTGGTCTCTAAAACTACCCCACAGAGACGCAGTCCCCATTTGCAGCCAAATCAATAAATTTACCCCTCTCGCGACCACTACAACTACACCAAACGCGAGCTAAAGTGCCGCAACTATGGACTTATCATGTGCTAGCTCGATAGAGCTCAAAAAAGGAAAAACAAATGGTGGGCGGTACAAGGTTCGAACTTGTGGCCACTACGATGTCAACGTAGTGCTCTACCGCTGAGCTAACCGCCCACTGATTGAGCTGGATATAAGGGGTCAGTTGGTTACTGGCAAGGGCCTAAGCTGCCATCATCCGGTCAACTTCGGCCACCAGGTCACGCAAGTGGAATGGCTTGGACAAGACCTTTGCGTCTTTCGGGGCCTTGGAATCAGGGTGCAGGGCAACAGCTGCAAAACCAGTGATAAACATGATCTTTAAATTTGGATCGAGTTCGGCGGCGCGACGGGCCAGTTCAATACCGTCCATTTCGGGCATGACAATGTCAGTGAGCAACAAGTCAAAAGTCGTTTGCTTGATTTCTTCGAACGCACTGGCACCCTCGCCAAAGGCCGTAACGTGATGGCCAGCCTTCTCCAGCGCCTTGACCAGAAAGCGCCGCATGTCTTCATCATCTTCTGCCAGTATGATTTTTGCCATGATGTCTTTCGCTACCATATCGCGTCCAGTCTCTTTGTGAACCATTTATTTCATATTCCGTTGCACTTAACAGCGGTTCGGTAAACAGGAGATGAAGTAAAGAGGGTGGACAGATCAATCCGGCTGATCAATAATCACTCCGAAATATGCACGACACCAAAACCGATCGCTATTTTGAAATACTCGCGCCCGCTGCGTGGACAGCTCCGGCTGTTTTCAATTCGCCCCACAGCGGGCGTAAATACCCTGATGATCTCCTGCGCATGACAAGGCTTTCCGGACAGGCCCTGCGCAAATCAGAGGATTGTTACATTGATGAACTTTTCTCGGCTTGTGTTGATTTGGGCGCCCCCATGCTGCGCGCCCACGTGCCACGCGCTTACATCGACTTGAACCGCGAAGCCTATGAATTTGACCCCCGCATGTTTGCCTGTGAGCTGCCAGGTTTCATGAACACCACGTCGCCGCGCGTGGCTGGCGGGCTTGGCACAATTCCGCGGCTGGTGGCAGAAGGAGAGGAAATCTACCGTGAGCGATTAAGCCTTGGCGACGCCCTCAGCCGCGTTGAAACAATCTATCGCCCCTACCACCGCACGCTCAAAGCCCTGCTGGACGAGGTGTTGACCAATACTGGCAGCGTGTTGCTGCTGGATTGCCATTCCATGCCCTCCAATGCCACGAGCTTCATTTCGCCGCCGCACAAGGCGTCAGTTGATGTGGTGCTTGGTGACCGACACGGCGCGTCATGCCCGGAAGAAATTACCGGTTTTGTGGAAGACCTGCTGCGGGCGCATGGATTGCGTGTAGTGCGTAACAAACCCTATGCCGGCGGCTTTATTACTCAAAACTACGGCTCGCCGATGCTGGGCCGCAATGCCCTGCAGATTGAAATCAACCGGGCGATTTACATGAATGAAGTGCGGTTTGAAAAAACCAGGGATTTTGAGACCCTGAAAAACACCCTGCGCGAGACGATCCAATGCTTGCTGGAAACCTTGGCCGAGTTCGCCAATCCTGTCCGCCATGCCGCAGAATAAAAAAAGGGCCGATACACTAAAGTGACCGGCCCAAGTTTAGGGAGGAAACGCCCAAGAAGGGCTGTGAGAGAAAAACGAGGTCTCAATCTCACAGTGTTGATATGGCACTGCAATATAAATAATTCAAGAAGATTGGTGAATAAATTTTCCACATGATCAAAAAACAACACCAGTCCAGAATACAGTGATCCAGCTAAATTATTGATTATAATGCATAATACTAGAAATAGCAGCCATAATTTCAGTCCTGCGGATTGCCATGCAAAAAATGCATAATGCTGATTTTACAATTGTGCAGTGCAAACTAAAGGACGTGATTGGCTCCACCTTGAGCAAGCAACCGCTCTCCTGTAGGACAGGATGTATCAAAAGAGTGGGACTTCGATGGTTGTGAGCACGGATTGGACTGAATTGACGAATTTCGCCGTAGCCCTCGCGCGCGCCTCGGAAACCGAAATTCTCCCATATTTCCGCCGTAACACGGCAATCGATGTGAAACCCCACGTCGATTGGGACCCTGTAACCGAAGGTGATCGGGCGGGTGAACGCATGATCCGCAAAATGATCGAAGAACGCTTTCCCGACCACGGTATCAATGGTGAGGAATATGGCATCAAGCCGGGAAAATCCGGCTTCACCTGGGTGCTTGATCCAATTGACGGCACCCGCTCATTTGTATCCGGCATGCCAACATGGGCCACGCTGATCGGGCTGTACTTCGAAGGAAAACCTATGGTGGGAGTAATGAACCAGCCCTTCGTGGGCGACATGTTCTATGGCAACCCGAACGGCGCCTGGAACAATTATCGTGGAACAATCGAGCAGATCAAAACTCGCAAAGGCATGACCGTCGCAAGTGCTGCCGCGGGCACAACAGCCCCGGAACTTTACCGCAACGATGCTGACCAAACCGCCTTCCAAAACCTGCGCCAAAAAGTAAAACTCATGCGCTACGGAGGTGACGCCTATTTCTTCGCCGTGCTTGCCGCTGGCCATATGGACCTGGCACTGGATGCGGGCCTGCAGGCCTATGACATCGCAGCTCTTATACCGATCATTGAAGGTGCGGGAGGTGCCGTGGGCAGCTGGAATGGCAGCGTGCCATCCAAAGGTGGAAATGTCATCTGCGCAGGCTCCGAAAAACTGCTGCGTGAAGCCATTGAGGTCATGAACACATGAGCCAGCTCAAATCCTGGCCTGAACTTGCGGCCACGCTGATAAACGTCGCAGCAGGCCGCGCGCCTGCGGATATGGTGATCAAAAACGGGCGCTGGGTAAATGTGCACTCCGCCGAAATCATTCCGGCAACGGACATCGCCATCATTGGCGGACGCTTTGCCTATGTCGGCCCCAACGCCGCGCCCATGGTTGGGCCGAACACCGTCGTGATTGATGCGCGTGACCGTTACCTCGTGCCCGGCCTGTGTGATGGCCACATGCATGTCGAAAGCGGCATGGTCACTGTCACCGAATTTTCCCGCGCCGTCATTCCGCATGGCACCACGTCGATGTTTATTGATCCCCATGAAATTGCCAATGTGCTCGGGTTGAAGGGTGTTCGCCTGATGCATGACGAAGCCATGAGCCTTCCCGTCAATGTGTTCGTGCAAATGCCAAGCTGTGTTCCAAGTGCTGAAGGACTGGAGAATTCCGGTGCCAGCATCACGCCGGAAGATGTGGCCGAAGCCATGACATGGCCCAACATCATTGGCCTTGGTGAAATGATGAATTTCCCCGGCGTCATCAATGGCGATCCCAAAATGCTGGCCGAAATCGCGGCCACGCAGAGTGCCGGAAAAACCGTTGGCGGACATTACGCCTCGCCCGATTTGGGCTACCCCTTCCATGCCTATGCCGCTGGCGGTCCTGCCGATGACCATGAAGGAACCCATGTAGATGACTGCATCGCCCGGGTACGCCAGGGCATGCGCGCCATGCTGCGGCTTGGGTCCGCGTGGTATGATGTTGCAGCCCAGATCAAGGCGGTCACCGAGCGGCGCATCGACTCCCGCAATATCATTCTGTGTACGGATGATTGTCATTCGGGAACGCTGGTCAATGAAGGCCACATGAACCGCGTGGTGCGCCATGCCATCGCACAAGGCCTTCCGCCGATCACTGCGATCCAGATGGCAACGATCAACACAGCGCAGCATTTTGGGTTAGAACGAGAGCTTGGTTCCATCACACCGGGTAGGCGTGCCGATCTCATTCTGACGTCAGACCTCGCGTCACTCCCCATTGAAACAGTCATCGCGCGCGGCGTGGTCCTCGCCCAAAATGGCAAGCTCGTAAAAGAGCCACCAAAATTTGCATATCCCGCCTTTGCCAAAAACACCGTGCATGTCGGCCGCCAAATCAGCGCGCAAGACTTTGAAATCGCAGCACCCGCAGGGGCCAACAAGGTGGAAGCCCGCGTCATTGGCGTCATCGAAAATCAGGCCCCCACCAAAGCCTTGCAAAAATCACTCGATGTAAAATCCGGCCTCGTGGAAATGAACCGCGGGAGCGACGTCTGCCAGATCGCCATCGTCGAACGCCACCGCGGCCTTGGCACCGTAGTCAACGCCTTCGTCTCCGGTTTCCGTTATAACGTGGATTGCGCCGTGGCCAGCACCGTGGCCCACGACAGCCACCACATCATCGTCGTCGGCACCAACCACGCCGACATGGCACAGGCCGCCAATGTGCTGGGTGAAATCGGCGGCGGTGTTGTCGTGGTCAGCAAAAGCGTCGAGATTGCCCGCGTCGAACTGCCCATCGCCGGCCTGATGTCAGACGAACCCGCCGAAATCGTCGCTGCCAAAGCCGAAAAAATGGTCGCCGCCATGCAAGCCTGCGGTTGCACCCTGAACAACGCCTTCATGCAACACTCCCTCCTCGCCCTCGTCGTCATCCCCGAACTGCGGATTTCAGACGTGGGACTGATTGACGTAAGGACATTTGAAAAAGTGGATTTGTTTGTGAAATAGCCAGATATATCGCAATAATTTAATGCACTGGACTGCCCCCACGCCGTAACACAACAATAACAGTCAATCACTTGAATATGGGATATTGACCAATGAATGGACAATGGTTTGGAAGGAAACTCAACCTTCAAATATCTGAACCCTTTGAATTTGGAATTGAAAATAACTCCAATACACTTAAAGCGGTGGTGGAGTATGCCTTCTCCAATAAACCCTCCCACTACTTGATTGTGAAAACCCAGTTAACCTTCCAAGGCGTACTTTATGAAATGGGAGTTTTACGCAGCAGATACTCAACAGAGGAAAAATTTTTAAATTTAATTGACGTACGTGAATATGTGGTGGTGGCTATAAGTTTTATTCCTTGTGGACATCCACAGGAGTTACAAATGATTGCGGGAGACTCTGCCCTTGTGCAAAGTTTGGATATTATTCAACAGGTGCCAGACACAAATTTAAAAGATTGGGCGCACTTTATCGGAATCGTGAGTGTTGAGTCACGGTGACATTGCTGGACTGCACCCCTAAACTTCCAAGCATCAAACAGCCATCACCAAAGCGCAAGCAAACGAGGCCGAGTAGTAATAGAGGACAGTAATAGGGGACGCTTCCCTTTTTTTCTAGGTGTCACGCAGCTGGTTCAACACCTTCCGTAAGGCCAAGGCCCGCTATGAAAAGACATCCTCGAACTGCATCACCTCACCGTCGCAACCATCGCACTGCGGCGTTGCCGAAGCAAAAATACTATTTACCGATAAACTCCAAATGCACTGTCAATGCAATTCCGAAATTCTTCAGCAGTCGTATTTGTTTGAGAAAGTGAGGTCGTAGTGGGTGATTATTAGGGCATTGACGGGTTGATGTCGTGGTTGCATCACGACATTCGTGTTGAGTAATAGGGTACGCTTCCCTTTTTTTCTAGGTGTCACGCAGCTGGCTCTAAACCTGCCGCAAGCTCAAGGCCACTATGAAAAGGCAACCGCCAACTGCCTCGCACTGCATCACCTCGCCGTCGCAACCATCGCACTGCGGCGCTGCCGAAGCAAAAATAATATTTACCGATAAGTTCTAAATGCACCGTCAATGAGATTTCGAAATTCTTCAGCACTCGTTTTTGTTTAAAAAAGTGGGGTCGTGGCGGGTGATTATTGGGCATTGACGGGTTGATGTCGTGGTTGCACCCTGACATCCGTGTTAATCCTACGTGTCGCAAACCCAAAGAGGGCATGATGATACAAAAACTCAGACTTCAGCACGGGTGGTCGCAAGAACATTTAGCAGAATTGACTGGCGTTAGTGTCAGAACCATTCAGAGGCTTGAACAGGGCAAGCATGCGTCACCAGAGACGCTGAAATCTTTGGGCGCGGTTTTCGGTGTTCCCTTCCACGAACTCAAGTCTGAAGACATGAAGATGACGATCGCTGCAATGCTTGCAAGGGAGACACGCCATGATGTTCGCAAATGGCGCGGGTTTTATTTTCATCTTGTGCAATATTCTATCGTGATGTCATGTTTGGCTACTCTGAATTATTACACCTTTACCGACTCGAGAGTTGTTTGGGTTATTTGGTCAGCCTTGGGCTGGGGGCTCGCCGTACTGTTTCATTATATTGGAATTTCTCAACCATTTAAATTTTTTGGCGCGGCATGGGGAAGGCAACAACTTGACCGCTTGCTGGTGAAGTAGGGTATAGGATAATTTTTTAATTTCGGTGACAGTAGAAGGAGAAGTAATCACGCCTGTGATAACTGTTCATGGTAACTGTTCGTATCAATGAGGACGCTTCCCTTAATTTGCAAATCCATACGCCACCTTCGTCATCCCGTTGAAAAACAAGACCCAGCTTATAGCAGTATGATTCTCGAAGTGTCGTTGTTACAGGTGACAGCTGGGTTTGAGATTCGGCTGAAGAACCTTGCAAAGCTCTTCACGAGGCACGCCGACGAAATCCGCGAACAAAGATATTCTTCGCACACCTTCGCGCGATGAGTTTACTCTCTATCGCACTCATGAAGCAATTAATCGTCGCGATGAACCTTCTCGCGGCGCTCGTGGCGTTCCTGCGCCTCGATCGACAGTGTAGCAATCGGGCGGGCATCAAGCCGCTTGAGGCCGATGGGATCGCCGGTCTCTTCACAATAACCATAGGTTCTGTCGTTGATGCGCAGCAGGGCCGCTTCAATTTTGGTAATCAGCTTGCGTTGCCGGTCACGGGCGCGAAGCTCCAAGGAACGGTCCGTTTCCGATGAAGCCCGGTCGGCCATGTCGGGCAACACATGATTTTCATCTTGCAGGTGTGAAATCGTTTCGCGGCTCTCGCGCAGCAATTCCTCTTTCCACGCATTGAGCTTGTTCCGGAAATACGTGGTTTGCCGCTCATTCATAAACGGTTCGTCATCGCTGGGCTTATAGTCCAAATCGGCTAGTACATTCATAAAACGTCTCTCCAGATACCGTCGCGCGGGCTTGTAGCGAGTTTGGTTAACCACCACAAGCCCAGCGATAGAGCTCATATATAACGAATACGGCACAACCCGTTTAACTGTTGCGGCCCTCGCAAAACTTATGCCGAACGGGCTTCATCCAGCCTGTCGCGAAGCTGCATGTACCAGTATGAGGCCTGAACCCCCACTCGGCCAAACTGCCCACCGGCCCACACGGGGGCATAGGCGGCGAATCGGCGGTATTCATCGTCACCGTCCGCAATGGCGCGGGCAATAAGCCCTCCTGCCATGGCTGTGGTGTTCATGCCGTGTCCGCCAAAAGCCGTGGCAAACCACTGGCCTTGGGCATCGCGGCCAATAAGCGGCATTTTGTGCAGGGCATAGCCCATGAGGCCTGCCCAGGAATAATCAATGCGCGGGGAACCAAGCTGCGGATACGTCGAAAGCATGTCGCGTTTCATCCGTTCGGCAAGGCGGGCGGGCTCGGCAATCCGGGTTGTGATTCGCCCGCCCCACAGAATGCGGCCACCGTCGATCAGGCGGTAGTAGTCACCTGCCCGCCGCGTATCGGCAATGGCAGACGCCGTGCGAATGGCCTCTTGTTTCAAAGGCTCGGTCACCGCCACATAGGTGGCAACCGGCAAAACAGCCCGGCCAGAGGCTGGATGGATATTGCGGTCAAGCGATGATACGCAATGGACCACATGCCGGGCAGTGACCTCGCCGTGAGCCGTTTTGATTCGCCAATCGCTGCCATGGCTTTGAACAGAAAGCGCTGCCGTATCCTCATGGATCACGGCACCATGTGCCTCCGCCTTGGCCGCCAGCATCAAAGAGTAGCGCAGGGGATGGAAGTGGAAGGCCTTGGGATTGGCGATGCTTTCAAAATAGCGTGGTGAATTCAGCCGCGTGCGCGTTTGCTCCGCCGAAAGGAACTCAAAATCCTCGCCATAATCCCGCGCCATCATGTCCCGGTAGCCGCGCAGGTCGCCATTGTCCCGGCGGCGAAGGGCCACAATCCAGCCGTCACCCATCTTTATAGAAGGGTCACTATTTTCAATTTCTCCGCGAACATATTCGGTTCCCTGCGCAGATAGTAAATAAAGTGCCCGCGCCGCATCAAGCCCCACGCGGGCCTGCACGGCCTCAATTCCTTCAGCAAAACCACTGGACACAAACCCACCATTGCGGCCCGATGCTGCCCACGCAAGTTTCCTGGCCTCAAGCAGAATAACCTTTATATTCCGGCGTGATAGCTCAAGTGCCGTGGTCAGCCCAGCCAGCCCGCCCCCAATGACACACACGTCGGCCTTGATGGCTCCGCGCAGTATTTGGCGTTCCAATCCACGCGGTGCCGTTGCCTCATACCAGGTCGGGAAATGGTTAACGTGCTGTATCATTTTGAACCTTCAATAAAAATCCATGCTTAACGCAAAATTAGCGGAACTCGTTCAAATTTAATGATGAGTATTTTGGGTATTGGGAAACTATCATGCGCTTTGCGTCCGTATCAGCCTTGGTTCTAACAGGTTTTGCCCTTGCGGCATGCACTAGTGACAGTGGAGACACAACCTGTGGCACCCTTGCCATTACACCATCCGGCCCCTGTATTGCCGCAGCGACACCAACTGGTTCAACAACACCTACAACCACGCCAATCGTTCCGCTTCCAACGGGAGTTACTGTCAGCACAAACACTGGCAATACAACCACTCTTGCAACCGGCGATACAACAATTGCATTGGAATTTGCAAATTTGGTTTCACCAGCAACGGGAAGTAAATCAAAACTGACAGAAATTATTGGGACGCCGAATACTGCAAAATTAGCAGTCGACACAAAGTCCACCGGCAATGGAGACTGGCCTGTTCCAAAAACGATGGATGAGTACGTCATAGGCACCAACCGCACCGGTGGCGTCGCTTTGGGAGGTACTTATAAAGAATATCGCAAGATCTCACCTGCGGGGGCCGATGAAGAGCTACAGGTCTGGCATTGGGGAAATAGCTACGGCACACAGTATCGTGACGTAACCGGCAGCGGCGGCGAAGCTCGGCATCAGGCATGGTCCTTCGGTGGTACTGCAACACCAATAGCCAACATGCCAACCGGGGGTACGGCGAGTTATAGTGGACAATACGGCGCAACATCCAAGAGCTATAATTTCGTAGACGATAAAAATCCACTCAGGAAGTTATCTGCAAATGGCTCTTGGCAAGTTGAGGGAACGAGTCAAATCACCGCTAACTTTGGCACAGCACAAATGACCGGTACATTGACACCTCGAACATGGACAGGAGTTGAAACGTTGAATGGCGGAACGGGTCGTACGGCCGTTCTTTCGAGCAATGCCGCTGATCCCAATTTCTCCGGTTTCATGAATGACAACGTCGTATTGAAGGGGTCAATTAGCGGCAACACTGTTAGTGGCACCGCTGAAATGGACCCAAATCAGGGATGGATCAACGGCGTAAATCCAATGTACGCTGGCTTCTTTGACGCAGCAGGGCCGAGGGAAGTTACTGGTGTTTACAGTTTTGTTGCGGTTAATCCGGACCCAATCGGAGGTCAGCCGCCGATAAACGATGACACGCGCGGATATGTCCAGCAGAGTGGCGTATTCCACGCGCAGTGATGATCAAGACAAGGTGAGAACATCAAAAAGCAAAAGCCTGGAATTAGGAATGCGCGCATTATTTTGCGCGCTTTCTTGTTTGATTCTTGCGTCGACTGCCGTTCTTGCCAAAGTACCCGTGAAGCCCTCGCCGGATCAGATTTCCGAATACCAGGCGTCGAACGAAAAGACCCGCGTCAACCTGCTCATCCAGCTTTCCAAGTCAGGTCAGCATGAACTTGCGGCAAGCTTGTTGAAGCAGTTTCCACTCAACGGGGCATTTGCCAAAAACCGCACGCTTTTCATCGAAGGCCTGATTCTTCATGGCCGCGGAAACCTGACGGGCGCTGCACAGAAATATCGCGATGCACTGGCCAGTGACCCCAGCCTGACACTTGTGCGTTCGGAACTGGCACAAACGCTCGTTGAATTGGGCGAAGATGACAGCGCCAAGCACCATCTTTCACTGCTGATGGCTGAAGCACCCGACGACCAGGCAGCTAAGGGCATACGATCATTCATTGATACGATTGACACACGGCGACCGTTCACATTTAACACTTACATTTCGGTGGCGCCGAATACAAATGTGAACAACGGAAGTTCATTGAAAACAGTCTACAATTCAAGCGGAAACAAAATCATAATTGGTCCTGACTCTCAAAAGAAAAGTGGCATTGGTTTCTCAACAGGGGCCAGCGCAGGTTTCTCAAAACGCTTTGGCAATAACTTTTCGGTTGTATTAGGCGGAAGCGCAAACGCGCGAATTTACAATGACAAAAAATACAACACCTACGGTTTGAGTGAATCTGCCGAATTGCGCTACCTTCTTCAGGGCGGTCATGTTGGGCTGGGCGCTGTGTCTAGCCAATCCATGAAATCAGATATTTCAGGTTTGAGCTACTACAGTTACGGTCCCCGAGTTGGATTTCAAAAGGACGTAACACCACAAGACCGCATCAATCTCAGCTCGGTTTATGAATGGCGTAACTATCCCGACAATGCTTTGAGCGATGGTACCGCATTGATGGTAGATGGCTCATGGAGCCATGCATTTAGCTCTGACCTCAACACCAGCATCGACGTTGGGTTTGACCGCGTAAAATCAAGCCTCGATTACAATTCATACGAGTCTTACTCAGCAGGTCTTGGATTTTATAAAGAATTACCCCACGGAATTACAACCAACGTGCATGGTCAAATCAGCCAGTCAGATTTTGACGCGATGTTCCCAATCTACAATGTCGTCCGCAAAGACCAGCGTTTCACCGGCACCGTCAGCCTCACGAAGCGCGACTTGAACATTTGGGGCTATGCGCCTGCACTTGAATACACCTACCTCTATAACCACAGCAATGTGGCGAACTACGAGTTTGATTCCCATTCCCTCGATTTCCGCCTGACCAAAGACTTCTAAAACCCAAGGGTTGCCCAGAAGCCCCAGCATCGGCTAATCACCTTCCATGCGCTTTTCGTCCGCCTCAGAGTTCAAAAAACTGCCTGTCCAGGCCATCACCATTCTTGGCATGTCAGGCGTTGGCAAAACCACGCTTGCGGTCATGCTGCAAAAAAGCGGCTGGTTCCAGTATTCCGTCGATTACCGAATCGGCACGCGCTACATGGACGAGCCCATTGTCGATAATTTCAAGCGCGAAGCCATGAAAGTTCCGTTCCTCGCAGAACTGCTGAAATCCGATTCCATCTACATTCGCTCGAACATCACCTTCGATAATTTAAGTCCGCTGTCGACTTACCTTGGCAAACCGGGAAACCCGGCGCTAGGCGGCATTTCACTGGCAGAATACAAGCGCCGCCAAAACCAACACAGGGACGCTGAAATCCGGGCGCTCCTTGATGTGAGTGGGTTCATTGAGCGGGCGCGGGAAATCTATCAGTATAAGGATTTTGTATGCGATTCCGGCGGCAGCCTGTGTGAGGTTGTCAATCCCGATGACCCCAACGATCCCGTTCTCAAGTCTTTGAGTGAAAGCACTGTCCTGCTTTATATAGACGGAAATCCGCAACATACGAAAATGCTAGTGGAGCGGTTTCGCAAATATCCAAAGCCCATGTATTACCAGCCCGAATTTCTTGATAGGAAATGGGCTGAATACAAGGATATCAAAAAAATCAAAAATGACGACGACGTGGTGCCGGATGATTTTGCGGTATGGGGTTTTGAACAGTTGCTGCACCACCGCATTCCGCTTTACAAAAAGATAGCGGCCAATTTCGGTTACGAGATGCGCATGGAAGATGTGCCTGCCATCAAAACCGAGGATGATTTCCTCAGCGTTCTCACCGCAAAGATCGATAAGCGCTGACCCCCATGCCCATTAAGATTCCCAATGATTTGCCAGCCCGCATCACTCTTGAAAAAGAGGGCGTTATGCTTGTGACCGAAGACACGGCAGCGCGCCAGGACATTCGGCCCCTGCGAATTGGTCTTCTCAACCTGATGCCCAACAAGATAAAAACGGAAACACAGTTTGCAAGACTGATTGGTGCAACACCTTTGCAGGTTGAGCTCAGCCTCATCAAAATCACCAATCACAAATCCAAAAACACCTCCGAAGACCACATGATCGCGTTCTATGATGACTGGGAAACCATTCGTCCTGAAAAATTTGACGGCCTCATCGTGACCGGCGCCCCCATTGAACTGCTTGAATTCGAGGACGTAACCTATTGGGATGAGCTGCAGAAAATTTACGATTGGACGCAAACCAATGTGCAGTCCACATTCAATATTTGTTGGGGCGCACAGGCCGCACTTTATCATTTCCATGGTGTTCCAAAACATGCCCTCACAGAAAAGGCCCTCGGTGTTTACCGTCACAAGAACCTGAGCCCGGCTTCGCCATATCTGCGTGGATTTTCCGATGATTTTTCCGTGCCGGTTTCACGCTGGACAGAAAATCTGAAATCAGATTTGCCAAAAGGTCGTGGCCTTGAGATCTTGACCGAGTCAGATGAGGCGGGCTTGTGCTTTATTGCCGACCATCCGCGACGCCAACTCTACATGTTCAACCATATCGAATACGATACGAACACGCTAGGCGAAGAGTATCACCGCGACCTGGGTGCAGGCAAACCCACAGCACTGCCCGTGAATTATTTTCCCGCTGACAATCCGAACGTGCCGCCGGAAAACCGTTGGCGCAGCCATGCCCATTTGCTGTTTGGCAACTGGATCAACGAGGTTTACCAGTCAACACCGTTTGCGCTTGCCGACATCGGAAAATAGTTCTTCTTGTTATTGCAGGCTGTTGACCCCAATTATGCGGGTTGGAGAACCTCGCTTAAAATGGTGAAACTACAAAAGGTTTTGGATGGTGGCAGGATAGCGGCGGCAGGCCTCAAGGACTTCGCCGCAGGCCTTGTAAACCCAACCCTGCGACTTGGCGTAACGGGCCTGTCACGGTCCGGCAAGACTGTTTTCATCATAGCCCTCGTCCACGCCCTCGCCAAAGGCGCACGTCTTCCTCTGTTTGAAGCGAAGGGCCGCATCACCCGCGCTTATCTCGAACCTCAACCCGATGACGATCTGCCACGGTTTTCATACGAGGATCATCTGGCCAGGTTGACGGCGAATGAGCGTGCATGGCCCGAAAGCACAAAGCGCATCAGCCAGCTTCGCCTGACACTGGAATATGAACCCCGTGGAATTTTTGCGCGCAATTTTCAAAGCGGTAAATTGCATGTTGATATCGTGGACTACCCCGGCGAATGGTTGCTGGATTTGCCGCTGATGCAAATGACATATCTACAATGGTCCGCCGAAACCATTGCGGCAAGCCACAAGGAACCCCGCGCCACAATTGCGGAGGCGTGGAGTAAACATTTGGCGAGCCTCAATGCGGGTGCGCCAGCCAATGAGCTTGATGCCGTCAAGGCCGCTGAACTTTTTACGGCATATCTTGCCGCCTGCCGCAAGGATGAGGTGTCCCTTTCCAGCCTTCCGCCGGGTAGGTTTCTCATGCCGGGAGATATGGCGGGCTCACCATTGCTTACATTTGCGCCGTTGAACATGAGTCCTGGTCAGGACTACCCCAAAGGAACCATGGGTGAATTGATGGAGCGGCGTTATAATTCTTACGTCAACAAAGTGGTGCGCCCCTTCTTCTTTGGCCATTTCGCACGGCTCGACCGTCAAATTGTCCTGGTTGACATGCTATCTGCATTGAATGCTGGAACGGCGGCGGTGCAGGATTTGAAGACCGCACTGACTCAGGTCATGGCGTGTTTTCGACTTGGCGCAAACTCAATTATCTCCGATTTGTTTGGCCGCAAAATTGACCGCATTCTGTTTGCCGCCACCAAGGCCGATCTCTTGCATCAAACCAGCCATGACCGTCTTGAAAATATTCTACGCATGATTGTTGATGATGCTTCTACCCGCGCTGAATTCTCGGGCGCAAAAATCGAAGTCGCCGCATTGGCCGCCATCCGTGCCACGCGCGAAGCCAAAGTGCACCAGAAAGGCGAAGACTTGCCGTGCATCGCCGGAGTTCCACAAGCAGGCGAAGTTCTCGGCAACATCACATTCGATGGTATCAGGGAGGCTGCGATTTTCCCCGGCGACTTGCCGCCAACAGCCGCACAAGCCTTGGACGGTACTTTGCAGGGTCAACTCAAATTCGTGCGCTTTCGCCCGCCCCCCATGAAAGACAAGGAGTTTCCGCATATCCGGCTTGACCGCACACTCGACTTTCTTCTTGGGGACCGTTTTTCATGACGGACAGTTATCGCAAACCCACAGCTTTCGTTTTGGATGATGAGGAAAAAAACAAACCCAAACCCCGCGCCAAACCCAGTATTGAGTTTGAAATTGAAAATTCAAAAGGCGAACTTGTTGCTCTTCCCGATATTCCAATCGGTGCAAGGCGCAAGTTTCGTTGGGGTTTCATTCTGGTATCAGCCCTTGGTGCACTGGTCAGCCTGTGGGCGGGTTTTGCAATCACTACGCTGGTTGAAGATTTCTTTGCACGCTCGCGAATGCTTGGCTGGCTCACGCTGGGCGTCGCGGCACTCGCCGCTTTGGCAGCACTTGCAATCATCTTCCGCGAAATCTGGGGCCTGCTGCGCTTGAAACGCATTGAGTATATCCAACTGCTCTCAACCCGCGCCATAAACCTTGACGAAAAAACGGCATCCGATGAAACCATTGCATCCCTGCAATCGCTCTATGCCAACCGCCACGATACCAAATGGGGCATGACGTCGTTCAATGACCACGGGAACGACATCATGGACCCGCGTGACCGGGTCAAGTTGTTTGACCGCCTGGTCTTGAAATCCCTTGATGAAGAATCCCATCGCATAATTGCAAGACGGTCCCGCCGCGTGACATTGCTCACCACGGTAACGCCAGCCGCCGCCCTCGACATTTTGTTTGTCGCCGCCCAGAACCTGCGCATGCTGCGTGAACTTGCTGAATTATATGGCGGCAGGCCGTCAACGCTTTCAACCCTGAAACTTGCCCGAATGGTGGTGTCCCACTTAGCAGTGACCGGTGGGCTGGCACTGTCAGACAATCTTATTCAGCATGTGGTTGGCAAGGGCGTGCTCGGCAGACTGTCGGCCCGCTTTGGCGAAGGTGCTGTGAACGGTATCATGACATCGCGTATTGGCCTTGCCGCCCGCGATGTGTGCCGCCCCATTCCGCAACCCGATTCGAAAAAAGAATCGCTTGGCAGCCTGTTGCGTGAACTCGTCAGGTTCGGTGAAACACCGCCAACGCCCTAGAGCATCGCGCGTTCAATTGAATCCATAACCAGCAGCTTCGAAGTAGTTGGAGCACTCTTCCTTCGAGAAGAGTGTGCAGATGTTGCCGATGGCCCTCCAGAGATCATCAATGGTTCTGGCGGCTGTTGCACGCAGGT
>JANOVC010000064.1:0-63374 GCA_031417195.1 Rhodobiaceae bacterium
GCGCAGTTGCGGCCCGCCGCAGCGGGCCTAGAAAGGAGCGCCGCCCACCCCGCGAACGAGGTCGGACCTTCAAGAAATGTCGGCGCATTGCGCCGTCCAAACCTGATCCTTGTCGAACCTGCGCCAGGGATGGAAGCCCGAAGGGCCGAGACCATCGAACTTAAACAGATTAAAGTGAGAAGTGATGGGCTCGGTTCACGACAGCCCGGTCCGCGAAGCGGAGGCGCCAAAAGGTGACGAGAGACGAAAAAATAGAACCACAATTCAAAGCTGACTTAGGACTTTCAACACTGGCGAATAAATCTTAAAATCTTATTCGGCTAACAGCAACTCCGCTATCTTATCCAATTCAGCTTTTCTCTTTTGCCAATCGGCGCAGTATTTGCCCAGCAAAGCATAGAACCGCCTACTGTGATTGTGTTCTTTTAAGTGACATATTTCATGGATTAACACGTAGTCTATGCATTGCCTTGGCGCTTTGATAAGTGCTGGATTTATATTGATTGAGCCCCTCGGGGAGCAGCTTCCCCATTGCATTTTCATGGGCAACAATTTTACTTTTGGGACTTCTGATAACCAATCGAACTGATCGACGAGCAATTCGATGCGACGGTTGAAATAATCACGCGCACGCTTGGTGTACCACTGTTTGAGCCGACGTTTAACAAGTGCGCGATCTTGCAGCGGGACGTTAATCTGAATGATCCCCCTGAGAAGTTTTACCGTTGTATCAGATCGTCCGACCTTCACACGCAACGGATAGCGACGGCCAAGATAGAAATGAGTTTCGCCGCTTATATATTCGCGAGGAAGAGGGTGACCGACATTATGCTTTGCCGAATCCTGGTTCTGAAAAATCCACCTTGCTCGCTTCTGGACAGCCACTTTCACCTTCGCCAAAGGGCATTCAGGGGGCGCTTCAACAATAACTTTTCCGTCCGGAGCGACATGAACAAGAATACTTGCTGTGAGCCGTTCAGCTTCTTCGATACTATACCGAGTGATCCTATCTCCGTATCTCAGTAGAAGGCTTGTCATGACTTGCGATCCCTACTGAGGCCAATTCGCGTCACTGCTACAATCTGCTCAATAGCCTCTTTTGCAGCATCGAGACCGACGAGGTCGAACAATTTTGGGAGGAGGGTTTTCCGAATAGCCGATTCAATATTTTGAGGATTGAGTGAGTTCTCAGCAACAGAGATTTGAACATCCTTCTCGATACTGATCGCGGCGTTGATGAAGTTTTGCCTTTCTTCCACAAGTGCATGTGCATCACCTGCAACCATTCTCAGTATGCCAAAGTAGGCGCTTGCATGCCTATGGCCGGCGAGCTCTTGAGGCGCGTCATTGACATCTCTCGTGCTGACACGCTGTTCCAAGTCTTTGAAAATTGCATATTGCTTAAGAGGGTATCCGAAATATGCGGATGCTTCTTCAATTGCTTTTCGCAGGAGGTCGGAAAAATATTTTTGAGCATATGGATCGTCGCCAAGTTGCTGCTCGATTGTTCGCGTCAACCGGCTCTTTATGATGTCCGTTTCATTTTTCGTCTTTTCTTCACCCCACTCTTCTGGTTCCTGCTTTGAACCAAGACTGATGACGTCAATAGTTTGCCCGGTGTCGATGATTTTTTCGCCCATCACATAGCGGTCGACGAGCTTTCTGATCTGATCTTCATAGGCACTGAAATCGACAGTCTCCTGTGCATCCTGTTTTGCAATTTTTCGCAAGTCGGAAAAAAACTTGAGGTCCTTCTTGTAATTGGAAATGAGATTTTCACCGAAAGACAAATCTTCGAAGAAAGCTCGCGACGCCAAAGCAGTACGCAAACACGTCCCAAATTCAGTCAGCGCTGCATAGAAATCTTCCCGCAATTTCTGATTCAAATCGATAGGATTGCCGGTCCCATCATCTTGCATTCGGGGAACGAGTATTTGACGGTATTGTTCTATATCGGCCCTGTTTTTTACATTTGAAAACAGCTCCCAGAGTGCGTCATGCAGCCCAGGAAGGCGCTTGTATTCAGTGCTGACATTGGCATAGAGCCCCTCAATATCCTCGATCTCAAAGCCGCCTTGTGTCCGTTCGGCGAGGTCTTGATACTCAAGAATTGCGGTGTCGAGCTCTTCTAGGATTCCACGGTAGTCGATCAGGAAGCCAAATTTCTTTTGGTCGTGAAGTCTGTTGACGCGGGCAATTGCCTGTATGAGATTGTGTTTTTCCAAGCGCTTGTCGATGTAGAGAACGGCATTGCGCGGTTCATCAAAACCAGTCAGCAGCTTGTCCACGACAATGAGAATATCGGGTGGGCCTTCGGTGCTGAAGTCTTCTATAATGCGCTCTTCGTAGACTTTGGGATCATCTCGCACATTGTCCTTCCACCATTGCTGCACTTCGGGCATTTCCGACTCATCGACATCTTCATGGCCTTCGCGCGTGTCGGGCGGCGAAATAACGACGGCACTTGTCACAAGCCCCGTGGCATCAAGAGCCTTCTTGTATCTAACAGCGGATAGCTTGCTGTCCGTCGCCAGCTGTCCCTTCAAACCAACATCGAGGTCTTTGAAATTTGTTTTGAAATGAACCGCTATGTCCCATGCAATCAGATCAATGCGGTTGAGTGAACCATAGACACGTCCCGCCTTGCCATATTTTTCCTTGAGATCGCTCTTCTGCGTTTCCGACAGCCCCAAGGTTATCTTGTCGAACCAATTGTCGATTGCCTCGTCATTGATATTGAGAACGGGCTTGCGTTCCTCATACAAAAGCGGTGTGACGGTGCCGTCGGCCGTTGCATCGCGCATGGTGTAGGCATGAACAATCCGCCCAAATTTGTTGGCCGTTTTATCGTCTTTTAAAAGCGGTGTTCCCGTGAATGCGATGTAGGCGGCATGGGGCAATGCGTTGCGCATACGCTCATGGTTTTCGCCGCCCTGACTACGGTGGCCTTCATCCACCAGAACAATCAAATCCGAACTTTCGTTGCGGCATTCCGGCAGCTTGGAGGCGCTGGCGAATTTATTGATGATGGTAAAAATTATCCGCTCTGTGCCTTTGCCGATCCGCTTGGCCAGGTCGCGACCTGAGGCTGCCTTGGCCTTGCCGCCTTCTTTTTTGGTGCCGATGTCAGAGCCAAAAGCGCCGCCAGTTGCAAAGTTTTTGGCCAGTTGTTTTTCGAGGTCGGTCCGATCGGTGACGACGATGACACGACAATTCTTGAGGCTCTCGTGCAGGAGCAGCGCCTTGCACAGGAACACCATGGTGAAACTCTTGCCAGAACCTGTAGTGTGCCACAGCACGCCGCCATTACGGCTGCCATCCGGCTTGAATCCAGTTGCTTCGCGGAGCAGCGCCTTGATGCCAAAGGCCTGCTGGTGGCGTGCAACAATTTTACCTACCTTGCGATCAAACAGAATGAAATAGCGGATGAATTCGAGCAGCCTTTCCGGGGTCAAAAGACTGATAAGCAGGCGATCTTGATTGGTGACAGCCTGGGGGGCGGACCAAAGTGTTTCAAAGTGTTCCCTCACCCACGGTTCCCTACCATTGAGCAGCTGTTGTTTGAAACTATGCGCCAACGCAAGATTCTTGATCCGGCTGAAATGCCCCTCATCGAACTTCTCTTCGTGCCAATTGGTCCAGAACTTGCGCTGTGTCCTTGTTGTACCATAGCGGCCGTCTGTCATGCTGATCGACAGCAATAGCTGCGCAAAGGCAAAGAGCTGGGGTATCTCGTCTTGTTTCTGATTGCGGATGGTCTGACTAATCCCTTCCTCCACCATAGAGCTGTTGGGATTGCCGCTATCTGGTCGCTTGGCCTCGATCACGACAAGGGGGATGCCGTTCACAAAGGCCACAAGGTCTGGTCGCCTTGTGCCTGTACCCGCCGTATTGAGAACTTCCAGTTCCTCGGTAATGATGAAACTGTTATTGGCAAGATTCTGCCAATCAATCACTGGCACGGTGACACTGGCTTTCTTTGATCCCACAAATTCCGTCACTGTGAGACCGAGTGTCAGGGCGTTGTAGAGCTTCTCATTCGCCGTCAGCAGTCCCTCATGCATAACCGGAGTTGAGAGCTCCCGTACAAGCTGGTCTATGGCATTGGTCGAGAGTTCAAAGCTCTCGCCCTTGAACTCAAACCGCCGCTTCCGCAGTTGATCCACCAATTCGGCCCGCAGAACCAACCCCGCATTTCCACCTCGTGCGGCAAGGCAATCAGTGGGCGAAAGATACCGCCACCCCAATGACATCAACGTCGCAAGAGCCGGAATTTGGGCGCTGTAAAGTTCGGCGGTGTTGGGGGTTACGGTCATTCTTCTTCGACCACTTTTGGTTTTCGAGTCTTCTTCTTGCCGTCTTTTTGCGCAGTCTTATCGGCAATGAAACTAAACTCGGATTCAATGCCCATCGTCCGTAAATCCTTCATGCAGCGCATGAGACTGATACGTGAAAACAAGGGAAGATTGAGCGACTTGTCGTCTTTGTTCTTGTGGGTGATGATGCCGAAGACCACTTTGAATTTGTCATCAATGATGGGCGCAACACACCCGTCCTGATGTGCTGCATCAACCTGATCTTTCACCAATGCAACAAGCTTGTCCCGCGCTTGGTTTTCGCTGCGCAACAATCTCACAGAGTTTGTGCCCTGATTGAAGAGGTGGCTTAACTGCGCCGACAGAGTGGAAATCTTGACGTGGTGGAGCACCGCTTTACCGTCGGCGACTTCATAGAGGTCGCAGGGTTCGACGGCCTTTTGTCCGGCTGGTGCAATGCTTTTCATATCGAGGCAGATTCGTGAATTTGCAATCGCACACGCGGCATTGAACGTGCCTTCGCCATCGTGATTGTAGTCGGGGAGTGATGTATCTTTGCAAAGCGGATCGAGAAAGGCTTTGAGTTTGCCAATGTAATTTGCGTCCACCGCATACCAATTGGCTTCGCACAGATGATAAGTCTGTTGACCACCATTCAATGTCGTATCGAAAATGAGGCATCGGAATACACTGTGTTGGCCGCGTGTTGAATGTCCCTCTTCGTCAGTCAGCCGCAGTTGATGTTTTTTCAGGGCATCCAAATCAACGTTGACGAGATCAACATCGGCTTCCGCGAGATACGCATAATATCTGCCGATAAAAATATCATCATAGATTTTCCCTGCACCCGCTCCTAAAAATGTGCCCCACAAGCCTTCGCCATGATCCTGAATTTCGGGAACCGAAAGAGACAGTGCGTCGTCTTTCGCAACAAGTGCGGCAAGCAGCTTGCCATTGAGTTGGGCAATGGTTGCGGGGTCGCGGACCGGTGCCACATTCTGAATGTCTGGGAACGCTGTCTTATAAATATCGGCCTTGTAGAGGGCTAGAAGTTTTGAACAAAGGTCTGCCAATTCGTGTGGGGCTGCTTCCGACGAAATGTGGATGTTGGACGAACCCGTGGCATGTTTGAACAGGGCTTTATGCTCGTCTTTGACCTTGCCTGTGAGTGTTTTCAGAATGGTGCTGTCTGAATCAACATCAAAGTATGTGAGGTCGCCTGCGGTGGGGAGTTGGGTGCGCTGCCGCTTGGCTCCGCTGGGTTCCAAAGTATCTGTGCTTTTCAATTTGTCAGGATCGACGCAATTAAGCGTTATGCGGAGGCCGAAATCATATTCGTAACTCGTGTCTTTCAAATTGTGGAAGACATGGCCGAATGAAAGCGCAAACCAATGGGTGTCCACCGGCAAAAAAACCAGTGCGCCTTTGGAGGCCTGTTGAAGATTTTTCTGGATGCCGAAATATCCCTTCCACCACGGCGCGTAAGGTGGATTGTCAAGAACATAGAGAACCGCATTGGCGGGCAAATTTGCACCAGCTACTCCAGCCTCAAGCGTGTTGTCATCCTTGAGGGCGTTGGTTGCGTCAAATCCAGTTTTGAGAAGAAAGATTGATAGAGAATGGGTTTTGCTCACGGTTCAATTGTCTCCACCTTCACACGCCGCTTGCCGGTGAGGAGTTGCTGCATCAATGCGGATTTTGTTTTGCGAAGTGCCTTGAGTTCAATTTCGAATGATTCGATTTCGAGATCGGCATTTTCTAAGACATTTGCGATTGCTTGCTGCTCAGTTTGTTGTGGGACTGAAAATTCTCGTTTCTCAAAATCGAACTTTGACAACTCTAAGAATGTTGACCCGCACGCATAACGAACAAGAATATGTTTGTAGAAAGTAAAGAGATGGAAGAGAAATTCGACCACAAATGAAGAGTTCGGCGTCAGGTTTTTGAAACCCTGATTTGTTGAAATTGGCACGGCAGCAATTGCCATGTCGCCGATGGTTGCTCTTGTGCAGATCAATAGGGTGCCTACGGGCAAGAGTTTCGCGGAACAATTTTCAAGACCCTTGACGCTTATCTTTCGCTTTGTATCTTTTATACGTTTGCTGTTGAGAGCTGTGATGTCGGTTGGTGTGGTCCATGGAATGTGTCCATTCCAATAGATTTCATTTTCTGAGTCAGGAGTGCCTCCCGAAGAAATGCTTCCCATCGACTTAATTGCAACAGTCTTCCACTCCCCCTTGAACCCCGGCAGGCGTTTTTTGCCGGTGAGGAGGGTTTGCATCAGGGCTCTCTTTTGGGCGCGGGCATTGGTCACCAGCCGCTCCTGCACCGCAATCGCCCGGTCCCAAGTTGAAAGAATTTCCGCGATCTGGCGTTGTTCGGCGATGGGTGGAAACTTCATCGGAACTGTCGTTAAGTCTCCTTGCCCGATGTTTGATCTTATTGCGCCCTGACCCAGCCGGATCATTGAACGTCGAATGAAAGCTGATTGAAATACGTATGTGCAAAACTCAGGAGTCAAACTCACGTCGGTTGGTCGAGCGCGGATGACAAACCCACCAAAAACAGCAGGTTTGTCATCGAGATAGACAGTTGCAAATGCAATTTCGTCATCGGTTTCAGATGTTCGGTTGAAAAGTACATCTCCGAATTTGATTCCAAACTCATCAAGTTGCTTTGCTGTTGTGGTCATTTCGCCAATGATTTCGTGATGCCTGAGGCGCGGACCACGAAAAACATCCATGACGTTCACAAATTTCGCGCCTGACCCATACAGGCTGCTATCGCCGTTGAGACCATTCTTGAACTTGAAAATGTCACCCAGCCGCAACTGGCTCCACCCCTCAGGAAGCATCCTTCGCTCCCTTCTTGCCAGTTGTTCGGAATTTCCGAAGACCTGAACCAACCTTCAAACCAAGCTTAAAGGATTGCCTTGGCGTTGCTGCGAAAGCACTATTTGCCACGCTTTTCAATCTTTCCTGATGGCGGTTGTTTGGACGGCAGAAAATTGCTGCCTGTGACAACCCTTTGTCCGGTTTTACCTTCCAGTTGCAGCCGTGCCTGTTTGGCAATGGCACCACCCGTTTTGCTGGCCCGCTTGTTTTGCTCCATGCCTGTGGCGTTGCTGGTTTCGGCAATCTGGCGGGTGGAAAGCTCGGCCAACGCGGTGAAAATCAATTCTGCTTCACTCATGTGATCGCGCAGGTTTTGGGTTTTCAGGCCCTTCATCTGCTTGTGGCCTTTAATGCTCACACCAGACCATTCCTGATGGATGATGTTGGTGAGGATGGCGAATTCCTCGCCTTCCCTGATGTTGTGTCCTTTCCAGTAGTCCGTCAGCTTGTTGCGGGTTTCCTGGCCCATCATGCGTTGCTGCACCCATTTTTGACTGCGGCCATGTTGCAGCCACGTATCGCGCGCACGGTTCAAGGCAAGCTCCGGATCAGCCATTTCCTGCATGCGTTCATATCCAACCTTGGCCTGCCACAGTTTAATGGGTTCTGCCTTGGGGCTGGGAACCGATTGAATGAGCCGCAGAAGCGTTTGCGGGGTGGCAACGTCAGTGAGATACTTTTTGCCGTCGGAAGCTTCCAATTTCAGTTGGTGACAATCTGTCACCGACTGACTGCCTTCCTTGGTCAAGCGTTCTTTCAGCTTGTTCCAATATTTTCGCGCAGTTTGAAAATCCGGCTGTTGCGTCAACGCCTGAATAATATCCACAACCGAGAAAAGCCAAGTTTCCGACTTTTCATCATAGAGCCTGCGAATGTTATAGTCTTCGAAGATGACCAAGTTGTTCTTCATGACATGTTCTCCCTTGCTCATAGGTAACCCAGCTCCTTGAGATAGCCTTCCATTTTGGTTTCAAGATCAGCGAGTTCGGCCTTGAGCGTGAGGCGCTCGGCCCGCACGGCCATCAGGTCAATTTCAGCTTCTTCCTCGAAGGTATCAACGTAGCGGGGAATGTTGAGGTTGTAGTCGTTCTCTTTCAAATTTTACGGTGTTGCCAGATAAGCATACTTGTCGATGCTTTGACGCGCGCGATACGTTGATACGATCTTGTCGATGTTATCCTGCGTCAGCTGGTTCTGGTTCTTGCCAGATTTGAACGCGCGGCTCGCATCAATGAAGAGAACGTTGTCGTCCTTCTTGTTCTTGCGGAAAATCAGAATGGCGGCGGGAATGCCGGTGCCATAGAAAAGTTTCTCAGGCAAGCCAATGACGCAATCCAGCAGGTTTTCCTCGATGAGCTTCTGGCGAATTTGCCCTTCACTGGAACCCCTAAACAAAACGCCATGGGGGGCCACCACGGCCATGCGGCCCGTGCGCGGCTTCATGGTTTCCACCATGTGCAGAATGAAAGCATAGTCGCCCTTGGTCTTTGGCGGCAGACCACGGCGGAACCTGCCGAAACGATCTGCGGCCGCGGTATCATGCCCCCATTTTTCAAGGCTGAAAGGCGGGTTGGCGACGACAACATCAAAATGCTTCAAGCGGTCATCGGCATCCAGCAGCTTCGGATTGCGGATGGTGTCGCCCCATTCAATGCGGTGATTATCTTCGCCGTGGAGAAACATGTTCATCTTGGCCAGCGCCCATGTGCTACCAATCGATTCCTGGCCGTAGAGCGCATATTTCTTGGAGCCAAATTTGGCTTTCACCTTTTGCCCGCACTTCATGAGTAGAGAGCCAGAGCCGCAAGTGGGGTCGCAAACCTCCTCACCCTCGTTCAAATCCATGATCTCGGCCATGAGTGTTGACACTTCAGGAGGTGTATAAAACTCTCCAGCCTTGCGGCCCGCATCTGAGGCAAAATTCTTGATCAGAAATTCATAGGCATTGCCGATCACATCAAGTGTACCGACCCGCGAGGGGCGCATGTTGAGTTCGGGCCTTGAAAAATCTTCGAGCAAATGGCGAAGTAGGTCGTTCTTTTGGACTTCCTCGCCAAGCTTGTTGGAGTTGAAACTGATGTCCTGGAACACATCGCGCAACTTGCCAACATTCGCTTCTTCAATCGCGTGCAGTGCCTTGTCGATGCGTTCTCCATTGCCCGGCTCGTGCCGACGCTCATACAAGCTGTAATAGCTGGCGCTCTCTGGCAGAACAAAACGCTCGTTCTTCATCATCTCTTTGATAAGTGCAGGCTCTTTGCCATACTGCTTGGCGTAGGTGTCATGATGATCCTGCCACACATCGCTGAGATATTTCAGGAAGAGCATTGTGAGCACGTAGTCCTTGTAGATGTCGGCCGACACTGTTCCCCGGAACGTATCGCAGGCCGACCAAACGGCTTTGTTGACTTCATCCTGCTTGATTTGATCGTTCATTGTGTTGGCCTTTCAATGCTATGCAGGCCAACAGCAATGGCCTCGAAAAGATGTGTTCGGTTTTCAATGAGCTTGTTTAGAGCGAGTCGCTCACTCCGCGCAGCCTCCGCCAAGCCCGCAATGGCGAGTTGTTGATCAAATGGGGGCAGGGCAATCGGCAATCTGTCCATCACCTCACGGCGAATGTTGAGGATGTAGGAGCCCGTTGCTTCACGCTTGAGGTAGTCTTGCGAGGGGCGCTGGTTCAGCTGCCATGCAAGAAAACGTCCGTCCACTTTGGTGGGGTCAAGCAGTCGGATTAAAAAGAACTGGGACGTGCAAACGAATTGCCCGTTCAAACTTGCAATCCTGACGGCGTAGTTATTGGTGCCTCGTGCAGCGATGACGATGTCATCTGGAGCAAGAAAAGTTGGCTTGCGCTCTGCCGGCAACTCAACCCGAATTGTTTTCGCTGAGTCGACGCCGGTGACCGGATCGACATTTGCCATTTGAAGAACCCCGACATTGCCAGCCGGAAGTGCTTCGATGGCGCTCCGAAACGGATAGCCACCTATAATCAATGCAATTTCAGAAAGCGGGATAGTTATTGCAGTATTAGAGTTCATGCATATAATATGTGGCGATATGCATCAGTTGTCTAGCACGAAGACTGTTCATGCGGAATTCATATACAACTATCACGTAACTGATGCGCTGGCCTCGCAGCCATTCAAGAATAGGTTTTGTTGAACTTGATCCATTTGCGTCTCCTTTGATCCTGACTGAAGTGTCTGGGGGAGAATTTGGCCCGTAGGTTGCAGAACACTTCCCGCTCATTCCCAGAACTGCACGTGAACGAATTCTGCGGACATTCTGAGGACAAGCACATTTCTGGCAGTGCAAAAACCAGTCTAACTATTTGAAATCATTGGCGCACCCGACAGGATTCGAACCTGTGACCTTTGGCTTCGGAGGCCAACACTCTATCCAGCTGAGCTACGGGTGCTCACCTAGGCTCTATAACCCGGCGCTGTGGCAAAGCGCAATGGCCGGTAAATTGCAGCTGGAAAATTGTCCTCCGGGAATGTGTCCCGGTGTGACACAAGTGGACGGCGGCAATGACAAACGGACTGGACGACACCCGCATTCAGTGGGTGGATTATGCCAAGGGCATTTGTATTGTCCTGGTTGTGATGATGCACACGACGCTGGGAGTCGAAAAGGCAGCAGGCGCCCTAAGCTGGCTACATGGGTTTATCACCTGGGCCAAACCATTCCGGATGCCCGACTTCTTTTTGATATCGGGCTTGTTCCTGTCCTCACGGATCCACAAGCCATGGCGCGACTATTTTGACGGCAAGATTTTGCATTTTGTCTATTTTTACGTGTTGTGGCTCACGCTGCAGTGCCTGTTCAAGGCTCGGCCACTTTATGTTTCCGGTGGCATGAATGCTGTTCTCAATGACTATGTCATTGGCTTCATTGAACCCTATGGAACGCTTTGGTTCATTTATATACTGGCGCTGTTTTTCATTGTGGTGCGGTTTACGCGAAAGCTCCCCCCGTTCCTGATGTTCGCAATTGGCGCAGCTTTAGAAATTGCACCCCTCGAAACAGGACACTTGCTGATTGATGAATTTGCCTCGCGTTTTGTGTATTTTTATGCGGGTTATTGGCTGGCACGCAACGTGTTTGGCCTCGCAGCGCGTGTGAATGCCTTAGGGATCCCGGCGATACTTTCAGGGCTGCTCATATGGGGTTTCCTAAACACCTATATGGTGTCCCATGACTACGCACAGATGCCGTGGGTCAGCCTGCCTCTGGGCTTCATCGGTGCGGGTGCCGTGATTTCGGCTGGTGTTTTGATGTCGAAGTTCGATTTCGCAAAACCGCTACGCTATATCGGCGAAAACTCGATTATTATCTATCTGGCTTTCTTCCTGTTCATGGCGGCCACCCGCACTGTGCTGTTGCACTCCCATCTCATTTCCGATCTGGGCTTTGTGGCCCTGCTGGCCACTGCAGCTGGCGTGATTGGCCCCTTGCTGTTGTTCTGGACGGTTCGAGATACAAAGCTCTCTTTCCTATTCGAACGTCCTGCTTGGGCAAAGCTGGCATCGCGCCCCACACAATGGCATAGTGCGCCCCATGTCAGACTCAAATCCCCTAAAACCCGGCGACCATCTCTATCTCGTTGACGGTTCCGGCTATATTTTCCGTGCCTACCACGGGCTACCGCCGCTCACGCGCAAAAGTGACGGCCTGCCAGTGGGGGCTGTGCAAGGCTTCTGCAACATGTTGTGGAAGCTGCTCAAGGAAACCCGCGCCAACGAGAAACCCACGCATCTCGCCGTGATTTTCGATGAGTCTTCCAAAACCTTCCGCAATGAGATTTATCCTCAGTACAAGGCACAGCGACCGGATCCACCGGCCGATCTCCGGCCACAGTTCAGCCTTATCCGACAGGCCACGAAGGCATTCAATGTGGCGTGCGTTGAACAGGCGAACTACGAGGCGGACGATCTCATTGCCACGTACGCACGGCTTGCCACCGAGGCAGGTGCCACCTGCCGCATTGTGACTTCAGATAAAGACCTGATGCAGCTGGTCCGTCCTGGTGTGATGCTACTCGATACCATGAAGGACAAAAGCATCAGTGATCCGGAAGTGTTTGAGAAGTTTGGCGTAACGCCGGACAAGGTCATTGATGTGCAGGCGCTGGCCGGCGACAGTGTGGACAATGTGCCTGGCGTCCCTGGCATTGGCATAAAGACGGGTGCGCAGCTGATCACCGAATATAGCGATCTGGAAACGCTGCTGGCGCGCGCTGGCGAAATCAAGCAACAGAAGCGCCGTGAGAACCTAATTGAATTTGCCGATCAGGCGCGGCTGTCAAAACGATTGGTGACTCTGGAAGATCATGTGCCACTCGATCATGACGTCGGAAGCTTTGCGGTTGAACTGCCGAAGCCCTCACAGCTCATCGCATTTTTGAAGGCGATGGAATTTGTCAGCTTTACCAAGAAAATTGCAGGCGAGCTTGACGCAGATAGTTCTGCCATTGAACCGGCGGCAATTGAAATCAAGTTCTGGCCACCGGAAGGCGGTGAAGCTCCCACCACTTCGTCATCCCGGCAGACGCCAAGCACGACCGCTGATGCTGAAAAAGAATCCAGGGTGCCGCAAGCTGCTGCGGTTGGTGATGACGGTTTGGAGCAGGCCGAAACCGCTCTCAAAGCAATTCCATTCGTTCATGCGAATTACGAAACCATTACCACACTTGATGCCCTTGACCGTTGGATTGCCGATGCAACGGCCGTGGGTCATGTGGCGGTTGATACGGAAACCGATGCGCTGGATTCCATGCAAGCTGGCCTTGTTGGCATTTCACTGTCCACTGCGCCCGGCAAGGCCTGTTACATTCCCTTGGCCCATACGGGTGCTGAAGGTGGCGGGTTGTTTGGATCGGAGAAAACCGCAGGTCAGATCACGACCGGCGATGCTATCGCGCATTTGAAGTGGCTGCTCGAAAATCCGTCGGTTCTGAAGATCGGCCAGAACCTGAAATACGATCTGCAGGTTCTCAGGCGTTACGGAACCGATATTCGGCCCATTGATGATACCATGTTGCTGTCCTACGCCATTGAGTCCGGTGAAAACGGCCATGGCATGGATGAGATGAGCATAAAGCATTTGGGCCACAAGCCGATCAGCTTCAAAGAGGTGACGGGCTCTGGGAAATCCGCGATTTCATTTGCACAGGTGCCGCTGGACCGGGCAACTGCCTATGCTGCGGAAGATGCAGACGTTACTTTACGCTTATGGAAATTGCTGAAGCCACGGCTGCTCAAAAAACGGAAAGTCACGGTTTACGAAACGCTGGAGCGTCCGCTTGTTCCTGTTCTTGAAAACATGGAACATGAAGGCATTCTGGTGGACCGCGCCGTGCTGGCGAAACTTTCGAATGAGTTTGCCAATGCGCAGGGCAAGATCGAACTTACCATTCACGAGCTGGCAGGTGAGCGCTTCAATATCGGTTCACCAAAGCAGCTTGGCGATATCCTGTTTGGCAAAATGGCGCTGCCCGGTGGTCGCAAAACGGCAACGGGCGCGTGGAGCACGGATTCGGACGCGCTGGAGGATCTCGCGGCGCAAGGCATTGAGCTTGCGCGCCGCGTGGTCGATTGGCGACAGCTCGCCAAGCTGCGTTCAACCTATACGGACGCGCTGCCCACCTATATCAATCCCACCACGGGCCGTGTGCACACCAGCTATTCTATGGCATCCACGTCAACTGGCCGTCTCTCCTCGTCGGAGCCCAACCTGCAAAACATCCCCGTGCGTACGGAAGAGGGACGCCGCATTCGCACGGCCTTCATAGCACCTCCCGGCCACAAGCTGATCAGTGCGGACTATAGCCAAATTGAACTGCGCGTTCTCGCCCATGTCGCTGATATTCCGCAGCTCAAAAAGGCCTTTGCAGATGGCTTGGATATTCACGCCATGACGGCGAGTGAGATGTTCAATGTGCCCATCGAAGGCATGGACAGTGCCGTGCGCAGGCGTGCCAAGGCCATCAACTTTGGCATCATCTATGGCATCTCCGCCTTCGGTCTTGCCAATCAGCTCTCAATCAGCCGTGAAGAGGCAGGCGATTATATCCGCACCTATTTCAGCCGCTTCCCCGGCATCAAGACCTATATGGAAGACACCAAGAAATCTGCGCGTGCCAATGGATATGTGGAAACAATTTTCGGCAGGCGGTGTCATTTCGTTCGCATCAATTCACCCAATGCATCCGAGCGTGCTTTCATGGAACGGGCTGCCATCAATGCACCCATCCAGGGAGCCGCTGCCGACATCATCCGCCGCGCCATGATCCGCATGCAGGACGCACTCGATGCTGCCAAGCTTTCCGCCAAGATGCTACTGCAGGTGCATGACGAATTGATTTTTGAAGTGGTGGATGCGGAGATTGAGAAGACCATGGATGTGGTGAAGCAGGTGATGGTGAAAGCACCTGAACCAGTGGTTAAGCTATCGGTTCCATTGCAGGTGGATGCGCGGGCCGCAATGAATTGGGATGAGGCGCATTGAGTCATGGCCAAAGAAAAAACCGAGGCCGCCGATATCATTCATCCACTAGAGCGCCTCACCCGTCTCATGCGAGCGGGGGAACATGAAAATGGCCTTAATCCTGCCCAATGGGAAGCGCTGCGCTATCTCGCACGGGCGAATCGCTTTTCCAATTCGCCGAGCGCACTCACACGGTTTCTTGGTTCCACCAAAGGCACGGTTTCACAAACGCTGAAATCGCTTGAGCGCAAGGGAATGATCGTTAAATCCCGGCGTGTGAACGAGAAACGATCGGTGTGTTTGGAGTTGACGCCCAAGGCGCGCGATGCGCTGAACACTGATCCTTTGAGGACATTTGTAAAATCTCTTGACGCTTCAAACGGAAAAACAAAGCGCCGTTTGGCGAAAGGTTTGCGCGAATTTCTGAAGACTGAGCTTGTACGGCAGAAACAACCAAGCTTTGGCACGTGTTCCTCGTGCCGCTACTTCCGCGAAAAGGGTCGCGATGAAGGAAACTGCGGTCCGCATGCCTGTATGCTGTTTGAGGTAGGACTTACAGGACCGGACACAATGCTCATTTGTGTCGAGCATAGTTAAAGGGCTTACTCCGCCGCGATGGCGAAGCTTTGAACGTCCTGCGCGTGCTCGATAAAGCGCTTGAAGTTCTCTTCGAACATCTGCACCAGCTTTTTTGCCCGTACGTCATAAGCCTTTTTATCATCCCAGGTATCGCGCGGATTGAGAATTTTTTTATTAACGCCACTGACGGCCACGGGAACTTCAAACCCAAAGTTTGAATCAGTGCGAAACTCCGCTTGGTCCAATTCGCCTGACATTGCGGCTGTCAGCAATGCCCGTGTTGCCTTGATCGGCATGCGGTTGCCAACACCGTAGGCACCGCCTGTCCAACCGGTATTCACCAGCCAGCACTTCACATCGTGTTTGGAAATAAGATCACGCAGTAAATCTCCGTATACGGATGGATCAC
The DNA here is from genome assembly GCA_031417195.1 of Rhodobiaceae bacterium. Lineage (GTDB taxonomy): Bacteria > Pseudomonadota > Alphaproteobacteria > Rhizobiales > Aestuariivirgaceae > Aestuariivirga. The sequence continues at coordinate 15,690 of JANOVC010000064.1, forward strand.
GCGGAATGAACGGTGCGCCGAAGCAGGTGGAGAATGTGGCGACAGGTTCAGTGACGCCCTGTTCCGTGCCAGCAACCTTGGCGGTGTAGCCGGACAGGAAGTGGTACATCGCCTGTTGCGGGTTCAGCCTTGCGAGTGGGGGAAGCACGCCGAAGGCATCGGCCGTCAACATGACGATGTTCTTTGGAACGCCAGAACGCCCGGTTTCACTTGCATTGGGGATGGCGCTCAGAGGATAGGCGGCGCGGGTGTTTTCCGTGAGGGATGCGTCATTCAAATCGAGCTTGCGTGTGGTTTTATCCATCACGACATTTTCAAGCACGGTGCCCCATTGCCGGGTGGTGGCATAGATTTCCGGCTCCGCTTCCTTTGAAAGCTTGATCACCTTGGCATAGCAGCCACCTTCAAAATTGAACACGCCGTCAGGTGACCAGCCGTGCTCGTCATCACCAATCAATGTGCGCGTGGCATCGGCTGAAAGTGTTGTCTTGCCGGTGCCGGAGAGGCCGAAAAAAACGGTTGTGTCTCCCGCAGGCCCCACATTGGCAGAGCAATGCATGGGCATCACTCCTTTTTCGGGCAGCAGATAGTTCAAAACGGTAAACACGGCCTTCTTGATTTCACCAGCATATTGCGTACCGCCGATGAGGATGAGGCCATTTGTGAGATCAATGGCGATCACGGTCTGGCTTTGCGTACCGTGTCGCGCGGGGTTTGCCTTGAAGGATGGCAGATCAATGATGGTAAGGCGAGGTGCGAAGCTGTTCTCCGTTGGCGCAATTAAAAGGTGCTTGATGAACAGGGCATGCCATGCGTTTTCGCAGATCACGCGGGTCGGCAACTCGTGCAAGGGATCAGCGCCACCAATCAAATCCTGGATGAACAGCTTGCTGTTGCGGGCCTGCACCAGAAAATCACTCTTCAAGGCCTGGAACTGCGCGCGGCTCATGGCCTTGGCGTTGTCCCACCATATGGTGCCTTCAGTTGCCGCATCGCGCACAAAAAACTTGTCATTCGGGCTGCGGCCCGTGTGCGCGCCGGTTGACACAACAAGGCTTCCGCCTTCGGCAACACTGCCTTCGCCCCGCATCACAGCCATTTCATAAAGTTCGGCAGTTGTCGCATTCAACGACATGTTCTCGGATGACCCCAAGCCGATACTGAGGAGCTGCGAGCGTGTGATGCTGTCAATTGCCATGATCGTCATTCCTTTGGAAGTGGACTGAAATCATGACTATCAAAAAGTAATGCGGATTTCAACAAAAATGATATTAAATAGTCAATTTTTTGCGGTATCGAACTTCATTTATTGACATATTTACATCATTTTAGGTCGGGTTTTGATTGTTAAAGGATGTTCCGTTCTTGAATGCCGAACGAACGCTTGGGCCAGTGGTTGCGTGGAACACAAGGAGACGACTGGTTGCACTACTATCACTGCGCTATTTTTGCAGAGCCATCCATGCCATAGCTTGCAGTCTCGTTGACCGCATATAAGCCTTTAGAATGCAAAGCATGTCCCCACAATCGTCACATCATTGGGCCCGGCGGTTAAACAAGAGCCTGATCTATGGCGGGCTCATCATCTGGAGCTTGGTGTGCCTGTTTCCGATTTACTGGGTCACGGTTACATCTTTCAAAGATGTTTATATTATCGACAAGGCGCCAACCTACATCCCCTTCCTGGACTTTAATCCGTCGCTTGATGCGTGGCGGTTCATTCTCCTGGACACCAATGAAAATCTGACGTCGCGCGCCGCCAACTCCATCATCATTGGCATTTTTTCCACACTCTTAACAATGGTGACTGGTGGCATGGCAGTTTATGGATTGACCCGTTTTGTTCCGAAGGTGAACGCCGCTGGTGTCATGACTTTTATGCTCTGCTCAAGAATATTGCCACCGGTGACAATTGTTTTGCCACTTTATTTTTTGGCACAGTTTACGGGTACGCGTGATAGTTTGGGATTCATGATTTTTGTCTATACTGCGGTCAATTTGCCGATTGCTGTTTGGATGTTGGCTCCTGTTTTCGGACCCAAAGCAACCGAGCAGGAAGAAGCAGCGCAAATTGATGGCGCATCACATGTCTACATTTTTTTTCGCATCCTATTGCCGATGGTGCAGACAGCCATGATCACTGTCGGTCTGCTGGTTTTTCTGCAGTGCTGGAATGAATATCTGTTTGCCGTTTACCTGACGTCAGATCATGCCCTTACGGTTCCACCGTGGATGGTTGGGCAGCTTTCAATGAAAGAGGCGCAGATCGGTGGTGAGGCAGAGGAGTGGGCGCATCTTTCAGCTGCAACGGTTGTGATGGTGCTCCCTGCCCTGATCTTCACCGTTTTCGCGCAAAGATTTCTGGGACGCGCATTTGTTGCGCGACCCGCTGCCAAATGAATTCAGCGAATACGGTTTCCATCGCTCGAGTCAAAGACGTAGAGTTGATCTTTTGAGAACGTAACGCCGACCAATTCGCCGGGACGCGCGGTGTAATCTTTTGCGGCTTTGACAGTGAGAAAATCACTGCCAATTTTCAACGTGACCAGTGTATGATCACCAATCAATTCCGTTGTATAAACTGTCCCCTTTAGGGCGCCCTTGGCTGGCGAAGTGATGCTGCAATCTTCCGGCCGCACGCCGAGCACGGCGTTGGCGACCTTGCCTTTCACAGGCGAAACAATTTTGGCGTCTTGCGCCACAAAATGCGCCCCTTCGAGGGAGCCTTTTACAATGTTCATGGGTGGCGAACCAATGAATTGCGCCACGAAGAGGTTTGCAGGATCGTTGTAAATCCTGGCCGGGGTATCAAGCTGCTGCAAAACACCTTTCTCAAGGATCGCCACACGGTGAGCCAGTGTCATGGCTTCAATCTGGTCATGCGTCACATAGATCGTTGTGATGCCCAGCGATTGCTGCATGTGTTTCAGCTCGGCGCGCATATGGCCACGCAGCTTTGCGTCAAGATTTGAAAGTGGCTCATCCATCAAAAAAACCGAAGGCCTGCGAATAATGGCGCGCGCCAAAGCAACGCGCTGGCGCTGTCCGCCTGAAAGTTCGCGCGGATAGCGATGCAACAATTGATCAAGCTGAACCTGTGCAGCTGCTTCGCGCACGGCAATATCACGCTCGGCTGGGTTTACTTTACGCACTTTCAATGGAAAGCCGATATTTTCGCCAACTGTCTTGTGCGGATAGAGCGCATAGGACTGGAACACCATCGAGATGTCGCGGTACTTGGGTAAAATATCGGTGACATCACGGTCACCGATGCGTACGCGCCCTTCAGTTGCCGTCTCCAACCCCGACAAAATCCGGAGCGCAGTTGTCTTTCCAGAACCTGATGCCCCCAGCAAAACCAGGAACTCGCCGGGTTGAACCTGCAGATTCAATTCTTCCAGAACACGCACGGGCCCAAAAGATTTTTGCACCTTGTCGAATGAGACGGGAACGCCGGATTTGGGAGACGACATGTGTTTAACCTTTGACTGCACCAAGGAGGACGCCCTTGGCGATAAAACGCTGGAGGAGGATGGCCATGATGATCACCGGGATGATCATGACGACAATGACGGCGCACATTTCCCACCACAGGATGCCACGCTCACCCGCATTCTTGGCTGCAACCATGATGGGCATGGTTTGGGCTTTGGAGGTAGACAGGAAAACCGCGAAAATATATTCGTTCCAGTTGAGAATGAGCGTGAGCAATGTGACTGCTGCCAGACCCGGCCGCGTCAACGGCAGAACAATGTCCCAGAAAATTCCAAGACGTGTGGCCCCATCCAATTGCGCTGACTCTTCCAGCTCAATGGGCAGGTTGGCGAAAAAATCATGCATCAGCCACACAACGATTGGAAGGTTGGCCACTGCGTAAACCAAAATAAGTGCCAAATGTGTGTCAATCATGCCGACGGCCTGGAACATCATATACACAGGGATCACCACGACAACAGGCGGCAGAATGCGCTGGGAAATGATCCAGAACAGAATATCACCGTTACCCAATCGTGCCCTGAAATGCTTGCCAAAAGCGCGCGCCAAAAGGAAAAACAAGGCGAGACCAATTGCAGCAGCAGCAAACCAATTGACGCCAGCATAGGTCGTGGCAACAATGGCCAACAGTGTGAGCAAGACAAACATAAGGATATTGCCGAACTTCGGCTTATACTGGATGCGGGCAAGTGCATAAGCCGCCATGCTGCCGATCACAATGCACAGCGTCGTGGATACAACACTGATCACAATGGAGTTGGTAAAAGCCAAATAGACTTTGCAGATCTGCGGTTCCATCGGCTGGAGGTTCACAAGCGGTGACAGCACGAAGGCGACCGAGTTGTAAGCCAACAGCAGAACCTGCCGACCAATCGCGTAGGGATCGCAAAACTGATCTGTCGCGAACTGCGCACGCCAGCCGTCAAGGGTCGGTTGAAAATCGACGAAAGGCAGATAATAAGGGCCTTCATTGACGACCTTCGAATCCTTGAATGCCGTAATCACAACCCAATAAAGCGGAAACAACACAAAGGCTGACCAGAAAACCAGGATGGAATAGGCCACGACATTGGCGACAGGCGACATTTTACCAATAGCCGGTGGCTCGAACAGCCGCTCCATCAGAGTGCGGTTGGTTTTTTCCAGTTTGTAAGTTGCGTCGCTCATGCGTGGGCCTTTCGCAATTGCTTGAGAACAACATAGTTGAAGAAGGACGAGCAGAGAATGACGGTGACAATCAGCAAGAGATAAGCGACCGCCGCTGATGAGCCATAGTCATTGGCACGCCACAGGAAGAAGGAGTGCAGCGACATGGATTCGGTTGCAATGCCAGGCCCCCCTGATGTCATGATGTTTGGCAGGTCCACAATCTTGAAGGCCTCGATCATGCGGATCAGAATGACAGTCGCAGCAACTGGTACAATCTGCGGCCAGATAATGTCACGGAAAATCTGCACGCTGGACGCACCATCAACCTGCGCTGCTTCCACCTGATCTTTCGACACATTTTCCAGTGCTGCCAACATCACGATGAAAATGAAAGGTATCCATTGCCAGGAGTCACCCACAACGATGAACCAGCGCGCTGCCCAGGCATCGGTTGACCACGCCCAGTCACGAAGGCCAATGAACTCCCAAAAGGGCTGGAAAGGTCCCTTGGTAATGTCAAGAATCATTTTGAATGCATAGCCAACACCAAGCGGCGTGATCATCAGTGGGATAAAGAAAATCACGCGGAAGAAGCTCTTGCCGGCAATTGGCTGCGAGCACAGAAAGGCCAAGCCAGTGCCGATGACAAACTGTATGGAGCAACCGACAACAACATAGAACAGCGTGGTCATCAATGTTCCCCACTGGTTGCCGTAGAGAAGCGTAGCGCCCAACAACAGCGCAAGGCCAATTGCCATCGCAGCCGAAATCAATCTGCCTGTCATGCCAATCCATGAGGCACCGCTTCGCACCGAACGGTAAAGCCACCAAACAACGGCAGCAATCACAGCGAGACTGAATATCCAGCCGATAGCGTTCATGCCTTCGAGGCGGCCAAGAAAATGGATCTGTTCATTGGTCAAAAATTGCTTCTGGAAATTCTGGAACCAGACAAAGCGGAATTTGAGTCCGTCGGCTGAAAACTTGACGCGGCTGAGCGCGAACACAATCGAATAGAATGTCGGGAAAATAGCAAAGATCAGGATGAGCGTGACAGCGGGCGCAATGAAAAACGTGCTCGAATGACGGTCAAACCATTCACCCCAGGTCTCACGATAAGAAAGTCCAGCCGGGGAAAACCCCGGCTGGTCTGATGTGGTCTTGGCATTTGTCATTGCGTTACGTATCAGCCGCCAGTGCCGAGTGCCAAGGCCTGAGACTTGATTTGAGCATCACGGCCCATGTCTTCCGTGATTTGCTCCCAGCCCGCGTCAATGTTTTTCAAGGCTTCATCCACCGTAATTTCGCCAGCAAGGTAGCGGGCGAGCTCAGTGTCAAGCACCACACCCGAATATGACTGTGCGCCGGGAATCTTGAAGTCGGATGCCATGTTCGGGTTGTTCAAGGCACCGTTGATTGCGCCAAGATAGTTCTCCGCTGCTTCCTTGGAGAAACCTGCCTTCACCCACAAATCACTGTTGGTGAGTTGCGAGATACGGTAGGCGTTGTACCCCGTCGTACCGATCGTGACGTCCACGTTCGATTGGGCGGCTTGGTTCATGTAGGACAGGAAGTCGTAAGAGGCTTGCTTCTTTTTAGAATCAGCCTTGGCGTTGATTGCACCGGCCCAGCCACCGAAGGCTGCGAATGGCGCATAGTTGATGCCATCTATCGAATATGGCGCATTTTCTTTGGTCACTGGAACCAGTTTGCCCGTTGCACGGTCAAGAACTTCCTTCCAACCAACAGCGCCAACCGCATAGAGTTTATCCTTGATTGCAGTCGCATCCTTGTCAAGCGACAGCGGACCCGGATCACCCCATTCAATGATGATGCCACAGCGGCCGGCCTTGAACAGGCTGCGCGTATCGCCAATGTCCATGTTCAATTCTTCCGGCGGACCATATTTGCCGGTTTCCTTGTAGGTTTCGAAGGCCTTCTTCCAGGCTTCGTTGTTGATCATAGGCTTCATCGTGGCATTGTCGAAATGGAAACCTTGAGCAGTTCCCTTGGCCTGAATCAGACCAGCAGCCATGGTTTGAATGGCAAAGTAGGACTGGGCATTGCGCTTCTTGAAGATGCAAGAACCATAGTCTGGCACACCGTCACCGTTCATGTCCTGGCCATGGATGGTTTTGGCAATGTTCAAATAGTCATCCCAGGTTTTTGGCGGTTGCAGGTTATTCTTTTCGAGAATGTCCTTGCGATAATAAACCATCTGGAAATCGCCATCGACCATGATCAGCTTGGTCTTGCCACCGATCTTCTGGCCGAATTCGCGGAAGTAGGGGGCGATGTCAGCTGGATCGAGCTTTGTGTCCTTGGCGACGTAGGGGTCAAGGTCTTCGAGCAGGCCGGCTGAATCAAGTTCCACGCCCCAGCCAGCTGCAAACACGCCGACGTCGATGGAGTTCGTTCCGGTTGTCCAATCCGTCTGGATTTTCTGGAAAATTTCAGCGAAGGGCACTTCGCTGACAACAATCTTGGCACCTGTGGCCGCTTCAAATTCCTTGCCACGCTGAGCAAGGCGTTCGGCGATAACCGGTCCAGGACGCGTCAGGATGTTGACTGTGACGCCATCATATTCGCCAGCAGCCGCAGCTGAGGCCATGCCGCTAAAGGCAACACCAGCGGTTAAAGCAGCGAGAACTACTTTACGTAAAGTCATTTTGAATTCTCCCAATTTTTGCAGCCCTCTTTTGGTCTGCTTATTTATGATTTGAATATTAGTTCTGTAGATGTGTCAATAAATCATTCGAATAGATTTACTGGACCCGATAGAAACGAGCAGCCGTGCCGCCAAAGACCTCCTCCCTTTCATGCGCATTTGTGAGATAGCTTTCCGCAGCACTGCGCCATGATGCATAAGTTCCGTTGAGTTCAACAACGGGCCAGTCTGATCCCCACATCACACGTGATGGTCCGAACACATCGATGATGTGTTCGGCATAGGGGCGAAGGGTGTCTTCGGTCCAACCTGGTTTTGCTTCCGACGGCAGGCCGGAAAGTTTGCAAAACGCAGTGGTCTCACGTGCGATTGTTTTCATCACTTTGGCCCAGCTCACATATTCCTCTTTGCGGATCACCGGTTTCATGCCGTGGTCAATCACCGTGCGCATGGCGGGATATGTTTGGAAGAGCTGCAGAAAATTATCGAGGTGAATGGGAAAACCCAAGGCATCAAAGGTGAGATCAAGATCAATGAGGGCCTGAAAACCCCACTGCACATCAGTCCGGTGCATCCAATGCCTGTCTGCAATGTCCTGGATCATGGGGCGCACGCCAGAGAATTTTTTGTGTTTGGCAAAACGCTGAAGGTGTCTCAGGTCTTCGGGTTTTTCGAAATCAACCCACCCTACAACCTTGGCCACAAAATCCGTTGCATCCGCCAAACCCAGTATATATTCGGTCTCTTCAATGGTGGGAGCCGCCTGCACAAGAACGGTTTTGTCAATGCCGTGGGCTTTGCGAATGGCTTCAAAATCACGCGGCAGAATGTCCCGGCTGATCGGTGCCACAGCCTTCCCCAGCATCCAAAAATAATCCCCGCGTGAAGGCGACCAGAAATGCTGATGGGAGTCGATTTTCATCAAACTGGCGCTCCATCGTGCATCAAGCCTTGCGCCTTCAAGTCATTCCAGAATGCTTTTGGGATCTTCGCGCCCAAGGTTTTCACATTGAGTGCGACTTCCTTTGGTGACACCATGCCGGGAATGACGGATACAACGGAGGGGTGCTTCACGGGAAAGCGCAATGCGGCTTGCGGCAGTTTTACCTTGTGCGCCTTGCACAAGGCTTCGATCTTCCGTACACGGTCTAAAATATGTTTGGGTGCGCGGTCATAATTATACCACGCACCGGCTTTTGCTCCGCTGGCGAGAATACCGGAGTTGTATGGCCCACCCAGGACGATGCCAATGCCGCGTTTTTCACACATGGGCAGGAATGAATCGAGCGCAGTTTGTTCGAGCAAGGTGTAACGCCCCGCAAGCAGGAAAAGATCGAAGTCACCCTGGGCCGCCAATGTTTCGCAGACCTGGTATTCATTGACGCCAGCGCCAAAGGCCTTGATCACTTTTTCATCGCGCAGTTTCACCAGCGCCTTGTAGCCGCTGTTCATCAACGTCTTCACATGCACATCGCGGGCCGCTTCCGAGCCATGGGTGAACACGTCGCAGTCATGCACGAACAGAATGTCCACGTGGTCAATGCCAATGCGTTCGAGTGAGGATTCGAGTGATCGCATTATACCGTCATAGGTATAATCAAAAACTTCGCGCCGCGAAGGCGTGTCAAAGAATTTGCCAATGCCGGTCCGCTGCGAAGGTTCGCAGACGTCCAGTAAGCGGCCAACCTTGGTGGACACCACATAGCTGTCGCGCTTCTTGCCACGCAGGAAATGGTTGAGACGGGTTTCGGACAGACCGAGGCCGTACAGGGGAGCCGTGTCATAATAGCGAATGCCGGTTTTCCACGCGGCCTCAAACGTGGACTGTGCTGCTTCCTCCGTATGCGGACGATAGAGGTTTCCAAGGGGTGCCGCGCCGAAGCCAAGTTCAGTAAGGGATATGCTGGCACCCGAGGGAGCTTTGAAGATGTGTTTTTTCATGTCTGTAAATCCGCGAAGAGTTCAGGGTTTTTGGCAGCAAAGAGTTCAAGCTCATGCATCACGGCATCGAGGTGAACCCCCATGGCATTGGCTGCGGCATTCGCATTACGCTGAATGAGGGCGTCGAGAATGGTTTGGTGTTCCTGCAGGGTGATTTCCTGCCGCCGCCGCGAGTTCAACAGTCTGCGCACGCGGTCCAGTCCGAGACGCGCCGTTTCGGCTGCGGTCTTTACGCGCTCAAAGCCCAGGGCATCAAACAACACGGCATGAAATTCCACGTCAAAACGGTGAAAGCCCGCTGCATCATTGTTTTCAGCCGCCGCTGTTTGGTACCGGAGGCTTTGCCTGAGATTTTCAACATCGTCGCCGCTAATTGTCGTGGTCACGGCACGAACGGCTTCCACTTCAATGGCGCGGCGCAGGAACATGTTTTCGCGTGCATCCAAAATCTTGATCAGCGAAACCGAGGTTCCGCGCTGGGGGACAACGTCCACGAGCGCTTCAGCCTGCAACCTTGTGAAGGCATCATAGATGGGTGCGCGCGAGACACCAAAGCGCCGGGCAAAAACCTGCTTGTCCAAGGCCTGTCCGGGTTTGAGTTCGAGGGATACAATGGCTTCACGAAGGACAATGTAGATATGATCACCAGCCCCGCCCCGCGTGCCCTTGCGGGGCAGGGTGGGCATATCAAAACTGAGGACTGTATTATTCATGCTAACATGTTAGTATGAATAATAGACAACGCAAGTTTTAAGTGACTCGACGTCCGGAGGCCTCACCACATGACATCAACCACATCGCAAAAGCATCAATTTTTGCGCTTGAATGCGCAGGATAATATTGTCGTTGCCATCACGACTGCCGAGAAAGGTGCGCCGACGAATGAAGGAATTGCGACCGCCGAACGCATCGGCAGGGGTCATAAGATGGCGGCACAGGCTATTGCAACCGGTGAGCCTGTGCGCAAATTCGGCCAGATCATTGGATTTGCAAAACAGGACATCGCTGCAGGTGCCTGGGTGCATGAACATAACATCGGCATGGGTGAGCTGTCGCATGATTATGCCTTCACCCAAGGTGCCACGCAGACCGATATTCTTCCCCTCGAAAAGCAGGCCACCTTTCAAGGCTATCGCCGCGCCAACGGCAAGATTGGCACGCGCAATTATATCGGCATCATGACATCCGTGAACTGCTCGGCCACGGTTGCCGGTTTCATCGCCGATGAGATCAACAGGTCTGGCATTCTCAAGGACTACAGGAATATCGATGGCGTTGTGGCGCTGAAAATGGACAATGGTTGCGTCATTGATTTCAGGGGCGCCATTTTCGATATCCTGAAACGCACGTCGTGGGGCTATGCCACCAACCCGAATATGGGCGGCATCCTTATGGTGGGCTTGGGATGCGAAGGTTTCCAAATTCCCCGCTTCAAGGAAGCTTACGGGATTGTTGAAGGCAACACCTTCCGGACCATGACCATTCAGGAAACAGGCGGCACCCGCAAAACCGTCGATGCCGGTGTAGCGGCAGTGAAAGAGATGCTGCCCTTTGTAAATGATGTGAAGCGCGAGACCTGCCACGCATCAGAATTGATCCTTGCGTTACAATGCGGTGGCTCAGACGGTTATTCCGGCATTACCGCCAACCCTTCCCTCGGAGCAGCAGTGGATATTCTCGTTCGTCAAGGCGGCACCGCCATTCTCTCCGAAACGCCGGAAATCTATGGGGCCGAACATCTCCTCACGCGGCGTGCAGCAACGCGCGAAGTGGGAGAGAAACTGGTTGAAGTGATTCATTGGTGGGAGGACTACACAAAACGCAACCTCATGGAGATGAACAACAACCCTTCACCCGGCAACAAGCTCGGCGGGCTGTCCACGATCCTCGAAAAGTCACTGGGGGCCGCCGCCAAGGGTGGCACCACGACGCTGCGCGAAGTCTATCGCTATGCCGAACAGGTCACCGCCAAGGGTTTCGTATTCATGGATACGCCGGGGTATGATCCCGTCTCCGCCACAGGGCAAGTTGCAGGCGGTGCCAATATGCTGTGCTTTACCACGGGGCGCGGCTCGGCCTATGGTTGCAAGCCTGTACCAAGTATAAAACTTGCCACCAATTCCGACGTTTACCGCCGCATGATTGACGACATGGACATCAATTGCGGAGACGTGGTGGAAGGTGTGTCCATCGCCGACAAGGGCGCTGAAATTTTCGCAAAAATCTTGCAAGTGGCCTCTGGTGAAACCACAAAATCAGAAGAACTGGGCTATGGTGACAATGAGTTTGTGCCTTGGCAAGTCGGGGCCGTGATGTAGCTCAACCGCCATGATTGGAACAATATTTCCGCCGAATTCATCCTTATTCAACAGATAATTCTTAAACTTGTTCAAAGGTGTAAGGCCTTTCGAACCGGGGACATTGATGGGAATTTTTGGCGGCAAGAAACGGAACTCCCGCTCTGAACGGCGGGAACCGCAATTGTTTGAGCGCGGCAAATCGCGCGCTGCAGAAGCAAAGCGTGGTTCAAGACGCAGGCGCGGGTCTTTCCTCGGCTGGCTGTTCAGGTTTACAATCAAGGTTGGCGTGCTCGGTGCACTGCTCGTTGGATTGGGCCTCGGCTATGTATGGTTTTCCCTTGCTCAAAAGGGTCTTCTCCAGATACCGAACCGCGAACCCGGCATCATGCTGTTGGCAGAGGATGGTTCTGTCCTGTCGGAACAGGGATCGTTTTATGGCGATCAGGCGCGTGTAGCGGATCTTCCGGATTATGTGCCAAACGCCCTTATCGCCATCGAAGACCACCGTTTCAGGTCGCATTACGGTGTGGATCCAATCGGGCTTTCGCGTGCCATCTATGAGGACATCAAGGCGCGCGCGATGGTGCAAGGTGGCTCAACCCTCACACAGCAGCTCGCCAAAAACCTGTTCCTGAGTTCGGCCAGAACCGCCGAACGTAAAGTTCAGGAACTGGTGCTCGCCCTCTGGCTGGAGCGGAAATTTTCCAAAGATGAAATCCTGCAACTCTATCTCAACCGCGTTTATTATGGCGCGGGTGCCACAGGCATTGAGAAGGCAGCACAAACCTATTACCACAAGTCGGCCATTGAACTCAGCCTGATGGAAGCGGCAACGCTTGCGGGCGTATTGAAAGCGCCTACCAATTACAATCCCCTCACCCATCCGGAAGAATCCGCAGCCCGCGCCAAGCTCGTAATCAACGCGATGGTGGATGCAGGTTTCATCACGCGCGATGAAGCCAACCAGGCCGTCAACGCACCCACAACTATTGCGGCGTCTGATTACGTTCCTGCCACGCAATATGTGGTGGACTGGATCAACGGACAGCTGCCTGACCTCGTCAAGAAATACGACCAGTCTATCATTGTCGAAACAACGATTAATCCAGAGCTTCAGTTGGTTGCCGAAAAATCATTGCGCAAACGCCTGAATGTGGATGGCAAGAAGCTCAATGTTTCGCAAGGTGCCGTGGTAGTGATGGACCGGTCGGGTGCGGTGCGCGCCATGGTGGGCGGCAAGTCCTACAAGCGCAGCCAATACAATCGCGCCACGAAGGCCCTGCGCCAGCCCGGCTCTGCCTTCAAGCCCTTCGTGTATCTCGCTGCCATGGAGCAGGGCTACACACCCGATTCCGTTGAGGTGGATGAGCCCGTGCGCATCGGCACTTGGGAACCGGAAAACTATAAGCATAAATATATGGGCGAAGTGACCCTGCGCACGGCACTGTCGCTCTCGCTCAATACAGTTGCGGCGAAACTGGCCAACCAGGTTGGTCCTGAAAATGTTGTGGCCGTGGCTCACCGTCTTGGCATTGCTTCGCATCTCGGCACAGACGCCTCCATCGCGCTGGGCACGTCAGAGGTCACACTGCTCGAACTCACCTCGGCCTTTGCGCCGTTTTCCAATGGTGGCTTTACGGTTGTGCCCTACTCCGTGAGCCGCATCACCACGCGTGATGGCCAGGTGCTGTATGAACGCCATGGCGACGGCTTGGGCCAGGCCATTGCCAGCCGCGATCTCGGTGCCATGAATTCTATGATGCGCAGCGTGGTCACCGATGGCACGGCCAAGAAGGCGCAAATTGATGGTTTTGACATTGCCGGCAAAACCGGCACCAGCCAGGATTACCGGGATGCTTGGTTTGTGGGCTATTCAAGCCAGATGGTGGGCGGTGTATGGCTCGGCAACGATGACAACTCACCTACCAAAAATGTAACCGGCGGCTCTCTTCCCACCCTCGTTTGGAAAGACGTGATGCAGGTGGCACTTGCCGGTCTTTCGCCCGAGCCGCTGCCTGGAGAACTCATTGACGAGCCGCAGGCGGCTGAACCTTACATTGTTTCACAAGACGATCAGAACCCGCTCTACAACGGAACCGATCCGCAGTTTGAAGAACAACAGGTGGAGCAACCAAGACGGCGGCGAAAAGGATTGTTTGAATCGCTGTTCGGCTCCAGTGACGAGCAAGAAGCACCGCGCAAGCGCAGGGTCAATCACAACAAGGAGAACCCTTAGAACCGGGATTGGATGCGGCGCGGCAGTAAAACGCGCCATATTTAACGCAGCTATTTATCGAACTTCGGTATTTACCTGTAAACTATGAGAGCGACCATGGCACACAGCAAAAACAAGATGCCAACACCGAGAAAAGTGAATATGGATGGATTGATATCGAATGTTGCGCGGGCCTGCTCTTTTACGCGACTTAACAGTTCCGGCCAAGTATAACTGACAAAGTCGCCCTGGCTCATAAGTCCAATCAGTGTACCGTTGTCATCTACCACTGGCAGATGGCGGAACCGGTCATTTGACATTTGGCGCAACCAATCAAGCAAGTCATCGTCGGCTTTTGCCAGCTTGAGATCGGTTGTCATAATTGCGCTCAAAGGGGTCTTTTTTTGATCAAGACCTTTGCTCAGGAGGCGGCGCATGAAATCGCGCTCAGTTACAATGCCAAGCGGTTTTTGGGCGGCATTCACGATGACTGCGGCACCGTAATTCTTTTCGCTCATGGCTAGAACCGCAACGGATACCATCTCTCCGGGAGGAAATGTCATGACAGCAGCTTTTCTGCCGAACTCTGGACGGTCTTTAATTCGCATCGTTTTTATCCGAACATTTGAGAGTTTAAGGTGATTTTAGATTTATATTTCAGTACAATATTACGCTCTCTGCGACATATTGGATCACGGAAAAAAGCGCAAATTGATGGCTTCGATATTGCTGGCAAAACCGGCACCAACCAAGAATACAGGGATGCGGGTGGCACTTGCTGGTCTTTCACCTGAACCACTCCCCGGTGAATTGACCCAAGATCCGCAGTTTGAAACGCCAAGAACGCGGAAGATATGGCATACGAAGGAAAACCCGAAGGTCATCCAGCCCCATAATTTGCTGCGCTCACGCAAAAAACCTTGCGTAATATGTACTTTCCAACCGCTCTATAATTCAATTGCAGAGTGCAAATTCACGCATTAAACATTTCTGACAATGAATTTCATGCGTTTTTGCCGTTCTGTTTTTTTATCGATTTGCCTGTCTGTTGCTGGTTCAACACCTGGATTTTGTGCTGAATATCTATCCAATGGCAGCTTCGAGCTGCCGGTTGCGCCAAGCAATGGAAATAATTTTTATGCGTCGATTATGGGGTGGACGGCATATCCATCGCCTTTCAGTTCCTTGCCTGCAAACATTGTCGTGCCCGGCCCAACTTATCTCAATAATCCACAAGCCACCCCAACGGGCGGAGGGCGGCAATATTATGACATGAACAGTGTTGGCGGGATCATGGCCCAAACCGTAAATTTTCCGACGGCCGGTGTTGTCTCAATGAGTGCGTGGTTTTCCGTGCGGGACTTTCCGCAGAACCTTTCGGGAATGATTGTGCGCTTGAAAAATTCTTCAGGAACCGTGGTGGCCTCAGGTACCACGCAATTTGTTTCATCTGATCCCATTGGCCTTTGGAAACAGGTGGTGGTGAACGGAATATTGGTTTCAGCGGGCACGTATACCTATGAAATTGTCATGAACAATTTCAACAACATCGATTTGGCAAGCCTGGATTTCGCCGCCGTACAAGCCAATTTGCAAGTCGTGAAATCATCTGACAAAAGCGGACCAGTCGTGCTGGGTGAAACAATTACATACAGCTATCTTGTCAAAAACGCGGGAAACGTTGCCGTGGGCAATGCCACAGTAAATGACGTCCATAACGGTTATGGCGTTTTTCCCGTGCCAGGCGGCGAAACACTTTTCCTCGACCAGCCGCCCCTTGGCGACTCCTCTGATGCAACACCTTCAAACACTGTGTGGACTTCGTTGGGCCCGGGAGACACGGTGAAATTCACATCCAGCTACATCGTCACACAACAGGATATTGACCTTTTGCAGTGATTTGATATGTGCTCGAGGATCGCCTTTTCTGGTGCGCAGGACCTGATCACTCTTAATTCAGTGAAGAATATTGGAATTATTTTATCGTGGTGAAAAGATGAAGCCCCGAACTGTGGGTTTTAAACCAGCGCTTGGCTTCGGATGCGCTGGGACAATGGGTGAGAACCAGACGCCAGAATTTTGGGCCGTGGTTCATGTGTTGCCGGTGCGCCACCTCGTGGGCCGCAACATAGTCCAAGACGAATGACGGTGCCAATATGAGGCGCCACGAATATGACAGGTCGCCCGCAGAAGAGCATGAGCCCCAGCGGCTTTTCTGGTCGCGTATGGTAATGCGTCCGATGTTCACTTCCATCATTTTGGCGTAGCGCTGGGAGGCTTCGGCAAGCTCTGTCCTGGCCAGTTTTTTCAGCCAATCCTCCAGCCGCCTCGCAAGATGCACAGCATCGCCGGGAACCAGAATTGTCCGGGTTTCGGGATCGGCCTTGATAAGGCCCCGGCGTTCTTTTGTGGCCTGAACTGTATAGGGAACCCCGCGCAAGGGAAGTGTTGAGCCATCGCCTATCACCGTTATGGCCGCGCGGCGTTCAAACTGCTTGGCAATCCACAGCATTGATTTGTCAACGAAAGCCAAAGCCTGTGTGCGGCTCACGCGCTTTGGCAGGGTGACGACCACACCCGCTGAATCCCTGCTGAGGCGCAGCACCATGCGTTTGGCCCGGTCATTCTTTCGAAACCTGACAGGCAGTTTGGTATTCTCAAGCATGATGAAATGTGGTTCCGGCGGAGCCTCTGCCCAAGCGTTCACGAGCTTGCCGAGCAGGCCTGCCATCAGGCGTTTTTACCCACAAAACCAACAATCATCGGCACGATTTCCTTGCGGAAACGCGAACCGCTGAACACACCGTAGTGGCCAACGCCCAGTTGCAGGTGATGCAGCTTCTGATCCGCTGAAAGTCCCGTACACAGATCATGGGCCGCCTCGGTTTGGCCAACGCCCGAGATATCATCACGTTCGCCTTCAATGGTCATCAGCGCCGTTTTGGTGATGGTGGCAGGGTCCACCAGCACCCCGCGGTGCATGTAGGAACCGTTTGGCAAATCATGGTGGATGAAAACCCTATCGACGGTTTGCAGGTAGAACTCGGCGGTCAAATCCATGACTGACATATACTCATCATAAAATTCCGTCCGGCGGTCAGCGCTTTCGCCGTCTCCTTCCACGAGGTGCCAGAAGAGCTGGCGATGGGCATCGAGATGGCGGTCAAGATTCATGGTCATGAAGCCGGTCAATTGCAGGAAGCCCGGATAGACATCGCGCATGAAGCCCGCATGCGGAAATGGCACCTTCATGATGACATTCTTGCGGAACCAGTCAGACCCTTTTTCCTTGGCCAGCTTGTTGACGGCCGTGGGGTTGCGGCGGGTATCAATGGGACCACCCATCAAGATCATGGACTTCGGCGCATAAGCCGCCGACCTTGCATTCAATAGAGATACGGCGGCCAAGACAGGAACCGAGGGTTGGCAAACGGCCATGACATTCACGCCAGAACCCAGAACCTGCAGAATTTCAATAACGTAATCGACGTAATCCTCGAGATCGAATTTTCCCTGCGCCAATGGAACGGTTCGCGCATCGGCCCAATCCGTCACATACACATCAAAATGTGGCAGCATGGCTTCAATGGTACCGCGCAAAAGAGTGGCATAGTGACCAGACATGGGGGCAACGATGAGCAGTTTTTGCTGGGGTTTCACGTCCGTATTTTCGGGCCGGATTTTGTTGAAGTGCAGCAGCGACATGAACGGTTTCTGCAAAAGCACCTGCTCATGAATAACCACTTCGGCGCCATCAACAACAGTCGTGGAGAAGCCAAAGGCAGGTTTGCCGAAGCGCCGTGTTGCCCGCTCAAAAAGCTCGAGCGAGGCCCTTATGGCCTTGGCCGGTGCGGAGGAACTCCAGGGATTGGCGGTATTCTGCCAGAAATTAAGCCCCATGTCGGCTGCGGCACGCCAAGGACCAATGGCAGCATGGTTCATTTCATACATATTATAGAGCATGGTAACAAAACTTCCTTCAACCGGACGTACTTACCTCTATGTTGCACTGCAACTTATCAACAAGCAAGGCTGTTCGTTCCATACGAAACCAATCATCCTAAGGTTCAATGGCTGTTTCGAGTGCCTGTGCCAGTTCTACGGCGTCTGTCGTATAGGTAAAGTGTTTCAGAAACCTTCCCTGTTTGTCCATGAGATAGACGATTGAAGAGTGATCCATCAAATAGTCACCGGGGGAAGCTTTGTTCTCCACTTTACTGAAATAGACACGGTAGGCTTTGGCGGCTGCTGCGATTTCCTGCGGTGAGCCTGTGAGACCCACAAGCCGGGGGTGAAAGTTTGCAACATATTGCCTGATGACATCCGGCGTGTCGCGTTCGGGATCAATGGTAACGAAGATGGGCTGAATGATGTCAGCCTTTGCTCCCATTTTATCGAGGGCCGCGGAAATGACCTGCAGCTCCGTGGGACACACATCGGGACAATAGGTGTAGCCAAAGAACACGAGTGTATATTTACCGAGATAATCCTTCTCCGTCACGTGTTTGCCGGTTTGGTCCGTCAGCGCGAATGGTCCGCCAACAAGTGCTGTGCCGGTGCCTGACCCCGTAGGCGTTGAGGATGTCGAGAAATATGCGAAAACGCCAAGGACAAGCGCTGCCACAAGAGCAAGACAGGCGAATACCAGCTGAAACCGGGTTGGGGCAAATTGTTGCTTTGGCATCTCTCACGTTTTATCTTAAAGTCGCATCCAAGTAAAATTGGGGCAAATGACGCATGGGCATTTTCAGTGCCACACTCGAAACACCCGAAAGCTTCCGCCACAATGATGCGGGCCTTTTAAGTCTTCGCACGCTTGTGCGCCTTCGCTGGCTTGCCGTGTTGGGGCAATCCATCGCGGTTGTCGGCGTGCATTTCATTCTGGATTTTCCGTTGCCGCTCGGCACCTGTTTGGCCGTCATCGCCTTGAGTGCATGGCTCAATATTTTTCTCACACTGCGGTGGCGCCTCAGCCTCAGGCTTGCCCCCTCGCAAGCAGGGTTGCTGCTGGGTTATGATGTTATCCAACTGGCCATCCTGCTGTTTCTGACCGGTGGTCTGGAAAACCCGTTCTCATTCCTGTTTCTGGTTCCCGTCACCGTGTCAGCCACATCCCTGCCCTTGAAATGGACATTGTGGCTGAGCTCCATGGCGTTCCTGTGTGCCAGCTTCTTGGCACTGTATCACCAGCCATTGCCGTGGAGCGTTGCAAGCCCCTTGGTTCTTCCCAAAGTTTACATCGGTGGCATGTGGGCAGCCATCGTAAGTGGAGTGGTATTTTCCTCTATCTATGCCCGGCGCATTGCCGAGGAAGCACGACAGATGTCATCGGCACTGACGGCTGCCGAGCTTGTGCTGGCACGCGAACAACGGCTCTCCGCACTTGATGGAATGGCCGCTGCAGCTGCCCATGAATTGGGAACGCCTCTTGCAACGATCGCACTTGTTGCCAAGGAACTGAAGCGTGAGTTGCCAAAGACAGGCGCACACACCGAAGATATTGAACTGCTGATCAGCCAGACAGCGCGCTGTCGCGAAATCCTTTCGAGACTGGCCAACCGCGACTCGCAAACCGATGACATGTACGAGCGGGTGAAGCTGTCGGTGATGATCGAGGATCTTGTGTCGCCGTTGCGCGGGCCTGATGTGAACATTGACATCACCTCCGAGGGCGAGATTGCGGCAAACGCGCCAAACGAGCCCATCTTCCGGCGCAACCCTGCCATTACCTACGGCTTGGGCAATCTCCTAGAAAATGCCGTGGATTTTGCACAAACGAAAGTGAGTGTTGTAGCCCGTTGGTCAGCATCAAAGGTCTCCGTTGTGATTTCCGATGACGGGCCGGGGTTTGACCAGAATATTTTTGACCGGCTGGGTGACCCCTTTGTGACGTCGCGTCCGGGCTATGGTGCGGACAATGAAGGCGAAATCGGACGCCACGACGGCATGGGGCTTGGGTTTTTCATTGCCAAAACCCTGCTTGAACGCACAGGTGCTGCGGTTTCACTGGCAAACCGGCCGCAACCTGAACACGGTGCAATCATCCAATTGAACTGGTCGCGCAGCGCGGTTGACGTCGGGCTAGTCCAAGTGGCCCCATTGCGCGTATAACCTACCAGATGAAAGAAACAGGTAACACATATCATGCACGCAATGACTGAAGTTGACTTACCCCTTGATAAAACACTTTTGCTTGTCGACGATGACAAGCCATTCCTGACGCGGCTCGCACGCGCCATGGAGACCCGTGGATTTGAGGTTCGCATGGCGGAATCAGTGGCAGAAGGCATCCAGCAGGTGCGGAAATCACCTCCCGGCTATGCCGTTGTTGACCTGCGACTCGGTGATGGCAATGGCCTTGATGTGATTGAAACACTGCATGCCAGCAGGCCGGATGCGCGTGTTGTTGTGCTTACCGGTTATGGCAACATTGCCACTGCGGTAACGGCGGTCAAGCTTGGCGCCATTGACTATCTTGCCAAACCTGCTGATGCGGACGCGGTTTACGGTGCGCTGATTTCTGACAAGGACAGCCGCAACGCCCTTCCCGAGAATCCCATGTCGGCGGACCGGGTGCGCTGGGAGCATATTCAGCGGGTCTATGAATTGTGCAGCCGCAATGTGTCCGAAACGGCGCGACGCCTCAACATGCATCGCCGCACGTTGCAGCGCATCCTGGCAAAACGCGCGCCAAAGTAAAGTCACGGGTCGTAAAGACTGTGCAGCCTTTGTGCGGCGGTGCGGGCGAAGTCCAGCGTGACTGACTTACGCCGAGCAGCGTGCATTGGAACTTCAGGTGGCTGTCGGATGATTTCCGCGTCCCAACTGTCGGCGATGATCAAACCGGTATCAAAGGGTATCATTTCGGGTTCCAGAGTTTGCGGAATGGCGAAGAAAAACCGGTCACAGAATTCGCGGTATTCTGACCATTTCTGATCGACGCGGAAATCCTCCAGCGATGATTTGATCTCGATGATCCAAATGGCTCCTTTGCCACTCACGGCAATCACATCGGCGCGGCGTCCGGATGCGAGCGTGAATTCCGTGAGCGTGGCAAAGCCATGGGCGCGCATCAAGCGGCCAACACCGCGCTGGACTGCGAGCGCTGTTTCTGATTGGCGGCCATCGGCACGAAGCTCAATTGTCATATAAAATCCCGTAATTTTGCTTAATTATTGTGCAGGGCCTATTGATAAGTCCAGTGCAGAATCAGGAAGCCAAAATCCATGTCCCTTTTCCGTATCGAAAAAGACTCCCTTGGTGAAATGAAAATTCCTGAAACCGCTGACTACGGCATCCACACGGCACGCGCCGTTGAAAACTTTCCAATCACCGGAATACTGCTCAATCATTATCCTGAACTCGTTCAATCGCTGGCCATGGCAAAAAAGGCAGCGGCACTGGCGAACCGCGATCTTGGGGTGCTCAAACCCGAATTGGCTGACGCCATTGTTGCAGCCTGTGACAGCATCGTTGCCGGTGAGGGGCATGAATTTTTTATCGTCGACATGCTGCAAGGCGGCGCTGGCACGTCAACCAACATGAATGCCAACGAAGTCGTGGCCAACATGGCTTTGCGGCATTTGGGAAAAAAACCTGGCGACTACGCAAGCATAAGTCCCACGGACCATGTCAATCTTTCACAATCCACCAACGATGTTTATCCAACCGCAGTCCGTCTCACCATCCTGCGGGATTGTCCCTCCCTGCTTGACAGCCAGATCGCGCTCAAGGAATCCCTGCTGAAGAAGGCGGTTGAATTCGACCACATCATCAAGGTGGGCCGCACCCAGCTCATGGATGCCGTACCCATGCGCCTGGGGTCTGAATTTCGCGCCTTTGCGGTGACAGTGGGGGAAGACATCGACCGTTTGCGAGAATTTGCGAACCTGCTGCGCGAGGTCAATCTGGGGGGAACGGCTATTGGCACGGGCATCAACACACCGGAGAATTATCCTGCGACCGTGATCAAGCACCTGTCGGAAATTTCCGGCACGCCGCTTGTCACCGCCGGCGATCTCATTGAGGCCACGTCTGACATGGGTGCGTTTGTAACATTCTCCGGTGTCCTGAAACGCATTGCCGTGAAGCTTTCAAAAATCTGCAACGACCTGCGTTTGCTGAACAGCGGGCCACGCGCAGGCTTTGGTGAAATCCGCTTGCCTTCGGTGCAGGCTGGTTCATCAATCATGCCAGGCAAGGTAAATCCGGTGGTGCCCGAGGTGGTCAACCAAATCGCCTATCAGGTCATCGGCAATGACCTCACGGTCACGCTGGCTGCCGAAGCGGGGCAACTGCAATTGAATGCCATGGAACCGGTCATCGTGTTCAACATCCTGCAATCCATGCGGATGCTCATGCGGGGCATGGTGGTTCTGCGTGAGCGCTGCATTGACGGCATTGAGGCAGATGAAGAGCGTTGCCGGGAATTGCTTGAAGGTTCGCTGGTCACTGTCACCGCACTGAACCCCTATATCGGTTATGACCAGGCGTCACGGGTTGCCAAAATTGCACTCAAGACGCGGACCACAATCCGGGATGTGGCCCTCAGTGAAGGCCTCATGACAGAGGCGCAGCTTGCCGAAGCATTCTCCACTGACAACCTGCTTGGGATCAGAAAACCAAAGCATTGATGAGCGCTGCAATTTCGCCGGTTTTTTGACGGACGAGACCGGGGTTTCCACGCGTTTCAAGATTGAGGCGCAGCAGCGCTTCGGTGTTTGATCCCCGAAGGTTGAAGCGCCACGTTTCAAACTCCAGGCTCAAGCCATCTGTTTCATCAATGTTCAGTGCGTGACTGCGATAGTGATTTGAAACATGCCCAATCACAGCCTGGACATCCTTCACCTTGAAGTTTATCTCTTCACTGCACGGGAACATCGCCTTGCGGGTGGCCACAAGTTCGCCCAGGGTTTTTCCTATTTTGCCGAGATACTCAATAATCAAAATCCACGGGATCATGCCGCTGTCGCAGTAGGCAAAATCACGGAAATAATGGTGGGCGCTGGTTTCACCGCCATACACCGCATCGGCTTCACGCATGCGCTGTTTGAAAAAAGTGTGGCCAGTGCGACTGGTAACATGCCGCGCGCTGCTGCCTTGCATCACATCCAGGGTGTTCCACAACAGGCGCGGATCAACGACAAATGTCTCAGCGGGTTTCCGCGCAAGGAATGCCGACATCAACAGGCCAGCCACGTAATATCCGGGAACAAAGGCCCCGTTGGCGTCAAACAAAAAACAGCGGTCAAAGTCGCCGTCCCATGCAACGCCCAAATCCGCTTTGTGGTGCCTTACCGCATCAGATGTAATGGCTCGTCTTTCAGGCAGCAACGGGTTGGGAACACCATTGGGATAATAGCCGTTGGGTTGGTGATTGATTTTGATGAACTGGACCTGGCCGAGCTTTTTTTCCAATGCGTCAATGACATGCCCTGCCGCACCGTTCCCGGCATCGACAACAAGCTTCACGGGTGCAAGGGCTGTAACGTCGATATAGCTGAGCAAGTGTTCGACATAGGGCTGCAGTACTGACGCCATTGAAAGGGTTCCGCGCGCTGCGGGGTTGGAGAAGACATTGCTTTCCGCCAGTTTGCGGATTGCTGCAAATTCATCCGCGACGGAAATCGGCCGGCCCTTGCGGCCAACAAATTTCATTCCGTTGTTGTCAGCCGGATTGTGGCTTGCAGTCACTTCAATGCCGCCGTCCACATTCAGGTGCGATGACGCGAAGTAGATCTCTTCTGTTCCGGTGAGGCCAAGGTCGATGACGTTTGCGCCTGCATCCAAAATGCCATTGGCCATTGCGGTTTTGAGTTGGGGGCCGGAGAGCCTTGCATCATTGCCGACAACAATGGTTTTTGCCTTGAGGGTTTGGGCGAAGGCACGGCCAATGCGATAGGCTATGTTCCCATCAAGGTCATGGCCCACGCGGCCACGCACATCATAGGTTTTGAAACATGTGAGGTTGATTGTTGACCGCCCCAATAATGGTACAGCTGGGGGGGCTCGAACCTCCGACCTCCGGATCCACAATCCGGCGCTCTAACCAACTGAGCTACAGCTGCATCTTCAATGCGGACGCAAACTAGCGGCGCACGGTTACAATTACAAGCAAACAAAAAGGCCCACGACATCCACGGGCCCAAATGAAACAATCCAGAAATTATGCGGCAAAGGACTTGTTGAAAGTCTGCATGGATTTTTCAAAACTTTCCGTAAGAGGTTTTGCTGCCTCTGCCGAAATGCGCGCGGCGATTTCATTTAACGCGCCAACTTGCGCATTCAATGATTCGGCCTGGCTCTGAAAAAAGCCCTGTTGCAGGCTGACAGCTTCGTCAAACTGCTTGACGTCAAATAACTTCAGGCCAAAGGCAAAGGCCTGCTCCATGTTTTTATTGGTAAATTCCATGGTCATCCTGTGAAAGTCCACAATGCCGGATGAGCTGTTGGTGGCTGCTGCATCACTCTTTTGAACATTGATTGCTGGCCCGGCGTCAATCTCCTGGGCTGGGGTTTGCAATCGTTCAACTGATTTTACCGCAAAATCAACAGCTTCATTATGAATTCTGGTGTCATTTTGGCGTTTTGATTTCTTCGAACTCATGGTTAATCTCCATAGCTGCTGACTGGCAAATTCCCCGGACTTCCTTATAGGTCAAAGTATTGTGCAATGCAATAAATTTTTTGCGTTGCAACATGCAGATTTATTTGTGTGCGATGGTTAACCAAAGGTGGACGTAATCTAAAAAAATTGATTTAGTTATTTGGAAGTGGACTAAAGCAGTCATCACTATTGGGAGACGGCTGGGGTGCCTGCCGGAGTTGAGTTTTGACAACGAGTAACGCGCCAACCCTTGAAGACTTGCGGCACGTCCCGGATGCCGCTTGGCTGTGGGATGGTGCGCGGGGCCGCATTGTCTGGGCAAATTCTGCAGGCATTGCTTTTTTCAGCGGACGCACCCTGTTTGACCTTATCGACAGGCCCTTTGATTTCGCCGAACCCGGCGTCGAACGGGTCATGTTGTTTTCGCAGTCCCTGAAATGGGGACAGTCAGAAACAGCGCTTCTCCACTTTCCGTCATCTGGCCACAGTGTTCCCTTTTCAGCGACCTGCTCCACCCATGCCTTGGCGGATGGCCGTGCAGGTATTCTGGTTATTGCCCCCTTGGCAAATATCGTGGCCACGGAAATCCCGGCGGAAAAAATATCGCAGGCCTTCGACCTGTTGCCGGTTGCCGCTGCCTTCATGGGTCAAGACGGATCATTGCACAGGTTTAACGCAGCCGCATCAATGCTGTTTCAGGCAGGACAGCGAACAGGCCTCAGGGAACTGCTTGAAGATGCTGTGTTCGCGGATGAAATGCTCACGCGGCTGGCTTCAACAAACACGATCAGTGAAATAAAGACCCTGCGCTCAAAAATTGGCCCTCGTGAGTTCAGGCTGACCTTGCGCAGGCTTGGTGACACGGCAGACCCGGTGGCCTTTGCCATGCTGCTTCTGGACGACATTACCGAACGGCGGGCGCTGGAAAGTTCCCTGGCCGGGCCGGTGCATGAAAACGAGGATGGACGGCGATTTGAAACGTCCGATGCGGAAGCCTTCCAGCATCTTGGGAAAGTGCTGAGTGAATCTGCGGCCATTGCAACGCCCGATGTGAAGGTTGAACTTTCCGGGCCACAGCGCAAGCCAGCCATCATTCCGGTTGTTGTGACCAATGCCATCGACAGCATCAAGGAGGCTGTGGTGATCGCGAAGGCTGGCCAGGTGCTTTATGCCAATCCACTGGCACTAAAGTTTTTTGGCCATGGAAGTTTCGAAGCTCTCATCAACGACGACGCGATATGGAACATGTTTGCATCGCTCGAACACGGGCTGCCAGCTGCCGCACTCATGCTTGATGCCCGGCGCGAGGTTCATTTCTCTGCGCACTTGACGACCGTGGCATGGCAGAATGGGCCTGCGCGGCAATTCATGTTGCGTGCGATACACCCGGCCGTTGAACCCATCCCGGAACCCGTCGTGCAGGCTCCGCTGGTTGTTGAGCCGCCAGTTGCCCCGGTGCAAGAGGTTGAGGCCGTGGTTGTCGAAGTGCCACGCAAGGTTCATGTCGCGGAAGAGATAATATCCGTTGCCGATGATGAATTGCGCGCCATTCTGGATACGGCAACCGATGGCATCATCACACTCGACAAGGCAGGCAAGATCCATACCTTCAGTGCAGGGGCAGAAGCCATATTCGGCTACCGCATTGCAGAAGTTGCCGACAAGCCGTTTATTGAGTTGCTGGCACAGGACAGCCGCAAGACAGTGCGCGACTATCTCGCGGCCCTGCAAGGTCCGGGCCTTGCCAGCGTTTTCAATGATGGCCGCGAAGTGAATGCCGTCGTAAAGCAAGGTGGAACCGTTCCGCTGTTTCTCACAATCGGGGCGCTTCAATCCAAAACCTCGCGTGCAGCGTTTTGTGCCGTGGTACGTGACATCACGCAATGGAAACGCACCGAAAAGGAACTGCGCGAGGCAAAGGAAGTTGCCGAGGCAACCAGCCGCCAGAAATCAGAATTTCTCGCCCGTATCAGCCATGAACTGCGCACGCCACTCAATGCCATCATGGGGTTTTCCGAGGTCATGCGGCTTGAACGTTTCGGTGAAATCAAGAATGACAAGTACCGCGGCTATGTGAACGACATACATTCCAGTGGCGGCTTGCTGCTGTCACTGATCAATGACCTGCTTGATCTTTCTAAGGTTGAAGCCGGGCAGCTTGAACTTAACTTCACGTCCGTCAATCTCAGTGACACCGCAGACAATGCCATCAAGATGTTGCAGGAGGCAGCCACGGGGGCGCGCGTGGTGATCCGCAAGGCCATGCCTGCGGACCTGCCCAATGTGGTGGCCGACCAGCGTTCCATGCGCCAGATCATGCTGAATGTGATTTCCAACGCCATCAAGTTTACCGATCCCGGCGGACAGGTGATTGTTTCAGCCCTTACAAACCAGGCAGGCGAACTCAAGTTCCGCGTGAAAGACACGGGCATCGGCATGAATGAGGACCAGTTGCGTGATGCGCTTGAACCCTTCAAGCGCGTGGTCACGGCTGGCCGTGAAGTACAGGGTACAGGTCTGGGTTTGCCACTCACCAAGGCGCTGGCAGAGGCCAACCGCACCAACTTCGTTATTTCAAGCGAGCCGCGCAAGGGCACGATGATTGAACTCACCTTCCCCACAACCCGCGTCCTGGCGGAATAGCGCCACGCCCGATGTCAAAAGCCGTTGTCATGCGCGGGGGTAAAACTTCAACAGCGGAACGTTGGTTGACTGTCGCGGCGGCTCTCGTCGCGTTGGCAATCGCGCTTCCGCTTCTCACAATACTGGTCCTGTCGTTTCGGCCACAGGAAAACATCTGGCCACATTTGTTCAATACGGTGCTTCCCGGTTACGTTTGGCGGACGCTTTGTCTTTTGGTCGGTGTCGGTGTGTTGACATTCATCATCGGCACCACAACGGCATGGCTTGTGACGACGCGTGAGTTTCCACTGCGCAGGCTCATGCAATGGGCCTGCCTTGTGCCACTGGCCACGCCGACTTACATCATCTCCTACACTTATGTTGATTTTTTCAATTATGCGGGACCCCTGCAGAGCTGGTTACGCGGGGTTGCCGGATGGAAAACGCCCCAGGACTATTTCTTTCCGGAAATCCGTTCGCTGCCGGGTGCCATTTTTGTCTTGTCCATGGTGCTCTACCCCTATGTGTTCATGACAGCGCAGGCGAGTTTCCTGCGACAGCCCGCAAACCAGCTTGACGTGGCCCGTACGCTTGGGAAAACCGCGTGGGGCGCATTCTTCGCGGTGGCGCTTCCGCAGGCGCGACCTGCAATTGTCGTGGGTGTCAGCTTGGCACTCATGGAATGCCTGAACGACATTGCCGCTGTCGGTTTCTTCGGCGTGCGCACCTTGACGCTGGGCATTTACACGACATGGCTGGGAGAGGGCAATCTGGGTGGTGCCGCGCAACTTGCCGGCGTCCTGCTGGTTTTTGTATTCGCGCTGTTATGGATCGAACGCCGGGCGCGAAAGCTGCAACCGGCAAACAGTCATGCCCGCCAGAATTCAGGAACACGCCGCAGCGTGTTGACGGGATGGCGCGGCCTGCTCGCGGTGGCGATGTGCGGGCTCCCGGTTTTCTTCGGGTTCATCCTGCCGGGGCTCATCCTGTTGCGGTTCGCACTCCGGCGGTTCTCGGAGTCATTTTCCGCGGCCTATTTCGAAGCCGCGTGGCACTCTGTGTTCCTGGCACTCATTGCCAGCATGCTTGTTGTCCTGTTGGGCCTGGTACTGGCGTATGCGAACCGGATGCGTGGTGGCAAGGCTGTTCACCAGCTCATTCGGCTTGCCGGCATTGGCTATGCGGTTCCGGGAACGGTGCTGGGCATCGGGGTTCTCATTCCGCTCGCCGCTTTTGACAATGGGCTGGATGCCTTCATGCGCGCATATTTTGGTGTGTCCACGGGATTGATATTATCAGGCACTGTCGCCACGGTCATTTTCGCCTATGGCGTCCGCTTTCTCGCCATCTCGCTTGGCTCACTCGAAAGTGGCCTTGAAAAAGTAACCATAAACCTCACATCGGCCGCACGCACACTCGGCCGGTCACCCTTCAGGACGTTCATCGAAATCCACCTGCCCATGCTGCGCCCCGCGCTGATATCGGCAGCGCTTCTGGTGTTTGTGGATTGCATGAAGGAACTGCCAACCACCCTCATCCTCAGGCCCTTTGATTTTGACACATTGGCAACCCTCGTGTTTTCACTGGCCTCGCTTGACCAACTCGAAGCCAGTGCGGCGCCTGCCCTCACCATTGTTGCGGCAGGCTTCGTTCCCGTCATCCTGCTTGCGCGAAACCTGCAAGGTGCGGCGCTGCAATCCACCCGCACGGACCTACCATGACCCCACTCCAAATTGCCATTTTTACGTTATAATGTTCGCGTCATGCAGGGAAAAATAAAACCGCGGTTTGTGTGGATTGGTGTGGTGGTTTTCCTTGGCCTTTGCGCCGCGGCCTTTGGAGCCGTCCTGCACCCCGGTTTTGCGGTCAGTGAACTGCAGGATTATGTGCTGCGCAAAACCGGGCGTTCACTCGTGGTCAAGGGTGCAACGAAGCTGGTGTTCACACCCGAACTCGGCGTTCAGCTCGATGATGTTTCCATTTCAAACCCGCCAGGAATGGATGGCGTGTTTGTCACCGTGGGACACGTCACCCTGCCTCTGCCGTATTCCAGTCTTTTTGAGCGCAAGCTGAAGGTCAGTAAACTCTCGCTGACTGCCGCACACTTCAATTTTTTGATCGACGGCGAGGGAAACGCCAATTGGACTGCACAGGGCAAGGGCGATGGGGCTGCGCAGGCGAAAGCACCTTCAAACGTAAAAGATCCCCTTGCAATCATCTTTGGCAACGGCACGGCGAATTATCTGGATGAGCGCAGCGGCCAGGCTTTTTCAGTGGAGAATGCAACCGGCCAGCTCCACGTTGGCGAAGGTGGTGACATTGACGTGGCGGCAACGGTTGCGCTCAATTCACAATTTGCGAAAATCGAAGTCCATCTCAAATCCTTGGCGCGGGTCACCGAAGATGGCTCGCCCGCCGATATTGCCATTCGCGCACCCGCACTCACCCTGAACTTCAGTGGACGGCTGGGAACCCGCAAAGCGCTGGCGCTTGTCGGAACCGTTGATGTGTCATCACCGGATTTACGCGTGCTGGCAAAGTGGCTTGGCAATGCCGTGGGCGGCGCGAGCGGCCTTAAAAATTTCAATCTGGGTTCCGCAGTGGATTCCTCCGGCAGTGTTTTCAACCTGACGAAAACCAGCATCGGTCTGGACGGCATGGTGGCCAACGGCGCGCTGTCGGCTGATTTCAGCAACCGGATTCCGCAAATCTCCGGCGCCCTTTCCACTGATCTCCTGACCCTTGACCCCTATCTTGCCGCGCCCGAAAAAACCACCCCGGCAGGGCCCGCCAGAGATGCGGACTGGAGTGTTGTGCCTTATACATTCAGCGCCTTGAATGGCGTTGAAGGCGAGCTTGCCATTTCAGCGTTTCTAGTCAAATGGCGCGACGCCGAGTGGGGACCTGTTGAAATGGAAAACAGGGTGAAGGCGGGAATACTCACCGCACGTTTCAAGGATGCAAAACTTTACGGTGGCCAGGGCAATGCGACGGTCACGATTGACGCGAGCCAGGCCAAGCCAAGCCTTAAACTTGATTTCGACGGCCAGGGTTTGAGAGGTGAAAAATTCCTTTCAAAACTACTTGGCGTGGATTGGCTCACGGGGGTCACGAATGTGAAGGCAGCGCTTTCTGCCTCTGGCCAGAACCAGCAGGAGCTTATGTCAAGCTTGCAGGGCACGTTCAACATTGCCGTATCGCAGGGGAACATTCGTGGTGTTGATGTCCTCGATTCCATAAACAGTCTTGGCAGCGCCGCACTTGCGGGCTGGGGCGGTGGTGACACAAAGCTCACGGCTTTTAACTCTGCGTCGGCCTCGTTCACGGTCGTTGATGGCATTGCCACAACCAGTGACATTGCGATTGAAAGCCCACAGCTCTCCGTCACCGGCAAGGGTGATGTTGACATGCTGCGCCGTGCCGTTGATCTCAAATTCAGCCCGCAGGTCAGCGATGCGGAACTGCCGGTCCATGTGGCCGTGAAGGGTCCATGGGGCAACCCCAAAATCAATCCGGACGTGGCCGGTGTCGACGTGAAGAAAATTGAAAAGAAGGGCAAGAAAATCCTCAAGAAGATTTTCGGCAATTGAAGTTGAACGCCCAAACGCGCAATATCCAGCCATGATCCGAATCCAGTCCGAGCCTTTCGATACCGCAGCCGAACTCGCTGACATCAAGCGGAACCGCACTGATATTGGCGGCATGGTGGTGTTTGTGGGCAGCGTGCGCGACATGAATGACAGTGCCGCCGTCTCCAGCCTCACTTTGGAACACTACCCCGGCATGACGGAGAAGGCACTGGAAGAGATTGACGCCGAAGCGCACCGTCGCTGGACACTGCTTAGTACACTGATTGTTCACCGCTATGGCCGGATGGAACTTGCCGAAGACATCGTGCTGGTCATTGTTACATCGGCGCACCGGCATGCGGCTTTTGACGCCTGCCACTTCCTCATTGACTGGTTGAAAACCAAGGCACCATTCTGGAAGCTGGAGGGTGACACGTGGGTTGCGGCCAAGGAAACCGATGATGAGAGTGCGGCGCGCTGGAATCTCTTGCCCCTGTGATACGCCTGTTGCGAACGCTCAAGGATATCATGTTGTTTCTCGCAGTGCTCACGGCAGTGCTGTTCCTAATGCAGAAGTTTGACGTGATCGATTTGGGCACCGGCAATGTGCAGGTCGTTGATGGTGATTCCCTGCGCAAGGGCGATACAAATATCCGCCTCTATGGCATTGATGCGCCGGAATATCGGCAGAACTGCAGGGATAAAACCAACATTGAATATTCGTGCGGCAAGCAAGCCGCCAATACCTTGCGTGCATTGGTCAAGGGCCAACAGGTCACCTGCAGCTCCATTGACTCGGACCGTTATGGCCGCGCCGTATCCGTCTGCAAGATTGGCACGCTCGATCTAAACGCTGAAATGGTGAAACAGGGCTGGGCCGTTGCCTATAGCAAACACAGCCTGAATTATGTGGGGCTGGAAGGTGCGGCCCGCCGTGCTAAACGGGGCATCTGGGCCGGCACCTTCGAGGAACCGGAGGATTACCGCGCAAGAAATCGCCACGTTCAGGGCGGGTTGGGCGAACTGGATATTACGGATTGACACACCGCAATATCAACTGAAAATCAAGCTCAGAGAACTGAGAGACCCGTTTGGGATACAGTTTTTTCCTTTCCTAAGTTTCAAGTGGTTGTTGCGTAAGTATTGTTTTCTGCCTGTTTCCAAACCGCATTCTTGCGCCCTCAACAAGAGCGAAGATTGCGGGGATAACAACCAAGGTGAGAACTGTCGACGACACCATGCCACCGATCATGGGCACAGCAATGCGCTGCATAACCTCAGAGCCAGTTCCTTTGCTCCAAAGAATTGGCAGGAGGCCCGCCATGATTGCGGCCACCGTCATCATCTTAGGCCGCACACGATCAACCGCACCTTCCATGATGGCACCATAGAGATCAGCCTGGTTGAAGACACGACCTTCCTCAGCAGCGCGGTGCCGCCATTCCTCAAGCGCGTTTTGCAAATAAATCAACATCACAACCCCTGTCTCAGCGGCAACACCGGCCAGCGCAATGAAGCCAACAGCAACTGCAACAGACAAGTTAAAACCCATCCACCACATCAGCCATAGTCCACCAACCAGCGAGAATGGTAGCGACAGCATCACGATAAATGTTTCAGCCAGTCTGCCAAAATTCAGGTAGAGCAGCAGAAAGATGATGAGCAATGTAAAAGGCACCACCAATTTCAATTTGGCCTTGGCGCGTTCAAGATATTCAAACTGTCCGCTCCATGTCACATAATAGCCTTGTGGGAACTTCACATTGTCAGCGACTGCCTTTTGGGCCTTTGCCACATAGCCACCAATATCGCTGTCGCGGGTATCAACATAAACATAGGCGGCAAGCTGGGCATTTTCCGTGCGCAGGGTTGAAGGCCCTGTCGTCAACTTGATGTCTGCAACTTCACCAAGCGGCACCGACACGCCATTAGCCGAACTCACGCGCACGTTACGGGCAATCGTTTCGGGGTCACTGCGCAAGTCACGGGGAAGGCGCAAGTTCACTGCATAGCGTTCACGCCCTTCAACCGCCGTGGTTATGGGTTCAGCCCCCAAAGCCATGGCAATCGTATCCTGCACATCCTGAACCATCATGCCGTAACGGGCAAGGCGTTGCCGGTCTGGCGTGATTTCAAGGTAGTAGCCGCCAATCACACGTTCGGAAAACGCACTCGATGTTTCCGGCAACTTGCGCAATGCCTTCTCGATTTCGCGGCCAAGGCGTTCTATTTCCTTCAGGTCCGGCCCAAACACCTTGATGCCCACGGGCGTTCGTATCCCTGTGGACAACATATCAATGCGGGCCTTGATCGGCATGGTCCAGGCATTGGAGACACCGGGAAACTGCAAAGACTTGTCCATCTCTTTGATCAGGCTGTCAACAGTTACACCTTTTCGCCACCCAGTTTCGGGTTTGAGATTGATCACGGTTTCAAACATTTCGGTGGGCGCGGGATCAGTGGCGCTCGTTGCCCGCCCGGCTTTACCAAAGACGGATTCAACTTCAGGAAATGATTTGATGATCTTGTTTTGGGTCTGCAGCAGTTCGGCAGCCTTCGTGATCGACAATCCCGGCAATGTCGTTGGCATATAGAACAGCGTACCCTCATTGAGATTGGGCATGAACTCCGAACCAAGTCTGGTCGCAGGCCAATAGCTCGCACCAAGAACCACCAGTGCCACAAGAATGGTGAATGTCTTTGCTTTCAGCACACCTTTGATGATCGGACGGTAAAGCCAGATCAGAATGCGGTTAATCGGGTTTTTGTGTTCGGCGATAATGCGTCCCCTAATAAACAAGTACATGAGAGCGGGGACAAGTGTGATGGACAGGAACGCAGCGGCGGCCATGGAAAACGTTTTTGTGTAAGCCAAGGGTTTGAACAATCGCCCTTCCTGTGCTTCCAATGTGAAGATAGGCAGAAACGATACCGTGATAATCAACAAGCCAAAAAACAGAGAGGGTCCGACCTCCTTGGCTGCTGCAACAATGGTTTCAATTCGGGGTGTTCCAGGCTTTGCCCGTTCCATATGCTTATGGGCATTTTCAATCATCACAATCGCAGCATCCACCATGGCACCGATGGCAATCGCAATTCCGCCAAGACTCATGATATTTGAAGAAAGCCCCAACATGCGAATGAAGACAAACGCAATCAGAATTCCAATGGGCAACATGAGAATGGCAACCAACGCGCTTCTCACATGAAGGAGAAATATCACACAGACTGCCGCTACAATCAGGCTCTCCTCAAGAAGGGTTCCTTTCAGTGTTTCAATCGCACGGTAGATAAGATCAGAGCGATCATAAACAGTTTTAACTTCCGTGCCCGCAGGAAGGCTGGCCTTCACGTCCTCTAAACGCGCCTTCACATTATCAATGACCGACAGAGCGTTTTCACCGTAGCGCTGGATGGCAATACCGCCCACCACTTCGCCCTCACCGTTCAATTCAGTGATGCCGCGCCGTTCATCGGGGGCAAATTCAACACGCGCCACATCGCGCAATAATACCGGCGTTCCACCATTGGCCTTGAGCACGATCATCTCGATGTCTTTGGTATTTTTGAACAGCCCACGACCTCGCACGGCATATTCAGTTTCAGAAATTTCGACAGTGCGCCCGCCTGTATCCATGTTGCTGGCCCTGATGGCATTGCGCACGGTTTCAAGTGAAAGCCCAAAGCTTTGGAGCAGCCGCGGGTCAACAATCACGCTGTATTGCTTGACAAAACCACCAACACTTGCGACTTCGGCAACACCTTCAGCCTTGGCCAGCGCATATCGCAATTGCCAGTCTTGCGTGGTTCGCAACTGTGCAAGATCAAGCCCTTTTCCGGTGAGCGCATATTGATAAACCCAGCCCACGCCCGTGGCATCGGGGCCAAGCGACGGCGTTACACCCTGAGGCAACCGCCTTGTGGCAGCATTCAAATATTCAAGCACCCGTGACCGTGCCCAATAGGGGTCTGTGCCATCTTCAAAAATGATGTAAATGAATGAAACACCAAAGAATGAAAAGCCGCGGACCACCTTGGATTTTGGTACGCTCAGCAGTGACGTGGTGAGCGGATAGGTGACCTGATCTTCAACAACCTGCGGGGCCTGTCCTGGATATTCAGTATAAACGATCACTTGTGTGTCTGACAAATCTGGAATCGCATCCAGCGGCGTTGTTTTCACAGCGTAGAGACCGGCAAGCGCCAGAAATGCCGAAGCGATAAACACCAGCACCATATTGCGGGCTGACCATTCGATGATTTTGCCGATCATTGCGCAGCACCGTCAGCGGACGCGAGTGAGGTCAAGGCCGCTTGTAAATTACTTTCGGCATCAATCAGAAAATTGGCCCGCGTGACGATTTTTTCGCCTTCAGTCAGACCATTGAGAATTTCAACATATTTTTCGCCTCTGCGTCCAATTTGGACTTCAGTGGGTTTGAATTTACCTTCTCCAACTTCAACAATCGCCACTTGCCGCTTGCCGCTGTCGATAATGGCCGATGCGGGAATGGCCAGAACACGCGCATCTCTACCCGTCTCAATCACCACATCCGCGTACATGCGGTGCAGGAGCTTATGATCAGGATTGGGAAGCTCGATACGTACCTGCGCGGTGCGGGTCTCGGGCTTCAATTCAGGCAGTACGAATGCGACCTTGCCATTGAACACTTCGCCTGGAAAAGCGCGTATCGTAATGGCAGCGGGGTCACCAACTTCAATGCGGCCTATATCAAGTTCGGCAACATCGGCGATAACCCATATTGAGGTTACGTCGGCCAACCGGTAGAGTTCATCACCGGGCATGACGCGACCGCCCACAATCGCATTCTTGCTCATCAGCACACCATCAACTGGTGATGGCCAATCCATTGAAAATGGAATATCGCCCCTTGCAGGGATTGAATCGATAAAGGATTCTGGAACACCGAAATTGCGTAGCTTACGCGCGCCTGCAATTTTCTGACCGTTCGCAGCAGCCAAGCGATATTCAACAGCAGCTTGCGTAATCTGGGGACTGTAAAACCGGAAAAGCGGCTCACCGGCTTTTACATACTGGCCAGTGGCACTGGCATACATTTTTTCGATAAAACCCTCAACGCGTAGTGTTATCGAGTACTGCCGTATTTCATCAAGCTGCACTGAACCCGGCGCATGGATTGGTTGCGATAAAAGCCGTTTCTCCACAGCCTCTGTTCTCACGCCAGCCCGTTGCACCTTCTCAACACTCACCTTGACGATGGAAGGATCACTCACTTCCCCATCGTCATAAACGGGGATGTAGTCCATCCCCATCGAATCCTTTTTTGGCACCGATGACTTATCGGGCAGCCCCATGGGATTGCGGTAATAAAGAATTTTCTTTTCACCTGATGAGGGAGCTAATTCGGATTTCTTCTCTTCAATTGCTGGAACCTCGTTTTCGTAAACGGGGATATAGTCCATGCCCATAGAATCCTTTTTGGGCAAAGGCGAAATGTCGGTTTCACCCATAGGGTTGCGGTAGTAAATAATTTTGCGCCCGTCTGCCCCAACCACAGCATCCCCTGGAACTTCATCCGAATATACGGGGATATAATCCATTTGCATGGAGTCTTTCTTGGGAACCGCCGAAATGTCAGGCTCCCCCATCGGATTGCGATAGTAAATGATCCTGCGCTCAGATGATTCGACATCATCCACCACAAAAAATTGGGCAGCCATTGCATCAAACTGAGGGCGATATTTTGTGGCGGCAAAGAAACCACCTACACTGCCAAATGCAACGAGCAGCAGTGTCAGAACAAGTCGTAATAATACACGCATGTGAGAAACCTTTAAAAAACAAAAAGCACGAGCAAGCAAAGCGCTGCCCGATTGGTCAGTTTCAAAAGGTTATATGCGGGGAGGTCTTCGAAGGGGTGGGGGGGCATGAGGTTCCAGAAACGCCGCATCCACCATCGCCAGCTTTTCTGTTTGAATATTCATTGCCTTGAGTTCAGTCACATTCAATGTGCCAAGGCCGCTGTTATAAGTTGTCATGCAGGACTGTTTCATCATGCAATCCGATTTCTCTTGATTGCAGCATGGCTTCTTCTGCGTCTGTGGACAGTCGGCTTTACCCATGGCCATAGCGTTTGTCGTGGATGCAGGAGAAAATGATTGTAGCGGCGCAAACGCCAAGGCAAATATGACCATGCCGAAAAGCACGCGCCTTAATGCCGATATGAAACGAACACCAACCATGTCGATCTTGTAGCTTTTCCCGTTCAAGACCGTCAAGTTACGTATTCGTTACCTCACGTCTGGCACAGACGGTTCGACGCACAAGGTATCCAGATGGCTTGGTCAAACCCGAATGTTCGTTTGAGGCGCGCAACTGACGGGAACTGGTGCTGCTGGACAGGATTGAACTGTCGACCTCACCATTACCAATGGTGTGCTCTACCACTGAGCTACAGCAGCGTGGACCATGGTTGCGTCACATGCCACAGGAGACTGGCTTTCGCAACCCTCTATGCTTGACATGTTGAGGAAGTGTTTCCAAGACTGCGCAAATGTCAAATAAACCACGGGCAAAACGATCTGATGCGGAAACCAGGCGGCTGGCGGAGGCTTTGCGGGTGAATTTGCTCAAGCGCAAGGCGCTGGCCAAGACGCAAAAAGCAGCTGAAAAGCCGAAAAAGGATTAAGGGTTGCCCCAATAGGGCCATTTATGCTTGTTAGCGCCAATTCCAGCACGCTTTCAACATCTGCTTACTGATTTGGGGACTTCATCAATGGATCGTATCCGTATTCGCGGCGGCAACAAGCTTAACGGCACCATCAATATTTCCGGTGCCAAGAATGCCGCCCTTCCCCTGATGATCACGGCGTTGCTCACACCGGACACGCTCACGCTGAAAAACGTGCCGCGTCTCGTGGATGCGCTTCGCCTGCAGCGCATTTTGCAGAATCATGGCGTGGATATCATGGTGGCGGGAAAGCAGCCCGGCCAATCCGCCATCGCTGGTGAAACGCTGAAGATTTCCGCCAAGACGATTGTTGATACCACTGCCCCCTATGATCTCGTCTCCAAAATGCGCGCCAGCTTCTGGGTGCTGGGGCCGTTGCTCGCGCGCTGCGGTGAAGCCAAGGTGTCTCTCCCCGGCGGTTGCGCCATCGGCACGCGCCCTGTTGATCTCCATATCCTCGCCATGGAAAAACTCGGCGCGCAGGTTGAAATCAAATCGGGCTATGTGCATGCCACTGCGAAGGGTGGCCTCAAGGGTGCGCATATCACATTCCCTATGGTCACCGTGGGTGCCACGCATGCGGCCTTGATGGCCGCCGTGTTGGCCAAGGGCGACACCATCATTGAAAACGCCGCGCGCGAGCCTGAAATCGGCGACGTGGCCGAATGCCTCGTGAAAATGGGTGCGAAGATCGAAGGCATCCACACCTCCACCCTGAAAATCACCGGTGTGACTAGCCTGCATGGCGCGGAGCATGAGGTGATTGCGGACCGTATTGAAACCGGCACCTATGCGATGGCAGCTGCCATGGCGGGTGGTGATGTGTTGCTGAAGGGCGCACGCGCTGACAATCTGGAATCAATGATCGACATCATGGGCCGTGCGGGCGTTACCGTTCAACGCAGCAACGAGGGCTTGCGCATTCAACGCAATGGCCATGGGCTTGAGCCCGTCAATGTGGCCACCGAAGTCTATCCCGGCTTTCCCACGGATTTGCAGGCGCAGTTCATGGGGCTGATGACCATGGCCAAGGGAACGTCCGTCATCCGTGAAACCATATTCGAAAACCGCTTCATGCATGTGCAGGAATTGGCGAGGTTGGGCGCGGATATTCACTTGCATGGCGACACGGCGGAGGTGCGCGGTGTTCAGAAATTGACAGGCGCTGACGTGATGGCCACGGATCTGCGCGCGTCGGTTTCGCTTGTCATCGCCGGCCTCGTGGCCGAAGGCGACACGACGATCCACCGCGTCTACCATCTTGACCGCGGCTTTGAGGCGCTGGAAGAAAAACTCCAGGCCTGCGGCGCCGACGTTGAACGCATCGCAGGACATTGATCTTGCTCAGACTGGCGGCGCGCGACGAGGACGATCTGGAAATCATCTCTGCCCAGATGCAAGACGCGCTGGTCCGTGTGTCTGACATGCGTTACCTCGCCAAGACGCGCCAGTTCGCGATGGTGTCGAACCGCTTTGCCTGGGAGACGCAACCAAACGCCGAACGCCGCCGCTCAGGCCTGCATTTCGAACATGTGCTCAGCGTCAAGCAACAGGGCATCGCTGGCTTGGACAAGGGCGATATCCTCTCGCTGCTGTCCATCACGTTTGAAGCGGGCAAGGCACCGGAAGGAACCGTGGTGCTCACGTTCTCCGCGGGCTGGAGCATTAAATTGCGGGTGGAATATATTGATGTGCAGTTGAAGGATCTGGGCGGGGCTTGGGCGACAGAGTTTACGCCGAAGCATGAGGTTTGATTGAGTGAGACGCTACCCTACCTCCCTCGCCCCGTAAAACGGGGAGAGGGTTGGGGCCCGTCCTGCGTAGCTTTAGCGAAGCAGGATGGGAGGGTGAGGGGCTGGTTCGAACAATGAGCACACATCATTGCGAGCCTCATGTCCGTGCAACATTTATCTCGCCCAAATTCTCAACTCCTAATACTCTCCATGGTCGGGCTCGACCCGACCACCCAGACTTGCGGTACGAAAGTTTAAAGCTGCACAACGCGCCATCCCCAAACGCTCCACTTCCCCCACGTCTCTCCATGGTCGGGCCTGACCCGACCACCCAGACTTCCGGTGCCAAGTTTCAGACCGAACATGACATCAACCAGATTTCACCGTTTTGACGAGTTTTGAGTAAAATGCACTCTATCGCCATTCATAGTTTTGAAGATAAGGGGCGCGGTTTTGATATTTTGCAGAAAATTATAAACAACTCTTGTAAAAGAGGCAGGTTCGCTATATATTCTCCATGAATCAAAGGCAAGAGGTGCCGCAGTGACTGATGAAAAAGTTAATTTTGATAGCATGGCTAAAGCTCAAAACGAGGCTTTGGCTTCTAGAACGAACGAGCGATCTGATATTGCGTTTCCATACCTTGATCTCGATTCAGCGGTGGAAGTTGCACAAAAGATTTATGCCAGATCGGGTATAAGCGCTTGCGCTCTAGACGAGCTAGCTGCCGAAATGGGGCAAACAACAAGCAGCGGAAATTTTCGTCTTAAAACTGGTACTGCCCGAATATTTGGTTTGGTAGTGAAGGAAAGTCAGAGTGACGTAAAACTGTCTGACTTGGGAAATGATATTGTTTCTCCAGATGCCGCAAAGGCAATGGAAGCGAAGGCGTCTGCTTTCTTACAAGTTCCGCTCTACTATCAGATTTACGAAAAATATAGAGGCAAATTACTTCCCCCAACTAAAGCGCTTGAACGTGAAATGCTGACACTTGGCGTATCATCAAAACAGACAGAAAATGCACGAAGGGCCTTTCAGAAATCTGCCAAACAAGCGGGGTTTTTTAACAGTGGGGAGGACAGGCTTGTAAAACCTAAAGCTTCTGGCTCTAGTTCTTCTCCATTGTCTTATCCTGAAACAATCGACCAAGCTGTTGCTGATCGACCGCCGCAAGATAATTCAAATTCTCGTCAAGGAGGTTTAAATGGCAGTGGCGGAAATCACCATCCATTTATTCAGGGTCTTCTGCAAACAATGCCCGAGCCAGGTACATTGTGGACCATAGATGGTCGCGCGGCATGGCTTCAAACAGCAGCAAACATTTTTACCCTGATTTATAAGGGAGAAGGCAAGATTGCTGTTGAGGCTATCACAAAAGAGAAATCGAATTGATTTTTGATAAAAACAATATCACTAAACCCAAGAAAAACGGCCATCCTATTTGGGACGGCCGCTTTAACTTTCGAGCGCCGACGTGAAATCGCCTGAAGAGCATCACCTCGACGGAACCAGAACAAGGGCCAATGACCCTGTTAGGAGTATCCCGTGTGGCAAGCCGCCTTATTAGTCTAGCGACTCGCCAACGCGGGTTATGCTGTGGAAGCATTTATGTTTCCACGGTTCCTACATAACAAAATGCATGGAATCTGTCTATGCAACTTTACAAGGAATCAAATTTATGCCTACCAAACAATCTTCAAGTAAAGCATCTACGATTGCGGGCAAGGTTCTTGCCGGCCAGAAACCTACACAAGCGCAGATCAAAACTTTGGCCGCTTCCGTCCTTGCACAGGATGAAAAGAGCGGTCAGAGGTAAGATTTATTGTCTTAGTTCTGTAGTTTTATAAATGCAGCGTGTGGGGATTCGAATATTATCCGAAACCTGCACGTTGCTTTTAGTAAACTCGCATATTAAAAATTGCCTTTATACTTTTGCCAATCATCAATGACGGGGCGAGTGAGTTTTAGCGAAATTACTACTTTAGCCTCATTATGCCGTTCTCATCTTCCCTAATCAATTTTAGTCTGGGTGGTCGGGTCGAGCCCGACCATGGAGAGATAGAGGGGTGGAGAGTAAGGGGTGGAAATCCGGGAGTATGTAAAATTTTTGGACACCGACGGAAATCATCATCTCCTCCGTCATAACCTCATGGCACAACAAACCGTAACACCAATCCTATCTCCATTGTCAGCCTCGACCCGACTACCCAAACTTAACGCGTCCTAACCATGCCACAAGGCTATGTCTACATCCTCGCCAGCAAACGCAACGGCACGCTCTACATCGGTGTCACCAACAATCTCTCCGCCCGCATTTACGCGCACCGCGAGGGGCGGGGTTCCGTGTTCACCAAAAAATACAATGTGAAAATGCTGGTGTGGTACGAGACCTATGACATGGTGACTGATGCCATTCAGCGGGAGACGTCGCTCAAGCGCTGGCTGCGCGCGTGGAAGCTGGCGCTGATTGAGAAGGACAATCCCAACTGGGATGATTTGTACGAAAAAATGCTGTAGGGTTGGTTGGTTGGGTCAGGCCAGACCATGAAGAACGAGGGAGCATGAAGCATCATGTTTGATCACGTCGAGTTTGCCGTTGGCAGCATTACCGAGAGTCGCCGTTTCTTCGCGTCGGTTTTGCAGGAATTGGGCGTTGAAGAGTTTTTCTTCGACGAAGACGCGCGCTCGGCCGGGTTTGGCGTGGGAGAGATCACGGGGCAGCTGATTTTCGAAGGCGAATTGGGTCCGCGCCGGCTGCACCTGTGTTTTTCTGCAGCATCGCGCGAACAGGTGGCCGCCGCGCATGGCGTAGCGCTCACAAACGGCGGACGCGACAATGGCGGTCCCGGTTACCGCGATCACTACGGGCCGGGATATTACGCGGCATTCGTGTTCGACCCGGATGGCAACAATATCGAGTTTCTCTATCGCGACCCAAGTGCAAAGTAGGCACGCCGAGAATTTAGTCGAACTCAGTCGGCGGAACTTCTTTCGCGGTCATACGTTTTGTTCATGCAACATAAACCCGAGGAGATAAAACTTATGATCAAAATTCAAAATGCCTTTGCAGTCGCCGGTTTGGCCACTGCCCTCACGGCCGCAGCGCCTCTCGCGCATGCAGAGATGATGAAATTTACAACGGAGCTCAAGGGCGCTGCCGAGGTGCCGCCCACCGATAGTGCTGCCACGGGCAGCGCCGAAGTGTCTGTCGATACGGATGCGAAGAAGGTGACGTGGACCGTCAAGGTCGATGGCCTGACGGGCGATGCCACGGCAGCCCATATCCATGGGCCGGCGAGTGCCACGGAAAAA
This sequence comes from Rhodobiaceae bacterium, assembly GCA_031417195.1. GTDB lineage: Bacteria > Pseudomonadota > Alphaproteobacteria > Rhizobiales > Aestuariivirgaceae > Aestuariivirga. Next base: position 58,013 of record JANOVC010000064.1, read on the forward strand.
GCAGGTCCGGTGATCGATATGTCTGCCAGCATCATGGAAGGAAGCGGTGACATTACCGAGGCCCAGATGGCAGATATCAAGGCGGGAAAGTATTACCTGAACATACACACAGCCAAGTTCCCAGACGGCGAGGTTCGCGGTCAGCTTGAGGCAGCCAAGTAATCGGCACCATAACCGGAATGCGTGCGCCTGTTCAAATGGGCGCACGGTTTGGTTGCTCACGCAATGCCTACATGTTGAACAGGCGTTCAAACCAGGAATTGCGATAGACCGTGTTTTGCGCTTCGGATGACACGGGCTGCACGGTTATTTTGCGCGAGCGATGGTGAACGCGGGCCTTGCGGGTTGCCTGTTTCCTGTATTTCGGCTTTCTGGCTTTTACATCCCTATCCACAACCGACAGCGGCCTTACGTCCGTCTCCGGAGCCTTCACGATGTTCTCGGCGATGGTGGAGACGGAGGTTTCCGACTGCATCGCAACAGGTGCCTGCTCATAATGGCAAGCCCGCGATGCAACAGTGGTGTGGCCAACATTGGTGACAATCGTCATGCAGACGAGCACGGCAGCGGGCGTCATGCTGCTTCTCCCCGTCCGACAATTGCGCACGCCGTTGCCGGTGCATCATTTTGGTGAATGTTCATGGTTAAGTTTTCCAATGCCGTTAAAATTCATCCGTCAACTGAGTAAATGTAACAAGTTGTTGGATGCAACCGGCATGCCAAGTCTGGAAAAGGCTGCGTATTAGGGTAAATGCTTAACCCTCGACTGTTGCCTCGGGCCTGTCCTCGCCATCGGACAATTCCTCGTGCCAGTTTCCATTGGCATCCTCAAAGGTGATGCCAACGTCTTTTCCCGGCTGGGCCTGCTCGCGCGCCGCGATCATCGCTGCCGCGCGGGCTTCCTCGTGGCTGCCGAAGGTTTCGGAATAGGTACCGCCAACCTGATAGGCCCAGCCATCATTGTGTTCGACGATCTTGTACAGGATTTTGGCCATTCGCATTTCCTCCTCTTTCAATTTCAATCAAATATCCTTGGGCTCTATGTGAGTGATCTTGCTTGGCCTGTAACCTCTGATGGGGCCGTTGGGATAAGCGTTGAATATCGTGATCAAGCGCCGAAATGTGCCGTCGGGATACATGAGTCCCGTCGACATGGTCATATCCGAGGAGACTGTGGTAACAACTTTCGCGTCGTCGGTTTTCTTTGGTTGCATGTCTCGATATCCTTTGTACACACGAAAGCTCAACGCAAATGCGCGCTGATTGTTCCGGTTCGTTGAAGTTGATGGGGGCTCAACCAGAACTTTTATCCTGCTTGCGCTGTACCATGGCCCAAGGCCGAATGGATTTCAGCGATGCTCCTGTTTCAAAGGGCATTTATCGCTCACGAGCAGTATCTCAATTTCCGGGTATACCCAAACATAGACGATCGACCGTACGGTGTCAAGGATTAATTTCATATTTTTGGATTTTAATTATGCGATTTCCGCCACATTCAGAAAAATCTCGCATTTTCAAAGGCTTTACGGTTTAAGCTGGGATCATGACCGATCCGAAGAAAAATCGCCTCATCGCTGTTGATCTCGATTCCAGCATCGGACCCGCACCATCGCCAGATGCCGAGCATGAGCGGCGCGTGGCGATTTACGACCTTATCGAGGAAAATTCATTCGCGCTGACCAATGGCAAACCCGGCCCCTACCGGCTGCAACTCTCCAACCAGGAGGGGCGGCTGATGTTTGAAATTTTTGACGCGCACGAAGAGAAAATATCGATCATTGGGCTTTCGATGACGCCGTTTCGCGCCATCGTGAAGGACTATTTCCAAATCTGTGAAAGCTATTATCAGGCGATCCGCAATTCCACACCCTCACAGATTGAAACCATCGACATGGCGCGGCGCGGGCTTCACAATGATGGCAGCGAAATTTTGAAAGAGAGGCTCACCGGCAAGATTGATATCGATTTTGATACGGCCCGGCGCTTGTTCACGCTGGTCTGTGTCCTGCATTGGCGCGGATAGCTTCAGCGATGCCTGACGATTTGCCGAACGCGGTCCTCTTTGCCTGTACGCAAAACGTGATCCGCTCACCCATGGCTGCGGCGATCATGAAACATTTCTATGGCCACAAGGTTTATGTGGCATCTGCCGGATTAAAACCGGGAGAAGCCGATCCCTTCCTCACCGCCGTGCTGGATGAAATCGGCATCGAACTCGGCAAACACCGGCCCCACACCTTTGCCGAACTCGAGGATTCCAGTTTTGATCTCGCCATTTCGCTTTCTCCCGAAGCCCACCACTGGGCACTGGAACTCACCCGCACCGCAGCCATCGAAATCGAATATTGGCCAACCCAAGATCCCTCCGCTACCGCGGGTTCACGGGAGCAGATTCTGGATAGCTACCGCGATGTGCGCGACAGTCTGGTGGCCCGTATCCGCAAAAGGTTTGGACCCACGGGGGCAAAGGGCGTCTAAAGCGTTCAACTGAAACGAACCCACCCTAGCGCATTGCAATACGTCAACACTTCGGTTATGGTCGAAGTATGAAAGACGGTCCTGTCATCGCCTCTGTTGCAACCCTGCTGGGTGATCCCGCGCGGGCGGACATTCTCACAGCACTGATGGATGGGCGCGCGCTCACCGTGAGCGAGCTGGCGCAGGCCGCTGGCGTTACCCTGCAAACGGCCAGTGGCCACCTGTCCAAACTCAATGCCGCAAATCTGCTCTCCGCCGAAAAGCAGGGGCGGCATCGTTACTTCAAACTCTCAGGCCCCGATGTGGCGCAGGTTCTGGAAGCGCTCATGGGGCTGGCGCAACGCACGGGTGCCATTCGGGTGAGAACCGGCCCCAAGGACAAAGCCCTGCGCACGGCCCGCATCTGTTATGATCATCTGGCGGGCGAAAGTGGTGTCAATCTCTTCAAGGGCATCACCCAGCAGGGACTTGTCGTTGGTGACAACGCGCCTGAGCTCAGCACGAAGGGCCGTAAGTTCTTCACATCTTTCGGTATCGATATCGCGGCTCTTGAACAAGCCCGGCGTCCGGTTTGCCGCACCTGTCTGGATTGGAGCGAGCGGCGAAATCACTTGGGTGGTGCCTTGGGAGCTGCAATCCTGTCCGAACTGAAAGCGCGGAAATGGTTGAGACAAGAGGAGGGGCGGGTTTTACGGTTCTCGCCGCAGGGACATGAAAAATTCCGCACCACTTTCAAACTCATGGCTTAAATCACAACTCTTGCTTTTGGCCACCAACAGGTCCAATTAACCGCCATATCCCTGAACAACCGGAAAGACACATGGCGAAAGAAGAACTTCTTGAATTTGAAGGTACGGTTTCCGAACTGCTGCCCAACGCGACATTCCGCGTCCTGCTCGACAACAACAACCATGAAATCATTGCCCACACGGCTGGAAAAATGCGCAAGAACCGCATTCGCGTGCTCGCTGGTGATCGTGTGATGGTTGAAATGACGCCCTATGATTTGACCAAGGGCCGCATCAATTACCGGTTCAAGTAATTTCTGATGTCGGATAATCGCGTCAAACTTGTACTGGCCAGCGCTTCACCGCGCAGGCTTACGCTTTTGAACAGGGCTGGCATCACCCCTGATTTGCTCAATCCAACTGACATTGATGAAATCCCGCTGAAGCGCGAAACACCACGGCGATTGTCAATCCGTTTGGCGGAGGCAAAAGCAAAGGCGGCCATGACCGCACCACAAGTCGTTTCTCTTGGTGCAGGTGTTTTTATTTTGGGTGCCGATACTGTCGTCGGCCTTGGTCGCCGCATTTTGCCAAAAGCTGAAACCCGCGAAGAAGCTTCTGCCTGTCTTGGGCTTCTGTCAGGTCGTTCGCACTGGGTTTATTCCACCGTGTGTTTGATTGCCCCAAACGGACATAAAACCACGCGTTGTTGCGAAACCAAGGTGCGTTTCAAAAGGCTGTCGCGCGAAGACATTGACAGCTACCTGAAGTCTGATGAATGGCGAGGCAAGGCTGGTGGCTATGCCATTCAAGGCCGGGCTGAGGCCTTCGTGCGCAATCTTACGGGTTCGTACTCTGGCGTTGTGGGCCTTCCGATGTATGAAACCGTGCATCTCCTGCAAGGTGCTGGATTTCCCGTGCTGCATAACTGGATGAATTCGCCAACATCGGGTGTGTGATGGTCGACCCCATTCGCTTGAAACCGCGCAGGCCATGTCCGATTTGCAAAAAACCGTCGGTGCAGAAGTTTCATCCCTTCTGCTCATCCCGTTGTAGCCAGGTTGATCTCAACCGCTGGCTTGGGGGCCACTATGCCATTCCTGCCGTTGAAACAGATGATCCTGGTGATGACAACCAATAACGCAATATTCTACGTGGACGACTCCCGCTCACTCGCCTAGACTGTACTGGTACTTCGGGGTTGAAATCACTCCGCACCCTTGATGAGATGGTGAAGCAGTTCATGACTTGGGGCAGGAAACAGACACAAGGGAGGGAATATTATGTCGGATACGACAATGAATGCGCCTGCAGCGCGCGGACAAGGCATGAGCAAAGATGAAAGGTTCGTCGTCTTCGCCTCATCCACAGGTACCGTTTTTGAATGGTATGATTTTTATCTCTACGCCACACTGGCTCCATTTTTTGCTGCCCTGTTCTTTCCACCCGGAAACGATACGGCGGCACTGCTGTCGGCTTTTGCCACCTATGCCGCGGGCTTTCTTGTGCGGCCCTTCGGTGCTTTGGTGTTCGGCCGCCTCGGCGACATGATTGGTCGTAAATATACTTTTCTTGTCACCATGATGGTGATGGGCATTGCAACATTCCTTGTTGGCTTGCTGCCGACATTTGCCACCATCGGATGGCTGGCACCTGTCTTGCTCGTCGGCCTTCGCCTGCTGCAAGGCCTGGCGCTTGGCGGTGAGTATGGAGGAGCTGCAACCTATGTGGCTGAGCATGCTCCCAGCAACCGGCGCGGCTATTCCACAAGTTGGATTCAAACCACAGCCACCATTGGATTCTTTCTGTCGCTGCTCGTCATTGGCATCAGCCGTTCCTACCTTTCAACGACTGACTTTGCCGAATGGGGATGGCGTATTCCGTTCCTCATTTCTGCCGTCCTGTTGATCTTCTCGATCTGGATTCGCTTGAAGTTGAACGAGTCACCCGTGTTCCAAAAAATGAAATCAGAGGGCAAGGCGTCAAAGTCTCCGCTCACCGATTCATTTCTGCGTTCACCTAACAACAAATATGTCCTGCTTGCCCTTTTGGGCGCAACGGCGGGTCAAGGTGTTGTGTGGTACACCGGGCAGTTCTACGCCCTGTTCTTCCTCACCATCACACAGAAGGTGGACTACCTCACGGCCTATTGGCTG
>JANOVC010000065.1:0-20799 GCA_031417195.1 Rhodobiaceae bacterium
GGCTCATCGAGAATGATGACTTTTGGTTTTGTTGCGAGCCATTTGGCGATGACAACTTTTTGCTGGTTGCCACCGGAGAGTTCACCCAAACGCTGTTCCCAATGTGCGGCGCGCACGTCGAGGCGCTGCCCAAGCTTTCGAACCGCGCTGACCTCGGAAGGCTTTGAAAGAAACACGCCGCGGACATGCGTTGCGATGGAGGCAAGGGTTATGTTCTCACTAATGCCCATTGGCAGGATGGCACCCTGCTCCTGCCTGTCTTCCGGCACATAGGAAATGCCAGCGGCGATGGCGTCTCCCGGTGACGTAATTTTGAGCGGCATTCCATTCAGGGTAATTGTGCCTTTTGAGGCAGCGCTCATGCCGAAAAGACATTGCATCGCTTCCGAACGGCCGGCACCAACCAGGCCATAAAAGCCCAAAATTTCACCGCGCCTGAGTTCGAATGAAATATCGGCAAATTCGGTCGCGTTTGAAAGCCCGTCGACTTTCAGAACAACATCTCCAATTGCGATGTCGCGTTTTGGGAAGACCTGGTCAATGGGCCTTCCCACCATGAGGCTGACGAGTTTTGTTTCGGTAATACTTCCGATTTTGCCAGCGCCCACTTTTTCACCATCGCGCAGGCACACGAAGGCATCGGCCACACGAAAAATCTCATCGAACTTGTGCGAGATGAAAACAATGGCGCGGCCTTCGGATTTCAGATTTGCGATGATGCGGAAGAGATCATCGATTTCATTGCGTGAAAGGGCCGCGGTTGGTTCATCCATGATGATAACGGATGCGTTGTGGCTGAGTGCACGTGTGATTTCCACCAGATGTTTCTGGGCCACCGAAAGCTGTTTGAGTTTCGCATCCGGGCTAAAGTCAGCATCAATGCGCTTGAGCAGGTCTCTGGCCAGCTTGCGCATTTGGGGCCAGTCAACAAGCCCCCGCCCATTGAGTGGCATGTGCCCCATGAAGATGTTTTCAGCCACGCTGAGCTCGTCAAACATGACTGTTTCCTGATGGATGGCGGAAATTCCCGCTGCCCATGACGCGCGTGGAGACGCAAAATGCCTCACGCTGCCACCTACATTTATTACCCCGGAATCGGGTGTGTAGATGCCAGTCAAAATCTTGACGATGGTGGACTTTCCCGCACCGTTTTCGCCGACAAGTGCCGTCACCTCTCCGGCATGCAGTTCAAACGAAACATCATGCAGCGCGCGGACACCGGGAAATGATTTGGAAATGCCATTTACGGAGAGAACGGGCTCCCCTCCTTGCGAAGGGGAGCTTATTGGCGTGGTTTGCATCAGAATATTTTCGCAAATTCCTCAACGTTTGACTTGTCGAAGGTGAAGGGTTCACCCATGGCTGCGTGGCCGTCTTCACCAACCTTTGTTTCACCCATGCGACCCATTTTCACGGTGGCACCCGCACCTGCTTCTGCACCGTTCAGGATGTTGATCATGATCTGGGTTGAGGAATAGCCATAATCTACCGGGTTCCAAATGGCGAATGTATCACATGCGCCTTTCAACACCGCATCCTTCATTTCGGAAGGAAGGCCGAGACCGGTAATGAACACCTTGCCGATGAGACCGCCATCAATAATGGCCTTGGCACCGGAGCGAATGCCGATTGTGGTTGGTGAAATAACACCCTTCAGATTTGGATGGGCTTTGACGAGGCCTTGCATTTCACGATAGCTCTTGTCATCCTGGTCATCGCCATAGACGGTGGCGACCAATGGCATGTCCTTGTATTCCGGCTTTTTCCATTCTTCCTTCATGGCTTCGATCCAAGAATTCTGGTTGGTCATGGTAGATGCAGCCGAAAGAATGGCTACTTCGCCGTTGCCGCCCAACGTCTTGGCAATCATCTGAACCTGCTTGGCACCGATCAATGGCGTTGACGAGGCGTCGAGATGCATGATGCGGCCACCGGCACCGATGGCACTGTCAAAGCTGATCACCTTGATGCCACGGTCCATGGCCTTCTTGCCAACAGGGATGAGTGCATCTGCGTCGTTTGCAGACACGATGATGCCATCGACCTTCTGGGCGATAAGCGCATCAATGACGGCAATTTGCTCTTCGGCTGTTGCCTTGGTTGACGCTGTGTAAATAATTTCGAAGCCACCCGCTTCCTTGGCCGCTTCCATGGCACCCTTGGAGCAAGCGTCAAAATAGCTGTTACCGAGGTTCTTCACCACCATGGCAATACGTTTGCCTTCGGCGCGTGCCGACGTTGAAAAGAGGGTTGGTGCAAGGCCCGCAAAGGCACCGACGGAGAGGAGTTGGAGTGTTTGTCTGCGTGTCGTTTTCGTCATGTCGTTCTCCCATTAAGATATGAATGGCTTTTGCCATCCGGTTCAGTTTTATTTTCCTTCGGCCTAGGCGGCAGAAGAAACTCTTTCCCCCTCTTCACGAACAACAATCACGTTCACGCCCGCCCGGCGGATAATGCCCAATATGGCTTCGGGTGCTGCCGTGTCCGTAATCAATGTATCGACGCGCGACAGGGGGCACACCGCCATGCTGCCACGGGTTTCAAATTTGGATGAATCGGCAAGAACGATGAGCTTGTCAGCACGGCCCAAAAGCTTGGCTTCGGCGCGCGCGATTAGCGGATCACCTTCAATCACACCGAGCGGACCGAAGGAGTAACAGCTCATGAACATTTTGGACGCGGTGTAATGCTGGGTGGCGTCACCGTCGAAGGGAGACAACACAATGCCTTGCTCGCGGTAAATCTCACCGCCCGGCATCATGATGCGGTTTTCGCTGCGGGCCACCAGCGCCTCGGCAATGGGGAATGAATTGGTGAGCACCTGCATTTTGTGATCGCGCAGGAAATCGACCATTTGAAATGTGGTCGTACCTGCATTGATAATGATCGAATCATTGTTCTCGCACATGGCGGCAGCGGCGCGGCCCATGGCGCGCTTGCTGTTCATGTTGAGCGTCTGGCTCACGTCAAAGGGGCGGGTGTTAAGATGCGGACGATCTTCAAAGCCCAAGGCTTCGACGCCGCCATGCACGCGCTTGATCTGGCCGAGCTCTTCGAGCTTTGCCAAGTCACGGCGAAGGGTTGCGGGCGATGCGCCGGAGCGCTCAATCAACTCTCGGACGGTGACAACAGCGCGGTCCTTCACCGCCGCGAGGATCATCTGCCAACGTTCGCGTTCATGCATGTTGATTTGCGACATAATCAAATGTAATCATTAACAATCATGATCGTCAATAGATACCGCAATGCAAAACGTCATTGCATTGCAATATGCAGTTTTATGATTGACCATGAGCGAAGTTGATCATACGTTGGTAAAAATCCAACCGAGTAGAATTCCATGACCTATTCCATTCTGATCCCCTCGCTGTGGGACGCCAAGAACGCTGCAACACTCGATGAACCCGGACTTTTGCTCTATCGCTCCAATCTGTTGGGCAGCGATTTGCGGATTACAAATTTTGGCGGTGGCAATACGTCAGCGAAGGTTGCGATGACCGATCCGCTCACGAAAAAGCCGGTTGAGGTTTTGTGGGTGAAGGGGTCTGGTGGTGATATCGCGTCGATGAAGCTGAATGGCTTTGCCACACTCTATATGGACAAGTTGTTGGCGTTGAAAGGCTTGTACACGTCGCACGATCAGGAAGATGAGATGGTGCACAATCTCAATCATTGCACTTTCAATCTCAATCCACGCGCGGCCTCAATCGACACCTGTTTGCATGGCTATGTGCCCTACCCCCATGTGGACCATGTGCATTCCGATGCCGTGATTGCGATTGCAGCTTCGAAGAATTCCGAGAAGCTGACGAAGGAAATTTACGGTGCTGAAATTGGGTATCTGCCCTGGCAGCGGCCCGGCATTGATTTGGGCATCAAGCTTGGCGACATGGCAGCGGCGCACCCTGAATATGTGGGCGTGGTTTTGGGAAGCCATGGATTGTTCACGTGGGGAAAGACCGCGAAAGAATGTTACGACACGACGTTGCGCATTATCAACAAAACCGCAACGTGGATCGCGGCCAACGCAAAGAAGCCAAGCTTTGGCGGCGAAGTTGTGAAGTCTTTGGGCGCTGATGAACGCAGTGCCGTTTCATTGCGGCTGATGCCGGAAATTCGCGGGCGTATCTGCAAGGAAGAAATGAAGGCGGGGCATTTCACCGATGCACCTGAGGTTTTGGAATTTGTGAACAGCAAGATGCTGGAAGCATTGGCACCACTCGGCACCTCCTGCCCTGACCATTTCCTGCGCACAAAAATCCGGCCCGTGATTGTTCCCCATGATGCGGATGGGGCGACTTTAGACAAGCTGCTTGCCGGTTACCGCGAAGATTATGCTGCCTATTATGAGCGCTGTAAGCATGCGAATTCTCCCAAAATGCGCGATCCCAATGCGGTCATCTACCTCGTGCCGCGCGTTGGCATGCTGTCGTTCGCCAGGGACAAGGCCACCGCACGGATTGCTTCCGAGTTTTATATCAACGCCATCAATGTGATGCGCGGTGCTTCGGGTGTTTCTTCTTATGTGGGTTTGCCGGAACAGGAAGCGTTCAATATTGAATATTGGTTGCTCGAAGAGGCCAAGCTGCAACGGATGCCCAAGGCCAAGAGCCTGGCTGGGCGCGTGGCGTTCATTACGGGCGGTGCCGGTGGCATCGGAACGGCGACGGCTGCGCGGTTTTTGGGTGAAGGCGCTTGTGTGGCACTGGCTGATATTGACAAGAAATCCCTCGACTCGACCGTTGCCAGTTTTGCCAAGCAATTCGGCAATGATAATGTGCGCGGGTTTCTAATGGACGTCACGCACGAGGATCATGTCATCAAAGCCATGGATGATGCGGTCAAGGCATTCGGCGGCATGGATATCATTGTTAATAATGCTGGCATCACGCTTGCCGCAAATGTGGAAGATACAACGCTCGAACTCTGGAACAAGAATATGTCCATCATGGCCACGGGTTATTTCCTCGTGGCGCGCGAGGGATATCGGCTGATGAAGCGGCAGGTGCTGGGTGGTTCCATGATATTCATTGCCTCCAAGAATGCGATTGCAGCTTCCCCCGGTGCTTCGGCTTATTGCACGGCGAAGGCAGCCGAGGTTCATCTCGCGCGTTGCATGGCGCTGGAAGGTGCGCCCCTTGGGATTCGCGTGAATGTAGTAAATCCTGATGCGGTGCTGCGTGGCTCCAAGATCTGGCAGGGTGAATGGCGGCAGCAACGGGCAGCGTCCAACAAGATCAGTGAAGATGAACTGGAAGAGTATTACCGCAAGCGGTCGCTGTTACAGCGTTCGGTATTTCCGGAGGATATCGCGGAGGCCACCTATTTCTTCGCGTCCGATCTTTCCAATAAATCCACGGGCAATTTCCTGAATGTGGATGCGGGCAACGCGGTTTCTTTCTCGAGGTAATCATGACATTTGCGATCTCGGCTGATTTCATTGGCACCGAAAACAAGAAACACGAGCAGGCATTGGCCGAAGACTATGCGGCGCTGGCGCGTCAGTTGCAGCGACGCGGCATTGATATTGAGGCGATGACAATGCGCGCCATAAATTATGCGGTTGCCATTCCGACGTGGGGTGTGGGCACTGGTGGCACACGCTTTGCGCGCTTTCCGGGACTTGGCGAACCGCGCAATATTCATGACAAGCTGGCCGATTGCGGCGTGGTACAACAGCTTTCGCGCGCCACGCCGAATGTGTCGCCGCATTTTCCGTGGGACAGGGTTTCGGATTACAACGCGCTCCGCCAAGAGGCTGCATCCCATGAACTCGGCTTTGATGCCGTGAACTCCAACACGTTTCAGGATCAAGCAAAGCAGGAGAAGTCTTACAAATTTGGGTCATTGACCAACGCAGGTAATGATACGCGCGCCCAAGCGGTTGAACATAATTTGGAATGTATCGAGATCGGGCAGAAGCTCGGCTCAACCGCGATCACGGTGTGGATTGGTGACGGTGCTAATTTTGCGGGTCAAACTAACCTAAGCAAAGCCTTTGACCGCTATATGGCTTCGCTCACCACCATTTATGACAAGCTGCCGAAAAGCTGGCTCGTGTTTCTCGAACACAAACTTTATGAGCCAGCATTTTATTCCACGGTGATTTCCGATTGGGGCTCCAGTTTCATGGCGGCGTCTGAACTCGGGCCTAAAGCCAGGTGTCTTGTTGATCTCGGTCACCATGCGCCCAACACCAATATCGAGCAGATTGTTTCACGTCTCATCCGCGCACAAAAGCTGGCTGGCTTCCATTTCAATGATTGCAAATATGGTGATGATGATCTGGATGCGGGGTCCATTGACCCCTTCCGCCTGTTCCTGATTTTCAACGAGTTGGTTGATGCCGAGATGCGCGGGGCGAAGGGTTTTGCTCCGGCCTACATGATTGATCAATCCCATAACGTGACCGACCCCATCGAAAGTCTCATTGCATCTGCCAATGAAATTGTGCGGGCTTTTGTGCAGGCTTCACTGATCAATCGCGATGAATTGACCGCTGCACAGGACAGCAGTGACGCCATGGCAGGGCATCGATTGCTCAAGCAAGCCTATAACACAGATGTTAGCCCTATCCTCGCTGAGGCCCGCCGCCGCAAGGGGGGTGCGATTGATCCTTTGAGCCTGTACCGCGCATCTGGCTATCGTGCCGCCAAGGCTGGAGAGAGACCGGTCAGCAGTGTGGCCTCTGCGGGGATCGTTTAACATGCATATTTTGGTCATTGGCGCTGGTGGCATGTTGGGTGCGAAACTGATTTCACAGCTGGCAGCATCACCGAACCTAAACGGTCAGGCAATTGCCCGCATTACCCGCTATGACGCCGTTATTCCGCCACCGCCGCCAGCATCGGTATTTCCGGTTGATACGTTTGTGGGCGATCTCTCAGCCGCGGGTGAGGCTGAAAAGCTAATCGTAACCAGACCCGATGTGATTTTTCACCTCGCAGCGATTGTGTCCGGCGAGGCAGAAAAGGATTTTGAGAAGGGCTACCGCGTCAATCTGGATGCTACGCGGATTCTTTTTGAAGTTATTCGCAAAACGGCCCGGGACTATAAACCGAAAGTGATTTTTACATCGTCCATTGCCGTGTTTGGTGCGCCTTTCCCTGACGCCATTGATGATGATTTCTTTACGACCCCGTTGACCAGTTATGGCACCCAGAAAGCAATTGATGAGCTTTTACTGAATGACTATTCGCGGCGCGGGTTTTTGGACGGGATTGCTCTCCGCATGCCAACAGTTTGTGTGCGGCCCGGCAAGCCAAATCTTGCAGCATCCGGATTTTTTTCAAACATCATTCGTGAACCGCTTGCCGGAAAGTCCGCCATTCTCCCGGTGAGTGATACGGTCCGACATTGGCACGCATCGCCGCGTACGGCTGTTGGTTTTCTTGTGCAAGCCGCAGAATTGGACAGCGCTGCTTTGGGTGATCGCCGCACGCTCACCCTGCCCGGCTTGTCCTGCACTGTAGCCGAACAGATTGAGGCCTTGCGCAAGGTGGCGGGCAATGACGTGGTACGACTTATCAAGTCCGAACCAGACGCAGCAATTGCCAAGATCGTTTCGGGCTGGCCGCGCAATTTCGATCCGCAGCGTGCACTGGCCTTGGGTTTCAAAGCGGAGAACAGTTTTGAAGAGATCATTCGCGTTCATATAGAAGATGATATGCGGTTTTCGCAGGTGAGCTAGTGCTGTAAGCCCTGTGTGAAGCCGTTTCGACGCAGCTTATAAAGCCGTTATGGCGCCTACAGATTCTCACGAAAATCGCATGCGCGGCATCTCATGGATGCTGGCCACCATGTTCTGCTTCATTGCACTTGATAGCATCATGAAGCACTTGCTGGAAAATTATTCACTTGTACAGGTTACATGGGGACGATTTTTCTTTGGAACGGTTTTTGCAGCGGTGATGTGCGGCCAAAATTTGCTGCCGTTGCTGAAGTCCCATGCGCCAAAAAAGCAATTGCTGCGCTCGATTCTATTGATGACCACCACGGGCATGTTCAACGCGGGTATCCGGACGACCCCCTTAGCGACTGGCACAACCATCATGTTCATGAGCCCTATCCTGGTCACGCTGCTGTCCATTCCCTTGCTTGGCGAGAAGGTCGGCATCCGGCGCTGGTCTGGCATCGTGCTTGGGTTTACGGGTGCCATCATCGTGGTGCAGCCGTGGAAGAGTGGACTGACAGGCGTTGGTGTTGGCATTCTGTTTCTGCTGATTGCAGCGCTGCTGAATGCCAACTACCAGATCGTGACGCGCATGGTGCGCAATGATGATCCGCTCACGTCGCTGCTGTTTACGGCGACCGCAGGAGCGGTTGTCACGAGCTGCTTGGCACCGTGGTTCTGGACGTGGCCAACTGCACAAGGCTGGGGTTTGCTTGTTGGCAGCGGACTCTTTGGCGGACTTGGACACTTCTGTTTGATCCGCGCCTTGCGTCTGGCCCCAGCTTCCGTTGTGGCACCCTTCAGCTATTCCGCGTTGATATGGGCCACATTGTTTGGTTTTGTCATCTGGAACGACTGGCCGGATTTCTGGACGTGGGTGGGTGCTGCCATCATTATTGGCTCTGGCCTCTACATTTTCCACCGCGAGCGCAGCCGAAATACGACGGCGATTGAAACGTGATCATCAGTCAAGCCTGCTTGGCAACGCGGTCAAAGGCCATCAATTTCGCTATGAAACCTTCCATGTCCTTGAGTGGCACCATGTTGGGGCCGTCGGATGGCGCGTTGTCGGGGTCTTGATGGGTTTCGACAAACACGCCAGCGACGCCAACTGCCACGGCAGCGCGGGCTAGCACGGGGACCATGCGGCGATCTCCACCGGATGACGTTCCCTGCCCGCCGGGCTGCTGCACGGAATGCGTGGCATCAAAAATGACGGGCGCTCCGGTTTCCGCCATGATGGGCAGTGAGCGCATGTCAGACACCAGCGTGTTGTAACCAAAGCTCGCACCGCGTTCGGTGAGCATCACATTCGGATTGCCTGACTCAACGATTTTTTGAACGACGTTCTTCATGTCCCAAGGGGCGAGAAACTGTCCCTTTTTCACATTTACAACGCTGCCAGTTTGAGCTGCCGCCACCAATAAATCCGTTTGCCTGGAGAGGAAGGCTGGAATTTGCAGGATGTCGATGACGGGCGCCAATTCCTTGCACTGATGAATTTCATGCACGTCGGTAATCACCGGAAGATCGAGTTCTTTCCGGATATCGGCAAACACGGTGAGTGATTTTTCCAATCCCATGCCGCGCGTTCCCGTCAGGCTGGTGCGATTGGCCTTGTCGAAAGATGATTTGTAAACAAGGCCAATGCCCAGTTTCGCGCAAATCTCCTTGAGGACACCCGCCATCATAAAGCTGTGCTCGCGGCTTTCCATCTGACAGGGGCCTGCAATAAGAGCGAAAGGTGCTGCGTTTGAAAACGAGACGTTGCCCGCTTTGACAGTGGTATTTGCTTGCATCAGGGATAAACCAAAAATGTTCCGGAGCCGTGGGCATAAAGCTTTCCATCCGGCCCTGCAACCTTGGCTTCCGCCGTCAGCATGGTGCGTCCTGCATGGATGACTGTTCCCACGCACGTAAGGCGGCCCGTTTCGGCCACAAGCTTGCGCACATAGTTCACTTTGAGTTCGATCGTGCCAAAACCTACTTTGGCAGGAAGCTTGGTTTGCACGGCGCAGCCCAAGGCCGTATCGATCAGCGTGGCGGAATAGCCACCATGAACACGCATTTGTGGATTGTAGAATTTTTCAGATGGGAAGGCTTCTATTGTTGCGGTACCGTCAAAGGCTGCAATCACCCGCATGTTCATGAATTCACTCATGGCGGACCACGCGCCTTCATCAATATATTTCTGCAACACTTCAAGCCCAGTAATCGGCGCGGTTTCATTCATTTAATAACACTCACGGCAGCAGGAATGGGAATGACAATGTTTCTTTCCTTGAATTCTTTCAGTATCGAAATCCGAATATCGCTGGCGACGAATACGCCGTAGAAAATATCCCCCACAGTTCCCTTGATTTCGAAATCTATCGAATAGGTTCCAAGTTTCTGCAACGTGACGACGGGTTCGGGATAGGTGAGCACATTGGGGTGTGCCTTGGTGATTTGAAACAGAAGTGCCTTCACAAGTTCAACATCACTGTCATAGGCGACACTCACATTTACCGTAAAGCGTCCCATGGTGTCACTGTGGGTCCAGTTCCTGACGACCTCGGTAATCAGGTTTGAGTTTGGCACAATGATGGAGCAGCCGTCGAAGGTTTCAATTTCGGTGGCGCGCACGTTGATCTTCTTGACGAGGCCCTCGCCTGCCGCAACTGCCACCCAATCACCCACGCGCACGGGACGTTCGGCAAGCAGGATCAATCCGGAGACGAAGTTGTTGACGATGGACTGCAAGCCGAAACCAATACCAACGCCAAGTGCACCGGCGATGATTGCGAAATTGGAGAAATCTATGCCTGCCGCACTCAGGGCAAAACCTGCCGCAAAGATGTAGCCCGCATATGCGGTTCCTTTGCGAACTGAATCCTGAACACCTTTATCAATGCGGGTTTGCAAAAGCACACGTTTGTTGAGCCAGCTGACAAAAAGTTTCGTGAGTGCCACGCCGCCAAACAGCACAAGGGCCACGAGCAGGATTGACTGTGGTGAAATCGTAACGCTTCCCACATCAAAGCCAAAGAAGGCCTTGTTTGTCATGGCGCGGAAATCAATCCATGTCACAGTCCACAACAGAAACAGCAGCGGCAATCCGACGAATGCCAGAATGACGTCCACTACGGTTCTGAGAATGAGGCCGGCACTCTCAATGGCGCGTTCGCCCCAACCGGTCGTTTTGCGTACAAGTTTTCCGATGGCGCTGTTTGGATCGTAACCAGTACGCACTGCCGCATCGGTCATGTGATGAATAAGGAAAAGGAAGATGAGCACAAGTGCCGTATCGAACATCTTGAAGACAATGAAATTTGCCAGTGCGATGTAGCCAAACAGCAACGCGATTGTGGCCAGAACAATCAGCACCCACGCCGGAAACTGCAATGTTTCGGCCCAGTCAAAGTAGCTCACCTGATTTGGCATTTTCTGCGAAAGACCGCGTTGGTTGCGGAAGTTCAGCAGGATGAGAGTCAGCAATAACAACATCGCTGAGGTCGCGAGTGCCGATTGGCCAATGGAATAAGCGACCGGGAGGTAAATACCGTCTGCCAGTTTCCCGAAAGCATCGGATGCCGCTGAAAGTGCTGCGCAAATGGTTGCAAGAATTGCAAATCTGGAGGCCGATGCGTCATCAATATTGATGATCCGCCAGTTCCGTTGTTTGGGTGACGAAAGCCTGAAAGCCAAGACCCCGTTGACAAGGGTTCCCATGGCTATTGATGACAAACCGTCGAGAATAAGGTTGAACCGGGGCGTCAGAAATCCGGCATTGCCGAGATAGCCATATATGACGGCGACTATCACTGTCGTGAATATCAGCGTCCCAACCGTGGCCCGTACAATGCGCCAAAGCCTGTAAGTGTTGTCGGGAAAGTCACTGTCGATGCTCAAGGCACGATAATGAACGTGAAGCGCATGGTCTATGAGCCACCAAAATCCCAAAATCACCGTAATAATCAAAGGCAGAAAAATCAGGCCCGACGCGCTGGCGGAGTTCGTGGTTCCATGAATTTCAGTCCACCAGTTTGAAATCAACCCCGTGATGCGTTGCAGAAAAAGCATGAGGCCTGAGCCTGCATCGGCCCATAAGTACGGATTTAAGATCGACCTGCTGGATTCAAATATTTTTTGAAAGAACTGGCCCCGTTGAACAGAGGATGCGCGGCCTGACTGTTGCTCGGCTTCGACGGCCACAAGTTCCAGCTGGGTTTTGGCTCCCTGCAAGCGGCTGAAAACATCACCCAAAAGCTTGCGTTGGGCTGCAATTTCAGCTGACTCGCTTTGGCCCTCCGCGGGTGCTGGCCCCAATTTGGAGACCTGTTGGGCCATTTCCTTTATCGGGTCGTCGAGTGTGCCCGATTGGGTGAGCGCTTTGCTGCGGATGTCTTCCAGTGCGTTTCGCAAGTCAACCAAGCGTTGGTCGGCAACTGTCGGGAGCGTGATTTCCGTTTCGATACGCTGCAAATCGGCACGGAAAGCCAACGATGCATTTTCCGCCTTTCCAATTACGGCTTCATCAAACGCTGACGCTGTGCATGTGAACAAGCCAACCGCGAGGATTACCGCGCACCAGACCGTAAGGAACTGGAGCCGTTTTGACATGGTTAGACCAAGCGGCTTTGTTCAACTGCGGCTTCAATGAAAGAAGCAAACAGCGGATGCGGATCGAACGGTTTGGATTTCAGTTCGGGGTGATATTGCACACCGATGAACCACGGGTGATTGGGATATTCAATGGTTTCGGGCAGTAACCCATCAGGTGACATACCGGAGAACAACATGCCAGCTTTCTCGAGTTGCGCACGGTAACCGGTGTTCACTTCATAACGATGGCGGTGGCGTTCGGAGATATGGGTGTCACCGTAGATTTTGGCGATCTTGCTGCCTTTTTTCAACGTCGAGTCATAGGCACCCAGACGCATGGTACCGCCGAGATCGCCGCCTGCCTTGCGCAGTTCCAGTTCGTTGCCTTTCATCCATTCCGTCATTTCACCAACGATTGGCTGAGGAGTTGGGCCAAATTCTGTCGAACTCGCATCAGCGATACCGCACAGATTGCGGGCTGCTTCGATGCAAGCCATTTGCATGCCAAAGCAAATGCCGAAGTAGGGAACGCCACGGGTGCGGGCGAAGGTTGCGGCGCGAATTTTGCCTTCGGCACCGCGTTCGCCAAAGCCACCGGGCACCAGAATGCCGTCAACGCCCTCGAGGTATGGTGCCGGATCTTCCTTTTCGAAGACTTCCGACTCAATCCATTGGAGATGGACTTTCACATTGTTGGCGATGCCACCATGAACGAGGGCTTCATTCAGTGATTTATAGGCATCCAGAAGGCCAGTATATTTGCCAACCACGGCAATGGTGACTTCACCCTCGGGTTGCGTGACGCGGCGCATGATGCTTTCCCACTTGGTGAGGTCCGGTGTTTTGGCATCCTTGATTCCAAAGGCTTCCAAAACTTCCTGGTCGAGGCCTTCAGCGTGGTAGGCGCGCGGCACATCGTAGATGCTTTTCACATCCAGTGCCTGAATGACGGCGGAGGGTCTTACATTACAGAACAGGCCAATCTTGCGGCGTTCGTTTTCCGGAATTTCGCGGTCAGCCCGGCAGAGCAGAATATCGGGCTGGATGCCAATGGAGCGAAGCTCTTTCACCGAATGCTGGGTAGGTTTGGTTTTCAGTTCGCCTGCGGTTGGGATATAGGGCAACAGCGTCAAGTGAATATAAATACAGGAACCGCGCGGGGCTTCCTGACCGAACTGGCGAATGGCTTCAAAGAATGGCAGGCCTTCAATGTCACCCACCGTGCCGCCGATTTCAACAAGCACGAAATCAAAATCCTCATTGCCGGATTTAACAAAGTCTTTGATTGCATCTGTCACATGTGGAATGACTTGGACGGTTGCACCAAGGAAATCACCGCGGCGTTCCTTGGCGATGATATCCTGATAGATGCGGCCTGTGGTGATATTGTCCTGTTTGTTGGCAGGTCTGCCTGTGAAGCGCTCGTAATGCCCCAAGTCCAAATCGGTTTCCGCACCATCGTCGGTCACGAACACCTCGCCATGCTGGTAGGGACTCATCGTTCCGGGGTCGACATTGAGATAGGGGTCAAGCTTGCGCAAGCGCACGCTGTAACCACGGGCCTGCAGGAGTGCACCAAGTGCTGCGGAGGCCAAGCCTTTGCCAAGGGAAGAAACCACGCCGCCAGTAATGAAAATATATCGCGCCATGGGAATTCAACCTAGTCGTTTGCAAACACGATTCGTAGCCTGAAAAACCAAGTTTTCCAGATAATTGTGGAAAGTCGTGAAACAGTTACTGTGAAACAGGAACCTGCGGTGTGGCAGGTGCCGCCGGAAGCTTTGGCAACACGCTTCCCCCTTGGTCATCCGTCGCAGGCGCAGCTGGAGCCGTTCCCTGCTGAGTCGTGGTTGGCGTTGCGCCACTGAAAATAGAAGCGCCGCCATTGCCGTGCAGCGCAAGCAAGGTGAGCGTAATCGAGGTTAAAAAGAAACAGGCGGCCAAAATCGCCGTTGTGCGTGTCAGGGCATTGCCAACGCCGCGGGCTGAAAACAGGTTTCCGCCGCCGGAATTGCTGCCACCCATGCCAAGTGCGCCGCCTTCGGAACGCTGCAACATCACCGCGCCAATAAGAGCGACTGCAATAATGAGGTGGATGACCAGAAGAACGCTTTGCATGGTGAAATCAGCCTGTTTGAGTTAAGGGCGGTTTAGACATTATATGGGGTAAGCGCAACCCGCTTCAAGTTGGCTCATAACTGTAGCGGAATGTGCAACAGGACGCGCCGCCCATGATCGTTTGTTTGCGGTCGAGTTTGATATTGGGGTCGTAGCCTTCACAGAATGTTCCATCTCGGTTGCAGGACATAAGGTGACCCACTTTGCCTAGTCCCATTTCCTTATAGGTTTCTGCGTATTTACAACGGGTTACATCGAAATTAAAAACCTTTTCGTTCGCTTCCAAAACGGTAACTTCCAGCGCGCCGTCGGCAGTCCACAGCTCGTAGAGCTTGATGAAATCCTGCATTGACGTTTGGCCGCCGGGAGCTTTCTTTGCTAATTCCTTGCCCTCTGCGATTGCCGCTTTGCGAATGGCAGAATCAAGAATTGACGAGGCTTTTTCCTCACCAAGCTCCGCAACCATTTCAGCGTAAATCGGCCCTATGACCTGGGCTTGCAGCTTGCGCTTGGTGAGGACTGGAATTTCAGGCATAGGCTTTGATAATACCAATAAAATTGGCAGCTTTCAGACTTGCGCCACCTACAAGCGCACCGTTTACATTTGCCGCAGCCATCAACTCTTCGGCATTCGATGGTTTTACGGAGCCACCATACAGAATGCGTACCTTTGGTCCCTCCTCGCCCATCAATTTGGCGAGATCGGCGCGGATATGGGTGTGCACTTCGGCCACTTCGGCAACTGTTGGCGTAAGGCCCGTGCCAATCGCCCAGACGGGCTCATAGGCGATCACCGTATTCATGGCTGTCGATCCCTCAGGTAAGGAGCCTTTCAACTGGGCGGTCACAACATCAAGCGTCTTGCCGCCTTTGCGCTGATCCAGCGTTTCGCCAATGCAGATGATGGCGATCAAACCGCAGGTTTGAGCGGCTTTGGCCTTTTTCGCTATCATTTCGTCGGTTTCGGCGTGGTTGGCGCGGCGTTCAGAGTGGCCAACAATGACCGCCGTGCAGCCTGCGTCTTTCAACATATCGGCAGAAATGTCACCTGTGTGGGCACCGTTCACATTCCAGTGGCAATCCTGCCCACCCACACGGATGCGCGAATTTTTCATGACTGATTTAACCCGGCGAATAAGTGTAGCAGGCGGACAGACCAGCACTTCGCACTTTAATTTGACGTCACGCAGCATGCCAGCTAACAAACGGGGCTCCCTGAGCATCGCAGTGGTGCCATTCATTTTCCAGTTTCCAGCCACCAATGGACGAGGTCCAGACTTAACCATAGAATTTCTCCAAGCCTTTGATTTATTGGCCTCATAGCAGAGCAATAGCGTGCTTGCGAGAGGCAAGTCACCCAACTAATATGCAAATTCCATGATTTGGCAAAGCCAAACAATTTGAAAGGTCGTCCCGATGTTAGAAAAGTTCCGCAACATTGGAAAAACTTGGGTTGCAAAGGTCTTGCTGCTGATGCTTGCGGGCAGTTTTGCCGTGTGGGGCATCCAGGATATTTTTGGCGGATTTAATGCATCGGCTTTGGCTACAATTGGTGGTCAGGACATTTCCACTCAGACCTATACGAACACTTACCGACGCGCTTTGCAGAATTTAGCACAGCAAACAGGACAAAACGTGACGGCTGAAGATGCCCGTAAAATTGGTTTTGACCGAACTGTTTTGAATAACCTGATCCAAAATGCGGCAATAGATGCACAGGCAACCAACCTTAAACTCAGTATTTCACCCAGGCAAATTGTGGATGAAGCGGCAGCCAACCGCAATTTCCAAGACAGCTCGGGGAAATTTGACCCCAAGCTTCTGGCGCGTGCGCTTGAACAAAACGGTATGAACGAAGAAATGTTCATTGAAAATGAAAGCCGCAATAAAACCCGTGCAGCGATTACGGAAGCCGTCGACCGTGGCTTTAAACCACCCAATACACTGGTTGAAGCCATGTCGCTTTTTCAAACACAGCAACGCGATGTGAAGTATTTTACGATTTCGGTGGCAGAAGCAGACGTAACAGCACCCACGGATGTTGAATTGAAGAAACAATATGATGCTACGCCTGTGGCTTACACGGCACCGGAATATCGCAGTATTGCCGTGATGAAAGTTGAGCCTGCTGATATTGCGGCCAAGATTGCGATCACGCCGGAAGACCTTGCGAAGGGTTACGACAAATTCAAGTCTGATTACTTCACCGCAGAAAAACGCACAATTCTACAGATTTCCTTTCCATCGACCGATGAAGCGAAGAAAGCCAGGGACCGGATTGTGGCGGGTACCGATTTTATGGCGATTGCCAAAGAGCGTGGCGTCACAGAGGCTGACATTACGTTTGCTGACAAAACCAAGAAGGACTTCCTCGACAAGGCGATTGCGGATGCTGCATTTGCTTTGAAAGAAGGTGCTGTTAGTGATGTTGTTTCAGGCGGCCTGGTGACGGCTCTCTTGATGGCAAAAAAAGTAACCCCGGAAAAACAGTCCACGCTTGACGAGGTGAAAGACGAACTCACAAAGCGTTTGCAGGCCGAGAAAGCGCAAGACGAAATTCAATCTATCTACGACGCGGTCGAGTCTGCGCGTGATTCACAGACGCGTTTTGAAGACATTGCAAAGGCCCAATCCATTCCTTTCTTGCTTGTACCTTCCGTGAGTGCAGCCGGTTTGGACAGTGCGGGTAAAGACGTTGATATGCCCGACAAGCAAGGTGTTTTGAAATCGTCTTTTGAAAGTGACGTGGGCGTTTCAAACAATGCGCTTACGCCAAAAGACGGTTACTTCTGGTATGAAGTCCGGGAAGTGACACCTTCAAAATTGAAACCATTGGATAGCGTTAAAGATCAGGTCAAAGGTGACGTTGTTGCCACGAAAATGCGTGCATTTCTGACCGAACGCTCGGTGAAGATTGTCTCCACCCTCAAGGGTGGAGGAACCCTTGATGGCTTATCCGTCGAAAACAAGAGTACCGTAAAGACGGCGCAAGGTCTCAAGCGCAACGAGGCGATGCCAGAGTTTGATATTCCAGCCATCACTGCCTTGTTTAGCGTGCCAGAAAATGGCTTTGCGTGGACGCTGGAAGGAGACGGCAAGACTGCCAAGATCATGCAGTCGCAAGCTGTGCTTTCAGCGCCATTTGACAATGCTTCGTCTGTTTCAAAAGAACTTGGGAAAACACTTGCGGCAGCTCAAACCAAGGATATTCTGGGTTCTTATTTGAAGGCCCTGCAGGGCCAGGTTGGCGTCACCATCAATGAAACACTCTGGCAACAGGTATCAGGAACGTCTCAACCAGCCCCCTGACACCACTTTCCAGAGTAACAGAAATGCCGTTATCACCAGACTATGACCACTTCGCAAGCACCTATGAAAGGGGTGAGGCGCAAATTGTTTCCACCCGACTTGTGGCTGATTTGGAAACACCTGTTTCCGCCATGCTGAAACTGACACGCAATGCCAGGTATTCGTTTTTACTCGAGTCGGTTGAAGGTGGCGCGGTGCGCGGGCGCTATTCGATTATCGGCATGAACCCTGACCTCATCTGGAAAGTTTCGGGCAACAAGGCATCGATCAACCGCAAGGCGCTTCATAATTCAACAGGACCATTTGAGGTGATCGCACTTGAGCCGCTGCAATCACTGCGAAGCGTTTTGGCGGAAAGTCGTATTGCCCTGCCGGGGGATGCGCCACCAATGGCTGCCGGTGTGTTTGGCTACATTGGTTACGACATGGTTCGGCTGATGGAGGATTTGCCGGAACCAAATCCTGATACACTGGGCCTGCCCGATGGCATGATGATCCGCCCGACAGTCATGGCGATCTTTGATAGCGTGAAAGATGAGGTGACAGTCACGTCGCCGGTTTATGTTGAGAAAGGTGTTTCTGCCAAAGCGGCCTATGCGCGAGCGCAGGAACGCATCTCGGAAGTTGTTGACGCGCTGGACAGGCCGCTTGACCACACCACGACTCAGGACGTGGATACGCCGCCGATATTGGCATCGACTTCCAACACCACGCCGACCGAATACGGGGAGATGATCGCTACTGCTAAAGAGTATATTTTAGCCGGTGATATTTTTCAGGTGGTCCTGTCGCAACGGTTTGAATCCAATTTTTCATTGCCGCCCTTTGCTTTGTACCGTTCCTTACGGCGTGTGAACCCGTCACCATTTTTGTATTACCTCGACTTTGATGAATTCGCCGTGATCGGCTCCAGCCCGGAAATTCTGGTGCGGGTGCGTGACGGCAAGGTTACCATTCGACCCATTGCGGGAACGCGGCGACGTGGCGTGAATGCAGCTGAGGATCGTGCCTTGGCAAAGGAGCTTCTGGCGGACCCCAAGGAATGCGCGGAACATTTGATGCTGCTCGACTTGGGCCGCAATGACGTAGGGCGCGTGGCGGAGATTGGTTCGATCAAGGTGACGGACAAGTTCATGATCGAAAACTATAGCCACGTCATGCACATTGTGTCGAATGTCGAAGGCAAGCTGTCCAAGAACTTCGACGTGATTGATGCGCTGTGTGCGGGTTTTCCCGCTGGCACAGTATCGGGTGCTCCCAAAGTGCGTGCCATGGAAATCATTGATGAGCTGGAGAAGAACAAGCGCGGGGTGTATGGCGGCTGCGTGGGCTATTTCTCGGCCGATGGTGAAATGGATACATGCATCGTTCTCCGCACTGCCATCGTCAAAGATGGCAAGATGTATGTGCAGGCGGGTGCGGGCATTGTGGCCGACAGTGTGCCGGTCAACGAGCACGAGGAATGCGTGAACAAGGCAAAGGCCCTGTTCCGCGCAGCAGATGAAGCCGTGCGCTTTGCGGGCCGCGCTGGGAGAGCCCAATGATCATCCTCATCGATAACTATGACAGCTTCACCTATAATCTTTATCATTATCTGGGTGATCTTGGTGTTGAAACGGTTGTGCATCGCAACGACAAGATCAGTGTTGGACAGGTGATTTCGGCGAAACCCTCTGCCATTGTTTTATCGCCCGGTCCCAAGACACCAAATGATGCCGGCATTTGTCTGGAGCTGATTGCGAAGGCAGCTCCCATAATTCCGATCTTTGGTGTGTGTCTTGGCCTGCAAGCCATTGGCCAAGCCTTTGGCGGTGAAGTGGTGCGTGCGCCGAAGCTCATGCATGGCAAGATTTCCAAGGTGCATCATGGCGGGAAAGGCGTGTTCAAGAACGTTCCGGATAATTTTGAGGCCACACGCTACCACTCCTTGGTGGTGGAAAAGGCAAGCCTGCCGGACTGTCTTGAGATCACGGCTGAAACAGATAATCTCGTAATGGGCCTGCAGCACAAGACCCTGAATGTGCATGGTGTACAGTTTCATCCGGAGAGCATTGCCTCACAGCATGGGCATGCGGTGCTGAAAAACTTCCTTCAAATCGCTGGGGCTATGTGATGTCTGAACTCAAACCGATCATCGCCAAAGCCGCCGATGGTAAATCCCTCACCCGCGCTGAGGCCCGCATGGCCTTCAATATCATGATGTCGGGCGATGCGACGCCCTCGCAGGTCGCAGGATTGCTGATGGCGCTGCGCGTGCGTGGGGAAACTGTCGATGAAATTACCGGTGCCGTGGAAATTATGCGTGAGAAGATGATCCGGGTCACGGCTCCGATGGGCGCGATTGACATTGTGGGCACAGGCGGTGATGCGTCTGGTTCATATAATATTTCCACATGTGCGGCCATCGTTGCTGCGGGCGCTGGCCTTAAAGTGGCCAAGCATGGCAATCGCGCCCTGTCGTCGCGTTCGGGTGCTGCCGACGTGCTCATGGCGCTGGGCGTCAAAATTGATCTCAGTCCGGAACTTATTTCCTATTGCATTTCGGAGGCAGGTGTTGGTTTCATGTTTGCCCCTGCACATCACGCGTCGATGAAATATGTGGGGCCTACGCGGGTGGAACTTGGCACGCGGACCATCTTCAATCTGCTTGGACCCCTTTCCAATCCGGCGGGTGCAAAAAAACAGATTACGGGCGTCTATTCAAAGGCGTGGGTTGAGCCCCTCGCCCATGTGCTGAAGAACTTGGGTTCGGAGGCCTGCTGGATTTGTCATGGTGAAGGCGGCCTGGACGAGATCGTTCCCACCGGGACATCATGGATTTCCGAATTGAAGAACGGAACTGTCGCTAACTTTGAAGTGACTCCTGAACTTGTCGGGTTGCCGCGTTCCAAGTTGGAACATCTTACGGGTGGAGATGCGGTCTATAATGCTGACGCACTGCGTAGTGTTCTCAAAGGCCAAAAAACTGCCTTTCGGGATGCTGTTGTCATGACAACGGGGGCTGCCTTGCTGATGGACGACAAGGCCGAGAACTATGAAGCGGGTGTGCGCGCTGCGGAAGCCGCAATCGACTCCGGCGCTGCGATGGCTGCCCTTGAAAAACTTGTGAAAGTGTC
>JANOVC010000066.1:0-7154 GCA_031417195.1 Rhodobiaceae bacterium
CATGGTCATGCAAGCGAGCAATGCGGTGGTTGCTTTGAGAATTCGGCGTCTTGTAGTTGTCATGTTTCGTCTCCTGTTGATAATTAATTTAGTTTCTTCAGCGGTTCAGCATGAATTCACGCAGCATCTTGGCCAGGCGGTTTTCTGCCTCCCAAGCCAAGCTGTGGCCGCATTCCTCAAAGACCTCGGCGCGTTCAACGCCATTTGAAACTTTGCACATTTGATCTTCGACGAGTGGCCCAAAGAATTCAGGCGCACCCACAGTCATGATCGGCAAGGTTAGTTTGGTCTTCTTAAGTTCTTTGTTGATACGGGCATTTTTCAAACCCGCGCGATATGTTTCGAGGCAGCCACGCAACCCACCAGGTGCAGCCAGGCGCGCAATCCACTCGGAAATAGCTTCATCTGAAATCGCGTTTGGATTCCATGTCTCGGCCTTGATCCAGAATTCCCAGAACTCACGTTCTTTTCCGGTAATGAGCATTTCCGGCAAATGAGGAATCCAGAAAAATGGAATGTGCCACACCCAAACGCCTTGTTGACGGAATTGGGCCGAAATATTGTCTGGCGTAAACTGTGACCATTCTTCAAGGCCTTCACCAGACAGCAGCATTTCGCAAAATGAAAGTGTCTTGACGCGCTCGCGTTCCGTTGCAGCAAGGGCATAGGCAAATTCGGCACCGCGATCCTCTCCATGAAGATGGAATGTTTCATGGCCGAGGAAGGTCATCAGTTCCGCGACATCTTTCGCATTGGTCAAAGAATCATAACCTTCTTCCGCAGGAGGCTTGTCTGTATAACCAAAGCCTCGAAGGTCAGGTGCCACGACTGTGAAGTGTTCTGTCAGCAGCGGAAACAGCTTTGCCCAATAGAAGTTAGTCTTTGGCGTTCCATGCAAGAGAAGCAGTGGTTCACCTTGGCCAGCGGTGACAAAATGCATCCGGATGCCATTCACTCGAGCGCGCCCGTGCTTCACAGGATGACCAGTGTGATCAAATATCTCGGCCATGAATCCTCCAAAGTTCGCCATAATTGAACTTTTATCTTTTTGTAAAATAGAATGTTCAATATTTATGAGCAAATGTCAATTTAATTAATTTTATTTTCAGTGTTGCACTTGATATTTATCGATTTTAATTCAGATTTCTGACTGCAATAATTCATTTTGCTACGTCGTAGATGGAATTTATAATTTTATAATTGACAAATGTTCATTGCAGTGGTGATGTTTCAAAATCGATCAAAGGGATAAAAATAATGGCAACGGCACTGGACAAATTCGCCAACATGAAGACGCAGTGGGATGAACCATTGATGATTGAATCTCATCAAAACGGCGTTCGCACCAAGCAAATGAATCCGAACACGCCCATCACGGATGATGAGCTCGTTGAAGACGCAATTCGTTGCTGGGATGCGGGCGCTACGGCGATTCACGACCACAATTCGGACTTTGATCTTCTCGGTAAGGCGGCCTTTGACGACTACATGAAAGTTTGGGATCGCATTTTGAAGGCGCGGCCAAGCATGATCTGGTACCCAACAACCTGCAATAACAACCTCGTCGCCCCTGGCGATTGCGGATTGGAGCATGTCCATTTTCTGAACAAGCATGCCAATGTTCAAGTTGCAGTGGTTGACACCGGTATCGACCAGTTTGTCATTGATGAAGACGCAGAAGGCTATTCCTTAGGGCGTGCCTATGGATGGGACCTCACTCAGGTCGCGGCTCAAGTGAAATTCTGCCGCCAGCGCGATATCGCGATGATCTGGGGCGTTTATGAACCCGGCTTCCTGCGCGTGGCACGCCACTATGTTGATCGTGGCATGTTCACCAAAGGCTCTAACTGGGATTTCTATTTCGTCGGAAAATATGGCCTGACCTCAACAAAGCAAATTGGTACCTGCGGTATGGAGCCATCACTTGAGAGCCTTTATTATTATCTCGACATGATTGCCCAGGCAAAACACAAGTTGCCGTGGTTTATTTCGATCTGGGGCGAGGGTGATTATGATTACCGTCCACTCGTTCGCCGAACTATTGAACTTGGCGGTCATGTTAAGACGGGGCTTGAGCTGCATTACTCCCCCAATCGCAATCCAACGAACCTTGAACTCTTGCAAGAAGTTCAGCAGATTGCGCGTGAAGTCGGTCGTCCGCTGGCCACACATGATGATGCGCGCCGTATCTACAATATTACTTAAAACTGGAATTTAATTTCCAAATTCGCGTCGCCGACTGGCAAGCTATTTCTAACGGGTGATTCTTCCTGCCGTTTGCATTGAGCAAAGGATAACAAGACGAAATATGACTTTCCAAGAACCATCAGATCACGCGAAAACCCGCATTGCTTGGCTTTACTATGTTGAGGGGATGACACAGGATGAGATCGTCAACCAAACCGGGTGGAATAAATCAAAAGTGCTGCGCATCCTTGCAGCTTCAAGGCAAGATGGCACCGTCCAAATTCGTGTCACGACTAATCTCAGTAAATGTATCGAACTGGAACGCGCACTAGAAGAGCGATGGGGTTTTTCCCGCGCCATTGTCATTCCTGAACCGCAAGACCAAATCCAGACCCACACTATTTTGGGTGTGGCGCTTGGTGATTATATCTCGCGAAACATTTCCAGCCACATGACCATCGGTTTGGGCTGGGGCAAAACGTTGACAAGTGCATTGCCATTTATCGTGTCTCCAAAAGTAGAAGGCATTCGCGTCTTGTCGATGCTCGGCGGCCTGACGCGCGTGAGCAGTGTTAACCCTTCTGAATTCGCATGGCGTGTTGCAGATAAACTTAATGCGGAATGCTATCTGTTGACAGCGCCGGTATTTGCCCCAGACCCTCAAACGAAGGCCGCACTCGTGGCTCATGCTGGCATCAAGGAAATTTTTATGCAGGCTCGCTCACTCGACATGGCAATTGTTTCCGTTGGTGCCCTCGCACCACCTTCCGCTTTCGTCGAGTATGGCCTTTTGACCAAGGACGAGATGTCCTCGTTACATTCCGCTGGTGCGGTTGGCGATGTACTTTGCCACTTTGTCGATAAAGACGGCAAAGTAATCAATCATCCAGTGAATGACCGTGTAATTTCAATCAATCCTGAGCAGCTCAAAGCTTCCCAAAATATGGTCCTTGTTTCTGGCGGTTTACATAAGGTCAAGATTGTCCATGCTGCCATCATGTTGCTGCGTCCAAAAGTGCTGATCGTGAATGAAAAAGTGGCAGAGCACCTATTGCATTCACAGCACTGAATTTTGAACTATTTTATTGCTTCTGCGACAAGCCGTTCGGCAACACTTTCATCGGTCACCAGAACATGCGGCTTGAGCAATTTCATGGCAGCGCGAACAACGTCAAATTTCCGCCATCCACCGGAGGCGAGCACGATTTTTCGGGTCGCCCCAAGATCACGTGGATCAATGGCCATGACGCGACTATTGATCGGGTGATCAATGACAGTGCCATCCACATCTATAAAACGGAAAAGCACATGGCCTACTGCACCTGCAGCTTGAAGGCTGGCAACATCTTCGGGCTCCAAAACAGAAAATTGTGAAATTGTAGAGTAAGGCGAAAGATCACCTGCCGTGACAATTGCAAGATCTAGTGATTTGGATTCCTCTACAATCTCGTTTATGCCAGCATGCGCAAACAGTGCGTTGCGAGTACCAACATCGGGAGCCAGCACGGGTACTGCCATCAAATAACCCTGTGCCGACAGCCGGTCTGCAAATCGCCAAGCAAATTCTGACAGGTTGTGCCTGTTCACGCGCGTGAGCCCGCCCATCATAGAAATGACCTTCAAGTCCTTCTGTTCCCGATATTCAATTTCAGTGAGGCTCGAGATCAGGGTGCGCCCCCAGCCTAGGCCAATACTCATGTTGTCATCTAGAATTCCATTAATATAACCGCCCAGTGCTAAGCCAATGTCATTATATTCGGTTTCGGGATTCTGGGAGTTCGGAATGACGACTGCACGCTCTAGTCCTATAGCATTCTCAAGACTGCGCTCCAGCTCTACGCAGCGGCTTAAGTGTGTCGCAATACTAATTTGTACTGTGCCGTTTTGACGGGAGTTAGCAAGGATGCGCAAAACTTTCGAACGACTCAGTCCGAGCGCCTTCGAAATTTCTTCTTGAGTCTTGCCCTCCATATAATAGAGCCAAGACACTTGAATATTGAGATCGTCACCGAGTTTGATTTCTTTCATTTGCCTACCAAAATGCGTTACTACTTCCGAAGCGAAAAAACCCTTCGCATTGCGGTTCATCGGTCCCATTCTTACCAGCAGTTTCATTCGAAATGCCAGCACGAAAGAACGCGCGCGAGATACCCCTGAAATCTATCGTCGCGTTAGCGTATTTTTCATGAAGTCCAGTGTATGCTCGAACGATTCCACCCCAGCTTGTGAACCAAGGCCAGTGGCATTCAGTGCGGAAGTGGCTTGCGCAAAGCGCACGGCTTTTTCTGGGTTGAAGCCTTTAACAAGGGCTACAGCAAAACCCGCGTCGAACGCATCGCCACATCCACATGTGCACTTCACTATGATGTCATAAGCGGGAATGTGGAACCGCGTGCCATCCTTATGGCTGTAATAGGCACCATCACCTCCCAAGGTGAAAACACACGCCGCAACACCCTTGTCGTGGAAAAACTTTGTGCAACTCACCAGGTCTTCAATCCCCGAAAGTGCACGCGCTTCTTCAATAGAGGGCATGAAATAATCTGTATAGGGAAGGACTGCGGCGACATCAGGCAAGTCTTCGGCTGATCCTGCGAAAATATCGACCGTTGTGATGCAACCCCGAGCCTTGGCATGCTTCATCAATGTGGCATTGGAATCGCCATCCATCGCGTCCATCAAGCCAACACCGCCAAGGTGAAATACTTTCGCGTCTGTGGCCCTGTCGAAATCTTTTGGTGCTACAGTAAACGTTCCGGTGGCACCCTTCATATGCAAGGCAGGGCGTGAACCGTCTTGGCGAGTTGTCACGATTGACGATGACGTTTTC
Source organism: Rhodobiaceae bacterium (assembly GCA_031417195.1). Classification (GTDB taxonomy): domain Bacteria; phylum Pseudomonadota; class Alphaproteobacteria; order Rhizobiales; family Aestuariivirgaceae; genus Aestuariivirga. The sequence goes on from JANOVC010000066.1 coordinate 5,018, forward strand.
CAACCGGGCTCACATTGCATCATCTTGATGTCAACTTTGAAATCCTTAAGACGCTGCATCACCCAGTCACCCATTAGATCGTTGCCAAGACCACCGACAGCACGGGTCTTTAAACCCATCTTGGCTGCCGCGATTGCTGCAACACCAGCAGCACCTGACACGGCGAGTGTGATTTCATCAATCATATTGCAGCCGCCACCCGGTGGAACCGCTGTAAACGGCCAACCCAAGCAATCGAATGTATAGAAGCCCATTGAAACATAATCGAACTGCGGTACTGCCATGTCGCCGACCTCCCAAGCTGAAGCGTTTTCCAAATGATAACAAAAGATCACAATAAGTCCAGACAAAAACATATAACAATTAGTAAATGTTCGTAAAAATAGACAGACCTTTTTAACTTAAACTAATATATGAACGTCTTTATAGCCAGTTTAAACACTTAAACTAACTAAAAATACGATTTCTAGTATCACACCATTAATATTTGAAACGAACATATTGACTTTTAAATAATTAAATGTTCAAATCACTGAAAGAATAGTTTTTCGATAAGAATGGGAGTTGCGCTATGGAGGCCGGAGTTTTGCAAAGCGTCAACGACGTCCTCTACACAACGATCGTTGATCCCAAACTTGAAGTGGGAGACATGCTGCTAAAGGTGAAAGCAGCAACGGTTTGCGGCACTGACATTCGCATATTGCGCGGAAAAAAGACGACTGGCATCCGTTATCCTTCTGTCTTAGGGCATGAATTTGCAGGCGTTGTCGTTAACTCTGGTGACAACACGCAATTTTCGGCGGGGCAGGCCGTAACTGTGTGCCCGCAATTCGCATGCGGTCATTGCGAGTACTGCATCCGTGGCGCAGAGAACCTTTGCCGCAATATGACAGCCATGGGGTATGAAATTGATGGTGCCTTCGCCGAATATGTGCGCATTCCAGCATCAGGTGTGAAGTCAGGCAATGTTTTTGCAGTCCCAAAAGGCCTGAGCTTTGAAGAAGCGGCCCTTGCCGAACCACTGGCTTGCGTCATGAACGGGCAGGAGCGCGTCGGCGTCAAGATGGGAGACACCGTCGCCATTCTGGGGGCTGGGCCAATCGGCATTCTCCACATCATGTTGGCCCGCCTGTCGGGTGCTCGTATGATCATCGTCAGCGAGCCAAATCCACTTCGCCGGGAAGCGGCCCTCAAGGCCGGCGCAGACTTTGCAATTGATCCAGGTATTGAAGATATTTTCGCGCACGTCAAAGCTTCCACTGGCAACCTTGGAGTCGATGTTGCGATTGTCGCCATTGGTGTTCCGTCATTGGCAAATGACGCCATACGCCTCGTCTGCCACCGGGGCCGTGTCAGCCTGTTTGCGGGCTTCTCGAAAGGCGATCAAGCCGAGCTTGATGTCAATGCCATTCACTACAACGAACTTGTCGTCACCGGTTCCTTCGGCCTGACGCGGGTGTTGTTCGAAAGGGCATTAAGCATGATCGCCAGCGGTCAACTTGAAATGAAGTCACTGCTGACGCACCGCTTCAACCTGTCCGACATCAAACTTGCATTGGATACAGCCGAGCAGGGCTCGGCCATCAAAGTCGCTGTGTTGAACGATTAATCAAAACACCTAAGAACTCGGAGTTCAAATTTATGCCCACCAATATTTCACTTACCGGCCTTGCGCGCGACCTTCAAACTCGCGCTGATACCGGCAAACCGATCCGTATTGGCTTGGTTGGCTCAGGTGAAATGGGGACAGATATCGTAACGCAGGTGGCGCATATGCCCGGCCTGGAAATTGGCGCTATTTCAGAATTGCGCATCCCCGCTGCCGGCAAGGCTGTTGACATTGCACATCGCGAAGAGGGTCATTGGCGCGAAGCAAAGACAGTTGATGCGCTTAACGCTGCCATGGAACATGGCAAGATTGCGGTTACCGACAATGTCGATCTATTGATCAACAGTGGTATGATTGATGTGGTCATCGATGCCACAGGCGTTCCTGAAGTTGGTGCGCAAATCGGCCTTCGGGCGATGGAAAATGGCAAGCACCTCGTGATGATGAATGTGGAAGCCGATGTTACAATCGGTGCCTATCTCAACAGCGAAGCAAAGCGACTGGGGGTAACTTATTCATTGGGCGCTG
>JANOVC010000067.1:0-34664 GCA_031417195.1 Rhodobiaceae bacterium
TCAGACACCGTGCGATCTGGGGCAATGTAAGAGCGAAGCTGGAGTAAAAATCGCTGCAAAAGCGTGGGTGCATCTTGCGCCAAACCGCCGGACCACACGACCGGCATATCTCGCGAAAGATTGCATCCACGCATCCCTTCGTATTCTCGCCTGCCCCGAAAACGGAACAACCGTTTTCACAAGAGGCGACCCCATGTCCCTAGCGCCGCACCTTCGCCACCAGCACGCAGGCCATCGCCCAGCCCGCGCCGATCAGCCAGCCCGCCAGCACATCACTCGGATAATGCACACCCAGATACATGCGGCTCAGCCCCACGATCAACGTGAGGAAAATCGCAACGCCGAGATAAAATGCCTTGTGGCTCCACCGCGCAACTGTCGCTGCCAGCAGCGCTCCGATGGTGAGATAGACAACAGCCGATGCCGTGGCATGGCCGCTGGGAAAGCTTGCGGTGTAGATACGGACGATGCCGGTCAAATCCGGACGCGGACGGTCAAAGATGTTCTTGAGAACCGTGCTGATGATCGTGCCACCTACCGAAGCGCCCACCAGAAACCAGCCCGTGCGCGCCCGGCCCACGAGCATGAGATGACCTGCGATCACCACCACGAGAATGGTCAGCACGGCAACACTGCCCAATGCGGTCACGTCCCGCGCGCCCTCCTCCAGCCACGATGGGCCAATGGGGTCGGCAGGGTTTCCCGACACCCGCAGTGCCATCAACACGGCGCGGTCAAAGGCCAGCGTGCTGCCCTCGACCACCTCGTCGGCCAATACGCCAAAGCCCGCCAGCATCAAAACAACGGCGGCCACCGCATACCAAAATCTGGAGCCCTGTTCGCGAAGTGCTACCATCTCGAATCCTTCCTTTATCCACGAGTGACTAAGACCCAGCCGCACGCCCAATGCCACTGTTTTTTAACGTCGCATCTGGCACGCGGTGCGCCTATATTTGGATCACGAATCTTAACGCCCGCAGAACTGGAAACCGGCCATGACATTTTCAAACACCACCCCACCCCGCCGCATGAGCGAAGACGACGAAGCCCCCAAGGACACGAAACCATCACCGCTGGTGGACAAGCATTATTTCGCCTCGCGCATCGTCATGATCACTGGCGAGATCAACCATACGCTGGCGGAAAAAGTCTGCGTCAATCTTTTTGCCTTGGCCCAAGCGAGCAATGATCCCATCACCGTGATCATCTCATCGCCCGGCGGCCATGTGGAATCCGGCGACATGATCCACGACATGATCAAGTTCATCAAGCCCCGCGTCCGTGTATTGGGCTCCGGCTGGGTCGCCAGTGCCGGCGCGCTGATCTACATCGCCGCTGACAAGAAGGACCGTTACATTCTTCCGAACACGCGCTTCCTGCTCCACGCACCCAGCGGCGGCGTCGGCGGCAAGGTCACCGACATCGGCATCCAAGCCAAGGAAATGCTCTTGATGAAGGACCGCCTCAACAAGCTGTTCTCGGACGCCACTGGCCAGTCGATCAAGAAAATCGAAAAGGATACCGACCGTGACTTCTGGCTGTCCGGCACCGAAGCCATCGACTACGGCCTCGCCACCCACATCATCACGTCCATGGCCGAACTCAAGTAATTCCGCCCGCAGGAAACCGGGACGTTGCTACCGATCGCTGCGGCGGTGTTCCCATATTTTTTTCCATACTGTGAACTACCCCACATCCGATAGCAGCCCGCACCGCTAGGTTTGTCTCACGACCACACGAAAGTCCTCAAATCTTGAACGTAAAAATCCGGTGGTCCGTGCGGTGAAGTCTGCAAATCCTTCACCTGTCGCGGGAGCATCACAGTTATCGCTTGCTGCGAAGTGGAAACGCAATGCGCGGGGTTTGCAGCGCCCCGTCCAAACGGAGTTATGAAAATGAAAACAATTCTCACGGCAGCTTTTGTTCTGCTTCTCGCAACATCCGCCAATGCCAAAATCAAGGACGACTGCACACCGGCAAAGGGAAACTGGATAAAGGCTTCACCGGTCACCTGCCCTGGCAGCGAGACGTCCGGCAGGGAAAAATCATTGATTTCCCCCGCTGTCGCCACTCCACCGGCCCCCGCCCCTACTCCGCCAGAGCCAGATACAAATACAGACGACGAATAATCCCAGTCACGCCCCTCCCCCGCGTGACCAGCGAAAGCCCGTTCCGGCGAAAACCCGGAGCGGGCTTTTGAATGCCGCGTTTGCGTTTAACCCTTCCCTAACCATTCCTTGCGCAAATAAGCCTCTATAGCCGGGGATTTTCCAATGGTTACGCGCGCGCTCATATCTATAGTTTTTATGGCTCTGGCAACGTCGGCCTTTTCGGATGATGCTTCCCCAGTCTTCGGATCATCAACCCAAGCCCCAGTAATCATGACCATTAACCCGGTAACCGGATTGCCAATGGCGTCAGCCGACCTGCCGAAACCCGTTGTCGCCAGTGCGCAATAAGACGGCTTCACCTCAATCTTGCCATATGCTAAGCCCAGAGACTGGGACAATTCGGGGGAGTAACCCATGATCGATTTACGACGCGGCGCCGCCGTGACAGCACTAGCCTTCAGTCTCGGCGCCTGCGCCATGAATTCCGGTCCAAGTTCAGAGCCCATGGCTCCGGAACAGCCTGCAGGTTTGAGCCAAGCCCAGATCAAGAACGCTTTTTCGGGCAAGAGCTGGAATTGGACCAGCCCTAAAAACAGTGGCCAAACCCTTTACGCCGCCGATGGAACCTCGCTTGTCGAAGTCACCGGAAAAGGCACCACAACGGGTAAGTGGATCGCCAAGGATGGCCAGCTCTGTGAAAGCTATGCGCCAGCGCCATTCCTGCCAAAGGGCGCTCCAATGAGTTGCCAAACGGTTTCCGGTTCGGGCGGAAGCTACCAGGTGGGACAAGCCAACTTCACACCAGCGTGAAGCTCAAACACAGATTAGCCACAGCTTATTCACGTTTGCGCCGCGTGGAACTTTCATAAGGATCAGCCGTTTCTTATAAAAGGAGGAAGCGCATGTCTGCTTTCCTGTCGCGCCGTAAACTACTCGCCGCACTGCCATTATTCGTTTTGGCGACGCCTTCTCTTGCGCAGTCAAACCCGTTTTATGGCGGTGACGAATTCACACGTGATATCAGTCTGTTGCCGCCACCGGAATCACCCACAGATTTTGAAATCATGCAGGTTGATCTGAACGAAATCCCAATGTCTTTCCACCGGCAACTCGTCGACTACCCCGGCAGCGAAGCTCCAGGAACCATTGTCATCGATCCGGATAACCGCCATCTTTTCTATGTCCTGCAGAACAATCAAGCCATGCGCTATGGTGTAGGGGTGGGGCGTGCCGGTTTTGCTTGGGCAGGTGGCGCCCAAATTGGCATGAAGCGCCGTTGGCCACGCTGGTTGCCGCCGGAAGAAATGGTCGTGCGTGATGAAAAAGCCAAAAAATGGGCCAATGGCATGCCAGGCGGTCCCGAAAATCCGTTGGGTGCCCGCGCCATGTATCTTTATGCAAATGGCGTTGATACGCTCTACCGCATCCATGGCACCAATGATCCGAGTTCCATCGGCAAAGCCCTGTCGTCGGGTTGTATTCGCTTGCTGAATCAGGATATTGCCGACCTGTTTTTACGTGTTCCCATTGGCTCAAAAGTTATCGTATTGTCCTCGCAAGGCGCTTAACTCTTGAAGCCGCCACAAAGCTGTGGCACATGCAAAGGACATAAGTGACTGGTGTGATTTTGAATCGATACGGCAAATTATTGGGCATTTTCATCGTTATGGGTTTGGGTGGCTGCGCAACCGGCCCGAAGGGTGTCCGTTTTACCGATGGCCCCGCAGCGAGTTCGTCAAAACCACAAGCCGAGCCCATTCGCGAATACACAGCCGCCGAAATCCAAACAGCAGTCGTTGGGAAAACCTTCCAATATACCCGCGCCGATGGCAATGGATTCGTCACCTACAATGCCGATGGCACGTTTTCATTCCAGGATGATACCAAGGGCGATGGTGTAGGCAAGTGGGAAACCAGCAATGATCAATTCTGTGAAATATTCGGTGCAAAAGCCATTCAGGAGTGTGGCGAATTCAAAGCCACGGGTGACGCCTTCTTTGCTGCAAAGTCCCGCCTTGTTGAAATGAAAGTCTAAAGCCCTCGGATAAACGGGTTGGTTTTGCGCTCAACGCCGATCTGGCTGGAGCTGCCATGGCCCGGTAAAAATACTACGTCATCGCCGAGCGGCAGCACCTTGTCACGGATGGAATTGAGAAGCGTTTTTTCGCTGCCATAGGGAAAATCCGTGCGTCCCACAGAGCCTTGAAACAGGACATCCCCCATCAAGGCAAAACGATTATCGTCATTAAAGAAAACCACGGAACCCGGTGAATGTCCGGGCGCATGCAGAATTGTAAACTTCAACTCGGAAACAATCACTTCATCGCCATCATCGAGCCAGCGGTCAGGCACGACAGTACGCACTTTTGCCATGCCGAATTTCTCGCCGCTTTTCGGCAAGTCATTCAGCAAAAACAAATCATCCTTGTGGGGGCCTTCAATCTGCACACCCAATGCATCGCGAAGTTCTGCAGCGCCGCCTGCGTGGTCTATATGACCATGGGTCAGCAAAATCTTCTCAATCCTTACGCCGGCTTGCGCGATGGCTTTGAGAATTTCAGCAACATCACCACCGGGATCAACGACGGCACCCACTTTTGTCGCTTCATTGAAAACAAGCGAGCAATTTTGCTGAAAGGGTGTGACAGGAATAACAAGAAGTTTGAGCTTCGCCATGATGTTGGCTGCATAGCTAAGCTGTCATCAACGCGCAAGACGCAAAGCTTCCTTGCCTGATAAACAGGCAACCGCTACAGCGGATCAAAAGGACAATAAGCCGTGCCGGGAACAAACAGATACAGCAACCTCATCGCTGCGATCGCAACGATTGCCAGTTGCGATATTGCCCTCGGCTTCACCTTCCAGCTCCTGCCGCTGCTTATGGAAAAACAGCATTTCCCGGCGTGGGTCATCGGCCTTAACACCGCCATGGGTCCTATCGGTATTCTTCTGGCAGGCCCAATACTGCCACGCTTTATTGGCAAAATCGGACCCAAGCGCATGGCCTACTATGCAGTTGGTTTTATCATGGCGGCCCTCCTGATTTTCAAGTTAACCCCTTCGCTTTACATTTGGTTTCCATTGCGATTCCTGTTTGGCATTGCCACGGGCGCGCTTTTTACAATCAGCGAAGCGTGGATACTGACCTTTGCAGGAGCAGGCAATCGTGGCCGCATCATGGGTATTTATACAAGCGTGATGGCCGTCTCGTTTTCCTTTGGGCCATTCATGCTGCCATTCACGGGAACGGACGGTTGGTTGCCTTGGGTCATCGGAGTTTTGTGTTTAGGTCTTGGCACATTGCCTCTCGCTTTTGTTGATGTCAGCGATGATATTTTTCACGATGAGGAAGGTGGTAATTTTTTCCGCGTGATCAAACGGGCACCCCTTCTACTTTTCGCTGTTGGCACGGCAACCCTTTTTGACAGCGTGTTCATTTCCTTCTTTTCAATTTTCGGAATGCGCTCAGGCCTGACACTGCAGACTGCCAGCTGGCTTTTAGGCGCAGGCATTGTTGGCAATACCCTGTTTCAATTCCTCATTGGAACACTGTCCGACAGATGGTCGCGTGTTGGTGTTGTTGCCTGTACGGCCGTCATCACGGTGGTTATGAGCATAGCACTCATATTCGTGGTCAATTCATGGTTGGTGTGGCCAACGGTAGTCATCCTTGCCACCTCTGCCTTTGCTGTTTATGTAGTTGCCCTGGCGACAATGGGCGACACGTTCAAGGGCGCGGATCTCATTGCGGGATCGGCTGCATTCTCTGCCATGTGGGGGGTTGGTGGCCTCATCGGTCCTCCCGTAGTGGGCTTCGCGATTGATAAATTCGGCGTAAACGCCATGCCGGTTTCCTTGTCCGTAATTTATGTAATACTTCTGCTGGGTCTCGCTATCAGCGGAGGACGCCTCATTCGCGGAGTGGATAATGCCAACACATGAACCTGCCGAACACTTGAAAACCGTACGCGATTTTTTGCGTTTTGCCGTGAGCGGTTTTTGCGCAGCAAAAATTGAACTCGGCCACGGGACATTGAATGAATTGGATGAAGCGGCTTTTCTCATTCTTGAAACGCTACATTTGCCGGTGGACGATCTCAATCCATGGCTGGAAGCAACACTTCTTCCCGCCGAGCGCATCAGCCTCCAAAACATAATAGAAGCCCGCGTTTCAACGCGAAAACCTGCCGCATATCTCACCCGGCGCGCATATATTCACGGCGTACCCTTCTATGTTGATGAGCGCGTAATTGTACCACGTTCATATATTGGCGAGTTGCTGTTCAGCGGCCTGTTTGGCGGTGAAGGCCATAACCTGATTGAAGATCCCAATGAAGTGAAGTCGATTCTTGATCTCTGCACGGGTTCAGGTTGTCTCGCTGTTTTAGCCGCAAGCATTTTTCCAGGCGCCAAAATTGATGCCATAGATTTGTCAAAAGATGCGCTGGAAGTTGCCAAAATCAACGTTCGGGATCATGACGTGGGTGACCGCATAACCCTGCACGCCGGGGACCTGTTCACACCAGTTGCAAAGAAAAAATTTGATCTCATTATTACCAATCCACCATATGTCGCCGAAGCTGAAGTTGCAGCGTTCCCTAAGGAATATGCCCATGAACCTGTCATGGCCCATGTCAGTGGCAAGGATGGGCTGGACATCACCCGCCGCATCCTTGCCGAAGCCCCAAATCACCTGAACAAAGGTGGTGGCCTGCTCTGCGAAATCGGTACAGGCCGCGCGATTATTGAGCAGGAATATCCGGACCTGGATTTCTTCTGGCTTGATACGGAAGAGAGCAACGGTGAAGTATTTTGGCTTACTTTCTGAGGCCGGTTGCCAGCATCAGATTATCATAGATGCGCCGCGTCATGCGGGCCATTTCAGGCATGAGTGGCGTCGCCTCTTCAACCAGGCGACGATAGCCATCCTCCCCATTTTGCTTTTCAAGGGATGCCACATAACTGGGAACCGAAGACCATGTTGCCATGGTTTGCGGCGTAAACTCACAATGAAACTGCGTGCCGATCGCATGGCTGGCAATGGCAACGGATTGAATGGAGGATCGGCTGGAACTTGCCAGCACTTTGGCCTCCTGCGGCGCACGTTTTACCTCTGCCCAGTGCCACTGCATAACCTTGTTGGTGTCTTGAATGCCTGAAAACAATTCATGCTCTTTTCCGTCCTGCGTGAGCGAAACATCATAGACCCCGACTTCTGCAACATCAGCCAACGCCACTTCGCCACCCAATGCATCGCACAAAAGCTGGTGCCCAAGGCAAACGCCAAAATAAGGCTTTGCACGGTCCCAAACCCATTCACGGATCGCGATCTTCTCGGCAACCATCCACGCATGTTGCGATTCCTGCCAGGTATCTTGCGCACCACCTAAAACAAATAGAAAATCATACTTCGAGAAGTTGGGAATATCCTGCCCCTCCCATAACCGGACCATCTCGGGAACAATCCCGTCCTCGGCAAAAAAATCAAGGAACCGGCCTGGATGGTCATGATCCATGTGTTGAAAAATAAGGGCGCGCTTCATTGGGAATCCATTTTAGTGCAGGACTACCATATCCGTTGCTGTCACTGAAAGTACAATTGGTGAAAACGGATAACGGGATGCGGCCTGCGGACAGGTTCCAGAAATGGTTTTCCAGGAAGGGTTATTGAGTGCCATCTCGCACCGTGCAAGCTTGCCATTCAGGCATAAAACAACTCCTTGCGAATAGGTCTTGTTGTTTGCCCTGCACATGCAATCCTTATGTGCCGCATCACCTGCAAAGGCGTTGCCTGCAAAAAACAGCGTCATGAACGCTAAAATGTAGCGGACTATCCCATTATTTATAATTTACCACAATTTGGTAAAATTTCAAAGGAGTTGCAATTCGACCGCCTGCGGCCCGCGCCCCTTGCTGTCGTCAAGAATGTCAAAACTGATTTTTGTACCTTCACTCAATTCAGGTATCCCTGATTTTTGCACGGCAGTAATATGGACAAATACATCCTTGCCTCCCCCCTCCGGAGATACAAAGCCATAGCCTTTGGCCTGATTGAAAAATTTTACGGTGCCATTTTTCCGCATGAAAATTGTCTTTCGCTGCCGGTTATCAACTGACTTGCCCCAACGGGAATATGCGACGGCCAACAATTTGCGGCAAGAGGCATAATAGCAACCTGATTTAACTTGCATTTTTCCAAATCATCAAACATGCTCCAAAGAAAAAAATAGTAAATGGGGGATGATTTGAAAAAACTTGCAGCGGCAATTGTTATTCTGGTCTCGACCGGGTTTTTGGCGGGTCCGGCGTTAACCCAACCACACCAGAGCACTAAATATTCCTACTATTCAATTTCTGGGGACACGCCTGTTTCCATCTACTCAACAATGATCAGTCGCGGTCCGCGCGTCGGCGGCGTCAAGGCATATGCCAAGACACTGGCCATTTCCACTCCATACGTCCAGATCATACAAGGTGCTACATGTCAGTTGAAAGATTTCAGGCTTAACTTCGCCTTTGACATCAACTTGCCCAAACTGAGAAATGAAAACGCGCTAACCGGCAGTACAAAAGCCCAATGGCGGAATTTTTCAAGCTTTCTGAAAATACACGAAGAAACCCACAGAAGGATTTGGCTGGAATATGGAGCTTCACTGGAGGCCAGGGTACGCGCGGTAAAAGCAAGCTCCTGCAAAGAACTGGCTGCCAAAATAATCAGTCTTCGCAATCAAATGGCACGGGAATGCTCAAAGAAACAGGATGCATTTGATGCCTCGGAACAAAAGCGGCTGATGCGTCACCCTTTTGTGAAACTGGTTCTCGCGCGCAGTAAAAAAACCACCAATGCCTTGGCAGTTGCCGGGAATAATTAAGACAGCGGTTTTTTATCACCCAGAACCCGGGCAGCAATCGTGCTGAGCTTTTTCAGGACATGAGGGTCCCGTGAGCTTTCGGCTGTCATGATTGCATTGTCCAAGGCGCAGTCAGATCCTGCCGTACACGCGGGATGTACACGCGGGAAGTCCTTTGCAATTCGCAAAACCAGCTTCTTTGCATTGCTGGAGTTTGCCTTCATGACGCCAACAACCTTGGCAACATCAACCTCTCCATGCTCGGGATGCCAGCTGTCAAAATCAGTCACCATTGCAACGGTGCAATAACAAATCTCAGCCTCACGTGCGAGTTTGGCTTCCGGCATGTTCGTCATGCCAATAACGCTCGCCCCCCAGGACTTGTACAGAAGCGACTCGGCAAGCGTCGAAAATTGCGGGCCTTCCATGACAACGTAGGTGCCACCTACGCTCATGGATAACCTTTCGCTTTTGAGTGCGGCTGCAACAGCATCACTCAAAAGCGGTGAAATCGGATGTGAGAATGGCACATGTGCAACACAACCCGTTCCGAAGAACGATTTCTCCCGCGCAAACGTGCGGTCAATAAACTGGTCAACGAGAACAAAAGTGCCAGGTGGTAGTTCTTCCCTAAGGGAACCCACCGCTGAAAGTGAAATCACATCCGTAACACCCACTTGCTTGAGTGCATCAATGTTGGCGCGGTAGTTTATAGTTGACGGTGAATAGACATGCCCGCGCCCGTGTCGCGGCAGGAAAGCGATTTTCAAACCGTCAATCTCACCTATGCGGAGCTGGTCGGAGGGCGCACCCCATGGGGTTGTCATGGTTTTCCATTCCGCATTCTCAAGCGGTAAGTCATAAACGCCAGAACCGCCAATAATTCCAAGAACTGATTTGGTCATCGAGGCTCCAAAATACAAATGGCCCGACACAGGGCCGGGCCAAATTTAACTCAATAATTGGTCAGATCAATGCTGGTCACGCCAGATCTTCTGTTTCACGAAATAAAGCAGGGTTGCGAGCACTGCAAGATAGATCAGAACCATAAAGCCGATACTCTTGCGTTCTTCCATCTTAGGTTCTGCCGTCCATGCGAGAAACGCCGAAACATCCCGCGCCATATCGTCAACCTTGTTGGAAGCACCATCGTCAAAAGTAACCTGGCCATCGGTTGTAAGGGGTGGCGTCATGCCAATAAAGTGACCATTGGCAAAGTAAGGATTGTAATACTTGCCTTCAGGTGTTTCTTTCTTGATCTCTTCCGACGGCTCTTCATAACCGGTCAACACCGAATACACATATTGTGGCCCACCTATGCCGTTGGCCAACTGATTGAATGTTCCAAACCAGCCAGGACGAAACTTAGTGATCAATGAAAGATCAGGTGGATATGCACCGCCATTTGAGCTGCGTGACGCCTGCTCATTGGCATACGGTGGCACGAAATGGTCTGACGGCAGACCTGGCCGATCGAACATTTCACCATCAGCATTCGGTCCGTCCTTCAATGTGAAGGTAGCAGCCAAAGCCTTGACTTGCTCTGGCGTAAAGCCCGGTCCGCCATGCTCACTGAGGTTGCGAAACGAAACAAGATTCATGGAATGACAGGCCGAACAAACTTCCTTGTAAACCTTATACCCACGCTGAAGCTGCGCCTTGTCAAATGTTCCGAATGGCCCCTCAAACGAATAGGAAATGCCCTTGGCGTCTTTCTGTCCCTCACTCGCAGCCTCACCACCTATTAAAAGCATTGATCCTGAGGCAATTATACCAAGGGTTTTGAGTATTTTTTTCATTCTTTTCCTCAAATTCACTCAGCAGGTACCATCGGTTTGTTCTTCGCCAACACCGCATCAGAAATGGACGATGGAAGGGGTTTGGGACTTTCAAGAAGTCCAAGAAGCGGAAGAATAACGGTGAAATGTATGAAGTAGTAAGCAGTCAGAACACGCGACCAGAACACATAGCCACCTTCTGCCGGCTTGGAGCCAAGGTAGCCTAGAGCCACACATACAATCGCGAATACCCAGAAAAACTGCTTGAAGATTGGGCGATAATTGCCCGAGCGAACCCGCGATGTATCAAGCCAAGGCAGCGCAAACAGGATAAGGATGGAACCAAACATGGCGATGACGCCACCTAGCTTGTCCGGAATTGCGCGCAGGATTGCATAAAACGGCAAGTAATACCATTCGGGTACAATATGCGCGGGCGTTTCCAGCGGATTGGCGGGTAAATAATTGATCGCGTGTCCAAGATAGTTTGGCGCAAAGAAAGTGAATGCTGAATAGAGCATCATGAACACCACAATCGCAAACGCATCCTTCATCGTATAATAGGGATGGAACGGAACGGTATCTTGTGAACTCTTGATATTCACGCCTGTTGGATTGGTATTACCAGGCACATGCAAGGCCCAGATATGGAGGGCAACAAGTCCCGCCAACACAAATGGCAGCAGGTAATGCAACGAAAAGAAACGGTTCAGCGTCGGGTTGTCAACGGAGTAACCTCCCCACAGCCACGTTGTTATTGACTCGCCGACAAAAGGAATGGCCGAGAACAGGTTGGTAATGACCTTGGCACCCCAGAAACTCATTTGTCCCCAAGGCAAAACATAGCCCATGAAAGCTGTCGCCATCATCACTAGATATATGAGAACACCAATCATCCACAAAACCTCACGCGGCGCTTTGTAAGATCCATAATACATGCCACGGAATATATGGATGTAAACGGCAATGAAGAACATCGAGGCCCCATTGGCGTGCATGTAACGCAACAACCAGCCGTAATTGACATTGCGCATGATGCTTTCAACAGAATTGAAAGCAATATCAACCTGTGCAGTATAGTGCATGGCAAGCACAATGCCGGTGACAATCTGGGCAACCAGCATGACGGCAAGAATTCCGCCGAACACATACCAATAATTCAAATTCTTGGGGGTTGGAAAATCCAACATGCTGCCTTTGACAAGCTCCATGATGGGAAGCCGGTCATTGAACCATTTGCCAAAGGCGCTTTTGGGCTGATAGTTTGATGCACCACTCATGCTTTTTGTCCCTTCTTAACCGATACGGATTTTTGTGTCGGTGAGATATTCATATTTCGGCACTGCAAGGTTTTGCCCGGCTGGCCCCTTGCGAACCCGCCCTGCCGTATCATATTGCGAGCCATGGCAAGGGCAGAACCATCCACCAATTTTGTTGCTGCCTTCAACAACACCGAAATCACCCGAGTTGCCAATTGGAACGCAGCCCAAATGGGTGCACACGCCCATCACAACGATATAGGCTTCCTTGCCCCCAACAACACGGTTTTCATCGGTTGCGGTATCACTGTCTTTGACATTGGCGCTCCGCGCGATGGGATCAATCAGGTCATCGACCTTGATCGACTTCGCCAGATCAATTTCCTTCTTCGTGCGGTGGCGAACCATAACCGGATTGCCGCGCCACTTTATCGTAATTTCCTGTCCCTCGGCAATTGGCGCCAAATCCAGTTCAGCCGTCGCGAGTGCCAGAACTGAGGCATCAGGGTTCATCTGGTTGATGAACGGCCAAGCCACCAGTGCACCGCCTACGGCAGCTACAGCACTCGTCGCAATAAAAAGAAAATCCCGCCGATTTACATCTTCATGTACCGCTGTGGACACGTTTTTGTTCCCTTGTGTTGCCGCCATCGCTCCTATGGGTAAATCCATTTCAGATCGATATATCAGGCGGTTTTGGCACCGGACAGTAAAGTTGTCTAGCCATGAGTTGTCGCAGCATGAAGAGTTTTGCGATATACAACCAAACTGTCTAAGATAATGAAACCATGATCGAAATCGCTCTTTTTCAACCCGATATCGCGCCCAATGCAGCCACTATTATCCGCATGGCCACATGCTTTGGCTTAAAAGTCACAATTATCGAGCCCGCAGGCTTCGCATGGACCGATTCTTCCTTTCGCCGCGCAGGCCTTGATTATCTTGATAGGGCCTCAGTTGCGAGATCTTCTTCATGGTCGGATTTCAGAAATGCCAACAAGGATAGACGGCTGGTTTTGATGTCAACCAAGTCAGCCCTACCCTATACACAGTTCAGCTTTAAAGCGACTGACATCATCCTGATGGGGCAGGAGGGATCTGGCGTCCCCCAGACAATACATGCCTCCGTTGAAGCGCGGATCCTCATTCCAATGATCGGGCATGAAAGATCGCTGAACGTAAGTCTCGCCTGTGCTATTGTCACCAGTGAGGCAATGCGGCAATTGGGAAAATTCTAAATACCCATTATTGGATATGAACCATGAATACCCCAACGCCATCAATGTCTTCTGCTGAAACCTGGTTCCAATCACTCAGGGACATGATCGTTGTCGAGTTTGAAAAACTTGAAACCGAACTCTCCGGCACATTACCAGCTGGCAAGTTTCAGCAAACACCCTGGTTCCGTGAAAATGATGGTGGCGGCGGTGTCATGTCGATGATGCACGGTCGCCTGTTCGAAAAAGTGGGGGTCCATTGCTCAACTGTTCACGGTGAATTTTCACCCGAATTCAGAAAACAAATGCCGGGTGCCGAAGAAGATCCCAGGTTTTGGGCATCAGGCATTTCCATCATCGCACATTTTTGGAACCCCAATATCCCAGCCGTACATATGAACACCCGCCATGTCGTCACTTCAAAATCATGGTTCGGTGGCGGTGCTGATTTAACGCCGGTTTTGGATCGCAGGCGCAATCACGAAGACCCGGACTCCAAAAGCTTTCATGGGGCTTTCAAGTCAACGTGCAATGAACACCCGGTCGCCGATTATGAGAAATATAAAAAATGGTGTGATGAATATTTCTATCTCCCACACCGCAAGGAACCACGCGGCATTGGTGGCATCTTTTTCGACTATCTCAACACGGATAATTTCACCACAGATTTTGAATTCGTAAAAGCGGTCGGCAAAAGTTTTCTGCAGGTTTTCCCGGATATTGTACGCCGAAACATGAACACACCATGGACGCAAGCAGACCGTGATGAACAACTCATCCGCCGTGGACGCTATGTGGAGTTCAATCTACTCTATGACCGCGGTACCTTGTTTGGACTGAAAACTGGCGGCAATGTGAATTCGATTCTCTCCTCCATGCCCCCTCTTGTGAAATGGCCTTGAAAGCAAAACAATGGATCTTAGAAATGGCTTCGACATCAAACGTTATATCCGCACCATTCCAGATTATCCCAAGCCCGGCATCATGTTCCGCGACATCACCACCCTGCTCGCGGATTTGCACGGTTTTCGTGCCACCATTGATGAACTGGTCTGGCCTTTCCTGCGTGGCAATATCGATTATGTGGCTGGCATCGAAGCGCGCGGCTTCATACTCGGCGGTGCCGTTGCCGCAAACCTTGGTCGTGGCTTCATTCCCATCCGCAAGAAAGGCAAATTGCCGTCCCGCACCATCGGCCAGGAATACGCGTTGGAGTATGGCGTGGACACCATCGAAATCCATGCAGACGCAATCAAGCAAGGCGACCGCATCCTCCTGATCGACGATCTCATCGCAACGGGTGGCACAGCCGGAGCCGCAATCGATCTCATCCGCAAGTCAGGTGGCGATGTGGTGGCCGCTGCCTTCGTAATTGACTTGCCCGAACTGGGCGGTGCAGAAAAACTCAAAGCCAAGAATGTAAAGGTCCACACGCTGGTTTCATTTGACGGTCACTGACGATGCAATCGCGCGCTCAATCCAGTCTCGGGTATCGGATATGGCACTCTCCAGCTGCGGCAGGTCATTGATGCACAGGAATTTGACCTGGGGCTCCAGCGCCTTGCGGAGGTAGGCACGCACATCATCCAATGGATAGTCAAGCACGGCACCAGTGCGCAAATGCAAATGGTCTTCTGCGGTTTCAATCACAAATTGGTCATCCAATATACAGGCGTGATTATGCAGCGATTGCGGCACGAATTGGTTCAAGTCACGGAAACGGTATGTGATGTTTTGCAAAAATGCCGCCGTGTGGTTTTTAAAGAGTTGCGCCATGACGGAGCGGCGCAGGGGATGGACAACATGCGCGGTTGCAAACAGATGGTCAGCATGAAAGCCGAGCATCTCGGCGGCGTTGATCTGGGTATAGTGGTTGAACAATGCCGGATCACTGCGTTGCGTAACGTCGTTCTGAAGATCACTATAATTCACCCATTTCCCGCGCAATACAGGAGCCTCCCCGCGAAAGAAATCTTGCGGGTAAAGCGCAGCGGTCAAGAATACATCATCATTGAAATAAATGAATTTCTCCGCCAGATCAGGAATACGCCACAGCAGACTTTCAATCGCCAGCGAATTGAATGTGGGCAGAACCTCCCTGTGACCTTCGAACAGCTCTTGATGATCAACCAGTTTTATTTTCTTGTGGAAATCGGCGGGCAAACCTGACAAGTCGGGGGATTGCGCGTCGGTTACGACCCACACGTTGCGGATCCATTTCGCATTGTTCGCAATGGAGCGGAGACAGTAGCCAAGTTCATCGTTGGAAGCCCAGCGATGGGGGTTGATACCATTTTCATGCAGTGGTGTTTCAGCCCGCGCCATGTAGCGTTCGCGTTTATGTCGATGCCTGGGTTCGTTTCCATCAACCCATGTAATGACAGCATCAATCTGGTTCATGGCAAGTGCCGTCGCCGCGTGAACATGACGACGTGCACCGTAATCCCGCAGAGATAACAGATTAGTGCAAACACAATCAGTCCGTGAAATGCCATGCCAGCCGCCATCAATAGCAGAAGCGGTGTGCCGCTCAGGTTGCCAAGATTTCCCATCTGTGCCATTGCACCATTTGCGTAGGCCCTGGCTTTATCACTTTTGTTAAGCTCCGGAACGACAGCGAAGCTTGCACCTTGAACCAATCCAAGCGCTCCAAACAGGGCGATGCATCCCCACACCGATCCGGGAACAAGCCACAGGAAAGCAGCACACAGCATGGAAACCATAAAGCCAAAAATAATCACATATGTCGCTTGCATGTGCCGCAATAGGAATACACCAGCAGTCATGGATGAGACAATGCTAGCCAACGGCATGGCACCTGAAACAAATGCGCGCTGATCGGCGGGAACGTAGTTTGGCAGCAGGGTGAGCAACGAAACAAAACTCAGCGTATAAAACAACCAACCCATCGCGGGCGCAGCGATAAACGCTGATCGATAGGTCTCAACATGCCTTCTGATGATTTCGCTGAAGCTGAGAGCAGAAGCATCGGAGCTCACATGTTTCTCGCGTGGCAGCATTGCATAAAGAAGGCCCGCAACCAGCATCAGCGCAGTCGCATGAACAATGAACAGGCTGGCAGGACCGTATGCTTTCACGAGCGGCAGGCCGAACCAGGCAACAAGCGCAAATGCAACTCCGAAAAACGTACCCCAAAGTGTCATGGCCGCCGCACGGTGTTGATCGGAACTCACCTGTGCAATTAGTGTTGGCGCTGCAACAACGATAATGAGATGGGACGCCCCCTCCAGCAACCGGCTGGCGAGCATCAGGTGAAAGGACGGCAGAGTGGCTTGATAAGCAGAAATCAAACCACCGAAAATCAGCGCGAAGAGCAAAAGTGACCGATACCCAAATCTGGCAACGATAATGCCCGTAATCAGCCCAAGGGCGACACCCAGGAAGGAGAGCAATGAAACCAGAAAACCCGCAGCAGAACCCGCATCGGGATAAAGCTGCATCAACTCCGGAAAAATCAAACTGATCTTGGCAAACTGCGCGGCAGCACAAAGCCCTGCCGCCCATAAGGCGAGGATCAGCCCAAATGATGTTTCAGATTTTTGCATCATGACGCCCCTCCTATAAATCCTTAAACCAAAATGGTTTAATATTGAATCAAGATATGAAAGGAAGTATCCAAACCACTGATTCAATAGAATTATTAGAAAAACGAAAACCCGAAAAGTAAATCAGCGTCAAAACCAAAAAACCTAATTCGCAAAACGGAAGTGCATCACATCGCCGTCAAGCACCACATAGTCCTTGCCCTCAAGCCGGAATTTACCTGCTTCCTTGCAACCGCTTTCACCCTTGAACTGTACGTAATCCGCGTAAGCAATCGTCTCCGATCGGATAAAGCCCTTTTCGAAATCCGTGTGAATGACACCAGCTGCAGCGGGAGCTTTCGTGCCCTTGGTAATCGTCCACGCGTGCGCCTCTTTGGGACCAACCGTGAAGTAAGTCACGAGATGCAACAGGTCATAACCCGCGCGGATCACGCGGTTCAGGCCCGGCTCCTCGAGACCTACGGCATCCAGATAATCTTTCTGGTCCGCCAGTGGCAAAACCGCAATCTCGCTTTCAATCTTGGCGGACACGACAACGGCCACTGCGTTCTCTTCCTTCGCGCGGGCAAACACGCGCGCTGAAAATTCATTGCCCTTGTCAGCAGCACCCTCTTCAACGTTGCAGACATAAAGCACGGGCTTAGATGACAGCAGTCCCAGCCCCTTGAACATCTTCTCTTCGTCGGCTGTGCGCTCAACCAACCGCGCAGGCTTCCCCTCGCGCAGCAACACAAGCGCGCGGTTCATCAGGTCAGCCATCTCCTTGGATTCCTTGTCGCCCTGCTTGCCTTTTTTCTCAAGGCTCACAACACGCTTCTCCAGACTGTCCATATCCGCCAGCATCAATTCCGTTTCGATGGTGTCGATATCGGCGATGGGATCAATCTTGCCTTCAACATGGGTGATATCACCATCCTCAAAACAGCGCACGACATGGGCCACCGCATCCGTCTCGCGGATGTTGGCGAGGAACTGGTTGCCCAGTCCTTCACCCTTTGAAGCACCGCGCACAAGGCCTGCGATATCCACAAACGTCAGCCGCGTTGGAATGATTTGCGCACTGTTCGCAATCCGCGCCAAATCATCAAGCCGTGGGTCAGGCACGCCAACATCGCCCACATTCGGCTCAATGGTGCAGAACGGATAATTTGCTGCCTGCGCCGCCGAGGTCTGCGTGAGGGCGTTGAAAAGCGTGGATTTGCCCACATTCGGAAGGCCCACAATGCCGCATTTGAAACCCATAAAACCTATTCCTTTTTCGCAGGCCGCTCAGGCGCTGGATTGAGTGCGAGATGCACTTTGCTTTGAAAATTTGCCTCTTGGCCTTCAATCAGCAGTGGCAGGTATTCGGCCACTGCATCAATTAAACCACTAACCCAAGGCCTATCCGATTTGGCAAAATCGCTGAGCACATGGGGATGCACCAAATTCTTGTCGCCGGGATGACCAATGCCCAAACGCACGCGAATATAATGCGGGCTTATGTGCGACGAGATCGAGCGAATGCCATTATGGCCTGCCGCTCCGCCGCCCAGTTTCACGCGCAGCTTTCCCGGTTCCAAATCGAGTTCATCGTAAACCACGATTACCCGGTCGGGCTCAAGATTCAGGAACCGCATCGCTTCGCCAACAGACTGGCCAGACTCGTTCATGAAGGTCAAAGGCTTCAGCACCACGAGTTTTTCAGAACCGATGGTGCCTTCGGAAATCTCGCCCTTGAACTTTTTGCGCCAACTCGAAAAATTATGGCGGTGGACAATTTCGTCCACCGCCATGAAGCCGATATTGTGCCTGTTCCCCGCATATTTCGTTCCCGGATTGCCGAGACCAACAAGGAGGAACACGAAGAATTACTTCTTCTTGGGCGCAGGAGCCGCAGCGGCTTTCGCAGGAGCTGCCCCCTTGGACGGAGCTGCAGCCTTCGCAGGAGCAGCGCCTTTGGCACCGGCTGCGGGCGTTGCGCCAGCGACGGGAGCCTTCTGGTTGGTGGCAGGAACATCAGCAGAAACCGGGGCATCCGCCACAACTTCTTCGCGCGCCTGGGCCGCAATCGTGCACAGCGTGATGTCATCGCGTGATACGGACGTTACGCCGGCTGGCAATTTGATGTCAGACACGTGGATCGTGGCACCGATCTGCAAGGCAGCAACATCAACCGTGATGTCGTCCGGAATGAAGTCAGCCGAGCAATAGAGGCTGAGGGAGTGGGACACGACATTGAGCGAACCACCAGCCTTGATGCCGGGAGAAACGTCCTGGCCCTTGAAATGCACGGGAATATTCACGGCGATGCGTGAGTCCTTGCCAAGACGCAGAAAATCAACGTGGACAATGAAGTCACGTACCGGTTCAAACTGGATATCGCGGGGGATTGCGCGGATGGTTTTGCCATCAACGGTCAAGTCAACGAGCGTCGACATGAAACGACCGGTTTGAATGTGGGGCTCAAGCTCACGGTAATTGAGGGTGAGGGTTTGAGCGGCTTGCTTGTCGCCATAAACAACAGCGGGAACGAGACCTTCGCGACGAATTGCGCGGGAGGCCCCCTTGCCTGCCCGGCCACGCTGCGTGGCCTTAAGCTGAACAATCTTAGACATTTTATTCTCCAATATAGACATGATCCAAGCAAAAGCCTGCCTCCAGGGGTGTCTGCCACTCCTGCTTGGTTCCGCGGGGTATAGATGAGGGGGCTGGGGGTTGCAAGTGGCGGTAAAATACCACGCAAAACCCATCTGGCCCGCTCCTTGCTCCCCGTTCTTCATAGGGCGACCACACTGTTTCAAAATGGCAACCCTCCATGACTTCAAGGAGCTACGCCGTGCAAACCACACCTCTCGCCCGCCCCCTGTTTGAACTCAAGGGCCGCGCCTCGTTTATCGATATCTCGGCATGGATCAGCGGCTTGAGCTATGCGGCGGGTCTTGCCCTCGTTGGCCCTGCCCAGATATCGCTTGAAATTATGGATGGCGGTGCGGAGCTTTTGATCTTGCCACTCGCCTATGCAATTTTTCTGGCCTCGGTCCTGGTCATCCAGCGCCACATGCGCCTGTCGCTCCTCGCCAACACATTCGGCTCGCCCCAGCAACTGGTCACATCCGGCATTTTCCAGTACTCGCGCAACCCCATCTATGTGGCGTTCTTCCTGCCGCTGGCGTCACTTGCAATCCTCTCACCCGCCGCAGCAATTGCGAGCATAGGGCTCTATATTCTGGCGATGAACCTCACCATCATCCGCAAAGAAGAGCGTGAACTGCTGGAGGCGTTCGGCGATGAGTTTGGCGCGTATCTCACCCAGGTACCGCGTTGGATTTTATAGAAAACTACGACCGCCGGAAGCTGAGCCGCGTTGCATTGATGGCAACCAGGGAAATCCCTGAAAGTTCCAATACGCCATTAACCCGCATGCCGAGCAGTTGCGAACCAATCAACATATCCACGTGATGGAACGACATGGCACGAATGCCTACAAACACGACCAGAAACGCAAGGCCTGCACAGGCCAGCCAAACAAGATCAATGATTTTCTGAAAATAACGCGCCGTGACGACCAGCGCCAAAGCGCCACCACCCAGAATTACGGCAATAAAAAGCAATTGGTATTCGCGGCGACTTTCATACCAACCTTCCGTCTTGGCCATGCACCGCGCCAAAGCGGTCGCAAGCGATTGCAAGTCAAGTTGCTTGTTGATGCCAAGACAGACAAAGGCAATGATGGCAAGAATCCAAAACAACCGGTATTCGCGGCGAAGGGCTTGTTCATGGCCTTTGAAGCGCAACGCACAGGCGGAGAGGAAAGCTGTCACAAAATAGGCCGTAACAGTAACCCAGCCCAAGGTCGTGGGATCACCAATTCCGGGAGGCCACCCCGTGCTGACACATTGATAAATGAGGTTCACTTAAACAATCCACTTTTTTAAAAGCGGTTTACAGCCAATCTTGCAATAAATCCAAGTGACTTCATTACAATGAAACAACCGTTGGAGTGGCGCCCCAACTCATAAGGCACCACCGCAACAGCAACGGGGGGACTAAAATCAGTTACACTCGCATACTGCCCACACATGAAAAGGCGCGTGACCGGCCGATCAGTCAATTTCGCAGTACATTCGCAAGTTCAAGTTTTGTCAAAACTTCATTTGCCCTACAGATGCATATCATCAAACATGCCGAAGGGCATAATGATGCCCGGGTTGGCACTTTCCCGGTCAGACACGCCCTGTTTTATGGATTCGGGAATTTCCGGGGAGCCCTCGGGAATGATTCCACACATCTTGAGCGCTTTGTGAAACTCCTTTTGCTTACCAAAATAACTCAGGGTAACGCGCGTGGCGATTGGCTCAGAAAGTCCAAACACCATTGCCAGGCCAACCATCGTTGTTAAGCTTGGCGATGCCGTAGAACCAAATGAGGCAAGGCTCAACTCACCAAATCCCTTGGTATTTTGTGCAAGAAGAAATGTCCGGCCATTCAGCTCAACAACAATGCCATCGTGGCGGCCATGGGAAAAGCGAACTTTGGGGTTCGTTGGCGAAACAACCCGCGTATAGCGCCGAAAACACGTAACGTCACCAGCCTTGAAGACAACCATCATCGATCGCAAAATATCGCTGGGTTTATGCACCCATGGAAAATGCATGAGATAGCACCCCTCCCGCAGCTGAACGTCCCGGCTGTGCAACAGGCCTTTAACGATTGCCGATAGAATCCCGCCTCCCAGATGGCCAAGCGCCGAAATTGGGCTCTCATCCTTACCGCCGTAATCGAGGGCAGGATTGTCAAACATGGCACGGACTTCGACGTTGAAATAACGCGATATTTTATCCAGCGAGGCAGGACCCGGCAGATTGGTTCCAGACAGGTATTTGTTGAATTGCTGGCGGTTCATGCCCAAATCGCGGCAAGCCTGCGCTATGGATCCCCTGCTGGCACTTAACCGCCGCAGATTTTCAGCGAAGTCCCGATATGGTGAAGATGTTGTGCCCATGTCCGCCCCCGTACATGTTTTAGATCGCAATGCGTACGGGGACAATAGCTTGAAAAAACGCAGACATGCATCCATCGTAAATACTACTATAAATAGAATTTTTTTAATCATATATCTTAAGATAGTTTTTAATTGCAAAACATGATTGATTGTACTAACTTAAAAATACACGTCAAAATGGTGACGTGATTTGAAAGGAAATTGTCATGGTACAATCTACAAAGCAGAAGCCTGATTTGACCGTTGTCGTTGCAACCGCAAACACGGGCTTTGTCACTCCTGGAATGATGTATCGCGCCGAATAATCTCCTTGCTGCCATGCCAAGTCACATGGCAGCAACCTTCCCGAGGCAGCGTCAATGCGCTTCAAATCATCCCAAACACTGGTTTTTTCACAATCCGAAGGAGGTTTGCTGGCCTGTAACTATCTGACGAAATCTGTCTTCCAGTGCAGCCACGATTTGCTTGCTCTTTTGGGAAAGCTGCACGAATGGAAAAACTTTGATGAAATCGCTGAAATGCTTCCAGAGCTGGACAGCGGTGAACTCAATACCGCACTGAACAATCTGCAAAACATTTCAGCACTGCTGCAAGAAGGTTCGCCCCATGCAGTGACGGAGGAAACTTTTGACAGGTCGTGGTCTTGGGGAATTCCCGCCGCACTGATGCATTATTCGGTCCAGGACAACCACTACATTTCATTGGATCAGGCCGAAGCCCTTCAGAAGGAAAAAATGGCAGGCGAAGGCAGGATTGATCTTTTTCTCAAGAACGAACAGTTTACGGATGTTGTCGCTTTGCCCAGTACGGTTGAAACCAATTCATTGCTGAAACTTATGGCAAGACGGCGCACCAACAGGAAGGCCAGGCCGAATGCTGTTTCGTTGCAACAATTGTCGGATTGCTTGTTCGCCGGATTGGGTATTACGGGAGAAACCGAAAACTGCGTTGGCAAACTGCCCCTGTCAATGACGCCTTCTGGGGGTGCCAGAAATCCCTATGAGGCTTATGTCTTCGCAAACAATGTCACCGGAATGAAGCCGGGTATCTATCATTATTCTGCTCTGGAACACTCACTTGGACTGTTGGACCATAACGATATAATTTCAATTTCATCCCTCATTGGTGGACAGGAATGGGGCGATGACATGCCGTGTCTGATAATGCTCTGTGCCCATCTTGATCGCACCATGTGGAAGTATGTGGATGCCAACGCATACAGGGTCGTGCTGATCGAAGCCGGGCATATCGGCCAGAACATCATGCTCGCCGCAACCGACCACGGTTTGTCGGCCTGCCCTACCGCTGCCATAAGCCATTCAAAAGTGAAAGCACTGCTCGGAATATCAAACCTTCTGCACGCACCAATTTATGCGCTGAGTCTCAGTGTACCGGAACCAGCATCCTCCACCACAACACAACGACCTTAAATTTTCTGCATCACGCCGGGCATGAGTTGCAACTCATCAACGCGCACCACTGTTTTGCCAACTGGAAACAATGAGGCAAGTGCCAGCTTTACATGCGCCCAGGCAAAGGGAATACCGATGATGGTAACTGCAAGGCCTGCCGCAGCAACGATATGCATCACGGCCAACCACCAGCCTGCCAGCACAAACCAGATGACATTGCCGATGGTGCCAAGGGCTCCGGTGCCAATATCAGCACGCCCGCGCAGGTCTTCACGTGAGATGATGTCGTAGCCGAACGGCCAGAACGAATAACGCGCCAGCATGAAACATGAGCGCGCCCAGGGAATGCCGATTATTGTGATGGCCATGATAGCGCCAGCCAATATCCAGGCGAGACCGGAAAAGAACCCGCCAAGGACAAACCACACAGCATTGAGCAGGAATAGCAACATGATTTCAGCCCTCCATGACTGATACGGAAATAAGAACGTATTCCGTCGATTACAAGAAGGACCAGCATTAAGGCTTTTTATCAGGCCGTTTTGTTTTTGGAAACAATGCCCCAAACGAAAAGCACGACGATCGCACCGACGACCGATCCAATGAAGCCAGCGGGTTCACCGTTGCCATAAAAACCAAGGGCTTGGCCCAGGAAGCTCGCGACAAACGCACCAACAATGCCGAGAATCGCCGTCAGGACAAAGCCGGATGGCTCATTCTTTCCGGGCATGATGAATTTTGCCACGACGCCTGCGACGAAGCCGATAATGATTGTCCAGATAATACTCATATCAGAAATACTCCCGTGTTAATTTTCAAGCAATGCATACCATTGTGTGGCGGTGTTTTTCAATGATAGAGTCTTGTAATCGACAAATTCAGCGCCATTATCAGCACAACTCATAAAAAGGAGAAATGACATGTCCAAAGGTTTTCCCTCGCTGGCAGCGCTACTGGGCTTGGTGGCAGTTGCCGGATATCAGAACCGTGACAAGATCGGTGAATTCGTCAAGGGAATTGGCGCGTCAGGCACCGGCGGCGTGGGCGACCTTGTGGATCATTTCAAAAAGACCGGACTTGGCGAGGCCGCCAGTTCATGGGTCGGCAAGGGTGAAAACACACCCGTAAGCGAAGCACAGGTTGGCGACAGCCTCGGCGCCGATCTCATTGACATCCTTGTAAAACAAACGGGCCTCAGCCGCGAAGAGCTGCTGGCCCGCCTTTCAAAAACCTTGCCTGAGACTGTTGACAAGCTGACACCCGACGGCAGGGTTCCGACCTGATATCAGGCGCCGAAGAACGTCCGCGACATGATACCAATCAATGTGCTGAGTGATCGGACGGCTTCGATTGGTACGTTCTGTCCCGTGAGTGTGCCAGTTGCATCAATCTCACTGGCAACCTTGTCTGTTTGGCCATCGGTTTCCACGTCCACATAGCTGCTTTCCTTCATGATGATCTGTCCGCTAATGCCATCGGCAGAAGCGAATGCATCCGTGTCATCCGTTGGCTTGGCAAACAGCGCATCATCCGTTCCTGAGTCGGCTGACGGCAGGGTAAGTGTAATATCATACTGGTGCTGGTTGCCGACATTTGGCGTCAGCGTAAAAGGCATGTTGCCCTTCAGCGGATAGTCTTTGCCGTTACACTTGGCAGTAACTTCGATGAACCATGACTCGGTTTGATACGAATAAACCAGATTGCCATTCCAGACACAGCCCTTGTCCGACGGTAGACCAGCAGAAGGGACGGTGAAGTTTGAAAGTTGGATGGTATCCACGCGCTCGTCAATGAGACCCTTTTCCGTCGACTTGATCTTTTTCAGGATTGTGTCGCGCAACAAGCTGGCACCCGTGCTCGGGTTTTCCGGCTTGAGCATCATGTTCCCGGTAAAGCTTGTGTTTGAGGCAGCCACTTTGCCGACGGCAAGATAGTTGACAGACATGTTGGCGCCTTCCGTGAAGCCATCGGATTTCACCACCCAGCCACCTGCGTATTGCGTGCGCTGAAGTTTTTTACCGGTATTGGGATTGATCAGCGCGCCATTGCCAGTCACGGCACAAGATTCATTCTGACCGGAGATGATGCCAGCCGTCGCACCCTGACACGTGATTTTCAAGGTGGTATCAATTTGTCTGTCAGTCAAATCTACAGTGAAACTGTCTTTGCGCGTTGTATCGCGCAATGACGGCATTGAGGCTTTCATGCTGAAATTGACAGCCTCTGCCGCAAAGCCCGGGGCAGATGCCAAAAATATGAAGGCAGACATGGCAAGCAAGGATTTAATCATTGGGTCAACAGTCCTTTCCAAAACGACACATTGAACACAGAGATAAACACACAGATTTTGATTTCAAATACCATGATGTCCGATTTGCATGCGCTGTGCAATGGGATGAGGGATAGCCTCAGCCTCAGCCTCCACCGCCCATTTTACTCACGTCAATCCCATTCACAAGAATGCCCCCGGCTATGGTATTCTCGATTTTCCAGCTCATCACACCATCAGATTCGGTTTTGGCCATACCTTTGGCTGCAATCATGGCGGCAATGGCAGAGCCTGCCATTTCGGGTGGCGCTGCCTTGAGCGCGTCCATCACCTGGTCAAAGCCTTTTGCTTTGATGCTGGCTTGCCCCACCGGGGTGCTCACAGGACCCGCCGTCATGTCTCCCTCGAAACCAAGGTCAAAAAGCTTTGCAATCACCTTGCTCGGACCCATCGTGATTGTGACGGCTCCCTTTGGCATGAAGGCGGCCATCAGTTTTGCGTCGAGTTCCGGTGTTGAAGGGTTTTTCTTTGCCAGATCGAATGTGTCCAACATGATTTTGGCTGGATCAGACAGGTTGAAGCCTGAAATCTTGAAATCTAAAGCCAGCTTTTGAGGAACCAAATCCGTGGCCCATGGCGGCACAAGCCCGACAGGGAGCTTCAGGCCATCCGCGCTCAGCGTTTCCTGTGCAAAGCCATCGGCCACAATGCCATTCAGGGAAATGCCAACACCAACATTTGCGATTTCAACCGGACCCACAGGCGTCACGACTGAAAGTTTTTGCAAGGTACCGGTGCTAGAGAGATTTTCAAAAAACGGAAGGCCATCACTTACTAGCTTTTTCAGTTCAGCCTGACTGTTTTTGGCAGCCTCCTCGGACGGGTGGGCAACAAACCATGCAATCATCTGATAGATGGCTTTGGCTTTCATGCCTTTATAGTTGGCATCACTGGTTCCCTTATCGGCAGTCACCTCAATATTCATGGGTGTTGGCGAGGCTGCGGAAGCCGGTAAATTGAATTTTTCAACCAGCCCATTCATGGTGGACTTCACTGTTCCATCAACACCACCATTTTGTGCCGCAGTAGCAGTTGTCTCATAATGCATGGACTTCAGGGCATAGGCCACTTGCATTTCACCGCCACCCCCGGGTGCTGAAAACGTCTCATCCACGGTGAGATCCGTGAAGTCCGAAGTGGAACTAGAGAAGGCCGAAAGGCTTTCATCAAAAACCGAGCTACCTTTCATGTTGCCCACCTTGATCATCACATCCAGCTGTCCCGGCACTTTCATGCTGTAGGAGAAAGGTTGGTCCTGTGTGACCAGCCATTTGCCACCACCTTGGTCTGTCAGCTTCATCACGAGCGGGGTCACGTCTACGGTAAATCCAGCCTTGGCATTTTTCTTGATCAATGGCACGAAGTCGACTTTCACATCGTAAACATCACCCGATGGCGTCACTGCAACAACGCCAGGTTCCTGACCAAGATAAGACTGGAAAATCCCTGTCAGGCGCTTTGCCTCCTCCGACGTTGCCGTTGCGGCAAGCGTATGGGAACTGGTTGAAACAAGCAAGGCAATGGCGACAAGGCCGAAGGGTAATTTCATTCTGAACTTCTCCTGTTAAAGCGACAAACCTATAGAAAAATCCTACTCGAACAAGCTTGAAACAGACTCTTCGCGGGACGTGCGGCCAATGGCTTCGCCAAGCAGTGGCGCAATGCCGATGACGCGGATGTTGCGTGAAACCTTCACGGCCTCCGTGGGTTGGATAGAGTCGGTAATCACCAGCTCTTTTAATTTTGATGACGTAATGCGGGCGACCGCACCGCCGGACAGAACACCATGCGTGATATAAGCCGTCACATCTTTTGCACCCTGCGCCAGAAGTGCTTCCGCAGCATTACACAATGTGCCACCCGAATCGACAATGTCGTCAATCAGGATGCAGGACTTGCCCGCAACTTCACCGATGATGTTCATGACTTCGGACTCACCAGCTTTTTCGCGGCGTTTGTCAACAATGGCCAGCGGCGTGTCAAGACGCTTGGCAAGCGCGCGGGCGCGGACCACGCCGCCCACATCGGGCGAAATCACCACAGTATTGGCCACATCGCTGTGTTGCTTGATGTCACGCACAAGCACGGGACCTGCAAAAAGATTATCTGTTGGAATATCGAAGAAACCCTGAATTTGTCCGGCATGCAAATCCAGCGTCAACACGCGGTCAGCACCTGCACGGGTAATCATGTTAGCAACGAGCTTGGCCGAAATGGGTGTTCGTGGGCCTGGCTTGCGGTCCTGCCGCGCGTAGCCAAAATACGGAATGACTGCCGTTATGCGTCGCGCTGACGCGCGTTTGAGGGCGTCAATAATGATCAGCAGTTCCATCAAATGGTCGTTGGCGGGGAAAGATGTGGATTGCATGACGAACATGTCTTGCCCGCGCACGTTTTCCTGTATCTCGACAAACACTTCCATGTCGTTGAAGCGCTTTACG
Source organism: Rhodobiaceae bacterium (assembly GCA_031417195.1). Classification (GTDB taxonomy): domain Bacteria; phylum Pseudomonadota; class Alphaproteobacteria; order Rhizobiales; family Aestuariivirgaceae; genus Aestuariivirga. Next base: position 27,949 of record JANOVC010000067.1, read on the forward strand.
ACAGCTTTTACCTGGGGCAGATGAAGGTAGGAACAAATGGCCTCAGCCAAGGGACGGTTACTGTTTCCCGCCACAATTTTCATCATGCTTATCCCTCGATGACTGACTGCCTGTGCGGGCTCTATAACAAGGGGTTACAGCAGAAGCAAATGTGGCCTGTGGAAAGCTTAAGGTTACCTGTATTTGTTGATCAACTCATAAATGCCTGTAGCCGCTGCCTCAGTGGCAAAGCCCGCATTTTCACCCCAGCGAGTGTTGAGCGAACCGGCGGGCACATCATTGGCCTGCTTCACGTCGCCAAGGTTTTTGCCATCAGGCGTTTGCACATCCCATTTGAGCGAGACTTTCTGTGTCGTGCCAGTGGCAGGTGCCATGACAACGCAGCCCCGGATGGTGAGGGCATTTTTGGAAGGGGCGTTTATGACGGCCCAGCCCGCCTTGGTTAAAGTTTGGCGCATGGCTTTTGTAAGCTCATCATTGCCCCTGCCTGCAGCCCCCTGAACGGGGACAACAGCCACAGCGGTTATTTCATTGCCCACAGGTTTTTTGGGTGGAGGCGGCGCCACCGGTGTTTCAGCAGCGACCAAATCCGGCGGCGTTGCTTGCGGGCCGTTGAGCGTTTCAAGATCAATATCATTGGCAGCACCAGGGCCAGCCGCCACCATGGCTTCCCAGGGTGGAGCAACAATAGAGCCGCTTGCCGCTTGGGGTTCCTTTTTGCCAAAGGGTTGGCTCAGTGCACCACACGCAGTCAGAAAAACCAGAATTGCAACAGCCAAGAATTTCTTCATGCGGCAACCAGTCGTATCGCGGCAATCTGCCGGCCATAGTCTTTTTCTTTCGCATGTGTGGTGCGCCGATAGCTGAAATATTCCTCACTGCGCGTGTAGGTACAAAGATCTGAATTGATGACAGTGCCAATGCCAAATGCCTTCATACGGTTCGTCAAATACGCTGGCAAATCAAACATATAATGACCATTCTTCGCCGAATCTGTAAAGTAATCCTGATTGGCCACATCTGCGTTTACAAAGTTCAGGATAAATTCCGGGCCGACCTCATAGGCAGCTTTTGAAATTGTAGGGCCAAGCACGGCAACAATGCTTTCGCGCGCAGCACCAAGTGTTTCCATTTTTAAAACCGTGGCATCAGTCACACCTGTAAGTGCCCCTTTCCATCCCGCATGGGCAGCACCGATAACACCCGCCTTATGGTCTGCAAATAATACCGGACCGCAATCCGCTGTAAGGGTTCCCAAAATAATTCCGGGAACATTCGTCACCATGCCATCAACCATAGGTCGGTCCTCGTGGGTCCATGGTTTTGTAACCACAACAGCTTCGGCGCTGTGAACTTGATAGGCAGTGACGAGTTGCGCTTCTTTCCCGCCCAGGGCGGAGGCTACGACTTCGCGATTGCGGATGACAACGGCGCGGTCGTCGCCCGATCCCAACCCCACATTGAGTGACGTAAAAATGCCGTCGGAGTAGCCGCCCTGCCGCCCGAAAAACCCGTGGGCGATTGTTGGATGCTTGAGCTCGTCAAATTGCTTCATGGCTGCCCAAAGGGATAGAGTGTTGGAAGATGAGGCGAAGTTGCAACCATTACTTTGAACAAAGTCCCCATTTCAGCCTCTCCTGTCAGCCGAGCAGCAGCGCGGGCCAATATCCCTTTCGTAATGGCATCGGCTTTTGACGATAAGATGGCAGCGCGTGGTTCAATTCCCATGGCAAGCAGAAAATCGCGCTGCGTAAGGGCTGGATGAGTTTCCGCACCACCCATCGTAAAAGCCTTGCCCAGTGCTTCAAAATCTACATGTGAGGTAATGTCACTGTCACCCGGCTCATCCAATATGCTCACATAACCATGTTTGCGCATGGCTTGCAGCGTGTCACCTGGTGCTGTTTGAATATTGCCGTAATCAATCACGAGGGCTGCACCGATGTTTTGCGAGAGGCGTTGGCCGATGTTTTCCGCAATCTGGGAACGCTGCGGCGCAAATTCGACCACATCCCCGTCACTGCCCTGTGTTGCATCCAGAGCCGCAGGCATAAAGCCGAAACCCTTTGCTCCCACACAACGCTCGTACCATCTGCCGTCACGTTTTTCGAATTGACGAATGGGAATGGCATCAAAAAATTCATTGGCAATGAGAAGCATCGGACCATTGGGAAGAGAGTCGACCGAGTCATGCCAGGTCACGGCGCTCCCAAGTTTTTCTTTTTGCAGTCCACGTAGAATGAGACTTGTCTCAACAAGATGAACTTGTGCCGCCTCGCGAAAACCAGGCATCACTTTTGCAGCCTTGAGAATATCAGCCATCAGGGTTCCCCTGCCCGGCCCCAGTTCAACCAGATTGAAATTCGCGGGGCTTCCCATCGCAGCCCATCCCGCCGCACACCAAACACCAATCAACTCACCAAAGATTTGGGAAATTTCTGGCGCAGTGATGAAGTCACCCTCCTCGCCAAACGGATCGTGCTTCATGTAATAGCCGTGCGTGGGGTGTCCGAGACAGAGGCCCATATAGCGGTCAATCGGCATCGGCCCTTCAACCGAAATTATCTCCGCAATGATGTTTTCAAGCGTCGTCAACCGCTTGTCCTCGCGCGCGCCAGCAACCAGATGCCAATGGCTATCAGCGGCAGGGAAAGAATCATGCCCATGGTTACAAATCCACCGAAAAATCCGACCTGCGCGTCGGGTTGGCGCACGAACTCCACAATGATCCGCGAGCAAGCATAGGTCAGCGCAAAGAGGCCAGAAGCAAGACCCGGCTTTGCCAGTATTTTAAACCGGTACACCGCGACGTTCACGACGGTGAACAACAGCACACCTTCAAGCGCCGCTTCGTAGAGCTGGCTTGGATGGCGTGGAAGATTGCCGCCATTGGGAAACACAAAGCCCCACGGCACATCGGTAACCCGGCCGTAAAGTTCACCATTGATGAAATTAGCCAATCGGCCAAGGCCAAGCCCCACTGGCGTTGCCGCAGCACCCAGATCCAGCAGGCGATCCAGCCCGATGTTGTTGCACCTGCCAAAAATATAGGACGCAACGACCACTCCGAGAAATCCGCCATGAAACGACATGCCGCCGTCCCAGGTGCGAAGAATACCGATGGGATCTGCCAGGTATTTAGACAGATCATAAAATATCACAAATCCAAGCCGCCCGCCAAGCACAACACCAAAAAGTGCCCAAAGGAAAAGATCATCAATTTGCTGCGGTGTGGCCGAAGGCGTGGTTCCCGCCCAAAGCGAAGGGTTCATCACCAGCCGCTTCATGTACCACATGCCAAACAGCAGACCGGCGATGTAGGCCATCGCATACCAGCGCACGGCAAACGGACCGATGGAAAATATCACGGGATCAATATTGGGGAAGGCAAGAACAGCAAGACTTATCATGGAAAACAACAGTGTCTGGGTCACAGGATTCCGTCAAGGCTTAAGAGGTGGGTAAGCCAGATGCGCTTCATCGCGCACCACACCGCGAAACCAGCCCAACAGTTTGTCGGAGTTGCGCAAATGTGACCAAACCATTGTCATGTGGAGTTTCGTTTCCGTGAAGGGCGGCTGCAGAATGGCAAGCTCAAAAACATCCGCGAAACGCCGCGCAAATGTTTCTGACAGTGTGACCACCATGTCGGTTGCCGAAACGGCAGCAAGGGCCGCCATGAAATGCGGCGTAACCAGCCCAATCCGGCGCGTAACACCCGCTGCTGCAAGGAGAGTATCAAGCTCGGAACGGCCGTCACCTAAAATAGAAATGCCGACATGATCAAAAGCCCCGTAATCCGCCATGGTCCATGCCCGATTGACGGCCGGGTGTCCGCGTCGCACGACCAATGCCAACCTGTCATGAGCGATAAGCTCACTTATGGCACCAACTGGCAAATCGCTTGTGCTGAGCGCAAACGCCAAATCAATACGGCCATCATCCATCTGGGCAAAAAGCTCAGGTCCGTAGCCCTCAATGCGTACGTCAATGCCCGGTGCCTCCCGCGCCAGCCTGGCCATGATGGCGGGGAGCAGCAGAATTGTCTGGCTGTCGGCGGCAGCAATCCGAATGGTGCGCCGTTCAACTGCCGGATCAAAAACCGGTTCTTCAAACACGCCTTTCACATCACTGAGTACAGCAAGTACGCGCGGGATGAGGTTTTGTGCTTTTGGCGTTAAAACGAAACTGCCATGTGAGCGCACCAGCAATGGATCATCAAAAATCTTGCGCAAGCGCAAAAGTGCCCGGCTCATCGCAGGCTGGCTCAACCCCGCATCTGCTGCGGCATGGGTCACATTGCGTCGCCGCAGCAGAGCCTCGAGCGGTGGCAGCAAGTTCAGGTCCAGTCCATGTAAATTCACTTCACGCATACTCATGATAATAACTATGCATTTTCAATATGCACAAGATGTTTCTACTTTCCGGCCACGCAAAGGTGACTGACATGAAAAAGCAAATTGTAATTCTGGGCTACGGTCCCGTAGGCAAGGCAACAGCACAGCGATTGATCACCCAAGGTCGTGATGTTCGGATAGCCCAAAGAACACGGCCACCTGATTTGCCCGATGGCGCAACTTTTGAGAGCTGTGACGTGCTGGATGCAAAGGCCGTGCGCGAGACCGTTGCAGGCGCAAGCCAGCTCGTTGTGACGATAGGCTTCGCCTATAATGGAGACGTCTGGCGAAAGTCTTGGCCTGTTGCCATGGCGAACCTTCTTGCAGCATGCAAAGCCAGCGGCATACGCATGGTATTTCTTGACAATCTTTACATGTACGGCGCGCGGCAAGAACCCTTGCGCGAAGACATGGCAATGACGGACAAGGGCATGAAACCCTTGGTGCGTGCGGATATCACACGGATGTGGATGGCAAGCGAAGTTCCGGTGGCTGCCCTTCGCGCCCCAGATTTTTATGGTCCGGGCGTAACCCTTTCCCATCTCGGTGATGGCGGGTTTAAAGCGCTCGCCCGGGGCAAAAGCATATCGCTCATCGTGCATCCTGATATGCCACATGATTTTGCCTATGTGCCGGACATAGGACGCGCAGTTGTCACCTTGCTGGATGCACCCGATGATGCCTTCGGCCAAGTCTGGCATATGCCTTGCGCGCTAACCCGAACCCCACGCGAAATTCTGGGTTTGGGCGCGTCGTTCCTTGGCGTGAAGCCAAAAATATCGGGCCTTCCCGTTTGGTTGTTGCCCGTGATCGGAGTGTTCATTCCCATACTGCACGAATTCCGGGAAATGCGTTTTCAGCTGGACAGGCCTTACCATGTGGATTCACGGAAGTTTGCCAAGCGTTTTTGGTCTGATGTGACACCTTTTGAAACCGGGGCTCAAGCCACTGCGGCATCATTCACACAATAAGGAAACCGGCCGCGAAGAGGGGGAGAGCGCGGCCGGTTTCTTTTGCTGATGGTTCCGGTTTGAGTAGTAGACCGCCGGAGACCTCAGTTATAGGGTGGTGCTATTAATAGCAGCTCCAAACCTTCTTGTGCTTGATGATATAGCCGGTGTGCCACTTGTTCCACTTCTTCACTTTCACATAGCGCCAGCCGCAGTCGCCATTGTCATAATCATCATCATAGTATCCGCCGCCGTAGCCGCCGCCATGGTAGCCACCGCCATAATAGCCGCCACCAAAACCGCCGAGGCCGATGTTGAAGTCAATATTGGTTTTTGCCTGGGCAGCACCTGCCATGCCAGTGGCAAGGGCAGCGGTTGCAGCGAGGGCGATGAGGGTTTTGCGTAACATGGTGTTGTTCCTTCCGAGTTATGTTTGCTGCGGAGATCATCTCCAGCGTTGAAACCATGTCTAACGCCCCCGCTTTGAACCCAACCTGAACCTACCGTTAATCTGCCATTCATGTGAAAAACCGGTCGCAAAATCAATTGCAACCGGTTTTGACATTGTCAGTAGCAGGACCGTATCCGCTTGCGCACGATGACGTAGCGCGTATGGCTACGGTTCCATTTCTTCACCTTCACGCGGCGTGTTTCGCAATAAGGTCCAAAATCATCATCGGCATACCTGTCGTAAAATCGGTCACGGAAACCATAACCACCGCCATAATATCCGTTTCCGTAGAAGCCATTGCCATATCCTCCGCCAAATCCGCCAATACCCAATCCGATAATGACATGGGGGTGATGACGGTGACGCGCTTCCGCCGTTCCAAGTGTTGCCAGGCTAATGGTTGCCGTGGCCGCAATGGCAATAATGATTTTCTGTAACATGATCATGATCCTCAATGCTTAGGCCCTCTTATAGTGGGCGTGTACGATCAAAACGCAGGCATGCCATTAATGTTCCCATCCTTTGTCCGTGGCGTTTTGGCCAATTCGACACTTGAATTATGGGCCTTAAGCTCATACCTACGCAATAGCCAAGGAGTTTCACCCATGACCACCACATCGTCACGTTTTTTTGATGAGCTCGCCAAGCTGATGACCAACGCCACGGGTGCAGCTCAGGGCGTGCGTAAGGAAGTGGACACATTGGTGCAGGCCCAGGTCGAACGCGTGCTGGCCAATCTTGAACTCGTCAAGCGCGAAGAGCTTGACGTCGTGAAGGACATGGCTGCGAAAGCCCGCGAGGAAAATGAAATGCTGTCGAAGCGTTTGGCCGAACTCGAAGCGAAGTTTCCTGCACCCAACTAATTTCATGTGGAAGAATCGGTGCTGAACGCCACATTCACTTGTGGCGACTCAAACG
>JANOVC010000068.1:0-7779 GCA_031417195.1 Rhodobiaceae bacterium
AAAAACCGCTCCCGACGCGTCGGCTTGTGGTGAACCTCAAAACCCGAATTCGAAAATGTCATTTGGCGCATCGCGATCATCCTTCTGACAAACAAGAATCACACTTCAACAATCGCAGCAACAAGTTTATTCAGAGGTTCCTTAAATTATTTATGATTTGAACAATTTCCCCCGGCCCAATCGACATCGAAATGACATGACATGATGTAAGTGACACTTCGTTTCACGCTCTACATCTCTTAAAAACTTTACTGCCTTTGAGTTCCCTGAAAGTATTTCATCAGTATCCAAATGTAGCATTATGCACTTCTGACTTGAGAGGATAGCGACCATGAAACCAGTCGCAGCATTTAATGCAAATGGCTTTGCAATATTGTGACTAGTTTGTGCTGGTCGCTTTATGGGATCATTCATTTTTTCTCAAAAAACTAAAGCGCAATTTAACTCAGGGACGGTGTTGAGTACAAAGTTTTGCCGCTGGCACGTATTTCAATATCCACAAGATAAGGCCGCATGCCCTCCAGACTGGCATTAATGCCAAGGCCAGGGCCATCAGGCAGTCTGATTTCACCGTTCGCATCTGGCAATATGAGCCTGTCTGAAAGATCAGTGGCCACGGATTTTGGCGCAACCGGGTATTCACAGATTTTGTGATTTTGCAGACCAGCGTAAGGTTGAAGCGAAGCGGATAACGCGAGGTGCGACGTAAAAGTGTGATTGACGTAAGTCACGCCTTTTTGAATCGCATAATCAACCACTCTTTTTGCGGGCCCGATACCACCGATGCGGCCACAATCAATCTGGATATAACGGGGCTGGCCGTAGTCGATCAGATGTTTGGCCATATGAAAATTATGTGCGCCTTCACCACCTGCAAGCGCTATCGACCCAATTTTGGCAAGGGCACCATACTCTTCATAAGCATGAGCTAAAAACGGCTCTTCGAGCCAAGTTGCCTGAACTTCAATCAGTGCAGGCAAACGTAGAGCCGCTGCTTTTACATTTTCGCGCCAGATCTGGCCGGCATCAATCAACAAAAGACCGTCAGGGCCAAGGCCCTCACGCGCAGCTTTCAATTGGTCGACATCAGCCGCGACTGTGCCGCGCCCAAACGGCCCCCATCCACATTTTATGGCGCGGAATCCTGCCAAAACAGCAGCGCGTGCCGAAGCCAGCGTCGCAGCAGGGTCGTCGCCGAACAGCATCGAGGCATAGGGCGTTTTGGGATAAGATCGTTGATAGCCCAACAAGCGCCAAACCGGTTCGCCGCGCGCTTTGCCGAGCAGATCCCACATCGCCATTTCGATCCCGGAAAATGTGTGTGCAGCTTGAAGTAAATCCATGCTGTTGAGTTCAAGATCTGCGGCGATTTGAGCTATGTCAGTCGGCGATGACAGCCTGCGTCCAAGCACGCTGTCCGCCACTGGACGGCAGGCCCCGTGCGACATCGGGCAAACATAGGCCACAATCGAGACCAAGGGCGAGGCCTCGCATTCGCCCCAGCCGATATGTCCGCCAGCAGATACCCGTACGACCAGAGCATCTTGGCTCCCATCTGCTGCATCGGTAACGACCGGCATCGAAAGATAGAAAAAATCAACTGCGTCAATTTTCATTCTAAGACCTCTTTAGATGCTGCAAAAGCCACCCGGATTGCAAGGTCCTGAACGTTTGATGGAATTTGCTGAAAAAGTCATTGGCCGCAAATACGTTGCGACAATCGAACAGCAGCTTCAGTAACAGCTGTGATCAGCACTTCGCGATTTGGCGGGGCAAGACGCTGTTCAGGAACCGCCACGCTAATAGTGGCAACGCATTTGCCATGCTCATCAATCACTGGGGCGGAAACGCAACCAGCATGGTCGTTTGCTTCACTTAACTCAACGCCAAAGCCCTGTTGACGGAAAGCGCGGATCTGTTCAATGATTAAATCGACATCCATGCATGCCTTGCCGGATGGTGATTGCGTCATTGTAGCTTTCAGCAGTTTTACCAGTGCTTCATTGTCAAAATCTGATACTAGCAAGCGCCCGCTTGCCGCCCAATTCACGGGGATACGGCTGCCAATGTGGCTAACAATGCGGATTGGGCGGATGCCCTCCTCTTTCATCAGAACTTGCATGTAGCCTTCAACCAGCACTGAAAACTGCACGGTTTCACCGGTTTGATCCCGCAATGCGCGCACAATCTGGCTACCATCTTTCAGTAGATTGACCTGATTGCGATAAGCCATACCGAGCTGGAACAGCTTTCGACCCAGAAACAAGCCACCATCGATACCCGATGTTTCCATATAATTTGCTGCGGTTAGAGTGCGAACCAACTCATAGGCGGTCGACTTTGGAATGTTTAACGCATCGATAAGCACTGCCATTGAAACTGGCTCGCCAGCCTCAAGCAGAAAATCAAATATGCGTAGCACCCGGCGCACGCTGGGTGAACCGCTCTGATCATTGCCATCGAGTTTTGCGGACAGAACTGAAGAAAAGTTTTCTGACATACCGAATATTTATCCAACAGGCCGTGAAGTGAAATTGGTTTGTTCTCTATCAACTCGCTTTATCAAGAACCTTACCGCTATTGAAATTATTCAATCATATCTACCAAGTATTTTTCAAACACTGCCTCCACTCCACCTAGTCTCGGCGCCAGCGGGCAATAAGATCGTCGTTGAGGGTAATTCCAAGTCCCGGGCCCTCAGGCAGAGCCATGAAGCCGTCGATCACTTGAGGTTCGGGCCAGACCAACTCGCGCCTCAGCGGGCTATCAAAAACCTTTGGTGAAACATATTCAAATACTGGTGCAGCAGGACATGCCGCTTGGAAATGCCGCCCCACTGCCGACGTGATGCCGGTTTTCCAGCCATGCGGAATAATTTCCGCGCCGTGCAGCTCGCACATATCGGCAATACGGCGAATTTCTGTTAGACCACCGCCGCGAGTGATGTTGGGCTGTACCACGCCGACTTTGCCAACTGTCAGCCACTCGCGCACTTCCCACCGCGTAGCGGCGGCCTCGGCACCGCAAATCCGGATCCGACTTTTTTCTGCGAGGCGCGCGTGACCGTCCATGTCATCGTGCTGCAAGAGCGCTTCTGCAAAGAAAATGTCGGCATCAGCGACACGGTCAAGCACGTAAAGCGCATCGTGCCAGTTTTGCCAGCGATAGCCAAAATCCACAGCCATCAAAATGTCATTTCCTATCATCTGGCGGCCTTTATGGATCAAACTGATTAACTCTCGATCCGTTACAAGATCATAGAATAAAACCTCCATCTTGACCGCACGAAAACCGGCGGCCAATGCAGCCTCAAATTGCCGCCCGATTTCCAGCATTAGGCTTTCCACTGTCCGTCCATGTGCCAAACCCGGGTAAATTGTGCAATATGGCCGCAACTTTTCCCGCCGGGCTCCACCCATCAGCTTGTAAACTGGCAGTCCAAGTTGTTTGCCAGCTAGATCATGAAGCGCAATGTCGATTGCGGAAAGCGCATGCATACCAAGGCCTCGACGACCTGGCCAAAATGTTCCATCGTATAATTTCTGCCAAAGGCCAGCAACTTCGACGGGGTCCTGCCCGCATAAAATCTCTGAAACATTCCGGCTCCACATGTGAGCTGTCGTCATCTCCAGAAAACTTTTAATAACGTGCGGTGGCGCATCGGTTTCGCCGAAACCGTAGCGTCCGGCGGCATCGAACACCTTGACAATGACAGTATCTGCAGTGCCATCAAGATCATTTGCAGATGTTACGGGCGAGTAGACCGGAATGACCTCTATCCCGGTTATCAGGCGGTTGCTGTCACTCATGTGTGAACCTCCAAATGCGGGTAGCGAAGCCGTAGCCCAGCAATCGGCATCGCGGCCGTATGTACAGACCAGCCACACAGGCTGGCGATGATCAAAGTTTTCATGTCGGGTCCACCAAAAGCGATGTTTGTTGGTGCGATAAGTTGCAATTGTTGCCAGTCATCAACCAGCGTCACCAATTCAAATGCTGGGGACAACCGATAAATGATGTTAGGATTATAAAGACTAATATATAAATTACCTAATACATCCAGCGCCAAACCGTCAGGCACTGAACGCGGCAATTCAATGAGCACGCTTCGCTGCCCGGCACTGCCATCTGCATTGATTTCGATGCGTGATATGAGTGGCGGCGAAGATTCAGCTATAAATAGCGTCCGACCATCCGCTGAGAGACACATCCCGTTTGGAAATCCGTTGGCGCTGCGATTCCATATCTCTGCTTTTCTCCCTGGTTGAAGCCGCCAGATCCAGCCATCACTTTGTCCAAAAGCGCCAGAATCCGATACATAAAGAATGCCGGCATTGTCAAATACAGGATAGTTGGGCAGCCGCATCGTGTGTTCGGAAGAACCGCTGGAATATATCGAAGCCTCACCCGACGGCGTAATTTTGTGGACGCATGCTAGTCGCTCGTCGCAAGCGTAACAGTTACCTGCTGAATCGTGCGCCAGCCCCAGCAAAAAACCACCTGCAATCTGAGCTACAATTTTACAATCTTCACCCTGCACGGCAAATCGATATAACTGACCGGCCTCGCCTCCGGCATAAACATAACCGTCCGGCCCCACAGCAACGGCTTCGGGATGGTCGAACTGATGGCCGACATTTTGCAACTCAAGCACTGCGGTTGCCATAGTTTGGGTTTACCTGCGCTTTGCATAGAAAACTGTTTTGAAACATTTTGTAAATCGTTTCTGAAATGATGATTCGTTACCCACATCATTGATCGCTTGACTACTTTGTAAAATCAACTCATAATTTCCAGCATATCAGAAATCATTCCGACATGTTGGAAAATTATCTGTGGTTTTAATCGGAATGACGCGATGCGAGCTGCTTAATCATCTCGTTTTATTTTTGTGGAGGGGCATTTGCAAACTGGGCTAAATCGAATGTCAGGCAAGCAATTGGCCACAGATTTAGTGTGCATTGTGACTGGCGCGGGGCAAGGTCTCGGTGCTGCCATTGCGCGGGAATTGGCAGTCGAAGGCGCAATTGTCATCATGCTGGACCGCAATCAAAATACACTCGCCGAGACTGAGGACGCTATCTTGGCGGCAGGCGGAAAAGTTACTTCTTACCAGCTTGACATCACCTCCGAAGACAAATTTTCTCAAATCGTCGAAGCCGTAATAGCAAGTCATGGCCGCATCGATGTGCTCGTAAACAATGCCGCAATTAACCCACCAACTTGGACTATTTTAGAAGATACAATTGAAAACTGGCGCGACACAATTGCGGTGAACCTTGACGCCGTCTTTATTGGATCAAAACTTGTGGCCAAACATATGGTCTCTGCAAAATCAGGGCGGATCATCCATATCGCTTCAGTTCAAGGCTATGTTTCGAGCGGAAAGTGCGGGTCATATAATGCTGCTAAAGGCGGACTCATCGCGCTGACTAAATCAATGGCCGTCGAATTAGGCTCTCACAATATTCTGGTAAACGCCGTTGCCCCAGGTTTTCTGATTACGCCCATGACAATTGTCAACGGGATAGATGAAACAGCCACGCCGGAGTTTTTAGAATGGTACGTGAAACGTGGGCGCATTCCGCTCCGTCGCGCCGCAGTGCCAGATGATGTGGCAGGAACAGTCGTGTTTCTTGCCTCAAGCTACTGCCGCTACATGACTGGACAGCTATTGGTCGTCGATGGAGGGCTGACCAGCACTTTTTAAGTTTGTTCTTAGTTTAGTAAATACGCCTGAAAAACCTCTCTGCTTTACGCAAACTGCATAAAAAAGGAAAGTAACAGCATGATCGATAAACCAAATCCTGCGCAGCAAATCGGACGGCGCAAATTTCTTCAATCTACAGCAGCGGGAGCCGGCAGTCTGGCGCTGGGAAGCCTGTTTTCTCCCGAGACTGCTCAAGCCAACAACCCTGAGCTTACAATGTGGTGGTGGGGCGAGCAGGAATTGCCTGGCTTACAAGCTTACGTCAACGAATCTGTTGCAAATTATACCGCGGCCACCGTCAAGCCAATGTTGCAAGAAACCGCGGTAGTCATCTCTCAGTTCCAAACTGCGGCAGCAGCGGGCACGCCACCTGATCTTCAGTTTCTTTGGAACGGCATCTATCATATGGAAAGTGTATGGTTTGGATATCTCAAACCATTGAACGGGCTTTTATCAGAAGACACGCTGCGATCTTCTGACCCAACGATCCTAAGTAACTATGGCGGCAATACCTACCGGGCGGGTTGGTATCCATTGCCGATGGTCTGGTATTATAACAAAGATCTGTTTGACAAAGCCGGGTTGAACGCAGACGCTCCACCAACGACTTGGGCGGAACTTTTGAACGCCTGTGACAAACTCAAGGTTGCCGGGTTCGAGCCTCTCGGCGGCGGCATTCAAGATGGGTATTGGGCGGAATGGTATATGAGCCACGCGTTTGTGCAGTCGCTCGATACTGTGAGTGAAGCGGTAGAACTTTTTATTGGAGAAAAAGATTTCAACGACCCGCGTTACCATGAGTGTTGGGTGCGCCTCGAGGAGCTACGTAAACTCGGGTATCTCAATAAAGATATGCCTTCACTTGAGCTTTATCCGGGCATTGATTTGGTGGTCGCAGGCAAGCTGGGCATCGGCCAATCGGTTGGCTCGCGGTTGCCTGCCGATAGTAAGGCTACAAAGGGCCGTATTGGGTCAATGGTAATGCCAGTGTTTGGCAAGGGCAAACTGGCGGGCCAGCCAATTGTCGATACGCAAGGGCTGGGGATTTCCGCCAAATCGGCAAACCCAGAGGCAGCCGCTGCATTTATTGAGTATCTCAATACCCCCGAGCGGCTGGAAGCTTTTTACAAAGCCACGGGCTGGTTACCATCGTCCAGCCGCTTCAAATCAGAATTAATCCAAGATCCGTCAGTCAAGCAAATGTGGAAAGCGTGGGGGCTATCGCCCAATATTACGAATGTTACTAGCTTGATGCCAGGGCAATTCTATGAACAGGCCGCGATCCCTACAGGACAACAGGTTGTGCAAGGCACATTGACTGGCGAACAAGCGGGTGCATTGGCAGCGCGCGTTGCAAAGGAATGGAGGGAGTTCAACCCCGATCTCGTCAAGAAATATCAGCAATGGGTTGTCGATCTCTCCAAGTAGAATTCTACACAATCAGTCTGCCCGGCAAGCTGGGCAGACGTTTTTTTGGAAATTGGTTAAATGACCCCCCGCTCTAAATGTACGCCCTACCTCTATCTCGCCCCTATGCTGGCGTTATTGGCGTTCGTGTTTGGTTTTTCGTTCATTCGAGTATTTGAATTCAGCTTTAAAATGGTGCGCGGCATTGACGGCCCTTGGATTGGGCTTCGCAACTATGAACTTGTGTTATCACAACCGCTGTTCTGGGAGTCCGTGAAGCACAATATGCTTTTACTTCTGGCAATTCCCGCAATGGTTGGAATTGCTTTGTTATTGTCGATACTGCTTTATGATCGATTGCGCGGTTGGAAGATCTATCGCGCAGTCCTTTTTTTCCCCTATATCCTGGCCATTCCCATCATCGCAGTGGTGATAAAGCAGATGTTTCAGTTTTCAGGTCCAGTAAACGAGGTGCTGCGCTGGCTCAGTCTCGATTTTATGGCTTTGGACTGGATAGGATCAACGGATGTAGCGTTGTGGACAGTGATGCTACTTATAGTCTGGCGAGAATCTGCGCTCGGAGTGATCCTGTTTCTGTCGCGCTTGCTCAGTCTGGATGAATCTCTGATCGAAGCCGCGCGGCTGGACGGCGCAAATTGGTG
>JANOVC010000069.1:0-59271 GCA_031417195.1 Rhodobiaceae bacterium
CCTTCACCCATCACAAAACCATCGCGGTCCTTGTCATAGGGGCGCGAGCCCTTGGTTGGCATATCGTTGAATGCGGTGGACAATGCCTTGCATGCCGCAAAGCCAGCAATCCCCAGCCTGCAAATACAGGATTCAGCACCACCCGCGAACATCACATCGGCATCATCAAGCGCTATCAGCCGCGCCGCATCGCCAATGGCGTGGGTGCCGGATGAGCAGGCCGTTACAACGGAATGGTTCGGACCTTTCAGCCCGTGGGCAATTGAAATCTGCCCCGATGCCAAGTTGATCAATGAACCGGGAATAAAGAAGGGGCTGATTTTGCGGGGGCCTTTGTCGCGGAGCAAAATCGAGGTTTCCTCGATGCTGGGAAGTCCACCGATGCCAGCGCCCACCAACACTCCCGTGCGGTATTGCTGGTCGGGGGTCTTGATTTCATAGCCTGAATCTTTCAGCGCCTGCTGGGCCGCAATCAAGGCAAATTGAATGAACTCATCGTTACGGCGCTGTTCTTTGGGATCAAGCCACTGGTCAACATTCAACGTGCCGTTCGTGCCGTCACCACGCTTTACCTCGAAGGCAATGCGGCAAGGCAAATCACTGGCATCAAATTTGGTGATGGGGCCAGCGCCTGATTCGCCCGCGATCATGCGCGACCACGTTTCCTCTATGCCCGTGGCAAGCGGCGTTACAATTCCAAGTCCGGTGACGACGACACGACGCATGAGGCCCCTTTTAAATGAAAACGCGGGGGTTCAGGAAAACATCCAGCCCCCGCGTGGCAATAACCCGATGCTTAAGGTCCTTAAGCCTTGGCAGATTCAATGAACTTCACCGCGTCGCCAACGGTTTGGATGGTTTCGGCAGCATCGTCAGGAATTTCAATTGCGAACTCTTCTTCGAAAGCCATGACAAGTTCGACCGTGTCGAGGCTGTCGGCACCGAGGTCGTCGATAAAGCTTGCTTCGGTTTTCACCTTGTCGCCGTCCACACCGAGGTGCTCAACAACAATCTTCTTTACCCGCTCAGCAACATCACTCATGTTTAATCGTCCTTGTTTGCTTTATTTGTCATTCGCATGTGCACTCGGATTTTATGGATCCCCCTCATGCCTCAAAGCTAACTACCACAGAATCCATTTGTGGCAAAAGGGGATATTTTTGTGGGTTGCAGATGCTGATTTTCGTCCCCATTTAGTAAGTCAGACGCAAAATCAGGAGGCAACCGCGATGCATTATCGTAAATTGGGTTCACTGTCTGTTTCGGCTGAAGGTCTGGGGTGTATGGGCATGTCGGAGTTCTACGCGGGCCGCGATGACCAGGAATCAGTCGCCACAATTCACCGCGCCTTGGAGCTTGGCGTGAATTTCCTCGACACGGCAGACATGTATGCCATGGGAGCCAATGAAGAATTGGTGGGGCAGGCGATCAAGGGCAAGCGCGAGAAGGTCGTACTTGCCACCAAATTTGGCAATATGCGCGGTCCAAATGGTGAGTTCCTCGGCGTCAATGGCAAACCGGACTATGTGCGCCAGTGTTGTGAAACAAGCCTCAAGAATTTGGGCGTTGATGTGATTGATTTGTATTATCAGCACCGCGTTGATCCCAACACGCCAATAGAAGAGACGGTAGGTGCCATGGCCGATCTCGTGAAACAGGGCAAGGTTCGTTATCTTGGCCTGTCGGAAGCTTCACCCACCACAATCAAGCGCGCCCACAAGGTTCATGCCATCACGGCGCTGCAAACCGAATATTCATTGTGGAGCCGCGATATCGAAGAAGAGATCCTGCCCACGTTGCGAAAACTCGGAATTGGTCTTGTTCCCTACAGCCCCTTGGGCCGTGGTTTCCTCACGGGCAGCATAAAGTCTCCAACAGATCTCGACGAAAAAGATTACCGCCGGATGACACCGCGTTTTCAGGCTGAAAATTTTGAGCAGAACCTGGCATTGCTCGGCACCATTGAAGCCATAGCGACAGAAAAAGGCATCAAGCCCGGCCAGGTTGCACTGGCTTGGGTTCTGGCACAGGGCAATGACGTGGTGCCCATTCCCGGAACCAAGCGCCGGACATATCTCGAAGAAAACGTGGCCGCTGTAGATGTTGTATTATCGGCATCGGAAATCGAGAAACTATCAAACGCAATCCCGCGAGGTGCTGCCGCAGGAGAACGTTATCAAGCAACGTCGATGAAGATGGTGAACGGGTAGGTTCCCCACCACCTATATCATCGCCATTCCACCGTTCACGTGCAGCGTCTGCCCCGTCACATAGGCGGCCTCATTTGATGCCAGATACAGTGTAGCGGCAGCAATATCATCGGGTGAGCCCAGTTTTCCGGCAGGTACCTTGGCGAGAATAGCTTCGCGCTGTTTTTCGTTCAGAACGTCAGTCATGGGCGATGCGATAAACCCCGGGGCCACGCAATTCACCGTCACGTTGCGCGAGGCGAGTTCCTGCGCCAGAGATTTGCTCAAGCCGATGATGCCCGCTTTTGAAGCCACATAATTGGCCTGCCCTGCGTTCCCCGTTACACCCACAACACTGGTTATATTCACAATCCGCCCCCAGCGCTTCTTCATCATGCCGCGCATGGCGGCGCGGCAGAGGCGAAAGCTCGCTGTCAAATTCACATCGAGCACAGCCGCCCAGTCCCCATCCTTCATGCGCATGGCAAGACCGTCCTTGGTGATTCCGGCATTGTTCACCAGAATATCCAAGCCACCCATGGCCGCTTCAGCCGCTGGCACCAATTTTTCAACGTCTGCGGGGACGGATAAATTGCATGGCAAGACGTGTATGCGCTCACCCAAGCTGGCCTTCAATTCTTCCAGCACGGCAGCGCGGGTTCCGGAAATCGCAATGGTGGCTCCCGCCCCGTGCAGCACCTTGGCAATGGATGCGCCGATGCTGCCAGTGGCTCCGGTGATGAGTGCTGACTTGCCGGTGAGATCAAACATCAAACTATCCTTGTTTCAAAATTGCAGCCGCAGCCGCAATATCATCCGGCGCGCCAAGCGCCAACCCCTGCGCATCCGGCGCGTTCTTTTTCAGGAGTCCTGTCAATATCTTACCAGTGCCAACTTCACAAAACAGATTAACACCTTGCGCTGCCATATACCCCACACATTCGCGCCAGCGCACAGTACCTGTGACCTGCTGCACGAGGCGTTTGCGAATGTCTGCCACATCAAAAATTGGCCCCGCCAGCACATTTGCAATGACGGGAACGGATGGCGCATGCATGGTCACAGTCTGCAAGGCGTCCGCCATTGCATCGGCAGCGGGCCGCATCAATGCACAATGGAATGGCGCACTCACGGGCAGCAATATTGCCCGTTTGGCCCCGCGCGCCTTGGCCAGTTCACAGGCGCGATCCACCGCCGCTTTGTGGCCTGAAATCACCACCTGCCCTGCGCTGTTGTCATTGGCCGCCTGACACACCTCACCTTGCGCTGACTCAGCTGCAATTGCTGCCACATCATCAAAGTCGAGCGCCAGAATAGCCGCCATCGCGCCGATACCCACAGGTGTTGCCGATTGCATGGCATTGCCGCGAATGCGCAGAAGCCGCGCCGTATCGGACAATGAAAACGTGCCCGCCGCTGCGAGTGCAGAATATTCCCCCAGCGAATGACCGGCTACGAAACTCACCGTTTTGGCAACCGTAATGTCATGCTCGGCTTTCAGCACTGCGAGCACTGCCATACTCACCGACATAATCGCAGGTTGCGCATTTGCCGTCAGCGTCAACTCGGCTTCCGGCCCATCCCACATCAAAGTGGAGAGTTTCTGCGACAAGGCAGCATCCACCTCATCAAACACCATACGCGCCACAGAAAATGCCTCTGCCAGCGCCTTCCCCATGCCCACAACCTGGCTCCCCTGCCCCGGAAAAACAAACGCAATAGTCATGGAGATTCCCTTACAATTAAATTTCGGGCCACGAAACATGGGGAGAGGGCGGAGTCAAGCTTTGGCTGTTTGTATCCTTGATTTAAGCGACAACATTTATTTGTTACTTCCCCATTCCGTTAATTTTCCGGAAAACATCAATCATGCGCGGAATGAACCTGTCGCCGAAGCCGGAGTTTTCCGCCATCACATAGAGTTGGTGCACGGTCTCGCCCAAAAATGAGGTGACCGGAAGTTGTTCGGTCATGTTGGTGTAATAGCGCATGTCCTTCCGTGCGTTCTTGATCGCGAATTTCGCATGGCTGTCATCGTCGCTGAGCGGCACGTTGATCAGCCTGCCAAACATCGTGGAGGCCGCACCGCCTGCCATGACAATATCGCGGAAGGCCACCATGTCCACCCCTGCCTTGGCTGCAACGGTAATCGCTTCCGCGGCAATGGCGGCATGCCCCAGGGAAAGGAAATTGTTAAGCAGCTTAAGCTGGTGGGCAGCACCCGCCTCACCCGCATTCACGATGGTGTCAGCAAAGCATTCCAGGATGGGCATGATTTTGGCGAGTACGGCTTTATCACCAGCGATCATCAACCCGAGCTTTCCGGCTTCAGCTTCCTTCGGTGTGCGGGTCATGGGCGTGTCGACGAAGTGCACGCCTTTGGCTTTGAGATCAGCGGCGATCCTAATAGTGGAGGCCGGTTCGGCGGTGGAGCAATCGGCGATGATCAGGTCTTTGCGAAAGGCTGAACTCAAGCCATTTGCGCCGTAGATGGCGGCCTCCACTTCGGGCGTTCCGGTGACACAGAGAATGACCATGTCGGATGCCTTGGCGATTTCGGCAGGCGATTTGAACTCCTTCGCCCCCAATCCGATCAGGCTCTCAACGGGCGCGCGATTTTTATGCGCCATCACATTCAGCGCGAAGCCCTTCGCCAACACGTTTTTGCCAATGCCATGGCCCATGAGGCCGACACCGATGAGTCCAACTGTCGTGATTGTCATGGTTCTGTTCTCCTTGCCATATGTTCAAAGGCTTCCGGTTCCAACACGAAAAAACGGTCATCCGATTTGTGTTTAAAACCGAGCCGTTCATAGAAGCGGGCACCCGCCTCATTGTTCACATCGACTTCCATTTTGATGAATCCTGCGCCCAGTTTCTGCGCCTCCAGAATGGTACTGCGTAAAAGCTTCTCGCCGATTTTGCGTCCGCGCGCATGGTGCAATACGTAGAGATCCGAGATGTAAATGCCGGGGCAACCCCGCATGGATGAATAGGTCATCGTCCACAGGCACACACCCAGCATCTGGCCTGCATCTTCTGCCACCATCACATGGGCCAGGCCCTTGGCATCGCGCAGGTTTTGACCCGTCATTTTGAAAGTCACATCAAGGCCCAAATCCTTCGGCAACTGCCGGATGAGAACAGCCACAGCATCTTCCTGGCCCTCGCGCATGGGGCGAATGCCGACGCTCATGTGCTGAGACCTTTCAGCAGGGATGCGAGATTGAGGCCGAGGCTAGGAGATGGATAGCCGCCTTCTTGTGCCACGAGGGTTGGCAACTTCAATTGTGCAATCATTTTGCCGATGACTTCAAATTCCGGTGTGGCAATGGCAAAGCCCTTGAAGGGGTCATCCACAGCGATGTCCAGTCCCGCTGCCAAAACCAACGTGTCCGCACCGAAGTCGGTCACACGCTGCAACGCCGTTTCGAGACTTGCACGATAGTCTTTGATCACCGTGCCGCGCTCCATGGGGATGTTCACATTGAAGCCTTCGCCAGCACCCCGGCCCGTTTCATTGTCATAGCCCCAAAAGAAAGGATAAAACCGTTTGGGGTGGGCATGAATGGAAACAGTGAGCACATCAGCGCGGTCATAGAAGATGGCTTCCGTACCGTTGCCATGGTGAACGTCGATATCCAGAATGGCCGCGCGTTTGCCAGCGCGGGTGAATGTTTCGGCAGCCAATGCGGAGTTGTTGAAATAACAGAAACCAGCGGCCACGTCAGACGCTGCATGGTGTCCCGGCGGGCGGCACAAAGCATAGACTTGTTTCTCACCGCCCAGCACAAGGGATGCGCCATGAAGTGCTGTGGCGGCACTTGCCAAAGCGGCTTGCAGGGTCGTTGGCGTTATCGGACATGCGCCATCGCCCAGATGATAACCCACCTGCCCAACCACTGATTCGGGATAACTCACAGGCACAAGGCTTGATCGTCCCATGGCATAGGTATTGGGCAGCGGAATATCGCTGGCGTCCGGGATATTGCCCCAGCGTTCCAATAACGTTTCCATAAAGGTGAGGTAACGCTGCTCATGCACCAGCGCCATTCTGTCCAATCCGACAGAGGGTGGTGCCACAATAGCTCCACCCAACATTTTTACGCCTCGCAGCAGCATATCAATGCGCTCCGGTGTCTCCGGTATGGGCTGCGGCTTGCCCGACACGATGAATGTGCGAGGTGCATGGAGCCGTTGCGTTGCGTCAAAGACTGTGATCATGGATTTGCGGATTCTCCTGTTTTCCTGCTAGTACCGCATGAACACCTGCCCCTTAGCAAGACGGAACTCACACATGTCAGCCCTGCCCGCAAATATCCATTCCACCGGCGCTTTGCCCAAAGTCATATGGGCCAAGGGCAGCTACCTCACGGATGCGAACGGCAAGCAATATATTGATGGTTCTGGTGGCCCCTGCGTTTATTGCATCGGCCATGCGAACGAAGAGGTGAACGACGCCATCAAAACCCAACTCGACCGCATCGCCCATGGCTATCGCTACAATTTCACGACCGATGCGCTGGAAGAACTTACCGAGATCATCCGCGGCCAATGCGGCGGCACGCTGAACCATATGGTTTATGTCACAGGTGGTTCCGAGGCTGTTGAAAGCTGCATGAAGCTGGCGCTGCAATATCATGCGGCACGTGGCGAGATGAGCCGCCGCCGGTTCATCGCCCGCAATCGCTCGTGGCATGGCAACACGCTGGGGGCATTGTCCATTTCCGGCTTCCTGGAACGCACCGCTGCTTTCGAGGGTTCCCTTCTGGAGGCATCGCACCTTTCCCCGGCCAATGACTATCGTCCCGTCGGCGAGCCGAACGGCTTGGCCTGCGCGCAGGAATTGGAAGACGAAATTTTGCGGCTCGGTGCTGACAAGATCGCGGCATTCATTTTTGAACCTGTTGTCGGTGCTGCTGGCGGTTGCGTTCCGGCTCCCACTGGCTATGCCAAACGCATCCGTGAAATTTGCGACACCTATGGTGTGCTGATGATCGCCGATGAAGTGATGTGCGGTGCGGGCCGCTGCGGAACCTGGCGCGCTTTGGAAACAGATGGCGTGGAGCCCGACATCATGTCCGTCGCCAAGGGATTGGCTGCTGGTTACATGCCGCTGGGTGTTGCCATTTATAACGACAAGGTGGCGGAGCCCATCATGCGGGTTCACGGCGCGCCGATGACTGGCCACACATTTACGGGCCACACAGCAAGCTGTGCTGCAGGTGTCGCGGTTCAAAAAATCGTCATGCGCGATGGCTTGCTGACAAAGGTTCGCGCCAATGAACCCCGGATCAAGAAAATGATCGCAGAGGCACTCTCCGGTGTTGAAGCGGTAGGGGACATTCGAGGGCGCGGTCATTTCATCGCCGTGGAACTGGTGGCAGATCGCCAGACCAAAAAGCCCTTCGATGCCTCCCATAAACTCTTTATGCATATCCGCCAACGCACCCTCGACAATGGCCTCATCTGTTACCCCGTAGGTGGCAATGTGGACGGAGTGAATGGCGATATAATCATTCTCGCCCCGCCCTATAATTCGACCGACACCGAGTTGACCGAAATGGTCGACAAGATGGCAATGTCGATCAAACAGGTTCTGCTGAAGACGGGATTGGGATAGTCGATTAGAAATAGGCTTATAGATTTTAAATAGGCTTTTAAACTTATTTAAATGGCGCTACAGGGGAATTGCGCGGGTAAGAGCTAGGGGTGTAGCCGGAAAAAGGCTAGCGCGCCTACGGGCATTCTAGGTGGCTTAAAATCGAATTCTACCTATGATAGTAATATATTTCTATTTCTGTCCTTAAATTGAATTATGCGATCAGACAACAGGTGTCCACAGCACCTGATCAATTCGCGTGGCCCCCGTGGCCAGCATGATCAGGCGATCTAATCCCAATGCCACACCTGATGCGGGTGGCATCAATTCCAACGCGGCCAGCAAATCTTCGTCGATGGGGTAACGCTCGCCGTAGAGCTTTTCCTTCAAATCCATTTCAGTCACAAAGCGGCGGCGTTGTTCCACTGGGTCGGTGAGTTCGCCGAAGCCGTTAGCGAGTTCCACGCCGCAGGCATAGAGTTCAAAGCGTTCGGAAATGCGTGCATCATGGGCGCAGGCGCGCGCGAGGGCTGCTTCCGCGGCGGGGTATTCGTAGAGAACGGTGATCGCCCCGTTGCCCAAATTAGGTTCGATTTTTTCAACGAGAATGCGGCTGAAAATGTCGGACCATGTGTCCTCACCTGTGAACCGCACCGGGCATTGCTTGGCGAGGGCTTGGCGGTTTGAGGTGTTGCCGTTGAGTGTTGCCAGTAAATCCACGCCAGCATATTTCTGGAACGCTGCGGCGACGCTGAGCCATTCGGCTTTCGCAAAGGGGTCCGCTGCCCTGCCCCGCCAGTTGAATTGCTTGGTGCCTGCCACTTCTGCGGAGAGTTTCACTAGCGCGATGCAATCCGCAATAATCACGTCATAGGCTTCATTGGCGCGATACCACTCCAGCATGGTGAATTCCGGCGAATGTGTTGGTGTGCGCTCGCGGTTGCGGAAGACGTGGCCCAAGTTGAAAATGCGCGTTTCGCCAGCGGCCAATAGTTTCTTGCAGGCAAATTCTGGCGAAGTGTGAAGATAACGGCGTTCGATACTCGCGTCAGGCTGAATGAGATCGGTGCCAAAGGCATGCAAGTGCGTTTCGTTACCTGGTGACACCTGCAACGCTGCGCAATCTACCTCCAAAAAATCTTGCGCTTCAAACCAACGCCTGAGCGCAGCGATAATCCGGTTTCGTGCCAGCAGGAATGGCCGCCTATCCCTGTGCCTTTCCGGTGTAAACCACGGTGATTCCATCATATACTCTCAGGGGTTGGCTTATAGGTCCGGCGCTGCTATTAGCGCCCTCAACTGAATTCGGCAAATCATGAAGGTTGTTCACAGTGGTTAAAGTTATTGCAAGCGGCGTTCGCAAGGGCAACGTGATCGAACACGAGGACGGCAAGCTCTATATCGTGCTTAAGGCCGAAAGCATGCATCCCGGCAAAGGAACGCCAACCACGACCATCGATATGCGCCGCATTTCCGATGGCGTAAAGACCACTATCCGCTACAAGACCACGGACGCAATGGAGCGCGCGTTCGTTGAAACCATCACCCACGGTTATCTTTATAAAGATGGCGACATGTATGTGTTCATGAATCCTGAAAGCTTTGAGCAGGTGAGCCTGACCGAAGACATGGTGGGCGATGCAGCACCGTATTTGCAGGAAGGCATGGAATGCCAGATCGCACTGTTCAACGAGGGGCCGATTTCCATTGAGCTTCCCCAGCGCGTGACTTTGGAAATCATGGAAACGGAACCTGCGATCAAGAACCAGACGGCGTCATCCTCCTTCAAGCCTGCCTTGCTGTCCAACGGCGTGCGCACATTGGTGCCGCCGCATATTGCAGCGGGAACACGCATCGTTGTTGAAACCGCCGATGGTTCCTATGTGGAACGCGCGAAGGACTAACGGCTGAACACGCCAACTGTTTCAATATGTGACGTGTATTTGAATTGATCGACGGCGGTAAGTGATTTGAGCGTGTAACCACCGTTGATAAGAATTTCAGCGTCCCGAGCAAAACTTGCAGGATCGCACGATACCGCAGCAACCGTTTTCACAGCTGACTTTGCAAGCTGTTTGACTTGTGCTTCAGCGCCCGCGCGGGGCGGATCAAACACCACCGCATCAAATTCCTTAAGTTCACTGACCACTACCGGCTCGCGCATGAGATCGCGGACTTCGGTCTTGAGTGGCTTGATACCCACTGTCAGGCGAACGGCTTGTGCGAGCGCGGCTATGGCAGGCTTATCGGTATCAACTGCCAAGACTTTCGCCTGATTGGCAATGCGCAATGCAAAGGGGCCGATGCCGCAGAACAGATCAGCCACGGATTTGGATTTTCCAAAGGCCGCAAGCACCAATGCCGAAAGTGTTTCTTCACCCTGCTTGGTGGCCTGCAGAAATGATCCCGCAGGCAGCTGCACGAGCCCCTTGCCCATGGCGATCGCGGGTGTGCCTTGCGTGGCCACAAGGCTGCCATTCACGGTTAACCGCAACAGCTTCAACTCACCCACCAACCCTGCGAGCTTGGGCAACTGCTCTTCAGCAATTTTACGTTCCACTTTCACCGCAACGTCCAAACCATTGTCAGCCGCTGTCAACGCCACGTCGCAATCACCCAACCTGCTGCCAAGTCTGCGCGCAATATTCGTGGCGTTGTCCAAAGCGGGCGTGAGAATTGGGCATAGATCAATGTCAATCAGATCGTGACTGCGCGGTGCCATGAAGCCTGCGGTGACGACACCATCTTTCTTGCGCACATGCAAGCTCACCCGCCTGCGACCGACCCCGTGGGCATCAATAAGTTTGGACATACTGGCTTTAATGCCGCGCTTTGCGAGTGCCGTTGTGATGAGGCTCATTTTCCATTTTTGATACGCGTCCGTTTCCCAGTGCTGCAATTGGCAACCGCCACACCGGGCGTAATATTTGCAAAAAGCGTCAATGCGCTCGGGTGAGCTATGCACAACCTGTCCGGTGGTTTCATCAACAACTTCGCCTGCCAGCACATGGCGAAAAATCTTTTCTCCGCTCACACCTTCGCCGCGCCAATTCAAACTCTCAATGGTCACGTTCATGTCTGATCAGTCAATCTCTGTTGGGTAATTGAAGGCGATACCGATGCCCGATGTAAGGGATAACGACACAGGGCCGGTTGCAACATTCGACATGGTGAAGCTTGAGCCAAGGGTGAGGCACACATTTTTCAGCGGCCACTTCACGCCATCCAAAGTGAAACCTTCGATATCGGTCCACGGTACGATGCTGAAACGGCTTCCAGCAGAGACATCAAAACAATGGGAGCCTGCAATGAGTGGGTACGCCTCCTCCTCGCCACTTGAAATGAAACAGCGCTTTGCAGACTTCGCAACGTTTAGGGCCAAACCGAGATGTGCCGTCGCGTGGTCGGATTGTCCACCAAAGCCACCAACCAAAATGATCTCCGTGGCCCCCTGCTTCACAGCTTCGATGGTTGCAATCTCGCCATCGGTTGCATCTTTCTCAACAGGATAGCTCTGGCGCGGCACGGCGGCGTAATCCAGCATCAGTTCAGACCCTGCGCTATCGAAGTCACCCACCCATAATTCTGGAACAATGGCCAAAGTACTCGCATGTTTCATACCACTATCGGCTGCGATGAAACGCGCACCCGCGATTTGCCTCCGCAAGCGGGCCGTAACAGTGAGGTCGCCCCCGAGAAGAATAACGAAACGTGACATGACGTCCGTGTAGCAAAAAGAACTTGAAAGCGCACGTTGATAAGTTTAGTTCTGTTGCTGCTCTCAACGGGGTGCCGCAATCGCGGCTGAGAGGAGCTTCCAGCTCCAACCCGCTGAACCTGATCCGGTTGATACCGGCGGAGGGATTGCGGGCGGAACCCAAATACAGGTTCCAATCCTCCATCCGATTTTGAAACTGATATGGAGGACGAATGTCGAAACTATTTGCATCCCTTGTCGCGCTTTTGAGCTTTGCCATAACGGCCGAAGCCAAGGAAACGCTGACGATTTATACTTATGAAAGCTTCGTGTCCGAATGGGGACCGGGTGCCAAAATCAAGGCGTCTTTCGAAAAAACCTGTGACTGTACCGTTGAATGGCTCGGGTTGGGTGATGGCGTTGCAGCCCTCAATCGCCTGAAACTCGAAGGTGCAAACACCAAGGCAGACCTCGTTCTGGGGCTCGATACAAGCCTTACCGCAGAAGCCGTGGCCACAGGATTGTTTGGCAAACACAATGTCGACAAGTCGCTGGCCAAAACACCGGATGCGTGGACAGATGATTACTTCATGCCTTACGACTATGCGCATTTTGCCGTGATCTATGACACGGAAAAAATGAAGGTGCCGCCAAAGAGTTTAGACGAATTGGTGAATGGTGACCCCACCCAGAAAATCGTTCTCGAGGACCCGCGTTCCTCAACACCGGGCCTTGGATTTTTGCTGTGGATGAAGTCGGTTTATGGCGACAAGTCAGCCGATGCCTGGAAAAAACTGCAACCCCGCGTGCTCACTTTCACGCCGGGTTGGAGCGAAGCTTACGGCCTGTTTACCAAGGGTGAAGTTCCCATGGTGCTGTCGTACACCACGTCGCCAGCTTATCACGAAGTGGCTGAAAAAACGTCTCGTTTTCAGGCTGCCACTTTCAGCGAAGGCCACTACCTACAAATTGAAGTGGCAGGGCTCATCGAAGCATCACCTGAGAAAGCCTTGGCACAGAAATTCCTGGCCTTCATGATGACGCCGGGTTTTCAGGACTTCATCCCCACCAACAATTGGATGTTGCCTGCAGGTGAAACCAAGGATGCGTTGCCGGATGCGTTTGGCAAGGTTGTGAAGCCTGTAAAAACATTGTTATTTACGCCTGATGAGGTTTTCAAAAACCGCAGGGCGTGGATGGATGAGTGGTTGAACACCTTGAGCAAATGAGTTTTCAAAACATCAAAATCACAGCCGCACTCGGATTTATTCTGGGTGCGGTTGCATTCGGATTTCTGCCGCTGCTCTGGCTTGGTTTCGTAAATGGGTTTTCTGGTTTTGATGCCTATCTTCCGCGCGTGGTTGGGTTCACGCTGAAACAGGCTTTTCTATCTACTTTGTTCTCACTGTTGATCGCGATACCTGTCGCACTGGCCTTTGCACGGCGACAGTTCTGGGGGCGAGATGCCCTGCTTAAACTCTTCTCGGTTCCCCTGGCTTTGCCTGCGATTGTTGCCATTCTTGGCATTGTTGGCGTTTATGGCAACAATGGTGCATTTGGCGGATTATTTTCTGTGTACGGATTATCGGGAATTCTTCTGGCCCATATTTTTTTCAACATGCCTATGGCTGTCCGTCTGTTACTCACACGACTTGATGCAATACCGGCGGAGAATTTCCGCCTCGGTGCGCAGTTGGGGTTTACAAGCCCACAGGTGTTTCGCTTTATCGAATGGCCGCAAATTGCGTCTGTCATCCCCGGCATCGCCAGCCTCATTTTCCTGCTCTGCACGGCGAGCTTTGCGGTGGTACTTATCTTGGGTGGCGGGCCGCAGGCCACAACCTTGGAAGTCGCGATCTACCAGTCCTTACGCGTGGATTTCGATCCCGCACGAGCTAGCATTTTGGCATTGGCACAGCTTGCCGTGTGCGGTGTTCTTGTGCTGATTGCGGGGCAATTCGCGCAGGAAAACAGTGTGTTTCCCAGAACGCTCTTGAAGCTTCGCCGCTTTGATGGCGAAAGTGCCTTGATGCGGATGCTTGACATCGCGGCTATCAGCGTCGCTGCGCTGATCGTTGTACCGCCCATGGTTAACATATTGATTGCTGGCATGACCAATATCCACCCCAGCACTTCTTTGTTCCGCGCAACCCTGACAAGCTTGGGTGTTGGCTTGTTGGCGGCCTGCATCGGCCTCACCCTTGGTTGGATATTGGCGGATCGGGCAGCGGCGCATACAAACAAAGCCTTACGGGCGGCCATCACCCTCGCCTGTCTTTCCGCGCTGATCATGCCCCCAGCGGTTCTGGCAACGGGCTGGTTTGTCACCCTCAGCCCGATTGCCGATGTCAGCCGCTATGCTGTTTTGCTTGTGATCGTTCTCAATGCCCTGATGGCACTGCCCTTTGTGTGGTCGCCCTTGTTCCCCGCGATTGTGGATGCGCGGCTGCGACATGACCGTCTCTGTGAAAGCCTTGGCCTCTCAGGCTTTGCCCGCCTCAAACTCATTGACCTACCTACACTGCGAAAGCCGCTTGCGCTTGGCTTCCTCATGGCCATGATCGTATCCCTCGGTGATCTCTCCGCCATTTCCCTGTTTGGCAGCGCTGGTTTCATTACCTTGCCCTCCCTCATCATGGCCGAGATGGGTCACTACCGCATGGATGCAGCCGCAGGCACGGCACTCGTACTCGCCGCCTTCTGCTTTGCATTGATCACACTCGCGCAATATTGGAGCCGATCAGATGATCACGCTTGAGGCGGTTCAGTTTCGCTATGAAGCCATGTTGATGAATTTCGACCTCAACGTTGCGCGGGGTGAATTCATGGCGGTCATCGGCCCCAGTGGTTCAGGAAAGTCGACACTGCTGTCGCTCATTGCAGGATTTGAAACTCCATTGTCAGGCACATTAAAAATCGCTGGTATTGATATGGCGGAAACCTCTCCCGCAGACCGTGCCGTCAGCATGATTTTTCAGGACAACAACAGTTTTGCGCATTTGGATGTTTGGACCAATGTGGCGCTTGGCATTTCGCCGCGCCTCAAACTCGATGACGCACAGCGCAGGCTCATCGACAGCGCCTTGGAGCGCGTTGGCCTTAAGACATACACATCCCGCAAACCCACAGAACTCTCCGGTGGCGAAAAACAACGCATCGCCATCGCCCGCGCCTTGGTGCGTGACAAGCCCATGCTGTTGCTCGATGAACCCTTTACCGCGCTTGGCCCTGCGCTGCGCCGCGAAATGCTTGATCTCATATTGGGGATTCAAAAGGAACGCGGATTGACCATACTTATGGTCACCCATCAACCCAAAGACGCGAAATACGCAGCGTCAAAGATTGCCTTTGTGGACGCGGGGCGGATAGCCCATGTGCTTCCGACCGAAGCGTTTTTTGCAGGCGATGCGCCACGCGACATCGCAGCATATTTAAAAGGCTAGAGTGTCTACGCACAATCCGCTATTCCCACGCCTGAAATGGCAAAACTTCTTCTCAATCTCCAGAATATTCGTCTTACCTTTGGTGGCAAACCTGTGCTTGATGGCGCGGAGCTCATGCTTGCCGATGATGAGCGCATGTGTCTGGTGGGCCGCAATGGTTCTGGCAAATCGACCCTGTTAAAGATTGCGGCGGGGTTGGTGGAACCCGATGACGGTGAACGCTGGATGCAGCCCGGAACGACTGTGCGCTATCTGCCGCAGGAGCCGGATTTTACCGGGTACGCCACGGTTCTGGACTATGTGGAAGCCGGGCTTGGCCCGATGGACAATCCCTATCGTTGCCGCCACTATCTCAATGAACTCGGCCTCAGCGGCGAAGAAAATCCGGCCAATCTTTCCGGCGGTGAAATGCGCCGCGCGGCACTGGCGCGTACGTTGGCACCTGAACCCGACATCATGCTGCTGGATGAACCCACCAACCATTTGGATCTGCCCGCCATTGAATGGCTGGAAGCAGAACTCAGGGCGTCCCGCTCTGCTTTCATCCTCATCAGCCATGACAGGCGCTTTCTGGAAGCCTTGTCCAATCGCACGGTGTGGCTGGATCGTGGGTCCGCCAAGCGCATGGACCAGGGCTTTGCCTTCTTCGAGGAATGGCGCGACAAGGTTCTGGAAGAAGAAGAAATTGAGCAACACAAGCTTTCCCAGCGCATTGCCGCGGAAGAGCATTGGATGCGCTATGGCGTGACTGCGCGGCGCAAGCGCAATGTGCGGCGTGTTGATCTGCTCGGCACACTGCGCACGGAGCGGCGCGAGCATGTGGGAAGCCTCGGGAGTGTCAGGCTCACCGCCTCGACAGGTGATGCCTCTGGTCGCCTCGTGGCCGAGGCCAAGAAAATTTCCAAGTCCTTTGATGAGCGCGTGATTGTATCCAATCTTGATCTTTTGATGTTGCGCGGTGACAGGCTTGGTATTGTCGGGCCGAATGGTGCGGGTAAAACCACCTTGATCAAGCTGCTAACGGGGGCTTTGCAGCCGGACTCGGGCTCCATAAGACTTGGCACCAATTTGCAAATCGTAACTCTCGATCAAAGCCGCCAGAGTCTCAATCCAGATTCCCTGCTGGCTGATGTCATCACAGGTGGTCGCGGCAGCTCGGTGACGCTGAATGGTGAAACCAAACATGTGGTTGGTTATCTGAAAGACTTTCTGTTCAAGCCTGAGCAAGCGCGAACTCCAGTATCCGTATTATCTGGAGGTGAACGCGCACGCCTCATTCTGGCGCGTGAACTGGCCAAGCCATCAAACTTCCTCATCCTCGACGAACCTACCAATGATCTCGATTTGGAAACGCTCGATCTCCTGCAGGAAATGCTGGCGGATTACAAAGGCACCATTCTGCTGGTGAGCCATGACCGAGACTTTCTGGACCGCGTTGCCACATCCATCCTCATGTATGAAGGCGATGGCAACTGGACGGAATATGCGGGAGGCTACACGGATATGGTGGCCCAGCGCGGTGCGGGGGTTGATGCACGCGACATGAAGGTGGTGGAGCGCGAACGCAGCACTGCTATTGCGCTGGCGCCGAAACCTGCGGGCAGGCGCAAGCTTTCTTTCAAGGATAAATTTGCGCTGGAAACCTTGCCTGCGAAAATGACTGAGCTGGATGATGAGTTGAACACGCTCTCGGCAAAACTCGGTGATGCTGATCTTTTTACCCGTGATCCCAAATCCTTTGAAAAGATCATGACCCGCTTGCAGGCCGCACAGGCCGAGAAACATGTGGCCGAAGAGCAATGGCTTGAACTGGAAGTGATGCGCGAAGAACTGGAAGCTTGAGGCCTACCAGCCGCCTACCAGCCGCCTCCCCCACCACCGCCGCCGCCGCCACCTGACGAACCACCACCACTTGAAAAACCACCACCCGAGCTTGAACTCGACCCTGGTGCCTGGGCAGCGGATGCCGCACTGGATGCAAGTCCGGAGCCCAAGCTTCTGGTGAAGCCTCCCATACTCCCCGTATTCCAGCTGTTACCGGAATACCAAATGGGTGCCGAAGCACCTGCCAGTGCAGCAGCGCTCAGGATTTTCGTAAACTTCGCACTCCACTCATTCTCACAATCCAGGGCAAGCGCGTAAGGCAGATAGCGTTCAAAGAGTTCCGGCGTTTTGGTTGGCAGGTTCAATACATTTAACCGATCTTCTTCCGCCGTTTTCAAATACATGCGGAAGCCTTCGACTTGGTCCATCAACCGACGGCCAGGAACGGTTGGCGCAGAGATCAAGAAGTAGAACACCAAATTCAAGACGATGAGAGCCACGGCACAGGCAATGAGCGCCAAAATGGCATTGCCGCCGGGCAACAGAAAGCCGGAAACAACCAGACCCACGACAGAGAGCAGAAGGCCAATGCCAAACCAGCCCATATTGCGCCGAAATGCCTTGCCCACATAGTCTTCCGTCAATTGGTTCTGCAGCGCATCCTTCATTCTTCCGATGGCAGCATAGTTGGTATTTTGCAGGGCAGTTTTACCAGCGGGTATAGATGCAAACAGTGCGCTCTCGGAGACTGTCAAGACAGGGCCTTGGTTGTCAAGCTTGGTAATTTCAAAATCCCCGTCATCGTCCCTGATTTTCAAACGGCTTTTAACGGCCAAGCCTACCAAGGATGACGCGAAAGCCTTTTCATCAAACTTCTGTTTCCATACAAACCGCGATGCAGCGGGGCCGAGTGCAGGAGGCGGCGCAAACAACGGAACGATCGTGCCTTTGGGCGGATCACGCCCCACTTTCAACCAGGCAAATGAGCAATACCAGGCAACGCCCAGAAATGTCATTACAAGACCGACAAAGCCCACATTGTCTTTCCAGAACCAAACGCTCTTTTGCGCTGCAGTTGGCTCTCTTACAATTCCCTTCTGCCAGCCAACTGCAACTGTAAAACCCTCCTTGGGTGCAAGTTCACGCGTTAAACCGGCCCTATAAATGTTGCCTTTGCCATTGATGACCTTGAAGTCGCTGCCGCTATAACCTTGATAGCCCGTGTAGGCGGTGCTTTGAATAATGCTGGCACCTTCTGGCAACCGCACAATTGCCGTGGCCTGATCAATTGGAAATGTCCAGCCGTTACCGGTCACGTTCCAGTAGAGTTCATCGTAGCTGTCAAAGAAACCAAGCTGACGCGCGGTGTGATATTTGATTTCGTAACTATGCAGCGCGTGGCTGACATAGGCATCCTTCCTGCCGATTTTTACACGCACACCGTTGGACAGGCTTTCGAGCACGTAGTTTTCGGCTTCATCATCCAACTTTACGGACAGCACTTCAAAATCGACCACAACACGTACCCCCCTGTGGTCAGTGTAGGTTGTTGGAAAGTCACGGTAGATGCCGTGGTTGATTTCATCGCCCTCGGCATTGATGGAAATGGTTTCCGTGACATCCAGTGAGCCATCAATATTGACCGTGGCGTCACTTATAAAATTGTGAATGCGCTCGCGTGCGTCAGCCGCCAAAGTCAGCGAAACAAGTCCAATAAGTGCAAAGAGCAAGCGCCGCATGGAGGCCCGCTATTTGTTGAAACTGACTTTGGGCACTTCGCGCGCCGCAGCGTCACCGATTTCAAAAAACTCAGCTTGCGTAAACTTGAAAAAATTCGCCACAAAATTGCTGGGGAAGGATTGAATGAGCGTGTTCAAGTTGCGTACAGCACCGTTGTAATATCGCCGTGAGAGTTGGATTTCATCTTCGATGCCGGAGAGCTTGTCCTGCAGGTCGCGAAAATTGGCATCGGCCTTCAATTCAGGATAGGCTTCGGCCACTGCAAACAATTTCCCAAGCGCACCACTCATGGCTTGGCCTACGGCGGATTGTTCACCAACGGTGCCACCGGAAATGCTTTTGGCGCGCAGTTCCGCAATATCACGGAACAGCTTGTCCTCGTGGGAGGCATAGCCTTTCACAGTCTCAATAAGATTTGGAATTAGGTCTGCGCGGCGGCGCAGTTGAACGTCTATTCCACTCCAGCCCTCAGCCACCAGATTCTTGTTGCTGACGAGTGAATTATAAGCATACATCAAATAGCCCGCGATCGCGACGACGAGCGCTATTAATCCATAACCGATTGTCATCCTGAATTCCCCTCAATGGCCAACACTGCCAGTATCGCAGTATTCGCAGGCGTTTGCCAGTCAGGTTTTTTCTGGCATAGTTGATTGATGATTACAAATTTACGCGTCTATCGACTTCACCCCAATATCTATGCTTTTTACGATGGCCGCATTGAGGGTTACCGCTTCGCGCCGCACGACAACTGGGTGGATGACGGAGCACTTTCCCTTGGCATCGCGAGCTATGCAATCGTGGATGGTGATGAAGCGGTCATTTATGACACGCATATCTCGGTTGAACATGCGGCGCATATTCGAAAACTACTCACAGCAGAGGGTGTAGCGAAGTTCACCGTGGTGCTCAGCCATTGGCACCTCGATCATGTGGCGGGAACTGAAGCTTTCGCGGACTGTACCATCATTGCGAACAAGCGCACCGCCAATCATTTGCTTAAATACAAGTCCGCAATCGAGAATGGTTCGCATCACGGGTTGCCAGCAATCAATCCACTGATCATGCCAACGCAAATTTTTGAAGGCCAGATGAATTTGCAGGTTGGAAAACTTCAACTGGACCTGATTGAGGCGAATATCCATAGTGATGACGCGACGGTAATATGGATTGAGCAACTTGGCATCTTGCTTGCGGGCGATACGATGGAAGACACTGTGACTTACGTTGGCGAGCCGGAATATTTTGATGTGCACCTGAAGGATTTGGACAGGCTCTGGACCCTGAACCCCACCCACATTTTGCCAAACCACGGTGACCCGGAAATCATTTCCCTCGGCGGATATGAAAAAACCTTCATCCGTGCCACGCAACAATATATCCGCATGCTCAAGCGTTGCGTGGATGAACCAGAGCTCCGCGACAAGGATTTGGTAGCGTTGATCAATGGCCCGCTTGAAGCCGGATGGGTAAACCTGTTTGAGCCCTATGAAGCCATCCACAGGCAAAATATGGAAACCGTACTCGCTGCGAAACTCAGCTAATGGCAACCTCCAGGAAATTCTTGATGAGATGGAGCTGCGACCTGGCGTGCAGGTAGAGCAACCATTCCTCCATATGCGCCGACCAGTCGCTGAATTTGACAACCCGCAAGCGGTGATCCGAAGCAACTTCTCCGGCGGACATCACCGCAACGCCCAAACCTTGCGCCACTGTTTCACAGACGGCTTCGCGGCCTTCTATTTCGATCACTTGCCTTTGATGGAGTCCCCGTCTCTGCATTTCGTCTGTCAGCAATTTTCGCGTGGTTGATCCCTGCTCCCGCATGATCAAGGGAAAATCCATCACAACATCAAATGATGTGGGCTTTTTCAGCGGTGACTTCTTTGGCACGACAAGCACCAGCGCATCCTCGCGCAATTTGATGGCACCAATGGTTTCGTTTTGCGGCCGCTCGGCGGTTACAGCAAAATCAATTTCAAATGCCAGCAGCCGCGCAATAAGTTCAGCGGAATTTCCGGAAATGAGCCGCATGGACACAAGGGGGTAAGCCTTCATGAAGGTGTTCATCTGCGGCAGAATGTGAATTGCCGCGTCGGCCCCAATTGTGATTTGCCCCTCTTCAAGGTTTGAAGCCTTGCTTAAAAGCTCATCGGTTTGCGCCTCCACCTCAAAAAGCCGTTCGGTAATCGTATATAATTTTCTGCCCAAATCCGTGAGAGTGACACCTCGCGCCTGGCGTAAAAACAATTGCACACCGTGGGCTTCCTCAAGTTTTCGCACATGGTCTGAAATGGCGGGCTGGGTCAGCGATAGATGTCGGGCCGCCTTTGAAAATCCCCCGCAACGGGCCACCGTGTGAAACGCCTTCAATTGCGCATATGACATATCAGAATTTCCTATATGTTGCATAAGAACATACGATTTGACTGATAGCTGTCAATGCCCAATATGTATGTTGGACGGAGATAGAAATGAACGCGATAACC
Source organism: Rhodobiaceae bacterium (assembly GCA_031417195.1). GTDB lineage: Bacteria > Pseudomonadota > Alphaproteobacteria > Rhizobiales > Aestuariivirgaceae > Aestuariivirga. The sequence continues at coordinate 20,985 of JANOVC010000069.1, forward strand.
AAACCACCCAGATCATCTTTCCAAGGACCTGCTGGCCAAGAGGACATGCCCTACCTTCTTACGCCGGGACCGCTTACCACCTCACGCACGGTGAAACTTGCCATGATGGCCGACTGGGGTTCACGCGATGTGGAGTTCCGCCGTATCATTTCTGATATCCGCCAAGGCCTGCTGAAACTGGCCAATTGTGATGCGCGCTATGAATGTGTGATCATGCAGGGTTCAGGCACATTTGCAATCGAGGCCGCCCTGGGCAGTTTTTGCCCAGACAAACGGCGTAAAACACTTGTTGTGGCCAATGGTGCCTATGGCGACCGCGCCGCGCAAATTCTTGAGCGCATCGGCAGGCCGTATGTAAAAATTGACAAGGGCGATAGCGCCGCGCCAACCGTGGAAGACGTTACCACCATGATGGATGCAGACAAGGCCATAAGCCATGTGTGGCTCATTCATTGTGAAACAACCTCCGGCATAGTGAACCCCATCGTTGAGATTGGCGAAGCCGTCAAACAGCGTGAGCGCGTGTTCATGGTCGACGCCATGTCATCCTTCGGGGCCATTCCGCTTGACATGACGGCAATGGACATGGACGTGATGGTGTCGTCTTCCAACAAATGCATCGAAGGCGTACCCGGTTTTTCCTATGTGTTGGTCAAGCGTGACATGTTGGAAGCTTCCGTTGGCGTGTGCCACTCGGTTGTGCTTGATTTGTTTGAGCAGTGGCGTGGCTTGCAATCCAATGGCCAGTTCCGCTTTACGCCACCAACCCATGCGTTAGTTGCATTCCATCAGGCGCTGAAGGAGCATGGGCAGCAGGGCGGCGTTTCCGGTCGAAGCACACGTTACACCCAAAATGCGCAGTTGCTTGTAAAAGGCATGCGCGAGATGGGATTCACGACACTGTTGACTGACAATGAATCTGGCCCAATCATTCAGACTTTCCTCACTCCGCGCGATCCCAATTTTCACTTTGAAACATTCTATGAATCCTTGCGTGCAAGGGGTTTTGCGATCTATCCCGGCAAACTCACCAAGCGTTCAAGTTTCCGCATCGGCAATATCGGACAAGTTGATGAAGCCGTGATTGCTTCCGTGCTTGAAGCCGTCCGGGATGTAACGTCTGACATGGGCGTGAAGGATTTTTCACCACTCGAGAATTGAAATGACAAAAAGCGTAGACGTAAATGGTCGCACTTATCAGTGGCCGAAAGTTCCCCTTGTGGTTATCTGCTGCGATGGCAGTGAGCCAGACTATATGGAAATTGCCATGCGTGATGGGCTTATGCCCAATCTCAAACGGATGATTGCCAAGGGTGTGAATACGCGGGGGCTTTCGGTCATTCCAAGTTTTACAAACCCCAACAATCTTTCCATCGTGACCGGACAGCCACCCGCTGTTCACGGCATTTGTGGCAATTATCTCATTGATCCCGATACCGGCAAAGAGACGATGATGAATGATCCGAAATGGTTGCGGGTGCCTACCATTTTTGAAAAATTCCAACAAGCGGGTGGCAGGATCGCGGTTGTGACGGCCAAGGACAAGTTGCGCCTCTTGCTGGGCAAGGGCCTGAAATTTGACGGAAGCGCCATCGCTTTCTCTTCCGAAAAGGCTGACAAGGCAACGCTTGCGGACAATGGCATTGCCGATGTGTGTGGAATGGTGGGCATGGCTGTTCCGGACGTCTATTCGGCAGCGCTCTCCGAATTTGTTTTTGCCGCTGGTGTCAAACTGCTGGCAAGCATGAAACCCGATCTCATGTATCTTTCCACCACCGATTACGTTCAGCATAAATACGCACCGGGCTCAGAAAGAGCCAACAGCTTCTACAAAATGATGGACGGTTATCTGGGCCAGCTTGATGAAACCGGCGCCATTGTGGTGATTGTGGCCGACCACGGCATGAAGGACAAGCACTTGGCCAATGGCGAGCCCGATGTGATTTACCTGCAGGATGTGTTGGACACACGTTTGGGTGCTGGTGCAGCCCGGGTCATTCTGCCAATCACCGACCCTTATGTGGTGCATCATGGTGCGCTCGGCTCATTCGCCACTGTCTATCTCAATGGTGAGGCACCCGATGGCGTGGCGCGCATGCTTTCCAAGATCGAGGGCATTGATGAAGTCCATACGCGCGCGGAGGGCTGTGCCAGATTCGAATTGCCACCGGACCGCATGGGTGACCTGATTGTGCTGTCTGGCGGCAAAACGGGCTCAAAAGTTTTAGGCACCAGCCGCGCGCGGCATGACCTTTCCGGGCTTACCGAACCGCTGCGCTCCCATGGCGGGCTCACTGAACAAACCATTCCCGTCATTATCAACCGCAAAACCCATGATTTGCCAACGCAGATCAGGAATTTCGATGGGTTTTTCATTGGCTGCAATTGCGTCACCGAGGCTTAGAACATGATCAAAGAATACATGCGTATTGGTGGCAAAAAGATCGATGCAGAGGGTGTAGTGCCTGTGCATTATCCCTACACCAATGAAATCATCGGCACTGTTCCCGCCGGTCGCGCTGAACATGTCTCACGCGCCTTTGAAATCGCCACGAATTTCAAGCCCAAGCTTACGCGCTATGAACGACAGCAGATTCTGTTCAAGGCGGCGGAACTCATCCGCCAACGGAAAGACGCGCTTGCCAACCTCATCACACGTGAACTTGGCTTGTCGTTAAAAGATTCAACCTATGAAGTTGGCCGCGCCTATGACGTGTTCACGCTGGCAGGCCAGCTCTGCATCATTGACGATGGCCAGATTTTTTCCTGCGATCTCACGCCACAGGGCAAGGCCCGCAAAATTTTCACCAAGCGTGGGCCAGTGGGTGTCATTTCGGCCATCACACCGTTTAACCACCCGCTCAACATGGTTTCACACAAGATTGCCCCCGCCATCGCCACCAATAATTGCGTGGTGTGCAAGCCTACGGAGCTCACACCGCTCACAGCGCTAGCACTGGCTGATATCCTCTATGACGCTGGTTTGCCACCGGAAATGTTCCAGGTCGTCACTGGCTGGCCGGATGATATCGGTGATGAAATGGTGACAAATGAAAACATTGACATCATTACATTCACAGGTGGTGTACGGGTTGGAAAACTGATCGCGGCAAAAGCTGGCTACAAACGTGCAGCCCTTGAGCTGGGCGGCAACGATCCTCTTATCATTCTCAATGATCTCAGCGACGATGATCTGGACAAGGCCGCGGACCTCGCCGTTGCGGGTGCCACCAAAAATTCTGGCCAGCGCTGCACGGCCGTAAAGCGCATTCTCGTCCAAAACAAGGTTGCCGACACATTTGTGGCTCTGGTTCTGGAGAAGGCAAAGAAACTGAAATTTGGTGATCCCATGAATCCGGAGACGGATTTGGGCTGTGTGGTGCATGAGGAAGCCGCCAAGGTGTTTGAAGCGCGGGTTCACAAAGCCGCCGAACAAGGTGCCAAAATTCTTTACAATCCGGGGCGTAAAGGTGCTGTTCTTCCACCCATCACCGTGGATTTTGTGCCGCATCAATCGGAACTGGTGTTTGAGGAAACCTTTGGTCCCATCATTCCGATTATCCGGGTTCCAGATGATGATGCGGATGTCATCCGCATTTCCAACTCCACGCCGTTTGGGCTTTCTTCCGGTGTCTGTACCAACAACCTCAACCGCATCACACGCTTCATCGAGGGGCTTGATGTTGGCACAGTAAACATCTGGGAAGTGCCCGGCTACCGCATTGAAATGTCGCCCTTTGGCGGCATCAAAGACTCAGGTAATGGTGTGAAGGAAGGCGTCGTGGAGGCGATGAAGTTTTTCACAAATGTGAAAACATGGTCGTTACCCTGGCCGAATTGAGGCATTTTAAACCAAGGTACCCTTGATGAAATTTATTCATTTCACTGACCTTCATCTGGTACCACCAACCCAAAAACTTTGGGGGTTCGATACAATCAAGCGCCTTGACCTGTGCTTGGCTGACATAAAAAAATATCATTTCGATGCTGAATTCTGCGCCATATCAGGTGATCTCACCGACCGTGGAGATGTTGAAACCTACATGGCATTGAAGGAGCGCATCGACAATTTCCAGGTTCCAATACACCTCATGCTCGGCAACCATGATCACCGCAACAACTACCGTAAAGTGTTTGGGGGAGAGGGTTTTGTACAGCAGGCGCTCATCAGCAACGGTTATCACTTGCTGTTTCTTGACACCTTGAAGGGTGGTTCTTCCTCGGCTGGCCTTCTGGACACCCCAAGACGGGATTGGCTGAAAGATGCCCTGGCCGATGCCAAAGGCGCGCCAGTTTACATCTTCATGCATCATCCGCCCTTTCCGGTCCATCATCTGCTTATGGATCTGATTTCCCTTGAAGATGGAGAAGGATTTGGTGACCTGCTCGCAGGACATAATGTTCGGCATGTTTTCTTTGGTCATGCCCACCGGATGATAAGCGGACAGTGGCGTGGCATTTCCTATTCAGCGGTTCCGGGGATCAGTCACCAATTGCCGCTCGTGGGTGGGTCTGTGTCAACAATCTATAGTGATGAACCCCCGATGTATTCCGTGATCTATCTTCATGGGGACCAGATCACTGTCCACAGCGACGCCTTCATGCACCGCGCCAAAGCCCAGATGGCGGATGATGCCGAGCGGGAAACGTGGGATTAGAGTTCTGACTTCTGGTATTTGGCTCTATCAAGCCATTTCGGGTTGATCTCAACGCCCCAACCCGGCCCTTCCGGAATCTGCACTTTTCCATCCTTGGCCACCAAAGCGGGGTAATAGAAATCTTCTTCCCAGGGATAGTAGTCCTTGCCCTCAATTGAAAACTCGACATAGGGTCCGGCGTTTTTTATGGCACCCATCATGTGGAGCGTGAACACCATGACCATCGACATGTTGGCGGCGTGGGGCGTGACGGGAAGCCCCGCATTGTTGGCCATTTCAACAATTTTCAAGGTACGGCTAAGACCACCCAAGTAGCAGATATCGGGCTGTGCCACATCAACCGCCCGCATTTCCATGGCAAATTTCCAAAGTGCCAAATCACAATCCTGCTCACCGCCCGTCACGTCGAGAGACAATGCGTTGGTTACCTCTTTGGTCCAATAATATTCCCAGTAGGGGCAAGGCTCCTCAAAATGTACAATGCCGTGTTGCTCGAGGAATCGTCCGACTTCGACGGCTTTCTTCGGTGTGTAACTGCTGTTGGCATCCACCAGCAGGGTTACATCATCACCGAGCGTTTTACGGATAAGGGGAACAATGGTGTCGGTGCGGCCCGGCCATTCATCTTCATCGTGGCCGCATTCCTTGCCAATGCGAAATTTGAAAGCCCCGTAACCATGTTTATCACGTAGTCGAACGAAGCGTTCAGCCTCGGCTTCCGGCGTGATCTCGCCGCGTTTCATGCTGGATGCGTAAACCGGAAAGGGTCGCGGGCGTCCTCCCAACAATTCGCAAACGCTTTTACCGTCCAGTTTTCCACGCAAGTCCCACAGCGCCGTATCAAGTCCGCTGATCGCGCGCATGAGATAAGAGCCCGGAAATTTATGTTCGCGTTCGGGAATGAGGGTTACAAGCGCATCAATATCCAGCGCATCCGCCCCAAGTGCCCAGCGCGCCACCTGACGATGGAAAATATCACAGGTAATGTCGGCGTTGTAAGTTGATACCTGCCCCCAGCCCTGGCTGCCTTCATCAATCGTAACCCGCACGAAGCCGACGGCCTGATTGCAGAAGGTCTCAAGACTCTTGATCTTCATGGAGGCCTGCTACTCTTCTGCAGCAATTTCCGCGTCGATGGCGGCTTGCCGTTTCTGTTCGCGGCGACGCATGATTTCGTAAGTGATCGCGGCAACAACGGTCAACAAAATCAGGATCAAGGCCAGCGCATTGATTGTCGGCGTGATGCCGGAACGGATTTTAGAACCCACGTAGACCGTGAGTGTTTGTGAGTTGCCGCGCGTGAACAGCGTGATGTTGTAATTTTCGACCGATTGAAAGAACGCGATCAAGGCACCAGCACCAATCGCCGGATAAAGATGCGGAATCAATATGCGACGCATGACCTGGGTGTGATTGGCACCCAAATCCAATGCTGCTTCCTCAAGGCCGGGATCAAAGCTTTGCAGCCGCGCCAAGACCAGCAGCATCACATAGGCCGCGATGAATGACACTTGGCCCAGGACTGAAAGATGCAACCCGGCAGGAACATCAAACCGGTTCCAGAACAACAATGTGGAAATACCGATCACCGCACCCGGCGTGAGGATTGGGGCTACCATGAAACCATAGAGGAATGACCGCACATTAGGCCTTACGCTATTCAGTAAAATAGCAGCTGCCGTGCCAATAGGCACTGAAATCGCCACCACTGCCGTTGCAACCAATATCGTGTTGCGGATGGCTACTGACATGACGGGATCATTCCACAGGTCTACAAACCACCGTGTGGTGAGACCAGCCCACGGATAAATCGATGGGAAACGCGTGTCGTTTAAAGCCGCACCACCCATGATGACGAGCGGGAGAAGCATGAACAACAAGAAGATCACGAGGTAGGCGCGGATCATGAAACTGCCGAAGGATTTTGATGTCATGGCCGCCCCCTCACTTTGCAATATCAACAAGGCGCACATTGAGCAGGCGCATGACGAGGCTTACAAAGATGATGCACAGCAACAGCAACAGGAACGCATAGGCAGCGCCTGTGTTCCAATCCAGGCCCTCAAACATCCATTGCTGGATGATTTCCGTGAACCAACGCGAATTTGTGGAGGCCAAAGTGCTCGGCACAATCACCGAACCTGCACAGAGCATAAACACCATTACACAACCAGAGGCTATGCCGGGTTTCGAATGCGGAATTACAACGCGCCAATGGGTGCGCCACATGGGAGAACCCAAATCCTGTGAAGCCTCAATCTGATTTGTATCGAGCGATGATATGGCATTGTAAATCGGGAACAGCATAAACAGCACGTAAGAATAGATTAAACCAATGATCACACCATTAAAACCTGTCAGCCAGCGAATAGGGGCGTCAATAATGCCCGTGCCCAAGAGGAGCGCGTTCAGAGGACCCTGAAAAGAGAGAATGATGAACCACGCAAAGGAACGCAGAATTTCACTCACCCAAAGCGGAATGAGGAGCATCATGAAGATCGTTGGTGAATTTGCGGGCTTGATAATTTTGGCCAGAAAATAGGCCAAGGGATAGCTCAGCATCAGGCACAGCAATGTTACGATACTGCTGTAGAGTACGGTCTTCCAGAAAACTGTTATATGGATGGGGCTATATAAAAACGTGCCGTAGTTTTTGAGCGAGTAAACATCCAGCGGTCCGCCCAACTGGTCCACAGGCAAATAGGGTTTGAATGAAAACTGGAACAGGACAAGATTGGGAATAATCACCAAGGCCATCAGCCAGAAGGCTGTAAGCACCATCATTGCCACCGAGAGAGACCAACCATATCTGCGGAAAAGCTCGGTCATATTACATACTCCGCTTAATGCGCACTGGCAGCAGAGTTAACCAGCACGACAGCATCATCAGAATTAAAAACCAGATGTTGTTTGGTGCCGCGCGCAGGAGGTGGTGCGTTCGGATCGTTTTGCGATTGCACCATGTGGGTTGCTCCCTTGGCGTCACGTACAAAAATATTTACAAAGTTGCCTTCAAAGGCCATCTCTGTCACATCCACGGGAACTGAATTTGATTTGGTGGCAGGCTTGGCCTGTAAAAAACTATGTTCGGGGCGCACATAAAGTTTCGCTTTGGTGCCCTTTGAAACATCCGGCCCCACTTTTGTGGTGAAATCACCCGAGGACGTGGCAAAAGTGGCAATGCCTTTGGTGAGCGACTTTACCGTGCCCTCAAAAATATTGTTCTCGCCAACAAACGAGGCAACGAAACCATTGGCCGGATTGTTATAGATGTCCATCGGCGTTCCGACCTGTTGCAACACACCTTGTGACATCACGCCGACGCGGTCTGACATGGCGAGGGCTTCGCCTTGGTCATGGGTGATATAGATGAATGTAACGCCAGTACGTTTCTGAATGGCGCGAAGTTCTGCGCGCATGTGCTGGCGCAATTTCAAATCAAGTGCAGATAACGGCTCATCGAGCAACATGACTTTGGGTTCAACGGCGAGCGCGCGGGCAATGGCCACGCGCTGCTTCTGGCCGCCTGAGAGTTGGCTGATTTTCTTGTCAGCTGAATCATGCAGGTCAACGAGTTTCAAAAGCTCTTCGGCCTTGGCGCGGCGGGTCGCCTTGTCGGCACCGCGAACTTCAAGACCGAAGGAAATATTCTCCCAAACCGGCATCAGCGGAAACAGCGCGAGGTTCTGGAATATCAGCGCCGTGGGACGCATGTTTGGCCCAATGCCGATCATGTCTTTGCCACCGATGCGCACAGCACCACCTGATGGATCCATGAAACCTGAAATCAGACGCAGGATTGTTGTCTTGCCGCAGCCTGATGGGCCGAGAAAGGAAAAAAACTCCCCGGCTTTTATCGTTACATCAACATTGTTGACGGCGCGAAACTTGCCAAAATCCATGTTCACATGGGATAGCTCTACGTCTTCGCTCATCTGCCCCTCGTCCCTGCCAGTTCCCGTTGGCTTTTCGCCAATCTATGGAATGAAAAACGACGGGCATTTCGCCCGTCGTTTCAACCTTGTCTCGTTAGGCTGCAATAAACTTGTCAGCGTATTCAGCGCGCAGCTTCAAATATGAGCTGGTCTGAACGGGCCACCACCACAGCTTGCTCAATGCATCGCCAGGGAAGGCCGCATTGTAGAAAGCTGACGTTGCGGGATCGGCCAACTCAATAGCGCCCTTGGCAACCGGATTTGATGAATAGAGCTTAGCCATTGATGCAGAACCTTCTGGGGTAAGAACAAAATTCGCCCACTCCATGCCTTGCTCAATGTTCTTGGCGTTGGCCATCAGCATGTAACCCTGGTTCCATGCAATTGAACCTTCCTTAGGAGCAACGTAGCCATAGGGACCTTCCTTGGCCATGTTGAAGCCCGTTGAATCCCAGCACTGGCCAATCACGCAGCCATTGGTACGGAATGCAGCCTGCGCCTCGTTTTCACCCTTCCAGAATTGGGCGATGTTGCCCTTCTTCTTGATACCTTCAGCAAGGATAACGTCCCAGTTTTCCTTCATCACGTCATCGCTCTTGTAGCTATCCATGAAAGGCTTGGGCAATTTGCCTTGGGCATCCATGACGCGACCCAATGAAGCAAGTGCTGAATGGGCACGAACGGTAACTTTGCCTGCAAGATTTTCTCCCCAGAGATCAGCAAGGCTGGCCTTGCCATATTCCAGCGGCATAAGTTCCTTGTTGAATACAAGGGCTTCTGTTCCCCAAACGCCCGGCAGGAAGTAACGCTTGCCATCGATCTGGGCCATTTCACCGGCCAGACCGTCAGCCATGCCTGGCAGATAGTTATCGAGCTTTACCTTGCCTGCGTCCCAGGCCTGTACAAGACCATTTTCAACATAGGACTTGGTGCGGTCAACAGTTGGCTCAATCACGTCAAACGCACCTGTTTGCATCGAGAGCTTGGCTTGAGCAAAAATCGTGTCATTGTCTGGCTGTTCGGTAAAGTTCACCTTGATGCCGGTCTTGGCGGTGAAGGCTTCGATGAAAGGCTTGTAGTCATAGCCGGCCCAGCCCATGTAGTTGAGCTCGCCCGATGACGCGAAAGCGTTTTTTACAAACAATGGACTGGCAAGCCCAACGGCTGTCAGTGCGCTGGCCTTGAGCATTGAACGGCGCGAGAAAGTCGCCGCGTTCAACAGCTCTTGAGTAGATGATAATTTCTTCATTGTTGACTGTCCTCTGACTGATGGGGCGGAATGCCCTCGTTTTCCTCGAATTTCAGTGTCCGGTTTGCTCCGGCTTCTCCTGTAATTTCATCTCAGTATGACAATGACGTGACACTCTGGCAATGGGCATGTTGGCTGGTTCCGTTAAGTTGATCGGGCTGGCACCATGGGTTGTGGCGAGGCTTCTGTCGCTTTTGGCATGGCATTGCTGTAATTGAGGCAACCATGATTGTAAGCCTCAAACAAATCGAACATTCTGCCAAAAAGCACGTCACAACACCCGCTGAAACGGCGAAAAATTGTGCGTGGCTGGAAGCCTGTGGATATCCCGGAATTCGTCTGTTGTTGGAAGCCGTGGCGGACAAGACCAAGGACTTGGCCTTGCAGCCGGACACCATGGGGCTGGACCTGCAAAATGTATCGTGTGTGTTTCTCGGGCCCTCCATTTTGCGATATATGAAAATCAACGGTCGTGTGTTCCTGCGCAATGTGCGGCATGGACTTTATTTGCTGCCATTGTCAGTTGAAGCAAATGTGGGCATCGGGTGTCCAATTGATCCCGGCTTTGCGCTTGGGGGTGAGCGTACCAAGAACCCCTATGTTGAAAAACTGGAAATTGCCGCGCGTGACGGCGTTGTGATCGACGATGAATTATGGCAAGCATTGGAGGCGCATTCATGAGCGGACCCCTTTCAAATATTCGTGTACTCGATCTCACCCGCGTTCTCGCAGGGCCATGGGCAACCCAGATGCTGGCGGATTTTGGCGCTGAGGTGATCAAGATTGAAAAGCCCGGCGAAGGTGATGATACGCGTGGCTGGGGTCCGCCGTTCATCAAGAATGCCGATGGCAGCAATGGTGATGCCGCCTATTTCCTTTCGGCCAACCGCGGCAAGCAATCGGTTTGCATTGATATGGCAACGCCTGAAGGACAGAGTCTTATCAAGCAGTTAGCGATGAAATCTGATGTTTTAATTGAGAACTTCAAAGTGGGAGGACTTGCAAAATACGGGCTCGACTATGACAGCCTGAAAGCCAGCAATCCCAAACTCATCTATTGTTCCATCACAGGTTTCGGACAGGATGGCCCTTATGCGGGTCGCGCCGGTTATGACTTCATGATCCAAGGCATGGCGGGTATTATGTCGATCACCGGTGAACCCGATGGCCAACCAATGAAAGTTGGCGTGGCATTTGCTGATATTTTCGCAGGCCTCCATGCCGTGATCGGAATCACAAGCGCCCTCTTTCACCGCGAGCGCACGGGCATTGCCCAGCACATCGACTTGGCATTGCTGGACAGCCAAGTCGCAGTGCTTGCCAACCAAGCCCTGAATTATCTTGTGGGCGGAAAAGTGCCGGGCAGGCTTGGCAACGCCCATCCCAATATTGTTCCCTATCAAACCTTTGAAACCGCCGATGGGCACATCATCATGGCTGTGGGCAATGATCGCCAGTTTGCACAGTATTGCAATATCATCGGCATGCCTCACTTGGCGCAGGACGAGCGTTACAAAACCAACCGGGGCCGCGTGGAGAATCGCGGACAGCTTGTCCCGCTCCTCGAAGCCCCGATGAAAACCCGCACGACAGCTGAATGGGTCGCTGCCTTTGAAGCAGACAGCGTTCCCTGCGGTCCCATCAACACCATCGCCCAGATGTTTGAAGACCCGCAGGTTCTGGCACGGGGATTGCAAATCGGCCTCACGCGCGATGACGGCGTGCAGGCGCCGGGTGTGGCCAATCCGATCCAGATGTCAGAAACGCCGGTTGAATATGAAAAGGCAGCACCCAAGTTGGGGGATAGTACGCAACATGTTCTCAAAAACATTGTTGGTCTAACCGACGATCAAATCCGTATTTACTTAAATAATGGTATCATCGGTTAAGGAGAAACTCATGTCAAAAACCCAAGCCACATGGAACGGTCACGTCATCGCCTCGAGCGACGCCTGCATCGCTGTTGAAGGCAACGCCTATTTCCCGCCCGAGAGCGTGGATATGCGTTTACTCAAACCATCTTCCCACACATCAGTCTGTGGCTGGAAAGGCACGGCGGGATATTTCGATATCAAGGTGGATGGCGACACCAACTCCAATGCCGCCTGGGTGTATTCAACACCGAAAGATCAAGCCGCTCCCATTGCAGGCTATCTGGCCTTCTGGAAAGGCGTTACCGTCGAAGGGGCATCACTGGCCAAGCCAATGGCGCGTTAAGGCTACATATTCACCTCCGCCGATTGCCCTTCCTGCTACGTCGTTTTTGGGCTACACGCCGGTTTCAAACCACGACATAGAGTAACCATGGCTAATCTCATCATCACCTATTGGCGCGATATTCCGTCCGCTGTGTCCGTAAAACTCGGGCGCAAAGAGGAAAAACGCATGCTGGACAATCGTTTCATGGAGGCCATTGATATGGCGGCCATGCGCAGTGGGGCGACCGACACCGATTCCTATCTCGCGGATTGGCGGCGCGCGGAGCCCATTCCGGTGTCCGACGATCTTCTTGCCGAAGTTGAAAAAGCCAAAGCGACACTCGAATCAACATATGATCAGGACCGCATCAAAACCCTCATTGCCAATGGAGGCAAACTCTCGTCATGACGCACACCATCGTTTCATCGGCCACCCGCACGCACATCATCGGTTTTGACCGCCCGTTCACGGTGATCGGTGAGCGCATCAACCCAACGGGCCGCAAGAAGCTGGCGGCTGAAATGCAGGCCGGAAACTTCGAAACGGTGATCAAGGATGCGCTGGCGCAAATGGCGGCTGGTGCGCATATCCTCGACGTGAATGCGGGTGTGACCGCCGTGAACCCCAATGAAACCGAACCGCCGCTGATGAAGCAGACGCTTGAGATCGTGATGTCGATCTGTGACATGCCGCTGTGTATCGACTCGTCCGTCACCTCCGCCTTGAAGGTTGGTTTGGAAACCGCCAAGGGCCGTCCGCTGGTGAACTCCGTGACGGGTGAAGAAGAAAAGCTTGAAGCCATTCTGCCGCTGGTGGCCAAATACAATGTACCTGTCGTTGCCATCTCCAATGACGAGACCGGCATTTCGGAAGACCCGGATGTGCGCTTTGCCGTGGCCAAGAAAATTGTCGAACGCGCTGCTGATTTCGGCATCAAGCCGGAAGACATTGTGGTGGATCCGCTGGTCATGCCCATCGGTGCCATGGGAACGGCTGGCCAGCAGGTGTTCCGCCTCGTGCGCCGCCTGCGTGAAGAGTTGAAAGTGAACACTACCTGTGGTGCGTCCAACGTGTCGTTCGGCATGCCGAACCGCCGTGCGCTCACGGGTTACTTTCTTGCCATGGCGGCCAGCCACGGCATGACGTCTGCCATCATGAACCCGCTGCATGATGAAGACATGCACGCCATTTTCGGTGCCAACGTGCTGAATGGCACGGACGCCCATTGCAAGTTCTGGACAAACAAGTTCCGCGAAATGACGGCAGCACCATCCAAGGCCGCGCAGGCCGCTGGCGAGATTTCATCGAACGAAGAAATTGAAGCACGGCGTGCAGCGCGTGAGGCAAGGCGCCGCCGCTAATGTCCACCACCGACGCCCTCATCGTCTTCACACCCTCCGGCAAGCGCGGACGCTTTCCCATTGGAACACCTGTGCTGCAAGCCGCGCGCGCGCTGGGCGTTGATATCGATAGCGTCTGCGGTGGCCGCGCCATTTGCGGGCGCTGCCAGGTCAATGTGGGTGATGGTGAATTTGCCAAGCATGGCATCACATCGCGCGCGACACACGTCTCAGAATTTTCCAAGGTCGAGGAACGCTATGACAAGCTGCGTGGCATCGCATCCGGTCGCCGCCTCTCGTGCCAAACCAAACTTCTCGCTGATGTCGTCATCGACGTGCCACCGGAATCCCAGGTGCATAAACAAATCGTGCGCAAGGCCGCCGAAGTGCGTGACATTGAAATGGATCCCGCCACGCGGCTGTTCTACATCGAAGTGGAAGAGCCCGACATGCACAAGCCCTCATCGGATTTGGAGAGGGTGTATCACGCACTCGCCGAGCAGTGGCAGGTGGAACATGTCACCTGCAATTTGAACATCATTTCGCAATTGCAAACGACCTTGAAAAAGGGCGAATGGAAAATCACCTGCGCAGTGAATTCGCGCTCGACGGGTGGTTCCACCGAACTCGTGGCCATCTGGCCCGGCTTCCATGACAGGATTTTCGGGATTGCGGTTGACGTTGGTTCCACCACGGTTGCCGCCCATCTCACCAATCTGACTACCGGCGAAGTGGCAGCGTCGGCTGGCCTCATGAACCCGCAGATCCGCTTCGGTGAAGACCTCATGAGCCGCGTGTCCTACGTGATGATGAATCCCGGTGGCGAAAAGGAAATGACCGCCGTCATCCGCGAGGCGCTGAACACGCTGGCCCAGCAGGTGGCCACCGAAGCGGGCATTGCGCTCAGCGATATTCTGGAAATCGTGCTCGTCGGCAATCCCGTCATGCACCACTTGTTCTTAGGGATCGATCCCGTCGAATTGGGCGGTGCGCCCTTCGCGCTGGCCACGGGCATGGCGGTCACCTGCCCTGCCCGCGAGCTGGATTTGAAACTGAACGCCGGTGCCGTGTGTTATGTGCTGCCCTGCATCGCGGGCCATGTGGGTGCGGATGCGGCGGGCGTGGTGCTCTCCGAAGCGCCGCAGGATTCCGATGAGGTCGTGCTCGCGGTTGATGTGGGCACCAATGCGGAAATCATTCTGGGCTCGCGCGCGCGTTTGCTTGCCTGTTCGTCGCCCACAGGTCCTGCTTTTGAAGGCGCACAAATTTCCTGCGGCCAGCGCGCAGCGCCGGGTGCCATCGAGCGCATCCGCATCGACCCCGTCACATTGGAGCCGCGCTTTCGCGTCATCGGCTCCGAGCTCTGGTCCGATGAGCCGGGCTTTGATGCCGCCATTGCGGGCACGGGTGTCACCGGTATCTGCGGCTCCGGCATCATCGAAATCATCGCGGAAATGTATCTCGCAGGCGTCATCAATCAGGATGGTCAGGTGGACGGCGGCATGTCCGCAATGTCCCCACGGGTTCGCGCCAACGGCCGCACCTTCACCTACGTGATCCGTGACGGCGAACCCCTCATCTCCATCACCCAGAACGACGTCCGCGCCATCCAATTGGCCAAGGCCGCGTTGTATGCGGGCGTGCGCCTGCTGATGGACAAGCTCGGCCTGGACCACGTCGATAAAATCCGCTTGGCCGGAGCGTTTGGCACGCATATCGATGTGAAATATGCGATGATCCTGGGGCTGATCCCGGATGCGCCGTTGGAGCACGTGTCGTCTGCTGGTAACGCCGCAGGCACGGGCGCACGAATTGCCCTGCTCAACAAGGGCGCCCGCGATGAAATCGAGTCTGTGGTGAGACGCATCGAAAAAATCGAAACCGCGGTGGAGCCAAAGTTCCAGCAGCACTTTGTTGAGGCCATGGCGATCCCGCACAAGACCGCGGTGTATGCGAATTTGGCGAAGGTGGTGACGCTGCCGCCGGTGAAGGAAATCGTGACGCTGGGGGATGATGGCGGGGCGAGACGGGTGAGACGGGTGAGACGGCGGGGGTAATGTTAGCTACTTTTTCTGGGAACGCTAATCTATCGACTGCTGGTAAACGAGAAATTGCAAAATCCATGTTTGGTAAAGGATGTGCATTTTTAGGTGCGTACATTCTATTGCGCCAAAACGATAAGTCAGAGCCAACCGAATATGTTGCGCTTCAAAATTTATGTCAAAGTGTGGAAGTGATTTTGAAGTCCCTTTTGCTATTCAAAGATTATGACTCTTTCCAACCTCAATTCGGTAAGAGAGATGGATTTGGCCACGACATTTTGAAGCTGGCAAATGCGGTAATTCAAGAGTATTCCCTCCATCCGTTATCTAAAAAAAGCGCCACTCAACTCCAGCAGTTAAATAAATTTTACAGTAGTCATCGACTTCGCTACGGCAACGGAGTGGATCTATTCATCGCTCCTCAAACAATCCAAAGGAAACGTGTGGTGAGACTTTTGGCCAGTACAATAAAGATTACTTTGTCACGGTTGAATTGACACTGCATCTTACTCTTCTTACCTCTCGAAGTTCATTTGAACGCGTGAACACTTCGGCGCGTGGGAAGACAGAGCCCCTCATCCGCCCTTAGAGCACCTTCTCCCATCCTGCTCCGCTTGCGCTGTGCAGCACGGGACGGGAGAAGGGGATGATATTTTAAATTGTTTTGATGTGGCGCAGGTCTTTGTGATGATCCCCTTCTCCCGTTTTGCGTAACATCGTGAAGCAGAATGGGAGAAGGTGCCCGAAGGGCGGATGAGGGCTCTTACTTTGGCTCTATAGACTTAAGCATCACATTTGCATCCAAGGATTGAGGCGTTTTTTCAGTGCCCTGATTACATCTGTTGATTTTGGTGCGGTCTTCAGTATCTTCTCAAACGCGTTGAATTCTGCTGAGGTGAGCGCGAAGTGATTGCGATCAAGCCTTGGCTCTTCAACCATCTTAGCACTTTCAAATTTCTTGCTCTTCATCTTCTCACCGCACCGCTGAAATCATGAATGCCCTGATTGCGCCCTCAACCGGCCCCGTTCCAAACGCTTTGGCCAGCGCGTCCGTCACAATGTCCGTCACCTTCTCCAGCCCCGTGCCGCCGCGCTGTTCGATCTCGGCGCGCAAGGGGGTTCCCTGGCAATAGGCGGTGGCGACGTCGCGGGCGCTGGCGGCTTTGGCCACGTGGTTGATGGCTTCCACCTTCACCGCCGTGAAGCCCGCCGCTGTCAGCTCTTTGCGGATCGCGTCCACATCATAATAGCCGTGGGGTGCGCGCACCATGAAGGATGGCGGGTTGCCTGCGAACATGTCGGCCAGCGTGGCGTTGATCACGTTGACAAATGCATTTTCCGAAATGCGGTCCCACACATCGAACAGGAATGTTCCGCCGGGCCGCAACACGCGGCGCGCCTCGCTGTAGCCCTTGGCCTTGTCGGGATAGAACATCACGCCGAACTGGCAGACAACGGCATCGAAGGATTGATCGTCGAATGGCAGCGCCTGCGCGTCCGCCGGCATCCACGTGATGCGCGTGTCGTGGCCCATATGCGCCTTGGCGCGGTCCAGCATGGGTTGGTTGAGATCGGTCACCGTGATGTGCACATCGGCGGGGAGTTTTGCTGCCATGGCGCGGGTGACGGCACCGGTGCCCGCCGCCGTTTCCAGGACATTGCCGGGCTTCAGCTTCACCAGCCGCTGCGTGAGATCGCGCGCGTAGGACGTGAAAATCAGGGGCACGAGAAGCCGGTCGTAAATTTCAGGGACCGAGCCTGCAAACACCGCGTCAGTGGCGACCATTGGATTGCTCCTTTTCAGCCAAGAGACAATAACTATAGCACGAAAGCAGTGGTGCCGGATCAACCGAAATTATTTTCCTAAATGTTCTTGACATGTTCCTGTGATAGGAGTAGATGCATCGTTGATGGTTTCCGGAAAGGAGGGGACAGTGTCGACAGCGTCTCGAAATTGCCGGAACCATGGGCAGCGCCTGCGGAATGAAAGAAATAACGCGCTTTTGTTCCCCGGGAGCCAAGGGCAAGACCCGTGGATACTAAGGTCCACGCGCCTTAAATGGCAAAGCAACTCTAGCGGAAAACATCAGAAACCGTGCGATCTAGAGCTCTGTAAGCGCAAACCCCTGTCACAAACCGCTGCGTTCCTCAAAATTTGCCAACGCTTTTCCGGAAAGTCTTACAGCTTTCCGGGCGTGGGCGGATGTCGGGCTTTAAGCCGAACCACCAAAACACACAAAAACCACCGCATATGCCGGCTTGAAGCCTGGACGGGAACTTCCCCTCCATTTTTTCTCCCGCAACACAGGGCACCGCCTTGAACGCCATCTGAAAATGACAAGACCTGTTTTCTGTCAAAGGCAGAGCTATGGCAAAACACCACCCCTCACACCGTCAGCGCGCCCACTTCGCGCAAAAGTTTTCGTGTCATGGCGTCCTTGAAGGATTGCATGGTCGCAGTCGGGATCAGAAATGCGCCCGGCCCGCCGATCACCTCCGCGCGGTAATAGGCTTCGATCCGGTTCGAGCCATAGAGGATGGGCAAGCCGTTGATGGTGATGCCGCGTGCTGCGGCCACATCGCGCACGAGGCCCGCGTTGCCACCATCATTGTCCTCGCCATCACCGGACACATCGATGACGCGGCGGGTGGCCGCGATGGGCAGTGTCTCCAACAGGGCCACGCTGAAGTTGACCCCCGCTGCCAATGCCGTGCCACCGGGCAGCCATTTGCGCTCAATGTTTTCAATGTCCCGTGCAGCATTTTCAAGGTCCGCCAGTGTGGCAAGCATCCGCCACGGCATCACAACCTTCTGGCTTTCCCTGCTCGACCAGTGCACCAGTGTGAGGGCAATTTTCCGGTGAACTCCGGCGGCGACGGCCAGCGCCAGCTGCGGATTGCGCAGTGCCGCCGCAATGCCATCCATCTGCATGCGATAGTCACCGGCATCCACACTGCTGGAACAATCCACAGCCAGCACCAACGCAAGGTCAACTGCCGTTTCAGGTTGCATGGCGCACGCCAATCAATGCGATCAGGTTGGAAACGGATTGCGCTCGCCAAAGTCAGACTGGTGCCAATAGGGGTAGGTTTTTGTGGTGGCACTTGCAGCGTCAAGCGTGGCGATTTGCTCGGTCGTGAGTTTCCAGCCGACGCTGCCCAAGTTCATCTTGAGCTGTTCCTCATTGCGCGCACCGACGATGACGTTGGCCACAGTGGGGCGCTGCAGCAGCCAGTTGATGGCGATTTGCGGAACGGTTTTGTCCGTCTCCTTGGCCACCGCATCAATCGCATCCATCACCTTGAAAAGATATTCATCGGCCACGGGCGGGCCGTTGTCAGAGGTTACATGCAGGCGGCTTTCCTTGGGCAATCCCGTGCCGCGGCGAATTTTTCCCGTAAGGCGGCCCCAGCCCAGCGGGCTCCACACCACAGCGCCCACACCCTGATCAAGGCCCAATGGCATAAGCTCCCATTCATAGTCGCGGCCAATCAGCGAGTAATAGGCTTGGTGCGCCACATGCCGCGCGAGGCCGTATTTCTCGGAGGTGGCCAGCGCCTTCATCAAATGCCAGCCGGAGAAATTCGAGCAGCCGATGTAGCGGATCTTTCCGGCACGCACCAAGTCATCAAGTGCTCCCAGCACTTCTTCCTGCGGTGTCATCGCGTCAAAGCCGTGCAGCTGGAACAAGTCAATATAGTCCGTACCCAGACGTTTCAGCGAGCCGTTGACCGCTTCAGTGATATGGGCGCGCGACGAACCCACATCGTTTGGCGCGTCGCTGAAGCGGAAGGTGGCCTTGGTGGAAATGATCACCTTGTTGCGCCTGCCCTTGATGGCAGCCCCCAGAACCGTTTCGGCCAAACCGCTGGAATAGACATCGGCACTGTCGAACATCGACAGCCCCGCATCGAGGCATACGTCGATGAGGCGCGTTGCACCTTGCGCATCCGTGGAACCCCAGGCCTTGAAGAAATCATTGCCGCCACCGAATGTGCCGGTGCCGAGACTGAGGGCGGGAACCTTGAAACCTGATCTGCCGAGTTGCCGATATTCCATCATGTCACTCCTTGTTGTTTGCAAATGCGATGGCTATTCTTGCGGCCACCTCCGCGTTGTATTTCACCAATGCGATATTGGCCTTGAGCGAGCGGCCACCCGTCACCTCCGCAAGCTTTGCGAGGAGGAATGGCGTGACATGCTTGCCGGAAATTTTCTGGCGCGCCGCTTCAGCGACGGCCTTCTCAATGATGGGGGCGATTTCCGCGGCGGGAATTTCAAACTCCAGTGGAATGGGATTGGCAACGACAACGCCACCCTTCAACCCCATGCCCCATTTGGCCTTCATGAGGCTGGCCACTTGTTCGGGCGTATCACAGCGCATGGGAACGGCATGACCGGAATGGCGCGAATAAAACGCGGGGAAGTCATCCGTGCCATAACCCACCACAGGAACACCCAGCGTTTCCAACGTTTCCAACGTCAGGGCCAAATCGAGAATGGCTTTTGCGCCAGCCGTCACCACCGCCACATTGCTTTCGGCAAACTCGGTCATATCGGCGGATACATCAAAGCTACGCTCGGCTCCGCGATGTACGCCCCCGATGCCGCCTGTGGCAAACACATGAATGCCCGCCATCGCCGCGATGCGGCTTGTGGAAGCAACGGTTGTGGCGCCCATGATGTTTGACGCCACCACATGGGGCATGTCACGCACGGAGACCTTGGTAACAGATGGCCCATCCACCGCAAATTTGCGCAATTCATCCGTGGACAGACCAATCTTGAGCATGCCGCCGATGATCGCAATCGTTGCAGGGATAGCCCCCGCATCGCGGATGATGGTTTCCACTTCCTCCGCCATCTCGAAATTCTGCGGGAACGGCATGCCGTGGGCAATGATGGTAGACTCCAGTGCCACAACGGCTCTTCCATCTGCGAGCGCTCTGGTAATTTCCGGTGTGATGTCGAGATATTTATTCATTGCCTGCCTTAACTATCGACTGGAGTGCGCGTTCAGAAAGCCCCTCGGCAGTCGAGGACGTGGTGTTCAACACCAAGCTCGCGGCGGCCTGTCCGAATTGTGCTGCCTTGGCAATATTATAGCCCTTCACAAGACCATAGACGAGGCCCGCAACGCTTGCATCCCCTGCTCCGGTCACATCTCTGATCTGCGATTGCATGAGGCTTGGAATCTGGGTCGTGCCGCTTGCAGACGACACAACCACGCCCTGCTCTCCCATATGGATGACAATATTTTGCAATCCGCACTCATGCAGATCGGTGCCGCCTTCCATCAGTGCTGCAAGCTGATCGCGGTTTGGCGTGGCCAGAAAAACTTCATGCTTGTCCAGAAGAAGCTTCAGCTTCTGAGATTTGGAAACGGATACGGGCTCAACAATCAGCTTGTCGCCATAGTGTAATGCAAGCCATTCCAGCAAGTCCTGCCTGATGTTGCAATCGGCAACGATGTATTTCGCAGCGTCCATCGCAATGCTGTTCTGCTTCACAAGCTCCGGTGTCAGGCTTTCCAGTATGCTCATATCGTTCACGGCGGTAACAAGCTCGCCACTCTGGTCAAGAACAGCAACATATGATCCCGTCGGTTGCGCACTGCGCAATGTCATGGAGAGATCAACACCTGCCACAAGGGTTGCTGCAATGGCGTCCTGCCCGCTGGCGTCGCGGCCAATCACGGAAATGAGAGCCACCGAAACGCCAAGCAGACCCAAGTTATGGGCGATGTTGCGGGCAACACCACCGGGCGTCGACGTTACGTGGCCGGGATTGGAGGTGGCCGGGATATGGGCTGTTGTGGTCTTGGCCTTGATATCAATATTCGTGCCGCCGATAACAATAACATCAAACACTGCCGACCTCAGAAATCCGTTGCCACGCCGCCTTCCTTGATGCGGCCATCCACGAAAGCATCAAGCGCCTCGCGGATAGCGGGGTCAAGTGAAGGTTCGATGTATTCATCCAACGCCTGCTTATAGACGGTATTCGCGCGCTGCATGGCATCGGGTCTGCCAGCAGCATCCCACTGCTGGCTGTTGCGCCAGTCGGAAATAATAGGAGCGTAGAAGGCACTGGAGTAACGGGCAAGCGTATGCTGCGCGCCAAAGAAGTGGCCACCGGGGCCGACTTCGCGGATGGCTTCCACACCGAGTGCATCTTCGCTGGTGTCCAATGGTTTCAGGAACTCCATCACCATCTGGATCAGATCGCAATCCAGCACGAATTTTTCAAAGCTGGCGACAAGGCCACCTTCGAGCCAGCCCGCGCCGTGCATGATGAAGTTGCCGCCGCCCATCGTGAGACCCCACAACGAGAAAACGCTTTCGTAGGCGGCCTGCGCATCCACAGTGTTGGCAGCACAGGTATTTGAGGTGCGGTAAGGTAGATTGTAACGCCTTGCCATTTGTCCGCCCACCACTTGCGCCTTCATGTATTCCGGCGTGCCAAAGGCAGGTGCTCCCGATTTCATGTCCACATTTGAGGTGAAGCCACCATAAATCACCGGTGCGCCTTTGCGCACGAGTTGGGTGAAAGCCAAACCCGCAAGCGCCTCGGCGTTTTGCTCAACGACGGCACCCGCCATGGTGACCGGTGCCATAGCGCCAGCCAACGTGAAGGGTGTGACACACACGACCTGATTGCGCGCGGACATTTCCATAATTCCGTTGAGCATATAGTTGTCGAGTTTCAGCGGCGAGTTTGTGTTGATAATGGTGACGAGCGATGGTTCTGTCTCAAACTGTTCATGGCTCACACCGCGCGCAAGCCGCGCGATCTCGATGCCGTCTCTGATGCGGTGGCTGCCGAGGGAATAGGCCGTCATCGGCTTGTCCATGAGGGTCGCCATGTCGCGCAAGGCCACAAGATGGCGGATTGAAGCGTGGATATCAACGGGTTCGACGGGATAGCCCGCGCTGAACCCGATGCAGTTGAAATATTGGCCAAGCTTCAAAAATTTCTGGAAGTCCGCGCGATTGCCCACGCGTCTGCCACCTTCCATGTCGGTGCAATTTGGCGGACTGCCAACGGTGCCGAAAGTCATGTTATTGCCGCCGATAGCTGCATTGTTGGCGGGATTGCGGGCATGCAGCATGAATTCTGATGGGCAGGTTTTCATGATCTCTTCAATCATCGCGGGATCAAAGCGTACACGCTCGCCTTCGATCTTGGCTCCGGCTTCGCGCCACATCTCACGCGCTTCCGGCAACATGAAGTCCATGCCAATTTCAGAGAGAACCTTGAGGGATGCCACATGAATGGCCTCCACCTCATCAGCCGAAACCAGCGCCATGGGCGCAAAAGCACGTTTGGTCTTATGGCGCGGAAGTTGTGGAATTGCGCCTTTCACCAGGCTTCCAGCACCTCGCCTGTTGGCCGCATCGCGTCTTCCGCGCCGTGCAGTTTCCGGGCTTGACGTTTCGTCGTTCATTTCTGTCTTCCTCTTTCCCTGTAGGCTTCCATGCTGGTGTCACTGGCGACCTGCTTCACCAACCAGTCCTCAAAGCGCTTGATCTTGGGTTTCATGCGGTTCTCGCCGTTACAGGCAAATTGCCAATGGTGATTGTGCGGAACCAAATCAGGGAAGGGTTGCACAAGGCGGCCAGATTTCAGTTCTTCCGTGGCAAAGGGGCCAACGGTCATGGCAATGCCCCTGCCCTCAATGGCTGCCTCCTGTGCCAGAATATGGCTGTCAAATGCGAGACGGTCCGACAGTTTCACACCCTTGATACCATGGGCGGCAAACCAGATGTGCCAGTCCTCTTCGGCAGTATAGACATAAAGCAGCTTGTGTTTTTTCAAATCCTGTGGCGTCTTGATGGCGTCTTTACCCTTGAGCAAATCGGGTGCGCAGACGGGTGCCAACAGTGAACGAAACAGCGGATGGTAATGGTGTTGGGGTGCCTTGTTACGGGCGAGAATGATCCCGGCGTCAACATTCTTCTCATCGAAGTCCCAATCGAAATAGGACGTGGACATGCGGATTTTCATGTCGGGGTAACGGCGCTCGAAATCATGCAGGCGGGGGATGAGCCATTTCAACGCGACAGTGACATAAACCTGAATGATGAGTTCATTATCATTTACGGCTGGTTTCAGGGCGCGGGTTTGGGTTTCGATTTGATCAAATGCTTCGCGGATGGCGGGATAATACATTTGGCCGGCTTGCGTGAGTTCGGCGCGCCTCGCATCCCGCCGGAAGAACTGGATACCAAGTCTTTGCTCAAGTGATTTCACCTGATGGCTCACGGCGGAGCGGGTAATGCCCAGTTCGCCCGCCGCCAAGCGGAAGCTGCCAAGCCTTGCTGCAGCTTCAAACGCTGTCAGCGCACGTAAAGGGGGGAGATCACGCCTTGCCAAAATTTCACCAATCGAATTCCTGACTGTTCATAGCATCCCCAATTTCCACATGATATGGGTTGGCGCAGCAGGCTTTGATGAATTTAATTCACCCAACGGATCATTTTTGAAGCCTTTGCAACGCACCCCAAAATTGGCAGAGTGTTGCTCTGATTTGGAGAACGGCAATGAGCGCAGTTGAAGACCTTACAAAGCGGCGTGGCGGGCGGGAAGCCCGGCGTGAATTGCGTTCACGCGCCATTCCCATGAGCGAGGCTGCGGTTCGCCCCGGCATGGAGGGCGGTCAGTACAAGCCGCTCAGCCAGCGCGACATGGAACGTATTCACGAATCTGCCCTTACGCTTTTGGAAACCGTAGGCTTCGGCCAAGCCATTCCAAGCTGCATCGAAGCCATGACGGCGCGGGGGTGTACGATGGACGATCGCGGACGTCTTCTCATTCCCCGCTCACTCACCGAAGACATTCTGGCGAGTTGCGCGCGGGGTTTTTATCTGCATGGTCGCGACGAGAAGCACGACATGTTGCCCACGGGCAACAAGGTTTACTTCGGCACCGCGGGTGCGGCTGTTCACGTTGTTGAACCGGAGACCCGGAGCTATCGCGAATCATTGCTGGTTGATCTCTATGATGCAGGCCGCATTGTGGATACCTGCGAGCATATCCATTTCTTTCAGCGCTGCCTGACAGCGCGTGACATGATTACAGGCCATGACCTTGATATCAACACGATGTATGCCTGCCTTGCGTCCACGCAAAAACACGTCGGCACATCCATGGTTGAACCAGACCACGTAACTGAATGTCTGCAAATGCTGCACCTTATCGCGGGCAGCGAGGCAAAGTGGCGTGAGCGGCCGTTTGTGTCCCAATCCAATTGTTTTGTAGTACCTCCCATGAAGTTTGCGGAAGACGCTTGCCGCTGTTTAGAAACCGCAGCCCGCGGCGGCATGCCAGTGCTCTTGCTTTCAGCTGGCCAGGCGGGTGCAACAGCTCCTGCGGCTTTGGCTGGAACTTTGGTTCAGGCTGTGTCGGAATGCCTGTTTGGTTTGGTTTACATTAATTGCATCGTGCCCGGAGCCACCGCCATTTGGGGCCCTTGGCCTTTTGTTTCTGATCTTCGGACAGGTGCCATGTCGGGTGGTTCTGGTGAGCAGGCGCTCATTACATCAGGCTGTGCGCAAATGGGGCATTTCTACAATCTCACAGTAGGTTCGGCTGCAGGCATGTGCGATGCCAAAATGCCTGACATGCAGGCCGGTTATGAAAAGGGTGTGACGGCCGGAATTTCGGCCATGACGGGTATCAACATGCTCTATGAAAGTGCAGGCATGCACGCCTCGCTTCTCGGCTTCTGCATGGAAAGCCTGCTCATCGACAATGATATGCTGGGTTCCATCAATCGCAACGTGCGCGGCATTGAAGTAAATGATGATACACTTTCAATCGACGTTATCCGCGATGTTTGCCTGAACGGGCCTGGACATTACCTTGGCAGCAATCAGACGCTCGACCTGATGCAGAAGGAATACATCTACCCTGCCATTGCCAATCGCATGAGTCCCAAGGAATGGAATGAGGCAGGCAAGCCTGATCTTGTTGAACGTGCTGCGGTTCGCAAACGCGAAATTTTATCTACCTACTATCCGGATTATCTGCCACGCGAAATCGATGACAAGATTCGGGCGCAGCATGATATCAAATTGCCACGTGAAGTAATGGAGATGGGCGACCCGCGCTGGATGACCTGATGGAACATCCCATTCTCACCACGATCCGCCGCACTGGGTTTATTCCTTTCGGCTGGTTTGAACCGCGTGGGGATGATGGGGTTCCGCACGACGCAAAGTTTGTAATCCTGCTGGGCAATGCAGGGCCAGATATGTTTCGCCGATTTGCCAGAGAACGAAATCCGGCGACGGATAAAATTGATGATTGGACGCAGAAGGTTGTGGGCGAGCTTGCAGCTGATTTACAATCAAAAGCCGTATTTCCCTCTGACCTGCCTGCGCTGCCATTTCTGACGTGGGCTCGGCGGGCGGGCGCTGGCCACACCTCTCCGCTCGGCCTCAATATTCATCCCTCCTATGGTCTATGGCACGCCTTTCGCGCTGCGCTGTTGTTTCCCGTTGCGTTTGATTTGCCAAAGCAATCGGCGGGTGCGCACCCTTGTGAAAGCTGCGCCGATAAACCTTGTCTTACGGCTTGTCCGGTGAATGCGTTCAGCGGAACATCCTATGATGTCGATGCCTGTGCAGCCCATATCGGTTCGCCTGCGGGGACGGATTGCTTCGACAATGGCTGCCTTGCACGGCGGGCCTGTCCGGTTGGTCAGCCCTTCACTTACCACCCCTATCAAGCCCAATTCTTCATGCGCGCATTTGTTGAAGCGCGTCGCAAATCTGCTGGCAAGGTTGGGTAATCCAGCTATTCTTTGCCTATGTATAAAAACATTCAGGAAAAACTTGAACGCGGCCAAACCATAATTCTTGATGGTGGTACAGGCACGGATATTCAGCGGCGGGGTGCGCCAATGAGTGGCGAGACTTGGTGCGCTGAGCTGAACCTTACGCATCCGGATATCGTGCGCGCAGTGCATGAAGATTATATCCGGGCAGGCGCGGATATCATTACAGCAAATACATTTGCCTCAAGCGCCCTGTCATTCAACCATTATGGCCGCGACGATGACTTGCTGAAGATTGACAGCGCTGCCGTGGCGATTGCCAGAGATGCCGCGCGGGGAAAAGCCGTTGCTGTTGCAGGCTCGGTTTCCACTATGCGACCAGTAGCCCCTGGAAGCGATCGCACGCTCAAGGAAAAGGAATGGCTTGAAACTGAGGCGCGTGAATTGTTTCGGCGCAAGGTTGAAAATTTGGCTTCCGCCGGTGTTGATCTCTTGATGATGGAGATGATGCGGGACGTGGATTATTCGGTTTTTGCGACGGAAGCCGCAATCGCTACCGGCCTTCCCGTTTGGGTTGGCATTTCGGTTGAACGCCGTGCGGATGGATTGCTCTCAGGCTTTGGCCGCGAAGACCAACTGCTGGAAGATGTGGCCAAGCGTCTGGCCGCAACACATCCCGCCGTCATGAATATCATGCACACATCATCCAATGATACCGACGAGGCGCTGGATATTCTCCGAAAATATTGGGACGGTCCGATGGGTGTCTATCCCGAATGCGGCTATTTCAAAAGTCCGGACTGGCAGTTTGTTGATGTGATTTCGCCGGGTGATTTGGTTGTGAAGTCACATGAGTGGAGGGCCAAAGGTGCAACTATTTTCGGCGGTTGCTGCGGCATTGGGCCGGACCACATTGCCGCTCTCGCGAAGGAGTATAAACAATGAAAACTGGTTCATGCTTGTGCGGCGGCGTCGCATTTGAAATGCGGGGGGAGCTGAAACCAGTTATTGCTTGCCACTGCTCCCAATGTCGCAAGCAAACCGGAAATTATTGGGCATCCACAACAAGCGATGATGCGGACCTGCGCTTCACGCAACAGGACACCCTGAGTTGGTTCCGCGCATCCGACTCAGCACAGCGTGGGTTTTGCAATAAATGCGGTTCCACCCTGTTTTGGAAAGCGGATAGCCGCGATACCACTTCGATTTGCGCTGGTGCAATTGACGGTGCAAGCGGACTGGAACTTGCGGGCCATATTTTTTGCGACGATGCTGGTGACTATTATGAGATTGCAGGTGGAAAATACAGGCTAGGGCAAACCTAGAATGGCGCGAGTTGCCATGTCTTTTTCCAATTCGCCGTAACCCGTGAACCGATACTCAAAGGCCAAACCTAGTTTGGTTGCGGCAGCTCTGGCACTCTCAACCAATTGTTCATCATAAGTCTGCGCGAGATAAACGATCTTCGTATAGTTACCGAAGTATAAAGGCAGCAGCTCCGGGTGCCGATCAAGGCCGAGGCCAGCCCAAATCAACTTGTCAAAATGGCGGGCCAAATAATCCGTGAGATAGAAGGCCGTGATTTCATCTTCAGCTGTTTTTGCAAATTCAGGATTGCCGGAAAAGAACGCGTAACAGTGCGGGCCGTCTATCCTTTCGATACCCTCTTCTTCCAGCATTTTATCGAGTAGTCCGCCGGTTCCACAATCGCCATAGAGCACAAAGATGGATTTGTAACTGTCACGGTTGGCACGGATTTTCTCCCGTACGGCGGGAACGATAAACTGCGGTGTGTTGTGCCATTTGGCGGGAAGACATTGCACGTCAAAGGCGCTCCAATGGTTGCGCTCGATGAGATCAACAATTTCGCGCGCCAAGGCACCGCAAGCAATGAGCAGAACACCACCTTTGCCTGTTACAAACTGGTATTCTTCCGATGGTTTAAGATCGACGGTGGTCAAGTGCTCACCCGGTCGTTGGAGTTAACCCTTCGCCATTTGATTGTGCTTGCGGGCCATGAAGCTTTTGGCGGTTTCAACGGCTACGGCTGCATCCCGGCAATAGGCATCCGCACCGATGGCCTTGGCAAATTCTTCATTCAGCGGAGCACCGCCGACCAGCACGACGTAATCATCACGCATGCCTTTTTCCTTCAGCGTGTCGATCACAACCTTCATATAGGGCATGGTGGTTGTCAGAAGCGCTGACATGCCGAGGATGTCCGGTTGATGTTCTTCGATGGCGGCCAAATATTTTTCGACGGCGTTGTTGATGCCAAGGTCGATCACCTCAAAGCCAGCACCCTCCATCATCATGCCAACGAGGTTCTTGCCGATGTCGTGAATGTCGCCCTTTACAGTCCCAATCACCATTTTGCCCAAGCGCGGCGCGCCGGTGGCAATAAGCAGCGGGCGCAGGATGAACATGCCCGCCTTCATGGAGTTGGCAGCAAGCAACACTTCCGGCACAAACAAGATGCCGTCACGGAAGTCGATGCCGACAATGCGCATTCCTTCGACGAGGGCCTCGGTCAAAACCTTATAAGGTGTCCAGTTGCGACCCAGCAAAATATGAACCGCGGCCTCAACTTCTTCCTTCAGGCCGTCATAGAGATCATCATGAACCTGAAGAACAAGGTCTTCGTCGTTCAGGGTGTTGAGATCAAGTTCGCCGTCATCGCTCATGGGAGACTCCGAGAGTGTAATTATTTAAATAAGATACTGCCACTGCAGGCAAAAACACTGCCATCACGCGACATTCACTTGCCGGAAAGCGACCGTTGAAGCAAGCATAAATGGCGGCTATTGGTGTGGCCTTAAACCATTTCTTGGAAAGAACCATCGTGAATTCATCTCTCGACATTGAACGCATTCGTGCGCAGTTTCCCGCCCTCGCCTTAAAGGACGGTAACCGCCCGCGCATTTACTTCGATAATCCTGCGGGAACGCAGGTTCCGCAACAGGTTATTGATCGCACGGTGGAGACGCTGGTTGCGAAGAATGCCAATTTGGGCGGCTATTTCACGACCACGCTTGCAGCTGATGCACTGGTCGATCTGGCTCACCAGGCGTGTGCTGATTTCTACAATGCGCGGAGTGCATCCGAGATCGTGTTTGGCCAGAACATGACGACGTTGACGTTGCATATGTCGCGCTGTTTGGGGCGAAAGTTCAAACGTGGGGATGAGATCGTTCTTTCACGCATGTGTCATGATGCGAATGTTTCGCCCTGGTTGTTGCTGGCCGATGATTTGGGCCTTGTGGTGCGGTGGATGGACTTTGACACGGAGACCTACGAGTTTCCAGAAGATGCCTTGCGAAAAGTGTTAACGGACAAGACCAAACTGGTGGCTTTGGGTTTTGCATCAAATTGCACAGGCACCGTGAATGACGTGAAGACCTTTGCGAAAGAGGCGAAGGCGGCTGATGCATTGGTTTATGTAGATGCGGTTCAATATGCGCCGCATTGCGCCATTGATGTTCAGGATTTGGGTGCGGATGTCGTTGTGTCCTCAGCCTATAAGTGGTTTGGCCCGCATATGGGTGTTATGTGGGCGCGGGGCGAGTTGCTGGCCGAAACATTTGCTTACAAGGTGCGGCCTGCGAGCGATGACCATCGATTTGAAACGGGCACGTTGAGCCATGAAGGCATGGCGGGATGTTTGGGCGCTATTGAATATCTTGAGCAATTTGGTTCTGGCGAAACGCGGGCCACGAAAATTTCCTCCGCTTGGGAAAAACTGGTGGGCTACGAGCATCGCCTTACCCAGCAGTTGATTGATGGGCTTCGGGATGTGAAGAGTCTCATCGTCCGCGGGGTCACGTCCGCCAATGCCATGCACAGGCGTGTGCCCACTGTTTCCTTTACGCTCGATGGGCATCATCCCGAAAGCTTGGCAAAGGGATTTGCAGCGGAGAATATTTTCGTGTGGTCAGGCCATAACTACGCCATCGAGCCCGTCAGCCGCATGGGCCTGATGGACAAGGGTGGCGTGTTGCGCGTCGGGTTGGCGCACTACAATACCTCGGCTGAAGTTGAACAATTCCTGTCCGCCCTCACCCGCATCATCGAGAATTAGGATTTCACATGGCTTTTAAAATCGCTGTCGTCGGACTTGGCAAAATTGCGATGGACCAGCATTTGCCGTGCATCGCCAAGAACAAGGATTTCTCACTGGTGGCAGGTGTAAGCCGTCACGCCAAGGTTGATTATGTTCCTTGTTTTGAATCACTTGGGAGCCTTGTTAAAAGCGGGATGTCAATTGATGCGGTCGCACTTTGCACACCGCCATCCGTACGATTGGCAATGGCGCGCGAGGCCATGGATGCTGGCTATCATGTGTTGATTGAGAAGCCACCGACACCAACAGTTGGTGAAATGGTGGCCATGATTGACTATGCAAAGAACACAAAGCGCGTTCTTTATGCCACGTGGCATTCGCGTTACAACAAGGCCGTTGACGAAGCCAAGCGGTTGCTCTTGGGTAAACGTATTACAAAACTCAAGGTGACGTGGCGTGAAGATGTCAGACGTTGGCATCCCAATCAGGAATGGATTTGGGAACCCGGAGGTTTTGGCGTGTTTGATCCCGGCATCAATGCGCTCTCCATTGTGACAAAAATTATGCCGGAGCCCATTTTTGTCGAGGGTGCTGTCATTGAAGTTCCTTCCAACAAGGCCACACCGATTGCAGCCCAGATCACATTCAAACATGCCGATGGTGGCAAGGCGGATATGTCGGCTGATTTCGATTGGCGTCAGACCGGGGAACAGACGTGGGAAATCGAAATCGTGACCACTGACGGCATGTCGCTGTTACTCAAGCGTGGCGGATCCATTCTCGAGGTAAATGGCAAGCATGTCATGGAAGCGCCATTAGAAGAATATGAGCTGATCTATGAACGTTTTGCCGAACTGCTCAAAAACGGTGAGACATTCGCTGATGTCACGCCGTTACAGCTTGTCTGCGATTGCTTTATGCTGGGACGACCTGTTCTGACGGAGGCGTTTGTTTAGCTCCCACGACGTCTTTCGCGTTTGGCGGCACCTTCGGCAGCTGTGTCTACGCCCTTGGCGAGGACCGACACAGGGCCTAAGCGGGCTTCTACCAGCTCAATCGAAGGGCGGGTACCCTTGGTATAGGCTTCCAAGGATTTACGCATGGCGGCGAGGTGGTTTGGCGATGTGCCACAGCAACCGCCTATGATTTTGGCACCTGAGTCCAGTGCGATGCGCGCATAGTCGGCCATGAGTTCGGGTGTGCCGGAATAATGAATGTGACCATCGCGGTATTGGGGAACGCCGCAATTGCCTTTGGCCACCACGACAGCATCGGGGCGTGCTTCGGTGATGCCGAGAACGGTTGCCACCAGTTCAGATGCACCGGTTCCACAATTTGCACCAATTGCCACAGGTTGGGTCGCGAGGGATGCTGCCAGCGCACCGAAAGCTTTTGGTGTAATGCCCATCATGGTGCGGCCGTTGGTGTCGAAGCTCATCGTCGTCACAATCGGAAGGCCAGCCTTGGCAGCCCCTTCTACAGCAGCGCGCAGCTCTTCTTCTGACGACATGGTTTCAATCCATAATACATCGACGCCGCCCTCTTTCAGGGCCATAGCCTGTTCTTCAAAAGCGGAAACACCCTCCTCGTGAGGCATGGTGCCGACGGGCATAAAAATTTCGCCGGTTGGACCCATTGATCCCGCCACATAAACGGCACGCGAAACGGCATTGGCTTCGGCACGCGCCAAAGCTGCAGCCGCCATATTCACATCGCGCACCTTGTCTTGGTCGTTATGCAACTTCAGGCGATGGCGATTGCCACCGAACGTGTTGGTCAGAATGATATCTGCACCTGCCTCGATGAATTCGCGGTGCAGGCGGCGTACCCGGTCTGTATGATGAAAGTTCCAGAGTTCGGGCGCGTCGCCCGACTCGAGACCCATTTGAAAATAATTGGTGCCTGTGGCGCCATCGGCCAAAAGCCATGGCCTGGAGTTAAGGGCTTCGGTAAACGATGGGTATGACATGGGAACCTCTGGAGAAACAATATAAAGAACTCTTTATATGACTTCTAACTGGCTTGCCAAGAGTTAAAAGCCGATTCTGTGGTCAGAAGCGACATCCGATCGTTTACAGGCCAAGTTGCTGGTTTTTCGCCCAAATGTTTAAGCTTGAGAAGGCTTTCGGCCAGATCAGCGATATCACTGCGTCGCAAAACAGGTGCACGGTGCTGCTCGGCTGCATCGGGCGCGCCATGCGCGCAGAAAAGGCGCGTATTGTCATTCAGCACAGGCAACAGAGATTGTGCAGTTTTGAGATAAGCTGCAAGGTCAGAGCCCGGGACTTGCGCATAAAGCGGACCGGGATAGACATAGTCAGCGGCAAAGAGAATGTTGGAATGTGTGTCCAGCAACGATACTGAATCCGGTGAATGGCCAGGTGTGTGAATGATTTCGAGCTGGCGTCCCCCGAGATCAATCATCGAACCTGCTGGCAACCACTGCAAAACTTTTAGCGGTTTCCAAACCATCCCTTCGCGATAACCCAGGAACAATTCATCCGGTGCCTGAAAAATCCCCTCTTTCTCGCAAGCACGCAACAGGGGGAGGTCCGTCAAAGCAATCTTTTCAAAACGATGCAGGTTTCCTGTGTGATCGAAATGCATGTGGGAGGGCATGGCGATGACGGGCAATTTTGTAAGCGCCTTCACGACAACCGAAATATCGCGAACACCGGGGCCAGTGTCGAAGAGGAGAGCCGTATGCTCGCCCATGATCAGATAGTTCCAATTGACTTGATGAAAACGTGGCTCGCCTATGGCTTGAACGCCAGGTGCAATATTCTCGACAGCGAACCAGTCATCAAACCAGCTCACGTTCTCTGCCAGAATGCTAAGCCTTTTCTGCTCCATAATAGAGAGATACCACATGTTGGGCTTCTGCAAAAAACAACCAGCGTTCGAAAACTGCCGCAACCAGAACAGCAAGCACCGCGATAAAGGAGAACCACGGGGTTATCTGGCAGGCAGCGAGAGCAAGCAAGCTGATCAATAATAAAAAGAAAACCGAATTGCGCAATTTCAGTGCGTGTTTGCGGGCCACGGCAAAACCCATTTCCTTCATGATGTAATTTTCCGCGGTGTGCGGCACTTCCCATTGGCGAACGCCTGTGCCCAAGCCTGTGGCGGCTGCCATGGTGTGCGTGCGCTCGGCACTGTCGATTGAGCGCCAATAGAAATATTTTAACACCGCTACGAGGATGACGGCGGCGCCTGTAAGAATGGCTTGGAAGATTTGATAGCGGCCAAAGACTGTTGCAATGGCCGTCATCAATGCGCCACCTGTGGCCAGTGCGAAGGCAAGGTAAACTGGTTCAGTGAGCGGGTTGTTCCAAGCACGTATTGTTTTCAGCGTTGAGTAGATTTTTGCCGTGCAGAAGACCGTGATGGCACACATGACGCCTGTCAGTAATCCGAGTGGGCCAATCAATGCTGGCGCGTGAATGACATCAGTCCAAACCGCACCAAAAAGAACGGCCGGAACATAGGTCGCAACGGCTGCAACGCCTTCGCGCGACAGCCATGAGCTGCGCCATTGGGAAAAGGCGCGCCATGCACGTTCGGGATGGCCGAGGTGGAGTGTTGATGACAGCAACCCGATTGTTATCAGACCGAGAGCAATGAAAAGTGCCGTAATGCCAAATGCGAAAATAGATACGGGTCCGTGGTTGAAGCCAACGAGACCCAGAAGCGCCAGAAGGCCATAGCCAGCGCCGGAGGCTGTGGTGAAGAGAATGACGGAATAGGCGGGGTTCATGGCTTAGCCTTCGAGCTTGTCCGAGTAATCTTCCTGTTTTACCGACGCTGAAGAAGACTTGCCACTCAACATTTTATCGGCCCAGCTGAACAGGCGGTCCATAGCGGAGCCATCGCCTTTGGGCAATGCGATTTGTTTTGATGATGTGGCGTCCCGGCGTTTGCGAGGGGGCAAATATTTGTTCACGGGCTTGTAGCCCATCGCCGGCAAGAGATCGTATCCTTCGCGGGCTTTGACGAGTTGGGAGACATCCGAATTGGGATCGCCCAGATCGCCGAAGTGGCGGGCACCTGTGGGACAGGCCTTTACGCAGGCGGGTGCGCGGTCCTCTGGTTCGAGGTTGGTGTTGTAAATGCGGTCCACGCATAGCGTACACTTTTTCATCACGCCAACGGTGTGATCATATTCGCGGGCACCATAGGGGCAGGCCCATGAGCAAAGCTTGCAGCCGATGCAGGTGTCTGGGTTGACCAGCACAATGCCATCTTCAGCGCGCTTGTAGGAGGCACCCGTGGGGCAGACCGTAACACAGGCTGGGGTTTCGCAATGCAGGCAGGAGCGCGGGAAGTTCACCACGCGGCTGTCATCCCTGCCCTCTTCCTTTACCTCATAGCCGTGGATGCGGTTGAGCCAGACGCCGGAGACATCTGCGCCATAGGGGTTGGTATCGGTGAGGGGCGCTGAATAGCCTTGGGTGTTCCACTCCTTGCACGATGTGGCACAGGCCTGGCAGCCCACGCAGGTATCAAGGTCAATGACGAGGCCAAGTTTTTTCTGGTTGGGCTGGGGAATGGGAAGCGAGGTCATGTCTTGGCCTTTGATTTCTTGAGGCTTGGAAATTGCGGAGCGCTCTCTGCTTTCTGATCCGCTGATTTTTCAACACGCACTTTGAGATCATACCATGCGGCCTGACCCGTGATGGGATCACTGTTGGAGAAGCGATAACCGCCTTCGCGTTCTGGAAGAAGATCGGAGATCAAGTGATTGAGCAGGAATCCTTTTTTGGATTCTGGCGCATCCGCGGAAAGCCCCCATGTGCCGGAACGTTTGCCGATGGCGTTCCATGTCCACACGGTATCAGGGTTCACGCCACTCATCAGCTTTGCCTGACCCTTGATCTGGCCATGATGCGACGTGACGGTGACCCAATCACCATCGGCGATGCCAAGCGATGCGGCGCGGTCCTTGTTGATGTAGAGCCAATTGCGGCCAAGGATTTGACGCAGCCAAGAGTTTTGCGAGCCCCAGGAATGATACATGGCCATGGGGCGCTGGGTGATGGCATGCATGGGAAAATCTGTTTCCGACACCATGTCGCCTTCAAAGGGCGGATACCAGAAGGGAATGGGATCGAAATAGGTTTTGATGCGCTGGCGATGTTCAACGGGCGGCAGAATTTTGCCGTGGCCTTGAGCCGCGAGGCGGAACTTTTGCAGGGGTTCGCTGTAGAGCTGATGAATGATGGGTTCGGGTTTTCCCATAAAGCCGAAAAAGGTGGCCCAATCCAGATAATCCCAATTCACATGGCGGTAGTATTTCATGTGATCGGGCAGTTCATAGAACCAGTGGCAGCCGTTATCGATATAGGCTTTGAGCTGATCGGGGTTTGGTGTGCCCCTGCCCTGGTGCCTGCCGTTGGGACCACGGAAACCTGCGAGCGGGCCAAGACCGGGCGCGCGTTCGTGATTCACAATATAATCGGGATAGCCGCCGGGATAGCGGGCATGACCATCGGGCCGCGTCATGCCGGGAAGGCCCAACCTTGCGCCCAAGTCCAGCAACACTGTTTGGAAGGCGCGGACATCGCGTTCGGGTTCGACGACGGGTTGGCGGATTGAGTCAGCGGGACCATCGGCTTCGGAGATCGGACGGTCGAGCATGGAGATGCAGTCCCAGCGCTCGAGATACGTCGTATCCGGCAAAATGAGATCAGCATATTGCACCATCTCGGAATTATAGGCATCGCTGTAGATAATTTTCGGGATGACGTATTCGCCATCATCGCGTTTTGCCGTGAGCGCCTTCAATGTGTCCGGCACATTCATGGCGGAGTTCCAGCTCATGTTGGCCATGTACATGAACAGCACGTCAATGCTGTAAGGGTCGCCTTTGGCCGCATTGTTGATGACCATATGCATCATGCCATGCGCCGCGATGGGCGCATCCCATGAATAGGCCTTGTCAATGCGCTGGGGGGTTCCTTCATCGTCGATCAGCAGATCATCGGGGCTGGTGACGAACCCGAGTGGCGGGCCGGGCAATGGCGTGTTGGGTTTGACCTGGCCCACTTTGCCTGCGGGCTTCACACCGGGCGGAATAGGCTTGGGGAACGGCGGTTTGTAGCGGAAGCCACCCGGCACATCGATGGTGCCCAAAATGATTTGCAGCAGGTGAATGGTGCGGCAGGTTTGGAAGCCGTTGGCATGGGCCGAGATGCCACGCATGGCATGCATCGACACGGGGCGGCCAATCATTTTCTCGTGGCGGCGTCCGGTATAATCGGTCCACGGAATATTCAGCTCGATTTGCTGCTCGAAAGCGACTTCGGCAATTTCGGCTGCGATGCGCTTGATGGTGGTTGCAGGCACGCTGCATTTTGCGGTGACGGCGTCCGGCGCATATTCGGATGACAGGAACCGCTCGGCAATGAGTGTGAAGCTAGTCACTACCTTGCGGCCATCGGGCAAGGTGAAGCGGCCCATGAGTTTTGGGGCGGCATCGCTTGATGTGGCGGGCATGGGCGTGTTGGTGTGAGAATCCCAAACCTGTGCTGCGCCTGATAGGGTTCGTGCAAACAGGCCATCGTCGGCGCTGCCAGCATTTTCAACAATCAGCCAAGGCGCATTGGTATAACGCAGGAGGTATTCGCCATCGATTTTTTGGGCGGACAGCAATTCATGGATGATTGCAGCTACGAACAAGCCGTCCGTGCCGGGCTTTATGCCCACCCATTCATCGGCGATGGCGGAATAGCCGGTTTTCACAGGGTTGATGGAGATGAATTTAGCGCCCCTGCCCTTGAGTTTTCCAAGTCCCGTCTTGATGGGGTTGGACGCGTGGTCTTCCGCTACGCCGAACAACAGGAAGTATTTTGTATGTTTCCAATCGGGTTCGCCAAACTCCCAGAAGGAGCCGCCGAAAGTATAAAGTCCGGCGGCAGCCATGTTGACGGAACAGAAGCCGCCGTGTGCTGCATAGTTCGGTGTACCAAATTGCGAGGCCCACCATCCGGTCAGGCCTTGGCTCTGGTCGCGGCCCGTGAAGAAGGCGAGCTTCCTGGGATCCGTGTTGCGCACTTCGGACATCCACATGGTAGCCGTGTGCAGGGCTTCTTCCCATTCGATTTCGCGAAACTCACCGCTGCCGCGTTCGCCAACGCGGATGAGTGGTTTGGACAATCGCGCTGGTGAATAGTGTTGCTTGATTCCAGAAGCGCCCTTGCCACAGATCACGCCCTTGTTAACAGGATGGTCGCTGTTGCCCTCGATGTATTTGACGGTGCCGTCCTTCAGATACACCTTGATGCCGCAACGGCAGGCGCACATGTAACAGGTGGTTGTTTTCACCTCGTCCCAGGTTTTCGGCGACGTATCTACGAAGGGTTCAGTCATTGCACTCTAGCTTGCGTCGAATTTAGCATACCTTACGGAGAGAATTGGTCCTATGATAGGTCCAGACGGTAATTTCATAGGGACCATAGTCGTTGCGCGATTGGCTTGTACACATCAAGCGTTCAGAAAACGCGAGCCTTCAAATGCAAATCCGGGAAGCTTTGGTTTCTGCCATACTGGACCAGCAGCTGGCGCGTGAGGAACCCATTCCATCCACGCGCAAAATGGCGAAATCCCTAGGTGTTTCCCGCAATACTGTCGTTTTAGCGTATCAGGGTCTGCTCGATGATGGTTTCCTCGTGGCGCGGGAACGGTCGGGCTATTATGTTTCTGAGAAGGCGGGCATTGATACTATGTTGCCACGCGGCAAAGTGACAAAGCCCGCAGGCAGCAATGATACACTGGATTGGTCAGCGCGCTTCAAAACCAATCCGAGTGCGCAGGAGAACATCTCAAAGCCTTTGAACTGGCAGAGCTTCACTTATCCCTTCATCTATGGGCAGGTGGACCACACCTTGTTTCCCGTGGCGGACTGGCGTGATTGCACACGGCAGGCCCTCGGCAAGAAGTGGCTGGGAACATGGACCAATGATACGTGGGCGCATGATGACCCAATGCTAGTTGAGCATATCCGCCGCCGCATTTTGCCACGGCG
>JANOVC010000070.1:0-7877 GCA_031417195.1 Rhodobiaceae bacterium
TTCCTCCATGGCGATCGGCGTAATCAGTTCAACGTCAAACGAGATGTTATCGCCAGGCATCACCATTTCCGTCACCTCAGGCAACGTGACCACGCCGGTCACATCCGTCGTGCGGAAGTAGAATTGCGGACGATAATTGGCAAAGAACGGCGTATGACGGCCACCCTCTTCCTTGGTGAGGATATAAGCCTCAGCCTTGAACTTCTTGTGTGGCTTGACTGAACCCGGCTTGCAGAGAATCTGCCCACGCTCAACACCCTCACGGTCAATACCGCGAAGCAGTGCACCAACGTTGTCGCCAGCTTCGCCGCTGTCCAGAAGCTTGCGGAACATTTCAACGCCAGTCACGGTGGACTTTACCGTATCGCGAAGTCCAACGATTTCAACTTCCTCGCCAACCTTCACAATGCCGCGCTCAATACGACCCGTCACAACCGTGCCACGGCCCGAGATCGAGAACACATCTTCAATCGGCATCAGGAATGGCTGGTCCTTGGCGCGTTCTGGCTGGGGAATATAGGTGTCCACTGCTTCCATCAGCTTGAGGATCGCGTCATGGCCAATTTCGGGATTGGTGCCATTGAGGGCACACAAAGCCGAGCCACGGATGATCGGAATGTCATCGCCGGGATATTGATAGGACGACAGAAGCTCACGCACTTCCATCTCAACCAGATCCAGCAATTCCGGATCGTCAACCATGTCCACCTTGTTCATGAACACAACAAGTGCCGGTACACCGACCTGGCGGGCAAGCAGGATATGCTCGCGCGTCTGTGGCATCGGGCCATCAGCGGCCGACACAACCAGAATGCCACCATCCATCTGTGCCGCACCGGTGATCATGTTCTTCACATAATCCGCATGGCCCGGGCAATCCACATGGGCGTAGTGCCGGTTCTTGGTCTGGTATTCAACATGCGCCGTGGAAATCGTAATGCCACGCGCCCGCTCTTCAGGTGCCTTGTCAATCTGGTCATACGCCGTATACGTCGCACCACCGCTCTCAGCCAAAACCTTCGTGATCGCTGCCGTCAGTGACGTCTTGCCATGGTCAACATGCCCAATCGTTCCAATGTTGCAATGCGGCTTGTCGCGGTTGAATTTCTCTTTGGCCATCGGAAGTCTCCGTTATCAAATCTAGAATTAAGCGTATTTCTTTTGAACTTCCAAAGCGACAGCGCCCGGGACTTGTTCATAGTGATCGAACTGCATGGTGTAACTTGCACGACCTTGGCTCATGGAGCGCAGGTTGTTGATATAACCAAACATGTTGGCCAGCGGCACCATCGCATTTACAATTTGCGCGTTGCCGCGCGATGACGTGCCCATGATCTGGCCACGACGGGAATTCAAGTCACCAATCACACCACCGAGATAGTCTTCTGGTGAGGTAACCTCGACTTTCATGATGGGTTCAAGCAACACCGCACCAGCCTTTTGCAAACCTTCACGAAGCGCCATGCGCGAGGCAATTTCGAAGGCGATTGCCGAAGAGTCAACCTCATGGAAAGCACCGTCGGTCAAAGCAATTTTAAGGTCAACGATGGGGAAGCCAGCAAGAATGCCCGCGCCCATAACAGAGTTGAGGCCCTTTTCAACGCCGGGGATATATTCCTTGGGAACCGTGCCGCCAACAACTTTGCTTTCAAACTCATAACCAGCACCCTTCTCATTCGGGGTGATTTCAAGAATGACGCGCGCGAACTGGCCCGTACCACCGGTCTGCTTTTTATGGGTGTAATCAACTTCGGTCGCACGAGTAATCGTTTCACGATAAGCAACCTGTGGAGCGCCCACAGAAACTTCGACCTTGTGTGTACGCTTCAAAATATCAACTTTGATGTCAAGATGGAGCTCACCCATGCCCTTGATGATGGTCTCACCGGACTCAGAGTCAGTTGAAACGCGGAATGAGGGATCCTCGGCAGCAAGCTTATAAAGAGCTACTGCCATCTTTTCCTGATCGGTCTTGGTCTTTGGTTCAACCTTCATTTCGATAACCGGTTCAGGGAATTCCATTTTTTCCAAAATCACAGCCTTGGAAGCGTCGCACAGCGTATCGCCGGTGCGGGTGTCTTTGAGACCAACAAGCGCGACAATGTCGCCAGCGTGGGCCTCCGCGATTTCTTCGCGGTTGTTGGCATGCATGAGAACCATGCGGCCAACGCGCTCAGTTTTGTCGCGGGTTGAATTGAGAAGCGAAGTCCCCTTGGAGAGAACGCCGGAATAAACGCGGCAGAATGTCAGAATGCCGTACTGGTCATCCATCAACTTGAACGCAAGCAAGGCAAGCGGTTCAGTGTCAGACGAGGGGCGGGTTGTTTCTTCGCCAGTCTTCACATCTATGCCCTTGATCGCAGGACGGTCGAGAGGCGAAGGAAGATAGTCAACAACAGCGTCAAGCAGTGGCTGAACGCCCTTGTTCTTGAAAGCCGAGCCACAAAGCACCGGGAAGAAAGCAGCGGTCAATACGGCCTTGCGGAGCAGCCTCTTGATGGTTTCGTTTGGAATTTCTTTTCCGTTGAGGAAGTCTTCGGTGGCTTGATCATCAAGCTCACAGCAGGCTTCAATCATATCGGCGCGCGCTTGCTTGGCAGCATCCAGCATGTCAGCGGGAATGTCTTCATCGTGGTATTTGGCACCAAGCTCTTCGTTATCCCAGATAACGGCCTTCATGCGAACGAGGTCTATGATGCCCTTGAATTCAGCTTCAGCGCCAATTGGCAACTGAATTGGGACGGGACGTGCGCCGAGTCGTTCCTTGATGTCGTCAAGGCACTGTTGGAAAGAGGCACCGGTCTTGTCCATCTTGTTACAGAACACAATACGTGGAACGGCGTATTTGTCACCCTGACGCCAGACGGTTTCGGTCTGCGGTTCAACACCTTGGTTTGAGTCAAGAACGCACACAGCACCGTCAAGCACGCGAAGCGAACGCTCAACTTCGATAGTGAAGTCAACGTGGCCTGGCGTGTCGATGATGTTTAGGCGTTTGCCGTTCCAGACAGTGGTGGTGGCAGCCGACGTAATCGTAATGCCGCGCTCTTGTTCCTGCTCCATGAAATCCATGGTGGCAGCACCGTCATGCACTTCGCCGATTTTGTGGCTCTTGCCTGAGTAAAACAAGATACGTTCCGTAACAGTCGTCTTTCCAGCATCAATGTGCGCCATGATGCCGAAGTTGCGATAGTCAGGAAGTTCGTGGGTGCGGGCCATAATCGTCGTGTCCTAAAATCTTACCAGCGGTAATGGCTGACTGCGCGGTTCGCTTCGGCCATCTTGTGTGTGTCTTCGCGCTTCTTGACCGCTGAACCGCGGTTGTTTGCTGCGTCCATGAATTCACCAGAAAGACGGTCAACCATGGTGTTTTCGTTGCGGGAACGCGCTGCATTGATAATCCAGCGAATGGCGAGTGCCTGACGACGCTCGGTCCGCACTTCAACGGGAACCTGATAGGTGGCACCACCAACGCGGCGTGAACGCACTTCAATGGCAGGAGCCACATTATCGAGTGCAGTGTGGAACAATTGAATGGGGTCTGCCTTGGTCTTGGCCACAACCTTTTCGAGGGCACCGTAAACAATACCTTCAGCAACTGACTTTTTGCCCTCGTACATCAGATTGTTCATGAACTTGGAAAGAATGAGATCCCCGAACTTTGGGTCCGGATTGATAACGCGCTTTTCAGCTTTATGGCGACGTGACATGAATAACTCCCCTCGCCTTACTTAGGACGCTTCGCGCCATACTTCGAACGGCGCTGACGGCGCTTGACGACGCCTTGCGTATCCAAAATACCGCGGATGATGTGATAACGACCGCCTGGCAAATCCTTGACGCGACCGCCACGGATCATGACAACAGAATGCTCTTGAAGATTGACCTTCACCTGGAATATAGCTCACAACTTCAAAGCCATTGGTCAAGCGGACCTTGGCAACCTTGCGAAGCGCCGAGTTCGGCTTCTTCGGTGTCGTGGTATAGACACGCGTACAAACACCGCGTTTCTGGGGGCAAGACTGCATCGCAGGAACCTTGTTCCGATAATTCGGAACACTGCGTGGCTTACGAATAAGTTGGTTGATTGTCGGCATCGGGCCTGATCTACCTTCGTATAAACTGTTGAACCGGATTGCACATGACAGAAAACACTGACGAAACCCGGCTCGGGACCTCGCAGTGCTCAAAACCAGAGGCCTTCAGGAGTAAAACCCATGAAGGCGTGACCTCGAATGTCGTTTGTTGTTCACTCGTCAGCGTTTAAGGATGCAAAACCCAGACTGCCTGTCGCTTGAGAACATGCGGGGTTCTAATTGGCTGAGTCTGATACGTCAACCCCAAAGTGAGGGAATTTTTCAGGATTACGCCGGGTTATGTGGAATCCACCGTATTTACTCCTCACACAGCATACAGTTTGCCCCAATTCGCCGCAATTGAGCCACATCGTCGCCTTTCCCCGCGTTCAGATTCGCAACCACGGCGACACGATCATGAACTTCTCAGAGGGAGAAAAGCACAATGACCATGCCGCAACGCAACTGGTGGCACGAACTGAATACCTGGGAGCCGGAAAATGCCTTGGCATTTTACGGTCGCACCTTGGGCTGGCAGTTTGAGCCCTCGACCCTTCCCGATGGTGCATCCTATTGGATTGCACGCAAAGATGGAAAACCCGTAGGTGGCATCTTTGAGTTGACGACACCTGACTACGCGGGCGTTCCTTCACATTGGATGACGTATATGTCAGTGGGAGATATCAACAAAGCCGAAACCGATACCACCAAAGCTGGCGGCGAAGTGATGCGCACCAACACTCGCGTTCCAGGTGTTGGAAAACTTGCAGTGGTGACTGATTCAACCGGAGCCCTTATTGGCCTGATAGAACCCGACAAGACGCATGCCTTGGCAACGGTTACGCATTAAAAAAGCAGCGTGATCGTCATCATCTGGTTCGCTGGGTGATGACGGCAACTGCCCGGCAATGGAAAACTTCAGTAGTCATGCACATCAATCACACCCTGAATAGCTTTGATTGCACCCTTGATCTGCGGCGTAACTGCGAATTTGTCACCCAATGACACTTCAACTTCACGACCCGAATCCTGCTGCAGAATCAGTCGCACGGGTGCGCGCCCGCCACTTCCAAGCCGCATGGAGATCGAATCCAGCGCCTTCGCATCCCGCACAAAGATCGTAAGCCCTTGGACGATCGCTGCAGCTGCCTTGTCTAAAACTTCAACACCCTGCAGCCGCAGCTTGATTTCCTCGCCCTCCACGTCGCATTCCACCCGCGCGATCACGGCCTTGCCGGGCTCCAGCAAATCACGAGAGGCTGCCAAAGTATCCGAAAAGCATATCGCCTCAAACGTGCCGGTGGGGTCAGAAAAGCCAATAAATGCAAATTTATTACCAGACTTTGAGCGTCGCTCCTGCTTGTGGGTAATTGTTCCAGCAAGTTTTCCGGCACTTGCTCCCTTGGTAAGCGCCTTTTGCTGGAATGCTACCCAGGTATCGACACCAATCTTCGCCAACGGTTTCATGTAGTCATCCAAGGGATGGCCTGAGAGATAGAAGCCCACGGCCTCAAACTCATTCGAAAGCCGTTCCATCGGTAACCATGGCTCACGCGATGGCAGCACCAGCTCTTCCTTGGAACCGGTGGCAGCGCCGAACAAATCATTCTGTCCGACATCGGCCTCGGCACTGGTGCGGCTGGACGTGGCAATCAGCGTTTCAACACCCGCCAATACTTGTGATCGGTTGGCGTTCATCTCATCGAAAGCACCGGACTTCGCCATACTTTCAAGCGCCCGCTTGTTCATCACTGCGCCATGCACCCGTTTCGCAAAATCACCCAGTGATGCAAAACGACCGCCCTTCTCACGGGCTGCGATCAACCCCTGCACCGCGCCGGAACCCACATTTTTAAGCGCAGCCAATGAATAGATGATTGTTCCATCAAGAACGCTGAAATCAATGGCACTGGAGTTGACGGATGGTGAAACCACTTTGATGCCAACACGCACCGCTTCATCACGGAAAATCTGCAGCTTGTCGGTGTTTCCCATATCAAGCGTCATGGACGCCGCCAAAAACTCAACCGGATAATTGGCTTTCAGGTAAGCCGTCTGATAGCTGATATAGGCATAAGGTGCCGAATGGGATTTGTTGAAGCCATATTCGGCAAACTTTGCGCAGGCATCGAATATTTGAATCGCAATATTGCGGTCGACACCGCGCTCCGTGGCACCATTCAGAAAACGCTCCCGTTGCGCATCCATTTCGGATTTTATTTTCTTGCCCATGGCGCGGCGCAGGAGATCTGCCTCGGC
Source organism: Rhodobiaceae bacterium (assembly GCA_031417195.1). GTDB lineage: Bacteria > Pseudomonadota > Alphaproteobacteria > Rhizobiales > Aestuariivirgaceae > Aestuariivirga. The sequence continues at coordinate 6,336 of JANOVC010000070.1, forward strand.
GAGCGTGTATCCCGCCAAATCCTTTGCCGTTTGTTGCACCTGTTCCTGATAGGTAATCACGCCAAAGGTTTCTCTGAGGATGGGTTCCAGCTTGGGATGCAGATATTCAATCTGCTCCTTGCCAAGCTTGCGCGCGCAATAGGTGGGGATATTTGCCATGGGTCCGGGGCGATACAATGCCACTAGTGCAATCAGGTCCTCAAACCGGTCCGCCCGCATCTGGCGCACGGCATCGCGCATGCCTGAACTTTCGAGCTGGAAAACGCCAACAGTGTCACCCTGTGCAAGCATATGGTAGGTCAGCGCATCATCCAGTGGAATTTTTGAAACATCAAAGTCGGAATTCCGCACACGGATGAGTTTTTGCGCTTTGTCAATAACAGTCAGGGTCTTGAGGCCAAGGAAATCGAACTTCACCAACCCGGCCTTCTCCGCATACTTCATGTTAAATTGCGTGGCCGGAAGCGATGACCGCGGATCGCGGTACAGCGGCACCAATTCTTCCAGCGGGCGATCACCAATGACGATACCTGCGGCATGCGTCGATGCATGACGATATAGGCCCTCAAGCTTCAAGCCAATATCCAGCATGCGCCGCACTGTGGGGTCACGGTCACGCTCCTCCTGAATCTTTGGCTCAACATCAATGGCCTGTTGCAAGGTCAGTGGATTGGCAGGATTCATGGGTATGAGTTTTGAAATCCGATCAACCTGCATATAAGGCATCTGCAAGACACGCCCAACGTCACGGATGACGGCGCGCGCCTGCAATTTACCGAACGTAATGATCTGGGCCACATGGTCCGCCCCATAGCGCCCCTGCACATAGTCAATCACCTCATCGCGGCGATCCTGACAGAAATCGATATCGAAGTCGGGCATGGACACACGGTCTGGGTTGAGAAAGCGTTCAAACAGCAGATTGAACCGCAGGGGATCGAGATCGGTAATCGTCAGCGAATAGGCAACAAGAGAGCCGGCACCCGAACCACGCCCCGGCCCTACCGGAATATCCTGCGCCTTGGCCCATTTGATGAAGTCCGCCACGATCAGAAAATAACCTGGGTAATTCATCTTGATGATCACGCCGAGCTCAAAATCCAATCGCTCTTGGTAGTCTTTCAGCGCGAAACCATCCACCAAACCAACTGTTGCTAGGCGATGTTCCAGGCCAAGCTGGGCCTGCACACGAAGTTCTTCCGCTTCATCGCCCTTGGCAAAGCGGGGCAGAATGGGTTTCAAACCTTTCACGACATAGGCACAACGCTGCGCGACCTCAACAGTGTTTTCAATCGCTTCCGGAATATCTGCAAACAGCGCTGCCATTTCCTGCTGGCTGCGGAAGTAATGCTCTGGCGTTACCCGTCTGCGGTCCTCGGCGGACACAACCTGCCCTTCGGCAATACAAATCAGCGCATCATGGGCGGCATAGTCATCGGGTTTGGCAAAATAAACCTGATTGGTGGCCACGAGCGGAATATCCAAACCATAGGCAAGTTCAATTAACGCTGGCTCGGCAGCCACTTCAGACTCTGTGTTGTG
>JANOVC010000071.1:0-41301 GCA_031417195.1 Rhodobiaceae bacterium
AAGGTGCCCGACAGGGCGGAAGAGGGCCTCTTGAACTCCATCCCCGCCACCGGCATCCTGCACACCGCCACCGGCCCCATCCCAACCACATGGCAGGTCCCCGAAGAAGTCCCCATCGCCATCCTGTTCAACTCGGTGCCCTATGCCGTGATGATGGCCACCCCTGCTGATCTCGATGACTTCGCCATCGGCTTTGCACTCGCAGAAGGCATCGTTGCTTCCGCACAGCATGTCACATCCATCCTCACGCTGCCGTCGGAAGAAGGTTTTGCTGTTGATCTTGCCGTGGACGAAACGCATATCAACCGCAAGCGCATGGTGAAGCGCAGCCTCGAGGGCCGCGTGGGCTGCGGGCTGTGCGGCATTGAAGAGATCAGGGACGCGATCCGCATGCCAGCAGGGCTGGTGCAGAAATCCACGCTCTCGCCGGAAGCTGTCGCACGCGCCTATGCGGCGTTGCCCTCCCACCAGCCCATGAACGCCATCAACCGCACAGTCCATGCCGCCGCATGGTGCTCCGTACACGGAGATATTCTGCTGTCGCGCGAGGATGTGGGCCGCCACAATGCGCTGGACAAGTTGATCGGCGCACTGGCCAAGGCAGGCATGGATGCGCGCTATGGCTTCGTGCTGATGTCCAGCCGCTGCAGCTTCGAACTGGTGCAGAAATGCGCGCTGGCCGGCATCGGCGCATTGGCCACCGTGTCCGCGCCCACGGCGCTTGCCCTGCAGCTTGCCAAACAGGCGGGCCTCAAGCTTGCCGCCCTCGCCAAAAGCGATGTCATGATTTTCGACCAGGAGTAAGACATGGAATCTGCCGACATCATCCGCATGGCCAACCAGATCACCACCTTCTTTCGCGCCTATGGCCACGATGAAGCAGTGAAGGAAATCGCCACCCACATCAATAATTTCTGGGACCCCCGCATGCGCACGCATTTGTTCACCTATCTGGCCAAGGGCGGTGCGGGCATCGATCCGCTGTTCATCGAAGCGTCAGCGGGCATCAGGAAGCCCAGGGTTGAGGCGGCTTGATATTTACGTGCGCTCAATCTCTTCGGCCACGAGCTGCTGCAGTTGCCACAGGTTGCGGTCATGGATGCCGTGGTGTTCGAGGTGGCTCACGGTATTGTAGAGATATTCAGCGCCCGTGCCCCAGTGGCCCGCAGCGCGCGCGAGGATGCGGGCGACGTCGGCCAGCGGCTGTTTTCCGGCATAGCTGTAGGCCGTACGGCTGGAGGTGAAGGCCAGCGCCTTGACCTTTGCGGCCTCCACCGTCACGTCGACAAGACGCGGCATGTTGGTGGGCGGCTTGTTGGTCATCTCGCGGCGCAGGATGCGCTCAAGCTGGGCGCGCTCATCGCCACGGGGCAACGTGTAGACAAGCCCGCGGCAACAGCCGCCACGCTCCAACGCCATCATCAAGCCGGAAAAGTCGCGTGTTCCGCGCCATCGTTCAATGCGCATACAGAACGCGCGGTGCCAGCCCTGCAGCGTGGCGTGGTTGTGATGGGTGAATTCAAATTCCGGATTCCAGATCAGCGAACCATAGGCGAACACGCGCAGGGACGCAGCGCCAAAACCCGCCGCCAATTCATCCGCATACTGAGCATAATCAGCATCGTCCAACTGGGCAATGCCGGGCCGCGGGCCATCATCGGCTGTGGTGCGCTGGACCCGCGCCACAAGTTCCGGTGTGAGGCGCATGATATGCGTTATCTGTTTCACGCTGCAGATGATAGAGAGGGTCGCCCGCGGAAATCAATGGCAAACAAAAGGCAGCTGCTTGCGCCGGAAATTTTCACTTGGTTTTTATAGGACAATTTTGTTGACCATATACTGCTTGTGGACCAAGCGTGTTCTTTGCGCGAACTAACTCTAATCATAGACTTGGCTAATAAATGCTCTGACAATGCCTAAATCGAGTGATCGATATACTACGAGGGAAACCAATTATGGATGTCTCAAAAATGAAGGTAGACAAGGATCTCGTTTATCTTGCTTCTGAGTTTCTTAAGGCATTTTCAAATTCAGCTGCTCGGCAGGGACATCCTTCCAACTTTGCGAAAGGCAGCGGCCTCTCGTTTGGAGAGAGTGGCGTAATTGAAATAGATGAGGATGTCTCCAAACCCCTTTCCGGCTTCATTCATCGAGCGGCTAAACTGCTTGGCTCTGCAGCGGGCCATGAAAAAGCGATCTACTACACTTCGCTGAAACAGGCCCATTCGCTTTATTCAAACAAATTGATAACGCGAAACGCCGCTTTGTCTCTAATTGAAGCAGTGTTTAACCAAGGAAACACCAGCTATGAGTATTTAGCTCCGAACTCGCTGTTCCGTTTGGTTGCTGATGTCGATGAACTAAAAATTGGTCGGGTCCGCGCTTTAAAGACAGCAGATTTCTCCAATGAAAGGAAAAAAGCGCATCCCACACATAAGTTAGAAATAGTGATCGGATCAGGTTTTGATTTCAAGTTTACGTGTGAAAAAGCTATAATTTCAATGAACCCAATCTGTTGGGTCGTAAACGTGGATGCAATCAAAGAAAATGTGGAAGAAGAAAGTAAATGGCTAATCGACGTAGCCGTAAGTTATTTGCGTCTCAGCTATGAGGATTGGCAAACAAGTGTTCCACAGACGGGTTCTAAAGAGCCTCACCCGACGCGAGCACTTGTTCTCAACAAGGAGCACGTGAAATTTCAGGGACTAAATGCATGGGCTGGAGGGATGGAGGTGCCCCCTTGGTATGAAATCGATGCCAGCGTGCTAGCTGTTGCGACAACAGAGATGTTCAAAGAGGGAGCAGAACAGATTTTTAGCCCGCAAAAAAAGAGTCTCGCTGAACGGGTTAGCCAAGGCTTGGGTTGGCTGACACGAGGACGTCAAGCAGAAGATCGCTCTGAGCGTCTATTGTATTTTTTCACTGCGATAGAAGCACTTCTATCAAATGACGATAAAACTGCGCCCATTATTCAAACAATTGCTCGTCACGGTGCCGTGCTTCTAACCAACGATAACGATGATCGGCCAAAGGTAGCTGCTGAAATAAAAAAACTTTACAGATTTCGATCCGCGCTGGTGCACGCTGGCACCCGTTCAATTCTATGGTCGGCTTCAAATGCATCTCAAGTTTTGGCTGAGAACATGTTCTTTGTCGTATTGAAAAAAGCCGACTTAACGGTTCCTCACGTTGATTTCTGCAACAAACTCTCTTCGTGCAGTTATGGCATTCCATGGCCAAAATAGACAGCAAGATTTCTCCCATAAATGGCTTCATTTAGCTATCAGGAATAGTATCGAATCCAAGTGGTCTTTAACCTCAGCTATGAAAGGGAAGAGACGGCGGATTTGAACCAGCAAATGCCTAACTCCCATCACGCAGCCCCCTCATCCGGCGCTTCGCGCAACCCCGTATCGCGTACGGGGCAGGCTCTTCTCCCTCCAGGGGAGAAGGAAGAATTTGAAAAACCCCTACTTCACCAGCAGCACAAACGGCTCTTCCGTGGCGCGTTTGAGCAGGGCCATGTAGCTTTCATACACCTCTGCTCCGGCGTTGAATTTTCCGAACTGGATGTCGGCGCTTGCCTTTTTCAGCGGCACGAACACGATGGGTGTGGACACGGGTGTGAGCATCGTGCCGCGGCCCGATTGCAGGGTGGTGAGCAGGCCGAACATTTCGCCGCCGATCATCGGGCGCGAGAGGATGATGAGGCGGTATTGGCCCATCTTGTTGGTGACGAGGTAGATGTAGCCGGACTGGTGCGGCACGGAGACGGCGCCATCCTGCTTGAAGGCGGCGTCGAGGCGGTCTGACTCGCGGAACACGAGATGTGACAGCGCCGTGTCCCAGCGGATCTCTGTGCGGTAGCTGTAAACCGATTGGGCGTCGCTGAAGGACGGGCGCAGCGTGAGGTAGTCGCCCTCGAGCCAAGAGACTGCCGGATGGGAGTAGGAGCCCAGGGTTTCAGGCGCCAGTTCGCCTTCGCCATGGCCGTTGGATTTGTGTTTGCGAAAGCTCTTCTGCAGCGCCTCCTCAATGCGCACCACGGAGGCCAGCGTGAAGGGCCGCGTGCCGGAGATGGCTTTTTCCAGGGTGGAGAGGCTGATTTTGGCCTTGTCCGCCAGATGCTGGCGCGAGATTCGCACACGCGCCAATTCTTCGCGAATCTTCGCTGCGATCAGTTTGTTCTCTTCGGGGGATAAATCATCGTCGCTCATGCCGTAACTTCCCACACATTTCCGCACATTTCCACCCCATGGCGGCGGTTTGCGGCAGAAGGATGAAAGTGTTGCCAATGGCGGCGCAATCATCGCTGGCAGTATGAGTCATCGCGTGATCTGGCATTGGTGCCAGCCCAGGAGGACCACGTGAACACACTCGCGCAACGCCGCACTTTCAAATCCCGTTTGGACATCATTGTCGCCATCTTCGGCATGGCGCTCATGCTGCTGCTTTCCATTTTTGGCCAGGCGCGGGCGGGCGAGTCCAGGCTCGCATTGGTGACGCCGAACGACATGAAAGCGGGCAGCCTGCTTTTGAAATCCACCAAGGATGGCAAGTACTTAGCGGCTCCGCGCGTGGCTTCGGACTTCAGCGTCACAGTGTCAGGACCGACGGCCCGCACCATCGTCACCCAGCGTTTTGAGAACCCTGCCGATGCTTATGTCGAGGGGGTCTATGTGTTTCCGCTGCCGGACAATTCGGCGGTGGATACACTCAAGATCATTGCGGGCAACCGAGTGATTGTGGGCGAGGTGAAGGAACGCAAGGAGGCGAAAGTCATTTATGAAACGGCCAAGGAAAATGGCCAGGCGGCTGCCCTTCTCGAGGAAGAACGGCCCAACCTGTTCACCAATTCCGTGGCCAATATCGGCCCCCATGAAACGGTGATCGTGCAGATCGAATATCAGGAAACCGTGAAACAATCTGGTGGAACATACAGTTTGCGCCTGCCTTTGGTTGTCGCGCCGCGCTATATTCCAAATCCCATCGTGCAGAATGTCGAGCTTTCGAGTTCGGGTTTTGCCGAGCAGGTGAAAGATGCGGAGAAGATTTCGCCACCGGTTTTGGACCCTGCAAAATTTGCGCCCACCAACCCCACTACGATTTCGGTGACACTGAATGCGGGCTTTGAAACGGCCAACGTCAAGAGCCTGTATCACGCGATCAAGACAGACCCCACAACACATGTGATTTCCTTGGCGGATGCAACGGTTCCAGCCGACAAGGATTTCGCCATCGAATGGCAGGCCGCTGGCACTGCGCCACAGGCTGGCCTGTTTACCGAAACCATCAACGGCAAAAACTACCTGCTTGGATTTGTAACACCACCCGTGGTGCAGGTTGCAGGTGTGGTAAAGCCACGCGAAACCGTGTTCGTGATCGACAATTCCGGTTCCATGGAAGGCGCTTCGATGCCACAGGCCAAGGACAGCCTGATCTATGGCTTGAGCCAATTGAAGCCCGGCGACCTGTTCAACGTGATCCGTTTTGATGACACGATGGATGTGTTGTTCACGGGCTCCGTTGCGGCCAACAAGGAAAACATTGACCAGGCCAAGGCGTTCGTCACCGCGCTCAACGCCAATGGCGGCACGGAAATGGTGCCTGCCATGGCCGCTGCCCTGGTTGACCAAAACCCATCCGACACGTCACATCTTCGCCAAATCGTGTTCCTCACGGATGGCGACATCGGCAATGAAGAAGCGCTGTTTGCAACCATCGCCAAAAACCGTGGCCGCAGCCGCGTGTTCATGGTGGGCATCGGCTCGGCTCCCAACTCATACCTCATGACGCGCGCGGCTGAGCTTGGCCGTGGCACTTTCACCCATATTGGCGAGGGCGCAGAAGTGGCGGCCAAGATGCAGGACCTCTATGGCAAGATCGGCAGCCCAGTTGTGACCGAGTTGAAGGCCGTGCTTGATGGCAATACCGCCGTGATCACGCCCAACATGCTGCCAGACTTGTACTTCGGTGAACCCGTGTTGCTCATGGCTGAAGCCAAAGACTTGAACGGTTCACTGAAAATCAGCGGCAACGTCGGCGAACAACCCTGGGAAGTGACCCTTCCCGTGGCCAAGGCCGCACAGGGCAAAGGCATTTCCAAGCTGTGGGCGCGTCGCCAGATCGCAGACTTTGAAGTGGCTTCCACACTTGGCACCCTGACAGCGGATGATGCGAACAAGGCAATCCTTGCCGTCGCCCTGCAACACCAGATCGTATCGACCCAGACCAGCCTTGTGGCCGTTGACAAGACACCAAAACGCCCGGCTGGTGAAAAGCTAACGCGTGCCGATGTGCCACTCAACCTGCCAGCCGGCTGGAACTACGACTCAGTGTTTGGCGAGCAGGCCGCTCCTGCCGTTCTGCAGAAAGACGCACAAGCTGACTTCCAGCAATTGGCGATGTTGGCAAAGCCTGCCCAGGCTGCGCCCATCACGCAGCAGGTTGACTTGCCACAGACAGCAACTTCGGCAGAACTCTTAAGCCTGCTTGCTGCTGCGCTGATGCTGCTGGGCCTAACCTTACGGGTGATGAATCCCCGCCCACGGGATGCGATGTGAGATGATCCCCTCAGTTCTCACATTTCCCAAGGCCGGACCGGTGCGCATGTCGCGCCGGTCCACCCTGAATTTGCTCAGTACACTGTGTTTTTTAAGCGCAGTGTTTCTGTTTGGCAACTCGATCTACATTTTTGCCAAGGCGCAGCTCGCGCAAGTCTTGCTGGAACGCGCCTTCACCCAATCCATCGCAACAGGTGCCCCCGTCAAAGCCTGGAGCTGGGCAGACACTTACCCCGTCGCGCGTATCGAAATCCCCCGCATCGATGCCAGCGCCATTGTTCTGCACGGCAGCAGCGGCGAGGCACTCGCCTTCGGCCCTGCCCTGCTCGATGAAACCGCTGACATCGGCGAACGCGGTACTACGGTCATCGCCGCGCACCGGGACACACATTTTGCATTCTTGAAGGATTTGGTGGTGGGTGACCTGATCTCCATCACCCGTGACAATGGCGTGAAATTTACCTACCGTGTGATGGGAACATCGATTGTGGATTGGAACAAGTCCGGCATCAATGCCCACGCGTCGGGGTTCAATCTGGTGCTGTCCACCTGTTACCCCTTTGATGCCATTACCCGTGGATCGCAGCGCTATCTTGTGCATGCTGAACTGGTTAAGTAGATTTCTTCCGCTTCGCCTTCGGCAGTTTCCAGATGTGGTCCACGAGTTGCTCGACGCTGATCCCTTCTTCCGCGTAGGCTTCGCCTGCCACAGTTATACCGGCTTCAGCCACGCTTTCTTTGCGGCCCGACACCAGCGGATGCCACCACGCGAGGCTCTTGCCCTCGTCAAGCAGGCGGTAGGCGCAGGTCTTGGGGAGCCATCCGAGTTCGCCGACGTTTGTTGGCGTGAGGGTTACGCAGTCAGGAACCTTTGCGGCGCGGTTGGGATAGTCAGCGCATTGACAGGTTTTGAGATCGAGCAATTTGCAGGCCGCGCGGGTGTATAGAAATTCACCGGTGTCCTCATCTTCAAGCTTGTTCAGGCAGCAGCGGCCACAGCCATCGCACAGGCTTTCCCATTCCCCGCGTGTCATTTCACCGAGTGTTTTGGTTTTCCAGAACTGGGGCGTATCCGTCATCACGTTATGGTTAATCATTTCCAGGCGGCACGCGCAATTCCTGACTTGCGATACGACAGGCGAACTGGCAATTAAGGACAATCTTCGGCGTGTTTTAGACAAAATCAGGCTTTAAATAGAAACAATTGTTCTAAAGAAGAAAATTCGGCTCATAAACGTGGCAAAACTACCCAATCGCAATCCCATTTTCCGGTTTTTCTGGGCCTTTGACTCCCATGTGAGCTCCGGTGTGTTTGAAGCCTGGGACTGGGTAAAGCGCGCGGGCTCGGCCTACTCTTCTTTTTTGTACCGTTTTCGCATTTCGGGCATTCGCAGGGTGTTTATTGATATCCTCGATGACTTGGCAACATTCGGGACGGTTTTTGCGTTTTGTCTTTTGGCCTATGCCCTGCCGCCGTTTTCCGGTACGGGTGACATCTGGAATCGAGGTCGCGCATACGCCGTAACGTTCACCGATGTGAACGGCGAAATCATTGGTCGGCGTGGTATTCGGCAGGATGATGCTATTACGCTTGACGATATTTCACCCCAGATGATCAAGGCCGTGCTCGCCACGGAAGATGCGCGTTTTTTTGACCACTTCGGCGTCGATATTATCGGCACCATGCGTGCGATCGTAAACAACGCGCGCTCGGGCAGCACGCAGGGTGGATCGTCACTCACGCAGCAGATGGCCAAAAACCTTTTCCTCAGTCCGGAACGTACGATTCGCAGAAAAGTGCATGAAGCCTTCCTTTCACTATGGATCGAGGCGAGGCGTTCCAAAGAGGAAATCCTCAAGCTCTATCTTGACCGCTCTTACCTTGGCGGCGGCAATTATGGCATTGAAGCAGCGGCGCAATATTACTTCGGAAAGTCCGTTCGTGACGTAAATCTTTCAGAGTCGGCAATGTTGGCAGGCCTGTTCAAGGCGCCGACAAAATACGCGCCCAGCGCCAATCCCGAAGCGGCCAAGGCACGTGCCAATGTGGTTCTCTACCGCATGCTGGATGCGGGCTTCATTACACAAGGCGAACTGTTGCAGGCGCGGCGTGAGCCAGCAAACGTGATCGTGCAGAATACACTCGATAGTCCCAACTGGTTTCTTGATGTTGCTTACCGGGATACCCTTGCAATTCTCGACGCTGAAAAACTCAATGGCGATTTTGTGATTGAGGTCAAAACGACGATCGACACAAAATTGCAGATCGAAGCCCAGAAAATAATCAACGATGTCATCGATACTCAGGGCACTGATTATAATTTCACCCAGGCTGCTTCTGTTACAATGACCCCCGGTGGCGCCGTAAAAGCCGTTGTTGGGGGCCGCGACTATGAAGAAAGCCAGTTCAACCGTGCCACAAGTGCGGAGCGTCAATCCGGTTCGGCGTTCAAGCCCTTTGTTTACCTGGCGGCTTTGATGGCAGGCTACACGCCATCCAGCATCGTTCTGGATGGCCCTGTTTCAATCGGCAACTGGTCACCCGGGAACTACAATGAAAAATATGCGGGACGGGTAACGCTTTCAACGGCACTGGCCAAATCCTACAACTCGGTACCGGTAAGGCTCATGATCGATGTTGGCCGACCTGCAATCATCAAAACCGCCCATGATGTTGGCATCCAGGGTGAACTGGAAACCTGGGCACCCATGGTTTTGGGAACCAGCGCGCTCACCCTGATGGACCTGACGGGTGGCTATTCAACCTTTGCCGCCGGAGGCAAGGTTTCAACACCTTATACGGTTCTTGAAATACGCAGGCCAAATGGCGACATCATATATGACCGGCAGAAAATTGCAGAGCCTGCGAAGCAGGTTGTGCCTGAAGACAAAATTGCCGAACTCAATTCCATGCTTCGGGAGGTTGTTAAAAGCGGCACTGCACGCAAGGCCGATCTCGGCTTTGCGCCACAGGGCGGCAAGACAGGTACCAACCAAAGCTACCGCGATGCCTGGTATGTGGGCTTCACAGCCCATAACGTGACTGGCGTGTGGGTCGGCAATGATGATTTCACGCCGATGGAAAAGGTGACGGGCGGCCTCATTCCTGCTCCCACGTGGAAGCGCATTATGGAAGTGGCGGAAGCTGGACTACAGCCTGCCAGCATTGCCGGAATTCCACTTGATGAAACATATACAGCCGTAGCGTCTGCCCAACCTGACATGAAATTGCAGCCTGTTGTTGACGAAACGCCAACAGTGGTTGCTGGTGCGCCGGATACTGGCGCAACTCCAGATTCCGTTTTTGAACTTGCGCCTGATAGCGCGACAGATTCGCCTTCCGATGCAGCTGATGCCAATGACGAGGGTGTTGCCGTTGTTTTGAACGACATGTTTTCACTTTTTGAAAAGGACAAGGCACCAAAGCGGCAGGCGAAGGTGAGGCGCGCCAAAATTCGTGACCAGCCCCTCATGCTGCCGCGCGCAAACACCGTTGAAGACAATAGCGGCACGTTCCTGGATAACCTGTTTGGTGCAAATGATGGCGGCACCAAAAAGAAACGCAAGAAATCCACCATTTTTAATTTCTAGGAATCTTGATGTCCCAGGCCGCGATCAAAATATTTCTTCTTATCTGCGGACTCTTTGGCGGTTGGGCTTCGGCGGTCTATTCAATTGACATGTTTGGTTCGGCGCCGGCTTCGGAAAACAGCAACTGGCGCATTTGGGATGTGGGAGCAGGTGCATCGTCCAACCTTTATGCCGTGGCGCACTTCCTGCTAGCGGGACAGGTGCCACCGGCTCAATCGCATTTTCGCATTTACTCCAACGCGCTTGATGACGAGGGAAACCTGCTGCGTTCAGAATGTGCCTATCTGGTTTCGACGGACAATTTGCGGGCCCGGTGGTGGAGCCTGTCGGTTGAACCTTCTGATATTTCGGACAAGATGTCATCGTCCGTCATAACATCCGACCAGGTTGTGCGGTCAGACAATGGCAACTTGGTTATTGCGATTGCCCGCCATCCCGTTCCGGGAAACTGGGTGCGACCCGCCCATGACGGCAACATGAACATCCAGTTATTGGTATCTAATGACAATGGCTCGCAACTGGCAACACGTGTGGCGCTTCCTGCCGTGCAACGGGTTGGGTGCTAGCCATGCGCAATCTTTACTGGGCGCTGGTCGCGTGTGTCTTGGCAGCAGCGGTTCACATGGTCGCACTGATATTTGTTCCCGGAATTGTCTTTGCGCGAAGCCTCGACACATTTGCCGCGGATGTTCCCAGCAATAAATTCTTCCTGTTGACATCCGACGCGCAGAAAAAAATGTTTCCGGAATACCCGCCCAATGCCATTTTCGGGCTTTGCCGGTTTGACCTGAATGCAGGCCCTGTTGCGTTGAACGCAAACCTGCCGGACACATTCTGGACACTGACGGTTTACTCCAAAAACGGAAAAACGCTTTACACCGTGAATGACCAGCAATCAGGCACTGACAGTTTTAATTTGCAGCTGGAGAAAGCGCCTGGACTCATTGAATCATTTACCACCAAAGGCGATGACCTTATCGCTTCATCGGGCTGGAAAGTCCGCTCAACGGATGCAAAAGGTCTGGCGCTGTTCTGGGTACCAGGCAATGACCCCGCAACACGGCAAAATCTAAGTGAAACCATGGCCAAGAGCTCATGCAGCAGGGTCTCAGGTTAGGTCGAGGGATTGCTCGTCTATCGCCATTTGTGATGCTCGGCGCTTGCGGGCAGGTGCCCGGGTTTTGGCAAGGTCGAAGTTGCGCCGCTCGATACGGACGCCGGGAAAAATGATGATTTCTGCCATTTGTGGACGCGCGCCCTGCTCCCGCACGGAAATCCGGTCTTGTGGAAATGGCAAAACGACAGTCATTTAATTTTTCCTCGCAGGCAATACATGTGGCGCATTTGTTTGCGCGTGACCCCAGTTAAGGCGTGACATGGTTAAAAATTGGCTAACCAAAATTCATTGTGTTGCGGCGATTATGCCTGCTGTACCCAAGCGGTCCTCAATTTCAACAATCCACAGATCGGCATCGAATTTTTTTCGCCGCGCCAACAGTGCAAGTATGTCTGGTTCAGGCGTAGGATGGGGCAGTTCTTCGATAAACCTGCGATCACCATTGTCGTCATAGGCAGGCCCGGGGGCTGGACCAAAGAGGCAAAAATTTCCGTCCAACCGGTTGAAAATCAGGAAAACCGCACCTGCGTCGGCCGCACCTTTTTTGACAACGGTACAAAATTTGCCCTCGCCATTGCACTTTCTGACAAATGCCTGCACCCATATTTCTGATTTCAGGGACATTGTCTGCCTGGTATCAGGGCGAGCCGACTGCGCTATCGCCGCTCATTTTGGAAATTTCCGCCAACAGCGCAATGGTGATTTCACCGTCCGGCGCAAGGCCCCGGTCTTTTTCAAACTGAAGAATGGCGGCCTTTGTGGCACCTGTCATCTCTCCGGTGATTTCACCCGGCGCATAGCCAAGTTCCGCCAATCCGGTTTGCACCAACCGCAGATCAGCGGCAGCGGCGGTATTCTCCTCAGCTGCTCCCACACTGCCGGTAAATTCCGCTGCGGCGGTGATTTGCTGGGTGTAGTGAATGTGGTCAATGAGTTGCGGTGTCATTTCGCCGTCAACCACAAGTCCTGCCTTGCGTTGATAGGATTCAATCGCCAGGCGGGTGCGCTTACCCTGCACACCGTCCACCATGCCTTCATAATCACCTGTCTTGAGCAGGCTGTGCTGGACATCTTCAACCGCAGCGTCATATTTCAGGACGACAGTATTTTGATGTGTATTGGGTGCTACCACATCAACGCGCGTGGATGCACCTGAGGCTGTATCTTCCGATGCGACGAAGTGCGGGGGCCTGGTTTGGCCCAAAAGGATATTGTAGAGGACTGCGCTGCCCATGATGCATGTTGCCGCGATTGCCAAAACCGAAAGCGGTCGCAACCGCGAAACACTGACCACCGCTAACTCTTTCATAAAGCCCAACCTAAACTCGAACAAACCAATTCATTGGGCCCACTCCGAAAACAATGAACCGCCGCCTGTGCGTAATTTGCATGAAGCTGGTTAACACTGCCTTTCCAAGCCTGTGCCTGCATCATGCGCAAAGTGCCGTTGGCATGCTTAAGAAATGGTTAATGCGACACCTAAAATTTGATTCAAAATATCAATTTAATGTAATAAAAATCCACGTTTTTACGCAATTGGCCCGCAAGGTTTTTGGCGCATATATTGCCCAAAGAATAGGTGTGGATATGGGTATTCTTAGAACAATAATTGTCCTTTCGGGGCTTATGGCGTTTATTCCAGGGCCGCCAGAAGATGCAAACCAGGATGTAAAGACCGTTGGCAACAGTTACGCTGATGGCGCTGGTTACATTCAGGTGGCGACGGGGACATTTTCCGATCTTTCCAATTTCTGCAACCGGCAACCCGGTGTTTGCAAGACTGCTGGCTATATGGCCTATAAACTGGAGCGTAAAGCCAAATACGGTGTGCGCCTGATTTATGAATGGGCCAATGAAGCTGCCCCACAACAGTCCAACATTGCGACACAGTCCGATCCCATTACAACCAGCTCGACGAAGCTGGCATCGGTGCAAAAAGCAGTTCCTGTTTCGCAATCCACATTGCAGATTGATGACCTGGTTCCAGTTTGGCTCGGACCAAGCGCGCCCAAGAACGGTTGAGAATTACGGCACAAGCGCCTATCTCTAGAGGATATGCATTTCTCTGGAGTTTTCTTTTGCCTGATACCCCTATCGACAGCCTGCTGGCTGATTTTGATGTTCTTGATGATTGGGAGGAGCGCTATCGTTTTGTGATTGAGCTTGGCCGCGCGCTTCCGACATTTGATGAGCAATGGCGCAATGCGACTTACAAGGTGAGCGGCTGCGCCAGCCAGGTGTGGATACATCCGACCACGGAAAAAAATGACGGAAATACGATTTTGAATTTTACGGGCGATAGTGATGCCCTTATTGTCAAAGGCCTTATCGCCATCGCCCTGATCATTTTTTCCGGCAAAACACCTGAACAGATTTTGGCACAGGATGCAGCTGCCGTGTTCATGCGGCTTGGCCTGAAAGACCATCTTACACCGCAGCGCTCCAACGGCTTGGCGTCCATGGTGGAACGTATCAAGTCTGACGCGCGGCAATCCCTTGCGGCATGAGGTGTGGGCGGTAGTCACCCAAGGCCCAATGGGCGA
Source organism: Rhodobiaceae bacterium (assembly GCA_031417195.1). Taxonomy (GTDB): domain Bacteria; phylum Pseudomonadota; class Alphaproteobacteria; order Rhizobiales; family Aestuariivirgaceae; genus Aestuariivirga. Next base: position 13,815 of record JANOVC010000071.1, read on the forward strand.
TATCGCCGCTGCCTTCGCTTTTTGATGGTGACTTGAGCAACCGGTAATGCCGGGCGAGCCGCGTGAGGGCTATGCCCAATACGGCTTTGCCGCTGCGTTGGGGCAGCTGCAGCATGCGCTCGGCTTGCTCCAAACCTCCTGCGAAGCAACATACATAATACAACACGCCCGCAAGTTCCGGTCCGACGGCATCAAATGCGTTGTGCACACGGCGGCGGGCATCAAGGGCTTTGTCAGTAAGGGATGCGATGCGGTTGTCGCTTATTGATGCGTGGCCGCTCGACGCTGTCTGGGTTGTATCCCACGATGCGGTGATGCGCCGCTCGAAATTGGCAGCCTCATAGTCAATCCGCAATTTTTCGCCCGCAACAAACTGAACCTCGGTAATGGCTGCTTTGCCGCGTGCATCTTTCCTGGAAAACAACCTATAAAGTGGGCTTTCGCCCTCATTCATGGTTGGCACATTCGCGGTTGAATCAATTTTCATGGCTATGTTCTCCTCGATGGAGGACTAGCAGAAAAATTCTAAGGAATCAATACCTTTAATATTATTTAATTCTTTTACGCCATTGCCGCGTTGGAAAATTCAATGAGATCATCGGAAGCTGCCTGAAAATAATCGTAGCACAGCAACATGCCGACGCCGTCTCCAATGGTGGCCAATGGCAGTTTTAGCCAATATTGAACGAGGTGTTCCTTGTGCAACCGGGGGCCACGAATGACGCCTTGGGTTGGCTTGCCCTCTTCAATTGTGCGCCTGTAGGCTGCCATCCAATAATCGTGCCTGTCACCCCAATCCAGGTCTTCGATGTGAAGGCCTGTAACCTCACGGTCATAAATTTCGCGCAACCGCGTTCCCGCCAACCTTATGCGGCAGCGAGATTTGTCGGCACTGATCTCCACCAAGCTTATTCCGTTGAGAATTCGTGGAATATGTACAGGATTGATATCGCTGCGGCGGGGCATTGCACGACCAAGGCATTTTTCTGCCCAGTAGTCGAACAACTGTCTTTGCTCAGGCACAACCAACTGCGCCCGGAATACCGTGCTTGCTGAATTCAACTTCACTGCCGCCCCTTGTACCCCGAATCATCCCCCGATTCGATCCCCTGTTATGAATCGGCGAGTCCTGATCTGCAAGAGTCACCGGGTCAAAAAATAAATTATTGATTAACCATGTGTCTTGCGTTGGCCAAGGCCCATCCGCTTGGCAAGATTGGAGCGGGCCTGCGCATAATTGGGTGCAACCATCGGATAGTCAGCAGGCAAACCCCACTTCTCACGGTATTGTTCAGGCGAAAGATCATAATGGCTGCGGAGATGACGTTTCAGCGACTTGAATTTTTTTCCATCTTCAAGACAAATGAGATATTCCGGCGTGATTGATTTTTTCACCGTTACGGCGGGCTTAACTTCGGCCACATCCTCGCGCGCAGAGCCAGAGGCTGAAACACCAGTAAGGGCGCGGTGAACATCGCCGATCAGTTTGGGAAGGTCGGCTTGGGCCACATTGTTCTTGGCCACATAGGCCGCAACAATCTCCGCTGTGAGATCAATCAGGTTGCGTTTCGGTTCCAAGAGGTCTGCCATGATATTTCCTTATTCAACACAGAAATATTCTATTCTTATTATGGCAATATATCTTGTGGTATTTTGGATTATACGCAGTTTATCCGGATGTACAAGCGAAGTAATCCGTTAATTGGCGAGCGCATAAGGGCCAGACTTCAACGTGGCCCAGTCCCAATAGGTCAGAAGTATGCGGGCCTTGTTGAATGACATGGAATCAAAAACATTTTGAAGGTCTTGCACTTCACGTTCGCCGCGAATGATTCCAAAATCAGATTTCTTGAGCAACTCGACAATTTCACCAAAACGCGCGCGGTTCATGCCCATGGCCTTAAACACGATTGCCAAGGGCTCACCGTCGCGGTCAGCAATGATCCGTACCGCGCTTTCAATCTGGATGCCGGCTATTCCAGCCAGTTTTTCTGATGCTTCTGGCAACTTGCCATCTGACAACAGGCCAACAACCTGTTCAATATGCTCGCGCTCGGGGAATTTTGTTTCACCAGCCCCTTCGGCACTCTGCATGGTTTGGGTAATCTTCAGGATTTTTGTAAGTGTTTCCGAGTCGGTCAGAAAACGTGAGAGTATATAGCGGCGAAGTTCCGCTGGAACAAACCAATACAGCTCAAATGCGATCGGGGCTGGCAAATCTGCCCGGGTGGCAAAAGGAGCCAGCGCAGCTGGATGGCGGACTGCATGGTCTGCCAAAAGCGTAAATGCGTTATGGGAAAGTGTGACACCGCTGTTGCGGACAAGTGTCAAGACAACCGAAGGATCGTCAAACTGGATCAACTGATCGGCGAGGGCAGCCGAGATGTGCCGCCGTCTTGCGATCAAGCGTTGCAGACTGACTTGGCCTGTGGCCACAACCTTGTTCAAAACCTGGTCGCTGATATGGTTGCAATGTTCGAGCAGCGGCCCTGCAACCTCAATGCGCGGGTCATTGATCAACTTTGACACCAGGAGATGCGGGGGCGATTCCATAATGGAAACGCGTTCAACAATGGCAACCAAGGCACGCAAGGGAATGCGCGGCACAAGCTTCAGCAGCGCATCCGCGGCCAAGGCCCGCTCCTGCGGCAGTCCGGCACTGGGGCTGGACAGCATCATGTCCAACAGGGACCGGGCCAATTCGCCAGAGTCCTCATCGGTTTCAACACTGGTTGGCGTGTCTGATGCTGCGTCAACTGCAACCTTTGCAAATGGGTCATCAACTGGATCAACGCGTCGGATTTTTTGTTTTTGTGACGGATATTGTTCTGAATAAACGATGGCTGGCGTTTGTGCCAGAAGCTGTTCAGCTTCCGCCTCAGCTGCCATCATCGCTGCGCATTCGGCAAGGAATTCTGCCCGGTCCGTTGGTGTTGGCGTCATGTAAATGGCTTTGGCAATTTCACCAATGCCTTGCACTTCAATTTCTGCAACGGAATCAGTTTCAACAACGATTTCTTGCAGTTCAACATCTTCATTTATGTCAACGGCTTCAGGAGCAGGTTCGACAGACAAAACCAGCTCTTCAACCTGAACTGGCTCGGCAGCAACAATATCTGCCTCAATAACTTCTTCGGCGGGTGCCAAAATTTCAGGTTCAGCGACCTCTTCAATCTCAGGAGTGATTGCGTCCGCTTCGACTGGCAAATCGTCAAATGTTGGAAAGGCAGGTTTGGCTTCAAATTCGACCTCAACCACATGTTCAGCTTCGATTGGCGCTGACGCCACTTCTTCCTGGACTGCAACAGGCTCAACAACGGGGCTTTCAACGTGAACTTCAACTGGCCAAAGATCCGGGATGTTGATGGCTGCCGGTGCAACCGTGGATGCGATAGCAGGCTTCTTCCGGAGCCGTGCTGTGAGCAAACGAAATGAATCCGCCGTAATCAGGCGGTCCGGAGATTTCTCCCTGCCAACGTCATTCAAAGCGCCCACCTGCTCCAAAGTCTGCTGGTCCATATGCAATCCGGTCGCGATGCTTTCGTCGCTGTGCCGGATGGCTTGCTCAATCATGTTGCCTCAACTCTTCGTGTCCCGTTCTGACAGCAATGACTGATACAATTGTATACTTGCTTAATTCTGCCGAACTGTCCCCTTGCCGTAATGGTTTCCATAGCTTTATGGTTAATGCCACGTTAAAAATAAGATGATTGTGACTTCAATTTTGGGACAACGCACCCCAAATCAGGTCTACCACGATCAAAATCGCAAAAAGGACCCATCACGGTGGACAAAATCAATAAAACAGATGCGCAATGGCGGGCGGAATTGACGCCGGAGCAATACCGTGTTTTGCGCGAGCATGGCACGGAGCGGGCCGGAACCAGCGCCCTCAACAATGAAAAATCCAAGGGTGTGTTCACCTGTGCAGGCTGCGGAGCGGACTTGTTTGCATCTGCCACCAAATACGAATCCGGCACAGGTTGGCCGAGCTACTATGCGCCAATAAGGCCCGATGCTGTCAGCGAGCATGTGGACAAATCATGGTTTTCGACGCGGACCGAGATTCGCTGCGCGGCATGCAATGGACACCTGGGACATGTGTTTCCCGATGGTCCAAAGCCCACGGGCCTGCGTTACTGCATGAATGGCGTTGCCATGACATTTCAACCGGACAAGGCCTGAGATATGAACATTCCGAATGTGAAGCCGCCTGTTGCGGAAAAGCGTGTCCGTATTGAAACCTGGCACGGCTATGAGAAGCGTGACGATTACCATTGGCTGAAGGCGGAGAATTGGCAGGAGGTGATGCATGATCCCTCGCTTTTGCCACAGGATATCCGTTCCGTGCTGGAAGGCGAAAATGCCTATCATGAGGCCGTGATGGCGGATACAGTGCCACTGCAGGACGTGCTGTTTGCGGAATTGAAGGGACGTATCAAGGAAGATGATTCCTCAGTTCCAGCGGTCGAAGGCCCCTACGCCTACTACACATCTTACGTGACCGGCGGACAGCAACCCCGATTTGCGCGCAAGCTGCGCGACTTGTCGGGGCCAGAGCAGATCATGCTGGATGGCAATGAACTCTCGAAGGGCACTGAATATTTTCATTTCGGCGGTGTTGATCTTTCGCCTGACCAGACACTTGCGGCGTGGTCGGTGGATAACAAGGGATCGGAATTCTACGAGTTGCGCGTGCGTGATTTGGCAACGGGCAAAGACGCAGATGATGTTTTGGTAAAAACCGCAGGTGACGCCATCTGGGCCGCTGACGGGAAGAGCTTTTTCTATACCGAGCAGGACGAGAACCACCGCCCTTTGAAAACCTTTCATCATATTCTGGGACAACTGCAACGCGCTGACCGCCTCGTTTACGAAGAAAAAGACGCAGGGCTATTTTCCGGTGTTGGTAAAACCAATTCCGAACGCTTCATTGTGATCAGTTCCAACGACCATGATACCTCCGAGAATTGGATTATCGATGCGGAGCGCCCGCTTGACGCGCCGAAGCTGATCGCAGCGCGACAAGCCGGGATCGAGTATGACATCGAGCATTGGAACGATCAGTTCATCATCAAGACCAACAGGGATGGTGCTGAAGATTATAAAATCATGGTCGCACCCGTCGCCGATCCCTCACCGGAGAACTGGACGGATTTCATTCCCTACCGCGAAGGCTGTTTCCTTGTCGGCCATATCGTTCTGAAGAATTGGCTCATCCGCATGGAGCGTGAAAATGCGTTACCACGCATTGTGGTGCGCGACATGGTTTCTGGTGAAGAACACAGCATTGCGTTTGACGAAGAAGCCTATTCATTGGGTTTTGGTGAAATGCGCGAGTATGATACGGATATCTTACGCTTCTCCTATTCATCGATGACAACGCCTTCACAAGTTTATGACTACAACATGCGTGATCGCACCCGAATATTGCGCAAGACACAGGAAGTGCCGAGCGGACATGAGCCTTCGGATTACATCACGCGCCGTATCCAAGCCACGGCGCATGATGGTGAAATGATCCCTATCACACTGTTCTACAAGAAGGACGTCGTGCTTGATGGCTCATCACCGCTCTGGCTCTATGGCTATGGCTCCTATGGCCTGAGCATGCCTGCGGGTTTCAACACCAATATTCTGTCGCTGGTGAACCGTGGTTTTATTTATGCCATCGCCCATATCCGCGGCGGGCAGGAGAAGGGGCGGCGCTGGTATAAAACGGGTAAGCTCGAACACAAAACCAACAGCTTCCGCGATTTCATTTCCTGCGGCGAATATCTCGCACAAGCTGGTTTTACGACCGAGGGCAAAATCGTGGCGCAGGGTGGCAGTGCCGGTGGCATGCTGATGGGCGCTGTTGCCAACATGGCGCCGGACCTGTTCAACGGCATCGTGGCGGAGGTTCCGTTTGTCGATGTGCTGAGCACCATGTTGGACGAAACACTTCCGCTCACGCCGCCGGAATGGCCGGAGTGGGGCAACCCCATTGAGAGCAAAGCGGCTTATGAAAACATCATGGCTTATTCGCCGTATGACAAGGTTGCGGCCAAGGACTATCCGAATATTCTCGCTGTGGGTGGTTTGACTGATCCGCGCGTAACCTATTGGGAGCCCGCCAAATGGGTGGCGCGTTTGCGCGAGCTCAAAACCAATGACAATTTGCTGCTGTTCAAAACCAATATGGGTGCAGGCCACGGCGGCGCATCGGGCCGGTTTGACCGGTTGAAGGAAGTGGCATTTGTGTATGCATTTGGGTTGAAGGTGGCGGGGCTCACCTGATGCTCATTGACGTCAGCAAAGCCTCATTTCTTATTGTTGATATACAAGAACGGCTTCTGCCCGCGATGGCGGATGGGGCGCATGTTGTTTCGCGGTGCTCGATTTTGCTGAAGGCGGCGAAGGCGCTGGATGTGCCGGTTGCGGTTTCAGAGCAATATCCGAAGGGATTGGGGCATACGGTTGAGGCTCTGATGGCTGACATTGGCAACGCGCCCGTGTTCGAGAAACTTACCTTCTCCTGCTGGCGGGATATCACCATGCGGGCAGCGTTCATCAAACTGCATGACAGTGGCAGGCCGCAAATCATTGTTGCCGGAACTGAAGCTCATGTCTGCGTGGCGCAAACCGCACTCGATCTGGCACAGGCCGGGTTTGGCGTGTTTGTGGTGGCAGATGCCGTTTCGTCACGCGCTGAAAGTTCGAAGACTTTGGCACTCGCCCGGATGGCGCAATCCGGCATTGATGTGATCAACACTGAAATGGCGGTTTTTGAACTGCTTGGCAAAGCAGGCACGCCAGCGTTCAAGGAGTTATCTGCGCTGATCAAGTAGCCTGCATCGAATGGCGCATTTGACTTTCGTTCGCAAAACAGGCTTTTTGGCAGGCTATTATGGGAGTTTTTGATATGTCCGCCGAATTTAACTGGGAAGACCCGCTCGATCTTGAGAGCCAGCTCACGGAAGATGAGCGCATGATCAGGGATGCGGCCCGGGCGTTTTGTGATGACAAGCTGGCACCGCGCGTGAAGCAGGCGTTCCGTGATGAGACGTTTGACCGCGCCATCATGAATGAACTCGGCGAAATGGGTTTTCTTGGCCTCATGACATCGGAAAAATATGGCGGTTCCGGTTTGGGTTATGTGGCGTATGGGCTGGTGGCGCGGGAAGTTGAGCGCGTGGATTCGGGCTATCGTTCTGCCATGAGCGTGCAGAACTCGCTCGTGATGCATCCTATTGAGGCCTATGGCACGGACGCACAGAAGCAGAAGTTTTTGCCGCGCCTGGCAACCGGAGAAATTGTTGGCTGTTTCGGTTTGACGGAACCGGATGCCGGTTCTGATCCCGGCGGCATGAAAACCAAGGCCAAGCGCGTGCAGGGTGGTTTTGTGATTAATGGTTCCAAGATGTGGATTACCAACTCTCCTATCGCCGACGTGGCCGTGGTCTGGTGCAAGCTTGATGATGAAGGCATTCGCGGCTTTCTGGTTGAGCGCGGCATGAAGGGATTTTCGACACCAACGATTGAAGGCAAGATGTCGCTCCGCGCCTCGGTTACGGGTGAGATTGTTTTGCAGAATGTTGAACTGCCGGAAGACGCGCTGTTGCCGAATGCGAGTGGACTTGGTGGTCCGTTTGGGTGTTTGAACAAGGCGCGCTTTGGCATTGCATGGGGTGTGATGGGAGCGGCAGAGGATTGCTGGCACCGCGCGCGGCAGTATACGCTTGACCGTAAACAGTTTGGCAAGCCACTTGCCGCCACACAGCTTGTTCAAAAAAAACTGGCCGATATGCAAACAGAAATTGCGATTGGCACGCAAGGCGCATTGGCGTTGGGTCGCGCCCTTGAACGCGGCACGGCGGCACCACCCGCAATCTCGCTGATGAAGCGCAACAACTGCGGCAAGGCCCTGGACATCGCCCGCGCCGCACGCGACATGCACGGCGGCAATGGTATCTCAGACGAGTATCACGTGATCCGCCATATGATGAACCTTGAATCGGTGAACACCTATGAAGGCACGCACGATGTGCATGCGCTGATCCTGGGCCGTGCGCAGACGGGCCTTCAGGCATTTCAATAATGACGGATATCGTTTTTCAAAAAACTGATCCGCGCGAAGCAAAGGTGCGGCAGTTTATTGAAGAACTCGGTCTCTATCTGGCGCAGCTTTATCCGGCAGAAAGCAATTACGGTCTCGATATCGAAGCGCTCATGCAACCGTCCATGCGGTTCTATTCCGTGACCGTTGATGGTGACATTTTGGGCTGTGGTGGCTTTTGGCTGCATGATGATTATGCCGAGGTGAAGCGGGTTTACATTCACCCGAAATCTCGCGGATTGGGCCTTGGCCGCAAGATCATGGCGCATCTCGAAAGTGAAATGTTGCGAGAAGGCCGCAGCGTTGCGCGGCTGGAAACGGGTATTTCGCAACCGGAAGCGCTCGGATTGTATCGAGCGATTGGCTATGTTGATCGTGGTGCATTTGGGGACTATCCGATTGACGACCCCTTCAGCATATTCATGGAAAAAATGCTCGCAAAGGATTAGCTGGATCAAGCAACAGCTTGATGGCCATGCCGATGCAGACAATAACCAGCAATGGCCGGATGAGTTTGGCACCGTTGTTGATGGCAAGTCTTGAACCCACCTGCGCGCCAAAAAATTGACCGACCCCCATTGCCAGGCCAACCGTCCAGATGATTTTTCCCGACAGCGCGAAAACAACAAGTGCGGCGATGTTGGAGGTAAAGTTCAAGAGCTTGGTGTGGGCCGATGCGCGCAGAACGCCGTAGCCCAGGAGCGTCACAAAGCTCAGCAGATAAAATGAACCGGCACCGGGGCCAAAGAGGCCATCATAGAAACCAACGGCCGGTGCCGCGGTGTATGAGAATTTTTTGTGCGTGATGCGCGCGTGGGCATCGTCATTTGAGAGTTTGGGCGAGAGGGCAAAATACAGCGCCATCACAATCAGCAGGATCGGCATGAGCGCCGCCAGCAAAATTGTAGGTGCGAAGGCTACGGCGAACACGCCAAGACAGGCCGCAATGAACGTGGTGACAACCATCAGCTTGCTTGATTTGAAATCAATATGGCCATGGCGGGCATAGGCGATCACCGCCGACCCTGTGCCAAAGCTGCCCTGCAGCTTGTTGGTGGCAAGGGCTGACACGGGATCAAAGCCCGCGAGCAAAAGGGCGGGAATGGCGAGCAAGCCACCGCCACCGGCAATGGAATCCACAAGACCCGCCATGAAACCAACTGCCGCCAGGAGCGTTATGGTATCTTGCATGGAAAGAACAAGCCGTCAGGATTTGGCATGGGTCATCATGATTCCACGAATAGCCGGATTCCTTGCGTGTTCCAAGCAATACGCCTAGAAAGACGATATCAACCCAATGGAGAAAATCATGGCCCTTGAACTGCCCGCCCTGCCTTATGCCTACGATGCGCTTGGCCCCCATATGTCAAAGGAAACCCTCGAGTTTCATCACGACAAGCACCACATGGCCTATGTGACCAATGGCAATAATTTGCTGAAGGATTCGCCCCTTGCATCCGCGTCAATTGAAGACATTTGCAAAGTGGCATTCGCTGACAAAGCCGCGGGCCTCGTGAACAATGTGGGCCAGCATTACAACCATTTGCATTTCTGGAACTGGATGAAGCCAAAGGGTGGCGGCACCAAGCTTCCGGCCAAGCTGGCCAAGGTTATCGATGCCGACCTCGGTGGCTATGACAAGATGCGCACCGACTTTGTCCAGGCTGGCATGACGCAGTTTGGGTCGGGCTGGGCGTGGATTGCAGTAAAGGGCGGAAAGCTCACCATCATGAAAACGCCCAATGGCGAAAACCCGCTGATGCATGGCGCATCGCCCATTTTGGGCTGCGATGTGTGGGAACACAGCTATTACATCGACTACCGCAATGCGCGGCAGAAATATCTCGAAGCCTTCGTCGATAGCCTGGTGAACTGGGATTATGTTGAGGCCATGCACGCCAAGGCCTGAGTGTCTTGACGCTCGTTCCGGTTTTTGATGGCCACAATGATGTGCTCCTCCGTCTTTGGATGAAGACGGGGGGCAATCCTGTTTCCGATTTTTTGAACGGCGATGGCGCGGGCCATCTCGATATGCCACGCATGAAGGCCGGTGGACTGCGCGGTGGCTTCTTTGCCATCTTCGCGCCATCTGAGAACGATGATTTGCCAGACGACGATGATGTCAATCCGCCGCTTGCCGGTCAAATCAGCCAACCGCTTGCGTTGCGGAAAACAATGGAGATGGCCTCACTGCTATTTCGCATCGAGCGCGCATCGGCTGGTGGTTTCAAAATTTGCCGAACGGCCGCTGACATCAAACACTGCCTTGCCAATGATGTGATGGCGGCGATTTTCCATGTCGAAGGTGCCGAAGCGATTGATACGGATTTCAAGACGCTGGACGTTCTGCATGAAAGTGGTCTGCGGTCCTTGGGTCCCGTTTGGAGCAGATCGAATGTGTTTGGCCATGGCGTTCCCTTTCGTTTTCCCTCCACGGGTGACACGGGCGACGGGCTCACGGAGGCTGGCAAGAACCTCATCCGCTATTGCAATGAGCGCAAGATTTTGATCGACCTTTCGCACCTCAACGAGAAAGGCTTTTGGGACGCGGCCAAAATCAGCACAGCACCCTTGGTTGCCACCCATTCCAACGCCCATGCCATTTGCAAGTCGTCACGCAATTTGAGTGACGACCAGATCAAAGCCATTGCTGACAGCGGTGGCATGATTGGGTTGAACTTTGCCGTGGGCTTCCTGCGCGAAGACGGACGTTGGCGCACGGACACGGATTTGGACATCATGACGCGCCACCTCGACCATATCATCGGAATTGCTGGCGAAGACTGTGTTGGTCTAGGCTCCGACTTTGACGGCGCACGGGTACCCGCCCCCATTGGTGACGCGTCGGGCCTGCCCAAACTGATCGAAGCCATGCGTGACAAACAATATGGCGAAAAGCTCGTGACCAAAATCGCCCATGGCAACTGGGTTGATGTTTTGGAGCGAACATGGGGTGCTTGATACCCCACGGCTACTCCAAAAATTCCTCCCTATCCGGAATGCGTGTAAAGGCTATTTTGGTGCCAGAAAAGCTTCTTCCCTGGGATGGCAACATGCCCAGCAGGATGGAGTCGCGGCCAAACCGGTGATTGATCTTATCCAAGGCTTGCGAGATTTTTTCGGCCTTGTACCGCTTGCGCAAATCCAGGTCTGGCAACACGTCAAACAGCTCTGCCTGTAAATCACTTGCTGGAACCAATCCATGCAGTGTCACCGATACTTTTTTGACATGCAAGCCGCGGGCCTCGCGCATGAGGCCTGCCCACAACGTATCCAGAAGATTCAAAAAAGTCATTGAATCCTGGGCCCGGTAACAGCGTATGTCATTGCCCAGGCGCGGGCCATTTTCAATGCGCACGGACAACGACAGGGCGCTGGCATAATATCCCACGCGGCGCAGGCGACTGGCGGCTTTCAAGGTCAGGCGCCGCGCCACATATTTGGCTTTTCCCGGCTCGCGCAGTTCCGGTGCCAAGACATGGCTATGGCCGATGGTCCGCCGCGTTGTTTCCTCTTCGGCCAAATCCGCACCGCGCAGGAGATGCCACATCTTTTCACCCCAGACACTGCCCCATGTTTTGCGCATGCGCTGGGCATTGAGCGCCCAGAGCGCCTGCATGTCCGCTATTCCTGCGGCAACCAGCCGTTTTTCGATATTATGTCCGATGCCCGGCAGGTCGCGCAGTTTCAGGCCAAACAAACGCTCCGGCAAATCCTGCGGGCGCAGAATTGTAAACCCGTCTGGTTTGTGCAGGTCCGTGGCAACCTTGGCCAAATAGCGGTTGGTGGCAACGCCAATCGAGCAGCGGATGTATTGCCCCACATTTTTTGCAAGGCCCTGTTTGATCGCATTGGCGATTTCTGTAATCCGCTCAATCGACGTTTCATTTTTCATCAACTGGCAGGCCACTTCATCAATTGAGCACACCGCCGTTACCGGAATATGATTATCAACCTCGACAAGAATACGGTGATGGTAATCCACATAGCGTTCGTGCTGGGCCAATACGCAAATAATGCCGGGACATAGTTTTTTGGCCTCCCAAATGGGCGTACCGGTTCTGACACCGAAAGCTTTTGCCTCGTAGCTGGCCGCAATTGCACAGGTGGATTCCGTCGCAACGGGCATCACCGCCACCGGCTTGCCCCGGAGGCGCGGTTGGAGCTGCTGCTCCACGCTGGCGAAATAGCTATTAAAATCAATATAAAGCCAGCGAAGTTCCGTGGAAGCGCCAGGAGTATTGTTTCCTATTGTAACCGTCATCTCGCAATATTAGCGCTGGGCGTATTCATTTGTCTTGTTCTATTTTTGTTCTCGTATTTTATATATCGACTGTAATTATTAGTTAGATTAATAATAACCTATGAAACTTTCGGAATGGCTGACTAATAGCTCGACCTCGCAATCTGAACTCGCGCGTCGCCTTGGCATTACCCAAGGGCGGATTTCGCAGATTGTGGCCGGGGAACAGCCTTCCTTCGAACTGGCGATGAAAATTGCCGGTCTCACCAACAACCAGGTTCGCCCACAGGATTTTAAGGAAATCATCATGACAAAGACGCTCGACACTGTGGAAGAGGCCATCAAGGCGATTGCCAATGGCGAGATGGTTGTGGTTGTAGATGATGATGACCGTGAGAACGAGGGTGATCTCATCGGGGCTGCGGCCAAAATTACGCCGGAACAGATGGCTTTCATGGTACGACACACATCAGGCATTGTGTGCACGCCAATGGCGGCTGAGGACGCGCGACGGCTGAAGCTTGATCCGATGGTGGCGCTGAACGACGCGCCGATGGGCACGGCATTTACGGTAACGATTGACTACAAGGAAGGCCTTACGACCGGCATCTCCGCGAAGGAACGCTGCGCCACCGTGCATGCCCTTGCCAACAAGAATGTACAGGCGGAAGATTTCGTGCGGCCAGGACATATTTTTCCGCTCGTGGCCAAATCCGGTGGTGTTCTCATGCGTTCCGGCCATACGGAAGCGGCTGTTGATCTGGCGCGGCTCGCAGGCTTTACGCCGGCGATTGGCGTGATCTGTGAACTGGTCAATGACGATGGCTCGGTCAAGCGCGGACCACAGGTTTTGTCCTTTGCCCGCGAGCATGACTTCAAGATTATCTCTGTTGCCGATCTCATCGCCTATCGCCAGCAGCGCGAACGGCTCGTTGAACAGACAGCCAAATTTGCAGTGGAAACAAAAATTGGAACGGCGCAGGGCTTTTCCTATGTCACGCGTTTTGACACGGTGGAGCAATTGGCTCTTGTTTATGGCGATATATCCGGCGGCAAGAATGTTCCTGTGCGCCTGCACCGTGAAAATGTTTTGGAAGATGTGTTTGGCAACCGTGACACGATTGAAGCAACGTTTGAAATTTTCAAGCGCGAGGGAAAAGGCATTCTGGTCTATCTGCAGGAGGGCACCACAGGCGTTCCCGCCAGCCAGCTTTCAGGCGACAAAACGGCCAGTACGGCGGCGCGCGCGCAGACCTGGCTGGATATCGGACTTGGCGCGCAAATTTTGCGTGATCTCAATGTCAGTTCCATCCGACTCATAACATCAAGTAACCGACACTATGTGGGGCTTTCCGGCTTTGGCATTGAGATCTCGGAGACTTTAAAAATCGGTGGATAGTCTGGGGGTCTGGCCCTATTGCTAGAGCAGAAACCAGAGTGACATAACCCGAATGCCGCCCATCCGCCCCATGCTTTTTCCCACACCGCTGATTGGCTGGCGCGAAGATGTGCGATTGCCGGAACTGGGGGCCGGGATTTTGGTGGCGAAGGTTGATACGGGTGCGCGCTCCGCGGCCCTTCATGCCGAAAAGATTGTAATCAAGGGAAAACGTGTGAGCTTTACACTGGAGCTTGGCGGACGGAGGCAACGACTGGATGCGCCACTGGCAGGAGCCAAGCGCGTGAAGAGCTCGAATGGGCACAGCGAAATTCGTGCCATGATCGAGACCAAAATCGAGATCGGCCATCATATTTTTATGGCTGAAGTGACACTTACAGATCGCGCTGACATGGGCGTTCCCATGCTGTTGGGCCGCAGTAGCATCAAGGGCCGCTTTATCGTTCACCCCGGCCGCTCATTTCTCATTTCGCGCAGCAAACGGAAACCCAGATGAAAATCGTCCTCCTCACGCGCAACCCAAAACTTTTTTCACACCAGCGCCTTATGGAAACGGCAATTGCGCGGGGCCATGAAATTGTGCCGGTGGACTATTTGCGCTGCTATATGAACATCACATCACGCAAGCCTGAGCTGCGCTATTTGGGCGAAAAGCTGACGGGGTTTGATGCCGTGATCCCGCGCATTGCCGCGTCCCACACGTTCTACGGTCTGGCTGTTCTGCGGCAGTTTGAAATGATGGGGGTTTACCCCTTGAATGAATCGGTGGCCATTGGCCGCTCGCGTGACAAGCTGCGGAGCTTGCAAATTCTCTCGCGCGAAGGTGTTGGCATGCCAGTGACCGCCTTTGCGAAGGATACGTCGCGCACCCATGACGTTCTGGAAATTGTGGGAGGATCACCCGTGGTGATCAAGCTTTTGGAAGGCACGCAAGGCATTGGTGTGGTGCTGGCGGAAACCGAGAAGTCCGCAAAGTCCATAATCGATGCCTTCAATGGCGTCGATATCGCCATTCTGGTGCAGGAGTTCATCAAGGAATCCGAGGGCCGCGATATCCGGGCCTTTGTTGTGGGCCGCAAGGTTGTGGCGACCATGGAGCGGTCCGGCGTCAAGGGTGATTTCCGCTCAAACCTGCATCGCGGTGGCAGCTCTGTTGAAGTTGAGCTCACACCATTGGAGCGGGCTACTGCATTGAAAGCCGCAAAGGCCATGGGACTGAACGTGGCAGGGGTTGACCTTCTGCGATCCAATCGCGGGCCTTTGGTGATGGAGGTGAACTCATCGCCCGGTCTTGAAGGTATCGAAAAAACAACTGGTGTTGATGTTTCCAAATTCATTCTGGAATTTCTGGAAAAGAATGCTGGGCCCGGCAAGACAAAAACACGGGGCAAGGGATGACACCGTTTCGCATTGGCGTTTTTGAAATTGCCGCAGGCACCCGTAAAACCATTGAACTGCCGATCAGCGTTCTGGCGAACAACACACCCATCAGCTTGCCCATTCATGTCATTCATGGCGCAAAACCGGGTCCGGTATTTTTCATCTCGGGTGTTGTTCACGGTGATGAAATTCTCGGTGTGGAAATTGTACGGCGCGTTGTGGCCCACAAGGCCCTGAGCGAGATTGCCGGAACAATTCTTGCCGTTCCCATCGTTAATGCCTTTGGTTTTCTCAATCACTCCCGCTATATGCCCGACAGGCGCGATCTCAACCGCTCGTTTCCGGGGTCTGACCGTGGCTCGCTGGCCAGTCTTCTTGCTGATTTGTTCATGAAAGAAGTGGTGTTGCGCGCCCAATATGGCATTGATCTACACACCGCGGCTCTCCACCGCTCCAACCTGCCGCAAATCCGGATCGCACCCGATGAGCCGGAACTTTTAAAGCTGGCAAAATCATTCGCGCCTCCTGTCATACTCGTCTCCAAATTGCGCGATGGCACATTGCGCCAGTGCGCGCGTGATGTGGGCGTGAAGGTGCTGCTTTATGAAGCGGGCGAAGCTTTGCGTTTTGATGAGGTTGCAATTGAGACCGGCGTTGCGGGCATTCTCAATGTGCTGGCATTGCTCAAAATGATCGCACACGGAACCGCGGCCAAGAAACCATCGGCCATTTCCCAGTCAAGTTCCTGGCTGCGCGCACCCGAGGGTGGAATATTGCGTAGTTCTTTTGCAATTGGCACCCATGTTTCCAAGGGGCAAAGTCTTGGTGAGATTTCAAGTCCGCTGGCGGATTTGAGCGTGTCCGTGATTGCAGACGACGATGGTATCATTGTTGGCCGTACCAATTTGCCCATCGTTAATCGCGGTGACGCGCTGTTTCATGTGGCACGGATGAAAAAATCTGACTTGGTGCAGGCACCGCTGTTTGATGAAGATGAAATTATTTAACTGCTCGAACCAGCGGTGTAAGCCGCGCTGCCCCATAGTTTTTTGACCCGGGCATCTCGTCCACAGGACTTGCGATAGCGTTCATAGGCATCGGCCTGTTTGATAAAACCAAAATGGGTAAAGATGCGGTTTTGGCCGAGATAGTAATTCTGATGCGAGTCTTCGGCTGATATGAATTGCGCAAATTTCTTGACGGGTGTTACGGCTTTCTGTCCGAGTTGTGTTGTTGCATCCTTCAACGCCTTTTCGGCACTTGCGGCCTGCGCCGGTGTGAGAGCGAAGACCGCTGACGTATAGCCATCGCCCCTGTCACAGAACTGACCATTGGCGTCCGTCACGTCGATGCCCCGCAGAAACCGTGCCACCAAAACATCATAGCTTATGACTGCCGGATCAAATTCAACTTTAACAGCTTCGACGCTGTCGGGATGATTGTTGTAACTCGCATCTGTTTTGCGGTCACTGGCAAAGCCTGACGTGGTGCTCAAAACACCCTTGACCTTATCCATGTCTTTTTCAACGCACCAGAAGCAGCCACCTGCAAAAACAGCGGTTTCGGCAAAAGCCGCCGTGGAATTTGCAACAAGCATGAAAGTAACGGCCAATATCAATCTGCGCATCAATAATCTCCCATCGGCGGATCATAGTTTTTATTACCGTGATCGGGCCAATCAAAGAACAGCACATTTTCGTGAGCGACTTAACGCCGGGTAAGGCTTCCCAAAATACCGCGCACCAATGCGTTTCCAATTGACCGGGCAACACTGGTGCCGAGTTGGCGGCCAACACTTCCGGCCACACCTTTGACGAAGCGGTCTGTGGCGGACTGGGGCTCGCGGCGGGCGGTCGCACTTGCTGTCTTTTCGGACTTTGTGGCAGCCTTCTGCTCAGCCGCTGTTTGATCAGCTTTCGCTTTCACGCCCGCCTTCTTCTGCAGTTTTTCATAGGCCGACTCGCGGTCAACGGTTTCCTCATATTGTCCGTACACGGGAGAATTCTTGATGGCCTTCTGGCGCTCTTCCGGCGTGATGGGTCCCATGCGGCTAGAGGGTGGGCGGATCAGCGTGCGGCCCACTATGGACGGAACACCTTTGAGATCAAGGGTTGATACCAGCGCTTCGCCCTTGCCCATTTCGGTGATCACTTTTTCAGTATCAAATTTTGGATTGGCGCGGAAGGTTGTGGCGGCGGCCTTCACGGCGTTCTGGTCACGCGGCGTGTAGGCGCGCAGAGCGTGCTGAACACGGTTGCCCATTTGCTCCAACACGCTGTCTGGAACGTCCAATGGATTTTGCGTGACGAAGTAAACACCAACGCCCTTGGAACGAATAAGCTTCACGGTTTGGGTAATTTTCTGCAACAGGCCGGGAGGCGCATCGGCAAACAACAAATGGGCTTCATCGAAGAAGAAGACCAGCTTTGGCTTTGCAACATCTCCCACTTCCGGCATGATTTCGAAGAGGTCTGACAGGAGCCAGAGCAGAAACGTGGCGTAGAGCTGCGGCGATGACATAAGCTTGTCAGCCGCGAGAATATTCATATAACCGCGACCGTCACGGGTGGTGCGCATCAGGTCTTTGATATCCAATGCGGGTTCGCCAAAGAATTTATCACCGCCCTGTTCTTCAATCACCACAAGACGGCGCTGGATGGAGCCGATGGTGGGCGCCGTTACGTTGCCATATTCCGTAGTGATTTCCTTGCCGCGATCGGCAAGGTCCGACAGCAATGCGCGCAAATCCTTGAGATCAAGAAGGGCAAGACCTTCCTTATCCGCAAGTTTAAAAGCGATGTTCAACGCGCCTTCCTGCGCGTCGGTGAGGCCCATGAGACGCGACAGCATGAGCGGGCCCATTTCGGTAACAGTGGTGCGGATGGGATGGCCCTGCTCACCGAACAGATCCCAGAAAATCGTCGGTGTGGCTTCCATGCCGTAGTCATCATAGCCGATTTTCTTGGCGCGTTCGGTGAGGAAGTCCTGCGGTGTTCCTTCTTGCGAAATGCCGGAGAGATCGCCCTTCACATCGGCCGCGAACACCGGAACACCCGCCTTACAAAAGCTCTCCGCCATGATTTGCAAGGTAACGGTTTTGCCCGTGCCTGTGGCGCCAGTGACAAGGCCATGGCGGTTGGCCACTTGCAAGAAAAGTTCTTCGCGCTTGTCGCTTTGACCTACAAAAACAGCATTGTCGCTCATGATCGTTCTTATCCCCGGAATTGGATGTCTGATTTGGCTCCCGTTTACCCAATAAAGGGATCAATTGACAGTGCCGATTTGCAGGGTAGCATTGGCATATGAGTGATTTTCCGCAAGCGACTTTGGAGATGTGGCGCACCCGCGTTGGCGATGTTGAAAAACTTGTGAGTGTTACACCGGATGGCATTCGCGTTGAGCCACTCTATCAGCAGATTGAGGGCACGCGGGCGGAGAAAGCGACCCACGGGCCGTGGCAGGTTTTGCAGCGCGTTGATCATCCCGATGCTGGGAAGACCAATGCCCAAGCTTTGGATGATTTGGAAAATGGTGCGGTTGGCCTTTCAATCGCGCGGGCGTTTGACCCGCTGCTGCTCGAAGGCGTCGCACTCCATGCCATTCACGTCAGACTGGAACATGATGACGCAAGTGCGAAGGCTTTTGCCAGATATGTCGGGAAACAGCCGATTGATCCCTCACGTCTTCAGGTTTCATTTGGATTGAAGGATGCGGGGCTGGCAAAGAGCCTGCTTGCGCAAGGTTTTTCCGGACCGTTCCTGGATGCTGATGGAAGGGTGTTTCACAACCGAGGCGCAACAGACGCACAGGAACTCGGCTGCGTGCTGTCAGAGCTTGTTCGTGCTTTGCGGGGGAATGAAATCACCATGCCATCGGCAACTCTTGCAGCCAATCAGGACATGTTTTTAACGCTGGCCAAATTTCGTGCCGTTCGCATTTTGTGGACACGGATTTTGGCCGCGAGTTGTTTGCCTTTTGCGTCATTGCAGCTTCACGGCGAAACTTCGTTGCGGATGATGGCCACCCTTGATCCGCACATGAATCTCCTGCGCGCCACAACAGCGGTGTTTGGTGCGGGACTTGGTGGCTGTGACTCGTTTACGGTGTTGCCATTTTCAATCAAGCAGGGTGTGCCAGATGCCTTCGCGCGACGCATGGCACGAAACACACAGCTAGTGTTATTGGAAGAAGCGCAGCTCTGGCGCGTGGCCGATGCGGCTTCAGGTTCAGGCTATGTAGAGCATCTCACATATGAACTCTGTGGGAAGGCGTGGGAAATTTTTCAGGGCATCGAGCGAACTGGAAACCTTCCGTCATTTGATGCCAACAACACAGCAAGCGACCCAATTGTCGGAAGCAGCACGCACCAATTGCAAAAGGAATTTGCAGCGGCCGTGGACGTGATGTCATGAACAAAATACCCAGCTTCGCTGATATCCCTTGGATGACAGCGGAGGGCATTTCAATTGCCGCGCAATATGGGCCCGATGGATCTTACGCCGAAGCCTACCCCGGAATCGCGCCTTATCTGCGAGGTCCCTACCCCTCAATGTACACGTCGCAGCCCTGGACCATCCGGCAATATGCCGGGTTCTCCACTGCCGAGGACTCGAACGCGTTCTACAAGCGCAATCTGGCAGCAGGACAAATGGGACTCTCAATTGCCTTCGATCTTGCCACCCATCGTGGCTATGACTCGGATCATCCCCGCGTATCAGGTGATGTGGGCATGGCAGGTGTCGCAATCGATTCCATTTACGACATGCGCACGCTTTTTGATGGCATTCCACTCGACAAGATGTCGGTGTCGATGACGATGAATGGGGCGGTGCTGCCCATTCTTGCGCTGTTCATTGTGGCGGGCGAAGAGCAAGGTGTTCCACCTGAAAAGCTTTCGGGCACCATTCAAAATGATATTCTGAAAGAGTTCATGGTGCGCAACACCTATATTTATCCACCCGGCAACTCCCTGCGTATCGTCTCTGACATTTTCAAATACACCTCTGCCCATATGCCGAAGTTCAATTCGATTTCGATTTCTGGCTATCACATGCAGGAAGCCGGTGCGACAGCCGATCTTGAATTGGCCTATACGCTGGCCGATGGATTTGAATATGCCAAGGCGGGTGTTGAAGCGGGATTGAACATCGACACATTTGCGCCGCGTCTTTCGTTCTTCTGGGCCATTGGCATGAACTTCTTTATGGAAGTGGCGAAAATGCGGGCGGCGCGGGTGATCTGGGCCACACTGATGCAGCGCCTTGCACCGCAAGACGAGCGCTCGCTATTACTCCGCACCCATTGTCAAACGAGTGGCTGGAGTCTTGCAGCACAGGATGTGTTCAACAATGTGACGCGCACCTGTATTGAAGCGATGGCGGCCACGCAAGGCGGAACCCAATCGCTGCATACGAACTCACTCGATGAAGCCTTGGCGCTACCCACGGATTTTTCGGCGCGGATTGCCCGCAATACACAGCTATTTTTGCAACAGGAAGCAGGCACGTGCCGCGTGATTGATCCGTGGGGTGGCAGTTATTTTGTCGAGATGCTTACGGCTGATCTCATGGCAAAGGCCTGGGCGCATATCGACGAGATTGAAAAACTTGGTGGCATGGCCAAAGCCATTGAGGCTGGCATTCCAAAACTGCGGATTGAGGAAGCGGCCGCCCGCACGCAGGCCCGCATTGATTCCGGCGAACAGACGGTTGTGGGCGTCAACAAATATCAAACCACCGATGTGTCCAAAATCGATATTCTCAAGGTGGATAATTCCGTTGTTCGCGCCAAGCAGATCGAAAAACTACAGCGCCTGAAAGCTGGACGTAACTCCACACAGTGCGAGGCCATGTTGGCGCGGTTGACCGATGTTGCCAGGACAGGTGAGGGCAATCTCCTTGCTGCGGCTGTCGATACGGCGCGCGCCAAGGCAACCGTTGGCGAAATGTCCGCAGCGCTAGAATCCGTTTGGGGTCGGCATGTGGCACAGACACGCGTCTCAAAGGGTGTCTATGTTGCTTCATCGCGGGATATGGACAAAATAGAAATGGTCAAACGGGCTGTTGCTGCATTCACCGAAGCTGATGGTTCTGCGCCCCGCATTCTTGTGGCCAAGATGGGTCAGGATGGTCACGACCGTGGCCAGAAGGTGATCGCGTCCGCGTTTTCCGATATTGGTTTTGAGGTGAAAATCGGTGCGCTGTTTTCAACGCCGGAAGAAGTGGCAGCGTTTGCTGCAAAAGAAAATGTCCACATGGTCGGCATCTCCACGCTTACGGCCGGCCATCTCAGCCACATTCCCCTGTTGAAGACGGCGCTGGAAAAATTGGGGTGTTCCAACACCATGATTGTGGTGGGTGGCGTGATTCCGCCAGAGGATGTGGCGACACTAAAAGAGATGGGCGCTGCTGCCGTGTTTCTGCCCGGAACCGTTATTCCCGATGCGGCGCTGCAATTGCTGGAATGTCTGAACCTGCGGCTTGGTTATGCGCAAAAGACCTTGAAATAGCAATTTTAGAAAAATCGTGTAAAACAGCAATATGCAAAAAAATGAAATCGTTAACAAATTAATATCGCTGCAGTCCGAGCTTCAACGTGAAGGCGTCGCGCATTTGGCAATTTTTGGTTCGCGCGCCCGTGGTGATAATTCCAATTTAAGCGACATAGACCTTCTTATCGACACGTCACCTATGCGCAAATTTTCAATTCTCAATCTGATTGGCGTTGAACATCTTGTATCAGATTCGATTGGCGTTACTGCCAATGCTTTCATGCGTCGCAATCTTGATGATGAATTCAGAAAATCAATAATTGAAGATGTCATCCAGGTTTTCTGATGGACGAACGGATACGCTATAGACTCAATGATATTATCCGTTCGATTGAAGACATTGATGAGCTTCTCAGCGACAAAAGCTATGATACGTTTGTTTCCGACAAAATAATGAAAGCCGCTTTCGAAAGATTTCTCGAAATTCTCAGTGAAGCCTCACGATACGTTCCAGATTCCATGAAGAATAGTCGTCCTGATATTCCATGGAGACGGATTTCCGATATTGGCAATCATATCAGGCATGCTTATCACCGGGTGGATAGCGAAATTCTGTGGGAAATCCATGCCAGCGGCAATCTCACACAATTGCGTGTGGCGGTAACCGGGTTTTTACACAACGGCTAGGTAAGGCATGCTTCTTGCTGCACTCTTTTAGGAGTGTTTCAAAATGAATGTCTCGCGTCGATCTCTCTTGTCTGCAAGTGCCGCGCTCGCGGTCACGCCGGTCAAAGCCATTGCGGCTGACCAAACCCTTCAGGTGCAAACTGCCATCAACAAAGCAATTTCCGGCGATGGCGTGCTGCGGCTTGCTGCGGGGAAATACCATGTCACCGGATTGCAGGTCGGCGCATCTCTCCAGATTGAAGGTGTTGCTGGCAAAACGATCCTTGTGGGGTCAGCGGGTGCCAATATTTTGAATGCCGATAGCGCCAAGAATCTCACGATAACGGGTGTTACCTTTGATGGCGGCGACAATGGACTGTCATTGGCGCAGTGCGGCGGTAAAATCTCAAACTGCGTGTTCAGGTTACAGGAAAAAACGGCTTTGCTTGCACTGGACTCTAAAGGCCTCGAAATTTCCAGCAATCATGTTTACGACATCGGCAACAACGGCATTCAGGTGTGGGCCACTGACAAGACGGAAGATGGCACAATTGTATGCAACAACCGCGTCGAGCGCGTAGCTGCAAAAGACGGGGGTTCGGGCCAGAATGGCAATGGCATCAATATCTACAAGGCTGGCAACGTACTTGTGTCCAACAACCGGGTGACGGATTGCACCTATTCCGCCATTCGCAACAATTCCGGTTCATACTGCACAATCACCGGAAACAATGTCTCACGCACAGGTGAAGTGGCAATCTATGTCGAGTTCGCCTTTGCGGGTGCCGTTGTCAGCAGCAACATGATTGAAAATGTGGCGTTTGGAATTTCCATTACCAATCTTGACAAAGACGGGCACCTCGCCGTGTGCAGCAACAATGTCATCCGCGGCGTGCACCGGGGTAAAACCGAAGGTGCAATCAACGGGAGCGGCATTTATGCGGAAGCCGATACCATGGTGAGCGGGAACGTGATTGAGAATGCAAGTGACATTGGAATTGCGCTGGGTTGGGGGCCTTACTGCCGCAATCTTTCGGCACAGGGCAACCTCATCAAGGATTGTGGCACGGGCATTACGGCCTCCGTTACCGAAGGCGCCGGTGCGACCTACATTGCCAACAATGTCATTTCAGGCATGAAGCTGGCGGCAATCAAGGGCATGGACCATCAAAACCCCATGACGGATGATTTGGGCAAGGTCGGTGCAGAGGTGCCGAATTTGATCCTGTTGAAGGACAATATCATCCGGATATAGTCGCATGCATCTCACCTACGTGGATATTACGCCAGTTGGCAAGGTCAGTGTGGGTGAATGTCTGGAGAATTGCCTTCTCCTCCGCTGTCCACACATCAAGCGATGCGAGAAGTGAGGCCATGGCGGTCTCGGCGGCGCGGCTCGCACCGTCGTCACATTTGAGGGCTATCCCTAAATGCGCGTGGGGAACGCAGCCGCAGTAGACGCCTTCGGCTCCGGTTTTTACAAACGCGCGCGGGACGGCTTGCATGAGTTTGGTATCAAAGCGATTGGTTCCCGCCACCATGAAAGGATACTTGCGCACCGCTTCGATGATACGTTTTCCGGTTGGCGTTTCGGTAAGCTTGGCAAAACCCAGGGCCATGTTGCTCAAGGGGTAAGCCCAGGTTGGTACGGAGCAGCCATCAATGCCGCAGGTCAGGGCTTCTACATCAACGTCACAATAGTCAGCGATGGCTTTGGCAACAGCTTGCTGTACGGGATGTTCAACACTCACATAGTCTCGGGGGTCAGCCCCCAATTGGCGCGACAGAGCCAGCATGCCGGCATGCTTTCCCGAACAATTGTTATGAACTTGCAAGGGTTCGGCACCGGCCCGCACAAGATCATTGCGGGCCTGCGTTTCCGTTGGCCAATGGGCTCCGCATTCATAGTGCTCCTCATTTTCCCCCGCCTTTTGCAACATGACGCGGGCCACGCGCACATGGTCCGGTTCGCCATTGTGCGAAGAACAGGCGAGTGCGATTTCTTCCTCCGTAAAGCCAAAACGGTCTGCCGCACCGGAGTCAATCAGGGGCACGCATTGGAACGCCTTGATGGCTGAACGAGGGAAAATGGGCGTTGCAAAATCACCGGCGGACTTCACAATCTTGCCCTCACCATTCACCACGGCGAAGGCCCCGGTATGGCGGCTTTCGACGATGCCGCCGCGGGTGACTTCTACGATGATGGGATTGGGCATTCAGGGCTCCTTCATTAACCTGTTATTTTCTTATCGCAGTTATCGCTGCAATGCGACAATTCATCGGGTTGCGATTCGAATTGCACACATTAAGTAGCGTTTTTTATTCATCGACGGACAAGCGAAATGATCAAACGTGCACTTGTATTCCAACACATGGACGATGAACCTCCCGGACTGTTTGGCGAATTTTTGGCCGAGCGTGGAGCTGCGCTTGATGTGGTCATGTTGCACAGGGGCGAGGAAATTCCATCACTTGCCCCTTATGATTTTCTTCTGGTCATGGGTGGCGCCATGGATGTGTGGGAAACGGACGCAAACCCTTGGCTGGTGGATGAAAAGCGCGCCATTCGCGAATGGGCGATCAACCGCAACCGTCCCTTTCTAGGCATTTGTCTGGGGTTACAGCTTTTGGCGGAAGCCTTGGGTGGCAAGGTTGGACTTTCGAGCAAAGCCGAGGTTGGCGTGTGCGATGTGAAACTTACAAGCCTTGGACGCAGGCATGGAATGACGGGTGGCCTCAAGCCGGTCATGCCCGTCATGCAGTGGCACCATGCGGAGGTTCAGGAATTGCCTGAAGGGGCTGAGGTTCTGGCAACGTCGCCATCCACACAGGTTCAGATCATGTCGGTTGCCGATACGCTGCTGGCCACCCAATTCCATGCGGAACTCACCCCTGCGTTGGTCGAGCGATGGGCCTATATTCCGCAATATATTGAATGGCTGGAAGCATCCTTGGGTTCTGACGCCTATGCCCGCGTTCGCGCCCGTGCGTTGCCGCTGATGCCCGAGATGGCCGCCATGAGCCGCACCCTGTTCAACAATCTGCTGGATGGCAAGGCGCTTCGCCGCGCTGCGTGATTGACGCCGAATTTCAAGTGTATAGAAGCGCAGTCACATTCCAACACTTGAGGTCACCATGGCGCAGTCGGACAAGGTTAGCAAAGCTCTCAAGGACTTAACCACACACCGCGCATCGCTTGCGCCGTTTGACATGCGCAAGGCCTTTGCGGGGCGAGGTGACCGTTTTGCCGAATTTTCAGCAACCCAGGAAGACTTGCTGCTGGATTTCTCAAAATGCGCGGTGACGGCGAAAAGCATGAAATTGTTGCTGGGCTTGGCCAAGGCGGCTGGGGTTTCCAAGAAACGTGACGAGATGTTTGCAGGCGATATCATCAATATCACTGAAGGCCGCGCGGTTCTTCATACGGCGCTTCGCAATCGCTCAAACGCTCCCGTCATGGTGGCAGCGCGGGACGTGATGCCGGATGTGCGCGGTGTACTGGCTGCCATGGCGATATTTTCCGACGGGGTTCGGGCGAGCGATATTACTGATGTCGTGAATATTGGCATTGGCGGTTCTGACCTTGGTCCTGCCATGACGACACTTGCCCTTGCACCTTATCACGATGGACCGCGGCTGCATTACGTGTCGAACGTCGATGGCGCTCATATTGCGGACACACTCAAAACCCTGAATCCGGCGACAACGCTTTTTCTCATCGCCTCCAAAACCTTCACCACCATTGAAACCATGATCAACGCAAAAACGGCGCGGAAGTGGATTGTCGAGAAGCTTGGTGAAGCTGCGGTCGCTTCGCATTTTGCGGCGATTTCAACCGCGCTCGACAAGGTTGCCGCATTCGGCATTGGTGCGGACCGTGTATTCGGTTTTTGGGATTGGGTTGGCGGGCGCTATTCCATTTGGTCCGCAATCGGTTTGCCGCTGATGATTGCCATTGGCGCGGCAAACTTCGGGCGTTTTCTCGATGGTGCCTTTGCCATGGATGAGCATTTCAAGTCGGCGGAGGCTTCCAAAAACCTGCCGATACTGATGGGTCTCATCGGCGTTTGGCACCGGAATATTTCAAAGCACGCAGCGCGCGCGATCATTCCCTATGATCAGCGCCTGTCGCGGTTTCCCGCCTACCTTCAGCAACTGGATATGGAATCCAACGGCAAGCGCGTAACGAAGTCAGGCGCTGCGTCCAAAAATTCCACGGGTCCACTGGTGTGGGGCGAACCCGGCACCAATGGCCAACACGCGTTCTTCCAGCTGCTTCATCAGGGTACGGATGTTATTCCGGTGGAGTTTCTGATTGCAGCCGAACCGCATGAACAGGGAATGCGCGAACATCACACGCTGCTGATGGCAAACTGCTTGGCGCAATCCCAAGCCTTGATGAAGGGCCGCACGTTGGCGGAAGCCACGAAGCAGTTGCTGGCCATGGGCAAGGACAAGCCGGAGGCCAAACGCCTGGCGTCACACCGCGTGTTCACCGGCAACCGCCCGTCGATCACGCTGGCCTATAAAAAGCTCGACCCCTACACACTTGGCCGCCTCATTGCACTCTACGAACACCGCGTGTTTGTGGAAGCCGCGATCTGGGACATCAACGCATTTGACCAATGGGGCGTGGAGCTTGGCAAAGAGCTGGCCACGGGTCTGCAACCCATCATGGAAGGCAAGGCTGGTACCGAGGAACAGGATAGCTCTACGGCCGGGTTGGTTAAGTATCTGCGCTCAAAAGCAAAATAGAGGGCATCTCAAATGGCAATATCCCGCCTGCCGAAGCCGAAGAAAAATACTACGCCGCAAGCGCAGCCATGGACAAAGTCCCCATGGCCGCATAACTTAAAACAACAAGCCTCCAGCAATCCCGGGGCGGTTCAGCAGGCCAGTTAGCAATACTTGCTGAGGAAAATCAGTGTCACAAAAGCAACAATTTATGTATCTGATATTTGTGATGTTCCTAATGCTCGTTGTAGTATTCGAACTAAAGGGGGCGCTTCCCTTTGTTTTCAGATTTGAACTAAAGGTGAACTAAAGGGTAGAACTAAAGGGGACGCTTCCCTTTGTTTTCAGATTTTGCCCGGCTCAGACACTGGTTCACCGCCTCAAGAGCGGTGATGGAGAGAGTGGGCGGCGTTTTCGGTCCATGGCACGATTTTAGTCCTTGACAGAGGATTCCTATTGTTCTAGTTATGTTCCTTT
>JANOVC010000072.1:0-73089 GCA_031417195.1 Rhodobiaceae bacterium
AAAGGAACATAACTAGAACAATAGGAATCCTCTGTCAAGGACTAAAATCGTGCCATGGACCGAAAACGCCGCCCACTCTCTCCATCACCGCTCTTGAGGCGGTGAACCAGTGTCTGAGCCGGGCAAAATCTGAAAACAAAGAGAAGCGTCCCCTTTTGCCCGGGCAGAATCTGAAAACAAAGGGAAGCGTCCCCTTTATTTAGGGCAGAATCTGAAAACAAAGGGAAGCGTCCCCTTTGTTTACGAACGACCTCACCTTTATCGTTATTCCCGCGCAGGCGAGAATCCAACTCGCCCGCTGAAATAAAGGTAGTTCCCGCCTGCGCGGGAATGACGAAAAGAGGGGCGCTGGAATGATGGAAAGAGGAGCGGGGAAACAACGGACAATTGAAAGTTGGGGTGCCAGTTTTTTTACGACAGCCTACCCCAGCGTCTTCGGATCAAAGCGATATTCGCTCGAACAAAATTCGCAAGACACCTTGATCTCGCCGTTCTCAACCATATCCGCACGGTCTTCGGCTGAAAAATTCCTGAGCATCGTTTCGACAGCTTCGACAGAGCATGTGCAGTGCCGCACGATTTCATTGGCGGGATAAACGGTGACACCATCCTCGTGATAGAGGCGGTACAGCAACTCTTCCGTGGTCAGCGTGGGATCGAGAAGTTCATGCGCCTCCACCGTATCAAGCAGCAGCTTGGCCTTCACCCAGTTGTCATCCTCCGGCACCTCTTCCGCACCGGCAGGATTGTCACCTGAGGGAAAGGCAACGCCACCTTCTGACGGCAGGTGCTGCACCATGATGGCACCGCTGCGCCAATGGGTGATTTTTTCGCCGCGCGCCTGGAGAGGCCCCGCCGCCAGACGCAACCGCGTTGGAATTTGCTCGGACTGTTTGAAATAGGTATCCGCCGCGTCCGCCAGCGTGTTGCCATCCAGCGGCACGATGCCCTGATAGCGCTCCATATCCGAACCCTGGTCAACCGTCATGGCAAGATAACCCTTGCCCAGCAATTGCTGTTGCGTGGGTGCATTCATCTCGGCCAAACGCGCGGCGTTGAAACGCGCGTAACCGCGAATGCCGTTGGGCGACAGGAAGTCGGCAACGATCATGTCAACGGGACCATCGGTTTTTGTTTGCAAGATAAACTTGCCGTCAAATTTCAAAGTGGCGCCGAGCATGGCGGTAAGCGCAATGGCTTCAGCCAACAGGGTCGAAACCACGGGCGGATAATCATGCCGCTGCACGATGTCGTCAATCACGCCGCCAAGCCGCACGATGCGCCCGCGTACGCCAAGGGGCTTGACGTCAAACGGCATGACGGAATTCTTTTCGTGGATCATCTATTTTCCAAAACAATGGAGCAGAATGGCCTTCTGCGCATGCAACCGGTTTTCCGCCTCGTCAAACACAACAGATTGCGGCCCGTCCAATACCTCATCGGTTACCTCCTCGCCGCGGTGCGCAGGCAGGCAGTGCATGAAAATGGCGTTCCTCGCCGCATGTTTCATTAGGCCCGCATTCACCTGGTAGGGCATCAGCATGTTGTGCCGGTTGGCATCGCCATCATGCATGGACACCCACGCATCTGCCACAACGCATGTTGCTCCCGCAACCGCCTCCTGCGGTGAGGTCGTGGTCACGATATCGGCGCCGCGCGTTTTGGCCCAAGCCAAAGTTTCTGCATTCACGGTGAGTGACGCAGGGCTTGCCAGCCGAAGCTTGCCCCCAAGTTGCGTCACCGCATGGACAAAGGATGTGGCCACATTGTTGCCGTCACCCACCCAGGCAATGGTCTGCTCGGCGAGCGGCCCCACATGTTCTTCCAGCGTGAGAACATCCGCCATGATCTGACAGGGATGCGATTTATTGGTGAGGCCGTTGATCACGGGAACGGTGGCGTGTTGCGCCAGCGCCGTCAAATCATCATGCTGTTTTGCACGGATCATGATCGCATCGACAAAGCGCGACAGAACCCGCGCAGTGTCGGCAATGGTTTCACCCCGGCCAAGCTGCATGTCAGAGGCCGAGATCAGCATGGTGGAACCGCCGAGCTGGCGGATGCCAACCTCGAAGGACACCCGCGTGCGCGTCGAGGGCTGCTGAAAAATAAGCGCAACCATTTTGCCCGCAAGGGGCGTGCTCGCATCGACAGCGCCGTGCGAGAGGCCAGCGCGCGCCGCCTTGATCGCCTTGGCCGCAGTCAGGATATGCCGCAGGGTCTTGCCATCAAAGTCCGCGAGATCGAGAAAATGCCGGGGCGCTGCCATCACGCCACGGCCTTCATCTTTTCAAGCGCACGACACGTGGCGTCCAGCTTGTCGATGGCTTCTGTTACATCCGCATCTGTGATGATGAGGGGCGGCAAGAGGCGGACGACATTGTCACCCGCAGCGATCGTCAACACCTTGTGCGCCAAGGCGGTGGCCTGAAATTCTGTATTCGGCACCTTGCATTTGATCCCCATCATCAGGCCTGCCCCGCGAATATCTTCAATGACCGAGGGATGCTCGTCCTTGAGCCGCGCCAGTTTTTGTTTGAGCACCAATGCGCGCTGCTGAACGCTGTCCAGAAAACCATCAGCCAGCACAACGTCAAGCACCGCATTGCCAACCGCTGTGGCCAGCGGATTGCCGCCATAGGTGGACCCGTGCGTTCCCGCCGTCATGCCCTGTGCTGCGTTCTCGGTGGCAAGGCACGCGCCAAGCGGAAAGCCGCCACCAATGCCCTTGGCAACCGCCATGATGTCTGGCGTGATGCCGGACCATTCATGGGCGAAGAGTTTTCCCGTGCGGCCAATGCCACACTGCACCTCATCAAACACCAGCAGGATGCCATGCTCATCACACAGCGCGCGAAGACCCTTGAGACATTGCGAAGGAACCGGGCGAACACCGCCTTCGCCTTGAATGGGCTCGATCAGGATGCCCGCCGTCTCAGGCCCGATGGCCGCAAGCAACGCATCGTGGTCACCAAACGGCACCTGGTCGAAACCATCCACCTTGGGACCGAAGCCCTCGATATATTTCATCTGACCACCCGCCGCGATGGTAGCCAGCGTGCGGCCATGGAAGGCACCTTCAAATGTGATCAGCCGGAAGCGTTCAGGGCTTCCCTTGGACGCATGGTATTTCCGCGCCATCTTGATGGAGCATTCAAGTGCTTCCGCACCAGAATTCGTAAAAAACACCGTGTCAGCGAACGTGTTTTCAATCAAGCGGCCCGCCAGCTTTTCCTGCCCCGGCATCTGGTAAATATTGGAGGTGTGCCAGATCTTGTTGGCCTGCTCGGTCAGCGCCTTGATGAGATGCGGATGTGAATGGCCACAGCTGGTGACCGCAACGCCCGCGCCAAAATCCAGGTAAACCTCGCCTTCCGGGGTGTAAACGCGTGCGCCCTCGCCCCGCTCAAAGCTCACTTTGGCCCGGTTATAAGTGGGAAGAACAGCGGTCATCATGTCTTTGTGCCCTTGTCTCAAAGCAAAAAGCGCCGCTCTGGGAACGGCGCAAAAACTCAATACTTCCTTATAAGTGTATGATCGCACACGGTCAATTCCTCAGCACATGTCCTGTCATCAACATGAGTCAAAACAGCGCATGGACGCCTGATTCGCGATGTGGGTAAGGTCTTGTTAACCATACGACAGTCCCCAACATTAGCTGGGGAAAACGCAAAAAACTCTGGTGTCGATGATTGAAGTTCGTCTACCGCGTATAGTAGTGTCCGCTCATTCGAGCCACGACATGTAGCGTTTCAAGTCAGGTGTAAAACAATCACGCTGGGCCTTAGAGTCCAGCGAGCGATGGGGGATTCAGAAAGTGAACGACATGCAGGTACAAACCGCAGGCGCCGAAAAAATGCCATGGACAGAAGATCGGGTTGAGCTTTTGAAGAAGCTGTGGTCCGAAGGCCATTCTGCAAGCCAGATTGCAGCAAAGCTCGGCATGGGTGTGACTCGCAACGCGGTCATCGGCAAGGTGCATCGTCTTAATCTCTCAGGCCGCGTCACCCAGCCCCGCTCGTCGGAGCCCCGTGCACCCCGCAAAACCCGCGAACCCAGCCATCCCGGGCGCCCCACAAGTTCACCCTCAATGCCAAGTGCTGGCAACACAGCGCTCAAAACCTTCGTGCGTCCAGAACCCATGCAGCGCCAAATCGCCTTGCCGGAGCCACAGCCCCTGCGCCTTGTGGACCTGCCAAAGGGTGGCCGCGTCACCATCCTTCATCTCTCGGATAAAACCTGCAAATGGCCGATTGGCGATCCAGGTTCGGAAGAGTTCTGCTTCTGCGGCCACTCCCCCCGCGACAAGTCGCCCTACTGCGAATACCACGCGCGCGCTGCCTATCAACCGATGCAGGATCGCCGTCACCGCAAGTTTGGGTAACGCCTAAGCCGCGCCAAACCGCTCATCAAAAGCGTACCCCATGCTGCGTACGGTGCGGATGGGGTCGATCTCGCGACCGCGGTGCAGTGATTTCCGCAAGCGGCCGACATGCACGTCAACGGTGCGCTCGTCCACATAGATGTCGCGGCCCCACACGGCGTCAAGCAATTGCGAACGCGAATAAACCCTGCCCGGGTTTTGCATGAGGTGTTCGAGCAGGCGAAATTCCGTGGGCGAGAGGCTGATATCGCGTTTGGCGCGTGTCACACGGCGCGCGCGGCGGTCCAGCGCAATGTCACCTGCGTTCAGAACTTCAGCAACGGCATCGGGATTGGCTCGTCGCAAAATTGTGCGCACCCGTGCCAAGAGTTCGGGCACCGAGAAAGGTTTGACGATGTAATCATCAGCACCCGTTGCAAGCCCGCGCACCCGCTCGTTTTCTTCGCCACGCGCCGTGAGCATGATTACGGGAATGTCCCGCGTCTCGGGCCGTGCGCGCAACAGGCGGCACACTTCAATGCCTGAAATGCCGGGCAGCATCCAATCCAGCACAATCAGGTCAGGCCGTTCTTCGCCAACGAGATGCGCCACATCTTCACCCTGGGCCGTGGCCCGCACACGGTAACCCTCGGCTTCAAAATTATAGCTCAGCAGGATTTGGATCGGCTCTTCATCTTCAACGACCAGGATCGATGCGGACATTGATTACCCCTTCGTCTTCAGTGTGATTGGCGTGGAACTTGTCGAATCCCTTTTTGGCCGTTCCTCGGCAATAGTGCGGCCATGCACGAGGAAATAGATGTTCTCGGCAATGTTCGTCGTGTGGTCGCCAATGCGCTCCATGTTCTTGGTTCCGAACAAAAGATGCGTACACGGACCAATCATCCGCGGGTCTTCCATCATATAGGTGAGAAGCTCGCGGAAAATAGAATTGTACAGCGCGTCGATGTCCTCGTCCGCACGCCACACCTGCATGGCCTTGTCCGCGTCATTCTGCGCATAGGCATTGAGAATGTTTTTGAGCTGCTCCTGCGCCATGTTTCCCATGCGTGTGAGGCCCGTCACCAGCTTGCGCGGCAACAATTCAGTGATGGCATGGGTACGCTTGGCGGTATTCTTGGCAAGGTCGCCGATGCGTTCAAGATCGGCGGCGATACGGATGGTGACCATGATCTGCCGCAAGTCCTGCGCCATGGGTTGGCGCTTGGCAATGGTGAGAATGGCTTTTTCTTCAATCTCGTGCTCAAGGGCGTCAAGCTTGTCATCTCCCGCAATCACCAGATCGGCAAGCCGCGTATCGCGCTTGGAAACGGCATCGATGGCATTGGCGAGTTGCTCTTCGGCAAAACCACCCATTTGCGCGATCAGCTTGTTGAGCGAAGCGAGTTCCGCGTCATAGGCTTTGACTGTATGATCTGTCATGGAAATCTCCGTTCAATAATCAGCCGAAGCGGCCTGTGATATAGTCCTGCGTGCGCTTGTCTTGGGGCCGGCTGAACACGTCGTCCGTGTCACCAAACTCCACAAGGTCACCCAGATGGAAAAATGCCGTGAGCTGTGACACGCGTGCCGCCTGTTGCATGGAGTGGGTCACAATGATGATGCAGTAGTTCTGGCGGATTTCATCGATGAGCTCTTCAATGCGTGCTGATGCAATGGGGTCCAGTGCCGAGCAGGGCTCATCCATCAGAATGATTTCAGGGTTCACCGCAATGGCGCGTGCAATGCACAGGCGCTGTTGCTGACCGCCCGAAAGCCCCGTCCCGGACTGGGCAAGCCGGTCCTTCACTTCCTCAAACAGGCTCGCCTTCTTCAGGCTGTTCACAACGATTTCTTCCAGATCGGTTTTGGATTTTGCCATTCCGTGAATGCGGGGGCCATAGGCCACATTCTCAAAAATCGATTTGGGAAACGGATTTGGTTTCTGGAACACCATTCCCACGCGGGCGCGAAGCTGCACCACATCCAAGTCACGGTTGTAAATGTTTTTGCCATCAATAAGAATTTCACCTTCAACCCGGCAGCCAGGGATGGTGTCGTTCATGCGGTTGATGGAGCGCAGGAAGGTTGACTTGCCACAGCCCGATGGCCCGATGAAGGCCGAAACGGCACGGTCCGGAATGTCAATCGACAGATGTTTGATGGCGTGTTTTTCGCCGTAATACACATTCACATCCTTGGCCACGATTTTCACGTCGCGCTGGTTGAGAATGCGCGGGCCGAGGATCGATTTCACTTTTTTGACTGAAGCATCCATGGGGTACGTCCTTTACCAGCGCCGTTCAAAACGCTTACGAAGATAGATTGCGATTGCATTGAAACAGAAAAGAATAAGCAGCAAGACGATAATGGCCGCCGCCGTCCGCGACTGGAACGCGATTTCCGGAAGGTCCGACCAGAGATAAATTTGCACGGGAAGAACCGTTGCGGCATCCGTAATGCCCTTTGGAATATCGACAATGAAGGCCACCATGCCGATCATCAAAAGCGGTGCCGTTTCACCAAGGGCGCGGGCAACACCCAGGATCGTGCCTGTGAGAATGCCGGGAACGGCCAGTGGCAACACATGGTGGAACACCGCCTGTTGGTGCGAGGCACCAACACCGAGGGCTGCTTCCTTGATGGAAGGAGGTACGGCGCGTATGGCAGCGCGCGATGCGATGATGATGGTGGGCAGCACCAGCAACGCAAGTACAAGTCCACCTGTGAGTGGCGCTGAACGCGGCATGCCGAAGAAATTGATGAACACGGCAAGGCCCAACAGGCCAAAGATGATGGAAGGAACCGCCGCAAGATTATTGATGTTCACTTCAATGAAATCAGTCCACCCGTTCTTGGGTGCAAACTCTTCAAGATAAAGCGCTGCGGCAATGCCCAAGGGAACACTTAACGTCAGTGTCATGAGCAGGGTGAGAAGCGAGCCCGCTATGGCACCACGAAGGCCAGAAAGTTCGGGCTCGCGTGAGTCACCCGCGGTAAAAAAGCGCCAGCTCAAATGGTTCTCGATAGCACCCTGGTCACGCAAGGTTTTCAGGAAGGTGGATTGAAGCTCGCCCACGTCCGAGCTGTCGCCGGAACCCTTGAGGTAGAGATCGGCGGAATCATTGAGCAGCGCACCATATTTAAGTGTGGTTCCTACAACGGCAGGGTTTGCAATCACAAGGTCACGCAAGTCATCGGCGGCACCTACGGAAAGCAGCGAAGTGAGTTTTTTCTTGTCGCCACGGGCTGTCACCTCGGGAAACTTCGCCCGCAAGGCATCTTTGACAAGACCATCGAAATCACCCTTGCGCACATTGGCAGCATCCACCTTTGTGGGGTCAATGGGAATATCGAGCGTGATGCGGTTTTCAGTAAAGCTTGGCCACGCCTTGGTGCCGATATCAAAAATGAGATAGCCAAGAAACAGAACCGAGATCACAAGGGCCGTCGCGCCATGAAACCTGAACAGGCGTTCGCTGCGGTAACGTTTGGCAATGAAGGGATCAATCATATTGTTCACGGTATTTCTGCACAATGCGAAGTGCGATGTAGTTGAGAACAAGTGTGAAGCAGAACAAAACAAAACCCAAGGCAAAGGCGGACAGGGTTTTAGCCGAGTCAAATTCCTGGTCACCCACCAGAAGTGTTGCGATCTGCACCGTGATGGTAGTGACGGCGGTAAGGGGATTGAAGCTGAGGTTGGCGGCAAGGCCTGCTGCCATCACCACAATCATGGTCTCGCCAATGGCGCGCGAGATGGCAAGAATGAAAGCGGAAACAATACCAGGAAGAGCCGCAGGCAAAATCACCCGCTTGATGGTTTCAGATTTTGTGGCCCCCATGGCATAGGAACCATCGCGCAGGGACTGCGGCACAGCGTTGATGATATCATCGGACAGCGAGGAGATCAGCGGTACAATCATCATGCCCATGACAATGCCTGCCGCAAGCGCCGATTCAGAAGCAACCGCCCAGCCAAAACCTTCACCTGTGTTGCGAATGAGGGGGGCAACTGTGAGGGCCGCAAAAAACCCAAGTACGACGGTTGGAATGCCCGCGAGGATTTCCAGCATGGGCTTCAGAATGCCGCGCATCCTACGGCTCGCATATTCGGCCATGTAAATTGCGGAGAACAACCCGAGTGGTCCTGCCACCACGATGGCAATCAGCGTGATGAGAAGTGTGCCAACCAGCAGCGGAATGAACCCGAACGACGCAGGCGTTGACGTAGGTGCCCAATGTGTGCCGAAGAGAAATTCAATGGGTGAGATTTCTCTAAAAAACGCTAGCGATTCAAAGGCGACCGAAAATACGATTCCCGCAGTTGTGAGAATGGCAACACCGGAACTTGCGACAAGAACGTATTTGACAAAGGCTTCAAACAAGTTGCGGGCGCGAAAACTTTCTGTAATGCGGGGGTAAGACGCAGCAATCGCTGCGAGACCAAGAACGGCAGCAGAAGCGGGCATCACGATGGAACCGCTGCCGATAACGAATAAACAGAACAGCGTGGCAAGGCAAGAGGCAGCAAACGCCATCGAACCAACCAACAGGCCATGATAGGACGGCAGTGAATGCAAAACGGAAATGCCATTCTGTACAAGACCAAGCGCTCGTGCACGACCGACCGCAAACCCGGTCACAGTAACAGCAATGATAATTAGCAACGTCCACACGATCATTGGTTCAGCCCCTGTCTTGCTTCATCTCTACCGGATGAATTATCATCGAATGGGGCCCTTTGGTACATCCGCAAAGAAGGCCCCATTCGCCGTATCAGGTCTTGATTACTTAAGACCGTCAATCGTGATCGTTGTCATCGCCGTTGCCGCTGCACGGGACTTTTCAGCTTCGGCACCGGGAAGGGCAATCAGGCCCTTGTCGGCCAGATAGCCATCGGCACCAATGGCCTTCTCCGACACATATTCAGCCACAAACTCGGCCATGCCGGGGATCGTGCCGACGTGCTGTTTCTTGGCATAGACGAAGAGAGGACGGGCCAGCTTGTACTTGCCAGTGGAAATGCTGTCATAGTCTGGCAACACGCCATCGATTTCAGTGCCCTTGATGCTGCTGATATTTTCCTCAAGGAAGGAATATCCGAACACGCCAAGTGCCGCCGGATTGGCCTGCAGCTTTTGCACGATGAGGTTGTCATTCTCGCCGGCTTCGACATAGGCGCCATCTTCACGCACCGATTTCCAAACGGCTTCAAATGCCTTGGCATCGGACTTCTTCAAGTCTTCAAGGGTCTTGAACTTCAAGGCACCGGCTTCAAGGGCCAGCTCTGCGAAAGAGTCGCGGGTGCCGGAGGTGGGTGGTGGGCCGAGGACTTCAATTTTTTCCTTCGGCAATGAAGCGTCAACATCGCTCCACATCTTGTAAGGGTTGTCAACGAGCTTGCCGTCCTTGTCAGGAACCTGCTTGGCAAGTGCCATGAACAATTGCTGCTTGGTGAGCTTCAGATCCGGTGCCGACTTGGCCGATGCAACGGTGAGGCCATCAAAGCCGACTTCAATCTCCACAATGTCAGTGACGCCATTCTTGGCGCAATCCTCGAATTCGCTTTTCTTGATGCGGCGCGAGGCGTTTGTGAAGTCTGGCGTATCCTCGCCAACACCTGAACAGAACAATTTCATGCCGCCACCGGTGCCGGTTGCTTCAACAACGGGCGTTTTCATGCCGGAAGACTTGCCGAAGTTTTCGGCAACGGCTGTGGTGAAGGGATAGACCGTGGAGGACCCCACGATGCGGATTTGGTCGCGGGCCAGTGCCGGGCCTGCAAAAAGGGCAATAACGCTAGTGGCAATAAGAATATTTTTCATCTGTTGCTTCTCCATGTGAGCGGACGATGTAATCGAACAAAACGGAACCTAGAAACCAATGATGATAGTTATGCAACGGTTAGATAACATATTTATGACAATCTAATCGATTGAAAATATTCGGTTTTATGATGAAGGCAGCTGGACAGTGAAGCGGCTGCCCTGGCCCACGATGGAACTGACAACGAGTCGTCCCCGGTGGCGCATGAGAATGTGTTTGACGATTGCAAGGCCCAGCCCCGTGCCGCCACGCGAGCGGCTCTCCTGAACACTGATACGGTAAAACCGTTCCGTGAGGCGCGGGATGTGCTCCTCCGCAATGCCGCGGCCATGATCAATCACGCTGAGCGAAACCTTGTCAGCCGTTGTCGTACTTTCGATATCAACACTGCTGTTGGGATTGGAATATTTGATCGCGTTTTCGACCAGGTTGACCATGACCTGCACAAGCTCGTCACGCTCGCCATTGACCATGAGCGGTTCAGAAAGTTTGACGTTCAGCTCGATCTTGTCTTTCTGCGCAAGGGGCCGCAATGAATCGCAAACGTGTCGCGCGATGTCTGCCAAATCGATTTTGGCAGAAGGACGCTGGTGTGCGTTTATTTCAATGCGGGAAAGCGACAGCAGGTCATCAATCAGCCGCTTCATGCGTTCGGCCTGTCCGCGCATCAGGTTCAAAAACTTGTCGCGCGATTTTTCATCGCTGCGCGCTGCCCCCTGCAGCGTTTCGATAAAGCCGGAAAGGGAGGCAAGTGGCGTGCGCAATTCATGGCTGGCATTGGCAACAAAATCCGCGCGCATGCGCTCAATCTGCTGCTCACGCGTCAAATCTTTCAGCACAAGCAGCAAGGCGGCACCGTTATTCGACACAGTGTCCATCGCTGAAATGAACACCTCGAAATGCCGCGAGATGACGCCACGCACTTCATAATCCACCTGCTGGCTCACACGGTCGGTCAGCGCCAGCGCCACTGCTTCCAGAACGGCAGGTGCGCGGATGGCTTGCGAAATGTGCAGGCCAAGAAGGCGGGTTTCAAGCATGACTTCCGCATGGGTGTTGGTCTTGATGACGATGCCGTCACGGTCCAATATCAGAACCGGATCGGGAAGGGCTGCAACCAACACGTCGACATCGTCACTGTGCGTTGACGTCTGTTCCGGGGTTGCAAGTTCTGCTTTCTTTTCGTTCCAAGGCCAGACCATAATGGCAAATAGACATCTCTCAGGGGTTCGTGCAAGTCTCAAAGATGATGATCGTGCAAAACTTAGATGAAGGCATGATGACTTTTAATGAAGAGTTGTCAAAGCACACGCCGCCCGAAAGCGTGACCTGGCCCCTCGCACGGCAACGCGAGGCCTGGGAGACTGTGTGCCGCATGTTCCAAGCGACCCGACCACCGCGTTTGATGGTGGAGGATATCGACGTGGATGGCATCCATGTCCGGGTTTTCCGCCCGCCCGGCGAGGCGCCAAAACCCGCGGTGATTTATTTCCATGGCGGCGGCTGGGTTCTGGGCTCCTGCGAAACCCACGACGACATGTGCGCCGAAATGGCCGATGGTGCGGATGTGGTGGTGGTGCTGGTGGATTACCGTCTGGCCCCTGAACATATCCACCCCGCGCAACTGGAAGACTCGCTTAAAGTGCTGTTATGGATGCGTAGCACAGGCCGCGCCTTTGGCATCGACCCCGACCGCATTCTGGGAGCGGGCGACAGCGCAGGCGGGCAGATGACCGTGGGCCTGTGTCTGGCGCTCCGCGATTACAACGCACCGCAACTTGTGGGGCAAGTTCTGATCTATCCCGTGCTGGGTGTTGATATGAACACCGGGTCTTACATCCGCAACGCCAACGCACCCTGCCTCACCAAATCCGACATGCTCTATTATCTCGAAAGTTTTTTGGGGCCGAAGGGCAATCCCAATTGGCGCGATCCCAAAGCCATCCCCAACCTCGCGGATAATCTCGAAGGCCTGCCCCCCGCGTTTATCACCGTGGCGGCGCACGATCCACTCTACGATGACGGCGTTATATTTTACCAGAAACTAGAAGCTGCGGGGATCCCAGCCAGTTTACGCAAAGAACCAACCCTCGCCCACTCCTACATGCGCGCAAGAAATGTGAGTGAACCTGCAATGAAAAGTTTTAAGGCGATTGTTGAAGCATTGCGGAGTCTTGGACACCGTGAATGTTTGCCGGATTAGACGTTAGTCACGACAACAGTGGATCGCGTTCACTGTTGTCGTGAAAGCTAACCCGCAACTTGTCGAATTCCCACAGCAGTAATTCCAAACGCAAGAATTGCAAGAAAAACTGCGATTAAGCGGTTTAATCGCGCATCGGAGACTGAACCTGCTTGCAATCCTAAGACGATCCAAATCGTGCCAGTCATCGGCACGATGAGAATCAAGGTTGTCAAAAGCAAGACCCAATTGATTTGATTGAGGGGCATGTAGCCAAACGCAAAAATCAACGCTTTGGGATTGAAAAATGTGGTCACGAAGACATCCCGAAATCCAATAAGTTGTTTTTGCGTTGAGGCGTGGTTGCCCGCATTCCAAAGACGCACTGCAATATATACCAAGTAGGTTGCAGCGACCAATTTCAAGGCAAGGGCGATGGTGAGGTTTTGACTGATAATGGGGCCGGCAACGAAGCGCGCAATCAAGATAGCGAGCAAATAGCCAAGTGATTGCGCAATGAGCAATTTGGAGGCTTCATGCCGACCCGCCGACGCTGCCGCTGCCGCGAGAAGTCCGTTTGTCGGTCCCGGAGAAACGAACAAGCCAAAACTCGCAAACAAAAAGATCGAAGAATCAAACCAGTGAGACATCTATTCGTCCGACATCGCGCTGCGCTTGTAAAATCGCAGATAGATCGAATTCGGATTGTCGGTGATCCGCCATTTCTGCTGCAAGGAATTGAAATCAACACCGCAGCACAATTCCATCTTGAAGCCCGCCGGGAAGAGAATTTGATCCAGTTCTTCCGGACGCAAAAACTTGCGCCAGCTGTGCGTTCCCTTTGGCAACCAGCCCATAATATATTCAGCACCAATAATCGCCTTAATGAACGAGATGGCGGTTCGGTTGATTGTTCCAATAACAAGCACACCGCCTGGCTTCACAAGACTGGCCAGTATGTTCAGGAACACATCGGGATTGGCAACATGTTCAATCACCTCGAGCGACATGACAATGTTAAAAGTCTGGCCTGTCGAAGCAATATCTTCAGGTAATAAATTTTGATAGTCGATAGCAACACCTGATTTCTCCGCGTGTTGCTTCGCCACTAAAATACTACGCTCGGATGCATCG
Organism: Rhodobiaceae bacterium; assembly: GCA_031417195.1. Classification (GTDB taxonomy): domain Bacteria; phylum Pseudomonadota; class Alphaproteobacteria; order Rhizobiales; family Aestuariivirgaceae; genus Aestuariivirga. Next base: position 13,509 of record JANOVC010000072.1, read on the forward strand.
ATCGCGGTGACCTGTGCGCCCAGCCTTGATATGGGCTCACTGACAATGCCAGCACCACAACCCACATCAAGCAGGGTTAAGCCCGCAAGCGGTTGATGAGCACGGTTATCCCTCCCCATCAAAGTGGGAAGGTCATTTGACAGCTTTTCGATACGCGCTGCGTTGAATGCGTGGACAACTTTGAAAGCGCCCTTGGGCTTCCACCATTCCTCTGCCAGTCGATTGAAACGGGAAATCTCGCCTTCATCCATGGTCGTGGCGTTCGCGCTGCTTTTCTTGAAAGCAACCTTTTTTTGATCTTTGTAAAGCACGGATCAAAAAATCTTCTGAACGAGGTGTGAGAGTGCCTTTTCAATATCCGGATATTGAAAAACATATCCCGCCTCGAGCGTGCGCTTTGGGCGAACCAACTGGCCTCGCAGCAAAATGGAAGATCGTTCGTCACCGACGATAAAGCGTACGAGCCATTCCGGTATAGACCAAACGACTGGCCGCCTAAGCTTCGTGGCAAATGCCTTAGTGAACCCAGCATTGTCAACAATGCCTGGTGACACGGCATTATATCTTCCACGGGATTCGCGGTGATCAATGACATGCAGAAGAACGCCAACCATATCGTCAATATGAATCCACGGGAACATTTGCGTTCCGCTGCCAATGCCAGCCCCGATGCCTAAGCAAAACGGCAATCTGATGATTGGTAAAAAGCCCCGCGCGCGACCAATGCGCCAAAGCTTGCCGATATGGGATTTGCGCTCGACATGACCAAGCACAACGCCAATGCGAAGTTTGACGTGACGCACTTTCGTTGTGTCAACGCCTGCAGCGGCGGCTTCCCATTGGCCTACAAGCTCCGCCGGAAAGTCCATACCCATGGGTGCCGAGTCTTCATCAAGCTCCGGAATTGGCTCAGAATTGTCAAGTTCGCGCGTTCCATAAAAGCACTTGCCGGCAGTGGAGACGAAAACCTCCGGTGGTTTTGAACTGGCATTGATGGCATTGACCAGTGTTTTCGTGGTCTTAATCCGCGAACTCAACACTTCATCACGATAGGCATCATTCCATGGTCTGCTCAAATCAAGAATGTGCTGACCGGCAAGATTCACGACGACATCACATTCTGGCAAACCGTTTTTAGCCAGTTCATCCCAAGTGATCCTGTTCTCGCCACTGCTCCGTGAAATAAGTGTCACGCGGTCACCGCGCGCGACCAACGCCTTTGTGAGCGCACTGCCAATAAATCCACTGCCGCCGCCAATGACCACATGAAGCGGTAATTTTTTTAAGATACCTGACACTTGAACAATCCACCCCAATTTTCTCCTCGGATGGTTGCAGGAAAATTCAAATTTTCAATGAAAGGAACTCGATATTTCAAAAACATGCTTAAAATAGTATTTTCAAGAAAATTGATCGTTTTGGTTCAAAAGCGGTCCTGAAAATCAAATCAACCCTAAAGCACGGTCACCTTCGCACCCGGCTTCACAAATTTATAAAGCTCCGACACATCTTCATTCAGCATGCGGATGCAGCCTGATGATGCTGGCTTGCCGATCGAGGAGGGTTCATTGGTGCCGTGGATGCGGTAGATCGTGCCACCGATGTAGATGGCGCGCGCGCCTAGAGGGTTCTGTGGTCCACCTGCCATGAAGGCTGGAAGCTCGGGGCGGCGCTTGCGCATTTCTGTGGGTGGACGCCAATCCGGCCATTGTGTTTTGGAACTCACATTATGGGTGCCGGACCATTCAAAGCCCTTTTTAGCCGTAGCAACCCGGTATTTTACCGCCTTGCCATTGCCCAGCACGAAGAACAAAATATTCTGTTTGGTTTTGACGATGATGGAACCCGCTGCCATTGGCGTTGCGTAGTCAACGATCTGGCCACGCTTGAATGTGGATTGTGCGACCTGCTTCAGCGCTTCAGGCTGAATGTCATCCTGTGCTACGGCGGCCACCAGAACCACGCCTTCAAAAGGCTTTGGCATTTGCGCCTGTGCAGCGGTTACCATAAGGCCTGTGAACAGCGCGGCGGCTGCGAATTTTTGAACGATGTTTGACATGTGGTTTACCCTCTTGAAATGCGGTGTTGATGTATGCTTACGAGGGCGCACCTGAACTCATCCTGAGAGACGCATTTAGCTGCCGTTCATATTAATGGGTTATGCCCTAGGACAAGCGTTAACCGGGTTAAAACCCCCTGAACATGAAGTGCATCACAGAGCGTGGGGCGATATTTTGACTTTGGTCCCATGGGCCAGCCAATACGCACAGTCCTGGCCCAACTCCGCATGGGCTTTCATATAGTCAAACGTGCAATTGGAAACCGCCCGCTCAAAATCCTGTGGTGCAAGTGATATATCCAGAAATTTTGCGATGCCGCGCATTTCACCGGCAAGATCGGCCTTGAGATCATTGAAGTGAACGAATTTTACATTTGGCAGATGGCGGACATTCCACCATCCCCTGACATTATCCCAGAAAGGTGTGAGGGGTGTACCGCAATGTTCAGACCACAGACGAAAAAAATCGAGGGCGCTTGCGGAGGGCCGCACAAGGGGCGGCCCAATCTAACCCGGCGTTGCGTTGAACGCATCATATGTCTGCGGCAGCATGTTGAAAAAATGATTGTGCAAACTCCACACCGCATCACGGCCATCGCGGCCCACATAAAGATATTTGGCTTGTGGTGAGACCGCCAGCGCGTCCACTGGCAAATGGGTTTTGAGAACCCGTCGGTGTGTCTGCTGTTCCAGCGCCACAAGGACTTCGGGCGGCACAATGTTGCAATCCACCCAAGGGGTAGTGGGTCAGTTTGAATTTCAAAGACACTCATCGGCACCGGCTTTGATGCTTCCGCGTTCAATTCAATTGCGGACGAGAAATACCAGCATCCAATTTGGCCTTATGGGCCAGAGGCGGATTTCCATCGGTTTGCAATCTGGGATAATACGGGGCAAATTATGAATTCCAATAGGAAGAGTCGGGTATCGCATGGCAGTTCTCAATCTCCAATTGCTTGGAGGATTCAAGGTCATGAATGAAGCTGACCGGGAAATTGTCATTTCGGCCAGGAAGGGTCGTGCATTGCTAGCGATACTCGCCATATCGCCGTCGGGTTCGGTCAGCCGCGAAAAGCTGGCAGCGCTTCTCTGGAGCGACAGGGGAGAAGATCAGGCCCGCAGCAGCCTTCGTCAGACATTGACGGTGCTTCGCAAGGAGCTTGGAGCGTTAGGCGCAAACTTGCTCATTGCGGATGTCCAGCGGGTGGAACTCGCGCGCGACACGATGGAAATAGATGCCGTGTCCATCATCAGCCTGTCCAAAGAAAATGATGCACCGGCACTTCGCCGCGCGGTAAATCTGTATCAGGGGGAATTCCTTGCCGACGGAGAAGTAAGCGATCCGATGTTTGAAGAATGGCTTGCTGGCGAGCGCAGTCGGTTCCGTGATGTGATGATTTCCATTCTTGACAGGCTTTTGACGCTCGAACCGGCGGTCGAACGGGTGGCTCTCGCAAAGCGCCTGCTTGCCCTTGACCCGTTGCGTGAAGCGTCCCACTTTTTTCTCATGAATGCCTATGCCGATAACGGCGAGCGCAGCATGGCGCTTCAGCATTACTCTGCATGCCGGGACGTCTTGAAATCCGAATTGAATGTCCAACCTGGACAGGATATCGAGCAACTTCGCCTTCGACTGATGGCAGATGAGTCTACAACTTCGAAGGCATCCCAATACGTTTCATCCAGTCTACCGCCACAAAATCGCGACACAAAGCTTAAGGCGACGCCATCGATCGCCGTCCTGACCTTTGCCAATCTTAGCAACGATCCAGCCCAGCGCTATTTCAGCGATGGCATCACTGCCGACATCGTCACCGAGCTGTCACGCTTCCATCAATTGCAAGTCCGCGCCCAGCGAAACTCCACCAACGGAGAACGACCTGTATTGGATGCTGCAAAAGCGGGCCATGAACTCGGAGTGCAATATGTGGTGGAAGGCAGCGTGCGCAGGCTGGCACAGCGCATTCGCATCAACGTGCAACTTATTGACGTCGATACTGTTGAGCATTTGTGGGCCGAGCGCTTCGATGCGCATGAGGATGAAATTTTTGCCATGCAGGATCACATCGTAAGGTCAATCGCCGCCCAATTGTCCGTGCGTCTGCAACTTGCCGATCTTGAAAAGGCGTCCCGGAAGCCACCCAACAGCATGGTAGCCTATGACTATGTGTTGCGTGGCCATGCGCTGCCGGTCGGCGTTCCGGAAGCGGAGGCGGAAGCGCAGCGTCTGTTCCAGAAGGCCATCGACATCGACCCGGGCTACGCCCGCGCCTATGCGTCACTTGGTTCATACTACATATTCGAATGGTCCCGAGACCTCGATCATCCTGCAACGCTGCTCGACCAGACGCTGGCGCTGACAAAAAAGGCCGTGGCCCTCGACGACGGCGACGATTTCTGCCATGCCATGCTCGGCCGCGCGCACATGTTCCGCCGTGACCACGAACTTGCGGTTTACCACTTTCAAAAAGCCCTCGCCCTCAATCCGAACAGTCCTTCTCTTATGGCCGGCATCGGCATTCTCTACGGTTTTCGCGGTGATCCCCAGCGCGGCCTAGACTATTTCCGAGAGGCGGTGGCTATCGCCCCGCATTTCGATCCCACATGGTATTGGCGCAGCCGCGCAGTCGTTCATTTCATCGCCCAGGAATATGAGGAAGCGATCGAAGGCTTTAGACGCTCGCCGATACAGCCAGACTGGGTGGAAGCCTATCTGGCGGCGAGCCATGCTCACCTGGGCCAGATGGATGAGGCACGCAAGCATGCCGCAACGGCGCTGCACCTGACGCCGCGGCTCACGATCCAAGCGCTCCTTGCGGTAGACCCCTTTCGCCGTCGAGAAGATACAGAGCATCTCGCCGACGGATTGCGCAACGCGGGAATCCCTGATTGATACAATACTATTAACAAGAAAGGCGTTAAGCCATCGACTTAAGCTGTTTGATGGCATCAAGGAGCAGGCTCTCCTGCTGGTCTGTCGGCAACCGATTGAAGCCCTTCATTCCGATGTCGCTCAACATGTGGGAATCCAGCTCCGACAACAACTCGATCTGCTTGGCCAGGTAAGCCTTCTGGGACTTGGCTGCCCGATACTGGCTGAGTGCCCGGGAAATTCTGCTAAATATTGTGCTCATTGGCATTGTGAAGGAAATGATCGGTGAGTGAATCGTTGTCATGTGGTTTACTCCTTGGTTGCTGTGCCGGCACCCGGCCCACCCGTTCTGCCTTTGACATGACCCAACCTAGCCATTGCCCATCAAGGCGCTGTCAGATCGTCGTGAGTCCAGCGTCAAAAATGCGGAAAAGACCGTAAGAACCGTTCAAAACTGCTCTTTCACATGATGCTTTCTACGACGAGTTGAGTTCGCTAGGGGTCAATCGCGGAGGTTCAGGTATGTAGCAAACTTGTCTGATGAAGGGTCGAAAGCGGAAATTCAAACTGACCCACTGCCACCCAAGGCGACAACTTGCAAACTTCAACGTTGTCTGCACCCTTGAATACGAGTTGCGCAACGATCTGCTGCATCCAGGTCGTGCCCGATTTGCCCCAGGTCACGATGACCACGTCATCATCATGAAACCTGAAAGCGTTCCACACCCTTGAATTCATGAGCGGGTTATGAAATTCACGCGTCTTTTTCGGCCAAGCGAAGGTGTCCATCGGTTTCCTCTTAAGCGCCACAAACAACAGAACCTTATGCTGGGTTTGCTCCTAAAGATGAGTCAATTCTAAATTAAGTTTAAACCGCGTCCGTAATCTTGTTAACAAACTTGGGGGATGCATATAAGAGTTTACACGAAAAACAAGTTTGAGCCAATTTATGTCCCCAGCGACCATCAAGTCCTTCCCGCACAAGATCAAAGAAATTGAGAATGTCTGGATTCCCATGCCCGATGGCGTGAAGCTGGCGGCGCGCATGTGGTTGCCGGTGGATGCGGACAGGCATCCCGTGCCTGCCGTGCTGGAATACCTGCCCTATCGCAAACGAGACGGCACACACGTGCGCGACGCGCTCACCCATCCCTATCTCGCGGGCCATGGCTATGCGGCCATCCGTGTTGATATGCGGGGATGCGGTGACAGTGAAGGCGTGATGCTCGATGAATACACCACGCAGGAGCAGGACGACGCCCTCGAAGTGATCGGCTGGATCGCCTCGCAGAAATGGTGCACGGGAAAGCTCGGCATGTTCGGCATTTCCTGGGGCGGGTTCAATGCGTTGCAAGTGGCCGCACGAAGGCCGCCACAATTGAAAGCCATTGTTACGGTGTGTTCCACCGACGACCGCTATGAGGATGACATCCACTACAAGGGCGGTTGCCTGATTAACGAAAACCTCGGCTGGGCCGCAACCATGCTCGCCTATTCATCGCGTGCTCCCGACCCTGAAATTGTCGGTAACAAATGGCGCAAGATGTGGATGGAGCGGTTGAAGGCCGAACCCTTCCTCATCATTCCATGGCTGCAGCACCCGCACCGGGATGCCTATTGGAAACACGGGTCGATCTGCGAGGACTATTCCCGCATCGAAGCGCCTGTGCTTGCAGTCGGTGGCTGGAACGATGCCTATTCCAACGCAATCCCGCGCATGATGCGCAACTTGCGCACGACACGCAAAGCCATCATCGGCCCGTGGGCGCATAAATATCCGCACTTTGCCGTGCCCGAACCCCGCATTGGCTTCCTGCAGGAAATGCTGCGCTGGTGGGATCAATGGTTGAAGGACGAAGCCACCGGTGTATCGCGCGATTCCGATTACCGCGTCTACATTATGGACGCCGACAAACCCGGAACCTCGAAAGAAAAAATCGCAGGCCGCTGGATTGCGGACTCCTATTGGGGCCTCGGCAACACCGATGTAAAAAAATGGTATCTCACCGAGAAAGGCATTTCTGGTGCGGCTGGTGATGAAAAGGCCCTCACCATTTCTTCAAAGCAAACCACTGGCGGTGACGGCGGCGAATATTGCATCATCTGGATGGGACCGGAATTTGCAGGCGATCAGGTAAAAGACGACGCAGACTCCATTACGTTCGACTCGCCCGTTCTCAAAGCCGCCATGGATATTGTTGGCCAGCCCGAAGTTGAAATCGAATTCAACGTCGATAAACCCGTTGCCTCCGTCGCGATCCGGTTGAATGACGTGTGGCCGACAGGTGAAGTCTCGCGCATCACATACCACTTGCAAAACCTCTGTATGCGCAACAGTCGTGAGCACCCCACGGCGCTGAACCCGGGCCAGCGTTACACCATGAAGATCAAACTGGATGACATCGCTTGGCGCGTGCCAGAAGGCCACAAGCTGCGGGTGAGCATATCCACGAGCTACTTCCCCATGATGTGGCCAGCCCCGGAACCTGTCACCCTCACGGTTTATGCCGGAAAGACCGCCCTGCATCTTCCGGTGCGCAAACATATCGAGAATGAAACCCCTGTTGAATGGAAGCCTGCCGAAGCCGCCGCACCCGTGAAGCTCAAGGTCATCAAGAAACCATGGAACAAGCGCGAAACCACCATTGATCCCACAACCGGAGAACAGCGTCTTGAGATCGTCGATGATTTCGGCCGCACTGAAATCACGGCGCACGGCCTGCAAACCTATTCCGTGGGCCGCGAGACCTATTCCATCCATCCCGATGATCCGCTCTCGGCCAAAATGGAAACCCACTGGACCGAGGAAATGCAGCGTGGAAAATGGCAGGTGCGCACCGAAACCTATGGCCGCCTGACATCAACCAAAACCCATTGGCAGGTATGGGGAAAAATTGATGCCTTTGAGGGCAAAAAGAAAGTATTTACCAAGGAATGGAACGAACAAATCGAGCGCAAGCTCCAGTGATCCGTGACCGGTGTCATGGCGTAACAAGAGCTCGAAGTTCAATGGAAATCCCCTATGTTTGCCGTGTTGCTGCAAATGGCTGAAAAGACCACGCCTCCGCTGCCTGAAAAGAAGGTTGATTTTGGTGGCCTTCTCGCCCGCGTCGCAGCAACACGTGACCGCAGCGCCTTTGCAGCGCTGTTCGACCATTTCGCCCCCCGCCTGAAAAACTTTATGATGCGCAAAGGCGTGACATCGGAGTTGGCCGAAGATCTGGTGCAGGAAACCATGATTGCCGTGTGGACCAAGGCCGCACAATATTCGCCCGAACGCGGTGCCGCATCCACGTGGATTTTCACCATCGCCCGCAACCTGCGCATCGACCGGCTTCGCCGTGAGTCCTCCGCCTTTTTTGTCGATCTCGAGGGTTTTGATATCCCATCCGAGGAAAGCCACGGCGATGAAAACATCACCCGCAGCCAGCAGGATGACCACGTGGCCGCAGCCCTTGCGCAAATTCCGCCTGAACAGCGCGAATTGCTGATCCTTTCCTATGTCGAGGACGTAACCCAAGTCATGATCGCCCAACGCCTGAAATTACCCCTTGGAACCGTAAAATCACGCATGCGGCTGGCCTATCGCCGCTTGCGCAAATTGCTGGAGGCGGTGAATTGACCATTGTTCACCATCTAGATGACGCAACAATTCTGGCTTATGCCGCCGGAACCCTTGGCGAAGCCTTGAGCGTTGTAGCCGCAACCCATATCGCCATGTGCCCGGTTTGCCGTACCTCGGTTCGCAAGGCGGAAGCCTTGGGCGGCGAAATTCTGGATGGTTTGGAGTCTGCCGCCGTATCAGATATCTGCCGGGCTGCAACCCTTGCAAGCCTTGATGTGGCCCCAACGTCGGAAAAATCAGTCGCCCAAACGCCCCTGCAACGCATTCTCGAAGGCAAGGATTTTTCCGAACTGCGCTGGCGCAAAAAAGCACCCGGCGTGTCTGTTGTTGATTTGCCGCTGTCGAAAGGTTCCAAGGGCTCGCTCAAACTCCTGTCGATTGCTTCTGGCATGAGCATGCTGGAACACGGCCATGGCGGCGAGGAGCTCACGCTGGTTTTGAAAGGTGCCTTCAAGGACAAAATCGGCCGCTTCACCGTAGGCGACATCGCCGATCTCGACGAAGACATCGAACATTGCCCCGTTATTGAGGAAGGCGAAACCTGCATTTGCCTCTTCGCCACAGAAGCCCCGTCGCGTTACAAGACTTTGGTCGGAAAACTGCTGCAGCCATTTATCGGGATTTGATAACAAAAATTGCACTATTTTTGTTATCTGTTAGAGTTGCTTCCAGATAGGAGATCATCCATGAATGTATCACTCGGAGAGCGATGGGAAGGTTTTGTGGCTACGGTCGTCAGCGAGGGCCGTTATGGTTCGGCAAGCGAAGTAGTGCGCGAAGGTCTACGTTTGGTTGAGGAACGCGAGATCAAGTTAAAGGCACTACGCGAGACGCTTGAGACATCGATTGCAAGAGGCGGTAGCTTTACAGATGAAGATATCGGCGCGCACCTTTATGACAAGGCAGCGCAACTGGCAAAACAAGGGTTTTAATGAAGTCGCTTGTCTATAGCGCAGCGGCCCGAGAAGACCTTTCAAATATCTTGGAATATATTACACGCGAAAGCACCAGTCTTGCGATTGGCTTGCGGTTTACCGATGAGCTTCGCGCCAAATGCTCTAACCTTGCATCACTTCCTGGCACGATGGGACGAGAGCGGCCCGAGCTTGGTTATGACATCAGAAGTTTTGCGGTCAAAAACCATGTGATCTTTTTCCGTTATCAGGGTGATTTTTTTTGAGGTGTTGAATATACTTGAGGGACACCGCGATATTGTCAGCTACTTTGCAGATGATGATGTGTAATACAGCAGTAAATTGAAACGCGCCTAAACCGGCTTCCGCAACTTATAGATACCGACATCCACCACGGATTCCGAAAAGCCCGCCTCGCAATAAGACAAATACAGTTTCCACACGCGGCGGAATTTTTCGTCAAAGCCAAGCTTGGCAACTTCGGGCCAGACCGCTTCAAACCGCTCGTGCCACAAGCGCAGGGTCGTTGCATAGCTCTGCCCGAACGTTTCAACGCGCTCCAAAACAAGACCAGCCTTTGTCGCCTGTTCCTTCAAGATCGTTTTGGTAAGCAGCATGCCGCCGGGAAATACATAACGCTGGATGAAATCAACGCCGGAACGGTAGGAGTCATAATTAGCTTCGGCAATCGTGATACCCTGAATGGCGGCCACGCCACCCGGCTTCAAACGGTTGTAAAGTGTCTTGAAATAAGCGGGCCAATGGGCTTCACCCACCGCCTCGATCATTTCGATGGACGCGATTTTGTCAAACACGCCCGTCGTGTCGCGGTAGTCCTCGAAATGGAAACTGCAGGCCTGATCAAGACCTGCCTGTTCGATGCGCATGGCAGCATAGTCAAGCTGTTCCTTTGAAAGCGTTATGCCGCGTACTGTTGCCTTTTTCCGGCCGGCCTCTTCGGCAAAGCCGCCCCAGCCCGATCCAATTTCCAGAATGCTGTCTTGGGGCTTCAGCTCCAATGCATCCATAACGCGCGCATATTTATCGTGCTGGGCCGCTTCAAGGCTGTTGCTTGGACCGTCAAACACCGCCGATGAATAGGTCATGGTCTCGTCAAGCCATAGCTTGTAGAAATCATTGCCGAGATCATAGTGGGCCGAAATGTTTTCTTTCGACCCTTGCTGGTTGTTGTCGCGTTTCTTGTGCCACAGCTTGTCAAACCAGCTGGGAAAGAAAATGCCCGTCGAAGCACCGTCAAGGGCTGTGCGGTTGTTGAGGTAAAACTTGAACAGTTTTGTGGGATCACTGCTTTCAACATCACCATTGAGGTAGCTGTCGAAAAACCCAAGTTGCGCCCGCTTGACGCTCGCCCAAATGACTTTGAAATTATTGAGCTTGAGATCAGCCGATATATTTTCGCCCTGTGTTCCGATCACCACGGTTTGGCCTGATGGCAAGATAAGGGTGAGCGATCCCGTGATTTCTTTCGGCAAGAAACGCTTGCCGATATTGACGATGATTTTCGCCAACAATCCGTCACGCGTGCATTCTGCAGTTTTTTGCATCACTGCCTGCTGGTTTCCTGGACTTTTCATGAATGACCCTAAGTCTGTTATACGCGGCTGTGAAGAGTCAAGTTGCAAATGACGCTGACCGCTTTTAATCTGTCGTAATTGTACGTGATTACAAGTGCTTTGGTTCAATCAATTGATCGCGCAAGCCATTGACGGATGCGCGATTAAATGAGAGGTTAATAGCTGAGAGATCCAGCAAGGATTTCCAATCAATAAGAAGAAGACAGGGAGACGGGCGCAGGTTTTCGGGTGGCACAGGGTTCGCCACATGAGTTTTTCGCCGAACTTTCATCTTCTCCGGCTACTGAGCTATCTGGTCACCAAGGAGGAAACATATGACCGAATTCGAAATGAGATTGAAACAGGCTGCCCGCGCCGCAGGCCAGGGCAAGTTGTCGCGTCGCGACTTCATGAGCTACGCATTGTCGGTCGGCGTCACCGCCGCAGCTGCAAACATGATGTTTGCAACAGCAGCCCGTGCCGAACCAAAGAAGGGCGGCATCTTCAAGGTTGCAATTGGCCACGGCCAAACAACAGATTCACTTGACCCCGCAACCTGGTCAAACGGTTATACCTTTGCTTTCGGCAAATCCGTCATGGGTGCCCCTTTGGTTCAGGTCGATGCGAAGAACGCAGCTGTTCCACATGTCGCTGAAAGCTTCGAGCCAGCCGATGGTGCAAAGAAGTGGGTTTTCAAAATCCGCAAGGGTATCACTTTCCATGATGGCCGTTCGCTCACTGCGGACGATGTCGTCAATACCATCAATTACCATATTGGCGCCGACTCCAAGTCTCCTGCCAAGTCGGTCCTGTCCTCCGTCACTAGCGTGAAGGCCGACGGTCCGGATACCGTGGTGTTTGAACTCACCGGCGGCAACGCCGACTTCCCGTTCCTTCTCACCGACTATCACCTGTCGATCTACCCATCCAAGGATGGCAAAATTGACTGGGCAGCCGGTATTGGCGCAGGCCCCTATGTGATGAAGTCATTCGAACCCGGCGTGAAGCTGGTGGGCGAACGCAACCCAAGCTACTTCGGAACCACATGGTTTGACGGCATTGAAATGCTGTCGATCGTGGATACCGCAGCCCGCACCAATGCCTACCTTTCGGGCGAAGTGCACTTCATTGACCGTGCCGATCTCAAGACCATCGACATGCTGAAGACTGCACCTGACACAGAACTCTACAACGTGTCCGGCTTCGCACACTACACAGCACCCATGCATATCGATCAAAAGCCATTCGACAATCTCGATGTGCGGACCGCTTTGAAATATGCCATCAACCGTCAGGAGCTTGTTGACAAGGTTCTGTTTGGTTATGGCTCTCCAGGCAACGACAATCCACTTTCGAAGTCTATGAAATACGCCATCGATCCGAAGCCTGCCCACACCTACGATCCTGACAAGGCCAAGAGCCTTCTCAAGAAAGCAGGTATGGAAGGCTTGAAGGTTGACTTCTCGACCTCTGATGCTGCATTCTCGGGCGCCGTTGATGCGGCCCTTCTGATGCAGGAACAGGCCAAGGCTGCAGGCATTGACATCAATGTGATCCGCGAACCAAACGACAGCTATTGGGACAACGTCTGGCTCAAGAAGCCATGGGCCATGTGTTATTGGGGTGGTCGTCCGGCAGCTGACATGCTGCTGTCGATTTCCCTTGCGGCAGATGCTGCTTGGAATGACACACATTTCAAGAATCCTCGCTTCAATGAGCTGCTTCTTGCAGCCCGTGCGGAAACAGATGAAACAAAGCGTGCCGAACAATATGCCGAAGCGCAGCAGCTCATCCATGACGACAGCGGTCAGATGGTGTTGATGTTCAACAACTTCGTTGGTTCATTGTCGACCAAGGTTGGTCATAACGAAATCAACTCCGATTTCGATCATGATGGCGGATACATGTACGAGCGTTGGTGGATGGCATAACCGCCACTGCCTCATAATCGATCAGACAACTCCGTCGGGCAACCGGCGGAGTTTTTCTTTGTCGTATTAGCGTTATTCAAAGTCGCGGATTGAACGCCTGTTTTTTTGTGGCAGTGTTTTATCATTGTGTTAGGGTATAAAAAAACAAGAGCCACAAGAGCTTGCGAGAGGGGACAACATGCATCCAGTTCTGCGAACCGTTCTGCAACGATTGAGCTTAGGGGTCATTACACTTCTCGCAGTGTCGGTGATCATTTTCTCTGCGCTTGAAATGTTGCCAGGTGGTTATGCCCAAAATATTCTGGGCCAAGGTGCAACCAAGGAAAACGTCGCGCAATTCAAGAAGGAGCTTGGCCTTGATCGCCCGGCAACCACGCGTTACGTCGAATGGATTACCAATGCCGTGCGCGGTGATTTCGGCTACTCCTATTCCGGTACCACGGGCACCATCAAACGCAGTGTATCAGCCACGATCGCGCCACGCCTTTACAATACTTTTTTTCTGGCGGCTATGGCGGCAATTATTGCTGTTCCGCTCTCGCTTTTCCTTGGCGTTATGGCAGCGCTTTATCGAAATTCATGGTTTGACCGGATTATCAATGGCATCACGCTGACAACGATTGCGATGCCTGAATTTTTCATCGCCTATGTGCTGGTTTATGTTTTGGCTGTTAAATTGAAGTGGTTTTTTCCAAACTCGACGGTCAGCGTCGGCACACCCTTTCTTGAGCATCTCTATCGTGCGTCACTGCCGGCAATCACCATGACACTTGTCATTATTGCCCACATGATGCGAATGACACGGGCTGCGATTATCAACTTGCTGGCCAGCCCCTATATTGAAATGGCGCAGCTCAAGGGGGTGTCGAAATCACAGGTTATTATGCGCCATGCGCTGCCAAATGCCTGGGCACCAATCGCCACTGTTATTGCCTTCAACCTCGCCTATCTCGTTGTTGGCGTTGTGGTTGTTGAGGTGGTGTTTGTATATCCAGGCATTGGCCAACTCATGGTAGACGCCGTATCCAGCCGTGATATGCCCATTGTACAGGCCTGCGCGCTGATATTTGCGGCCACATACATTCTGCTCAACCTCTCTGCCGACATCGTTTCAATTGTAACCAATCCAAGATTGTTGCATCCAAAATGAATACAGCCCCGGCCTCACCGCTTCGTAACATCAAAGCTCGCCGCTCTATTTGGGAAAATATCAAGCGCGACCTGAAAACAGCGCCACTCACCGCGTGGTTCGGCATGATCGTCATATTGATCTATGCTTTTTTTGCGATATTTGCGCCGTGGCTCGCGCCCTATGGTGAGTCTCAGATTGTAGGGAAGGCCTATCAGCTTTCAAGTGCGGAAAATTGGCTAGGCACCGATCAAATTGGCCGTGATACGTTTTCACGGCTTATTTTTGGCGCGCGCAATACCATCGGCATTGCACTGATCACCACACTTATATCCTTTATTGTGGGCGGATCCCTCGGTGTATTGGCTGCCCTCAAACGTGGTTTCCTTGACCAAGGAATCTCGCGTGTTGTTGACGCATTCCTCGCCATCCCGGTTTTGATCTTTGCACTGATGATGTTGGCCGTTGTCGGCAAAAGTCTCATCAACCTCATCATCATTCTGGCACTTCTTGATTCAACCCGCGTGTTCCGCCTCGCCCGCGCCGTGGCCTTGAACTCCGTGGTGATGGACTATGTGGAGTCTGCCAGGCTGCGCGGTGAAAGCATCTGGTGGATCGTTTTCAAGGAAGTGGTGCCAAATATCCTACCACCCTTGATCACGGAATTTGGCCTCCGCTTTTGCTTTGTGTTTCTCACCATCTCGGCTCTCTCCTTCCTTGGCGTTGGCATTCAGCCACCCACAGCCGATTGGGGTTCCATGGTGGCCGAAAGTAAATCGCTGATCAGCTTTGGTCGGGCAACACCTCTGTATCCGGCAGGTGCCATCGCGCTCCTCACGGTTGCGGTAAACTTCGTCGTTGATTGGTTCCTCCATAAAACAAGTGGGCTTCGTGATGGTAAGTGATAACAAGCGCGTCAAAGGCGCAAGCCTCCTTGAAATCAAGGGCCTCAAAATTGACGGTAAAAGTGATGACGTGTGGAATCCCATCGTCAAGGGCGTTGACCTCACGCTGAAGCGCGGCGAAGTGCTGGGTCTCATCGGTGAATCCGGTGCGGGCAAATCCACGCTCGGTCTTGCCGCCATGGGTTTCGCGCGCCCGGGCTGCCGTATCTCTGCTGGATCCATAATGTTTGACGGTATTGATCTGGTAGCCGCCAGCGAAGACCAGCGCCGCGCCCTGTGGGGCTCGCGCATTGCGTATGTGGCGCAAAGTGCCGCCGCCTCCTTCAACCCCGCGCATCACATCTTGGAACAAACCATCGAAACCGCCGTGGGCCACAACATCATGACCCGCGAAAAGGCGGAAGCTGACGCGCGCGATCTCTATAAGCGTTTGCAATTGCCAAAACCCGATACTATTGGTGACCGTTTCCCGCATCAGGTTTCCGGCGGCCAGCTCCAGCGCGCCATGACCGCCATGGCCATGTCCTGCCGCCCGGATCTCATCATTTTTGACGAACCCACAACGGCACTGGACGTGACAACGCAGGTTGAAGTGCTTGCCGCCATGCGCAATATCGTGGAAGAGTTCAACACGGCTGCCATCTACATCACCCACGACCTCGCCGTGGTGGCGCAAATGGCCCATCGCATCATGGTGTTGCGTTATGGCAATCTGGTGGAAGAAGCGCCAACGCGTGACATGCTCAAGCAACCCACCCAAGAATACACCAGATCTCTGTGGGCTGTGCGCAAACTGCAAAAGCCCGAAGATATCAGTGACGACATTGCCTTGCGCATTCACAACGTCACGGCAAGTTACACTGGCTCCGTAAAGGTTCTTGATAATGTGACTGTGCAGGTGCCACGCGGTCGCACCGTTGCCGTGGTGGGTGAATCCGGTTCCGGAAAATCTACCCTCGCCCGCGCCATCACGGGTCTTCTGCCACCGTCGCAGGGAGAGATTTATTTCAACGGCAATCCCCTGCCGAAATCCCTGAACGACCGCAACAAGGATACGCTCCGCCGCATCCAGATGATTTACCAGTCTGCGGACACTGCCTTGAACCCGCGCCAGAAAGTGCGCGACATCATTGGCCGTCCGCTGGAGTTTTATCTCGGCCTGAAAGGTGCTGACCGCGACCGCCGCGTGGTCGAGCTGCTTGAATCCATCGAACTTGATGAAAGCTATATCGACCGTTTTCCCAGTGAAATGTCGGGCGGCCAAAAGCAGCGCATTTCCATCGCCCGTGCTTTGGCGGCAAATCCCGAAATCATCATCTGCGATGAAGTCACGTCCGCGCTGGACCAGATCGTACAGGAGGGAATCCTCTCGCTGCTCATGCGTCTGCAGAAGGATACCAACGTGTCCTATCTCTTCATTACCCATGACATTGCCACCGTGCGCGCCATCTCCGATGAGATTGTGGTGATGCACCAGGGCAAGGTTGTGCAGCAAGGCCCCAAATCCGAAGTGCTGTCACCGCCGTATCCGGCTTACACGGAACTCCTGCTGTCGTCCGTGCCTGAAATGGATCCGGATTGGTTGACAGGTTTGCTGGCCAAGCGCTCCAACAAGGCGAAGGCGACGGCCTGAACTTTTGAGGCTGAATGACCCAACCTGTAATCATGTGGTTCCGGCAGGACCTGCGTACCCGCAATCATCCTGCTCTGAACGCTGCCGCAGCTTCCGGCGACGTTATTTGCCTCTACATTCTCGATGATGAAACGCCGGGAGACTGGAAAATTGGTGGCGCCAGCCGCTGGTGGCTTCACCATAGTCTGGAAAAACTCGCCAAAAGCGTAAAGCTCGTGTTGCGCCGGGGAAGTGCAGATACTGTACTCGCCGATGTCATCCGCGAAACCAATGCGTCAGGCGTTTACTTCACCCGTGATTACACGCCCTGGTCCGGCGCCCTCGAAACCCGCGTTAAAGAGGCTTGCGAAGCTGCCGGGGCCACGTGTCACCGTTACGGGGGTTCACTTCTGCATGAACCAGAATCCATCAAGAACGGTTCTGGCGAGCCCTATAAGGTTTACACGCCCTATTCCCGCGCCTGCTTTGCCAGCGGCGATCCCAAACTCCCCGCCACAGCCAAAATCGCGGCCTGGGCAGGCGATGTGAAGTCGGACCTGCTGGCCAGCTGGAAGTTACTGCCGACGACGCCGGATTGGTCCACACGTTTCGAGGGCCAGTGGAACCCCGGCGAGGCGGGTGCCCATGCAGCCCTCGCCAAATTCATCAAAAATGGCCTTGCTGACTACGCCGAAGGCCGCGACCGGCCAGACAAGGCCTACACCTCGCGTCTCTCCCCCCATCTCCATTTGGGCGAAATCAGTCCCGCCCAATGCTGGGTCGCGGTGCGCAGCGCTATGGCCAAGGCTGGGGGCAAGCTCGACAACGCGGGCGAAAAATTCCTCAAGGAAATCCTCTGGCGTGAATTTTCCTACAGCATCCTGCACCACTGGCCCAAAATACCCACGGAACCCTTCAAGCCGGAATTTGCCAACTTCCCGTGGGAGTATAATAACGACGCGCTCCATAAATGGCAGCGAGGCGAAACTGGGTATCCGATTGTTGATGCAGGCATGCGCGAACTTTGGGCCACTGGCATCATGCACAACAGGGTTCGTATGATTACCGCGTCATTTTTGACCAAGCATCTGCTCCTTCCTTGGCAAGAGGGGGCCAAATGGTTTTGGGATTGTCTGGTCGATGCTGATATCGCTAGCAATTCCGCCAGCTGGCAGTGGGTCGCAGGTTCAGGCGCCGACGCTGCTCCTTATTTCCGCATTTTCAACCCTGTGCTGCAAGGCGAAAAATTTGATCCCAAAGGCGAATACGTCCGTAAATGGGTGCCGGAGCTTAGCACTATGCCACTGGAATTCCTGCATCATCCGTGGGATTCGCCCTATAAGTCAAAGTATGCTGCCCCCATTGTTGAGCACGGTTTTGCCCGCACACGCGCCCTGGATGCCTTGAAAAAGATCAAAGTCGCAGCCGCTTAAACCGGGCTTTGAGGAACATGCGGAACGCTTTCGTTGCCGCTGTCTCGCGCTTTTGCTGCGGCATAACCGCAAATAAATCCGATGGTTTCGGTTCAAAACCATCGAGCAATTGCAGCAGTTCACCGCGCTCGATCTCCGCTCTCACAAGACACACCGGCAGCAGTGCAATTCCTTGTCCTCCCATACATAATGACTTCAATGCCTCCAGCCGGTTAGTTGTAAACTGCTGTTTGGGTTGAAATTCGCTGCCGCCGCGAAGGTCCCATGCGGTCTGGCTGGTAAGGAACAGCCCACGATGAGAGGGTAGATCGCTTGGCCCATGGGGTCGATTGTGCAACGCACAATAGCCGGGCGAGGCGAACAGGCCCATTTCGATCTGTGCCAATATCCCCGCATGCTCAGGCGCTTCACCCAATTGAATTACCAAATCATAATCTTCTTCAAAAGCATCAATCCTGCGGTCCAACAGATCAAAATGGCCAATGATTGTCGGGTTTACTGCCATAAAGTCGGCAATAGCCGGAGCGATCAGGCAAAGCCCAATGTCCAAGGGTGCCGCAACGCGGAACCTTCCGCCAGCGCTGGAGTTGGGATTTCGGAGCGCGATGTTCGCTTCGTGCAGTTCTGTCAGCAGGGGGCGAATGTGAGTGAGATAGGAGTTCCCAGCTTGGGTCAGCTCAACCGTTCGTGTCGTGCGCTTGAGCAAGGTCACGCCAAGTTCCGCCTCCAAGGCTGCAATCCTGCGGCTCACCACGGACGTAGAGAGCCCAAGCTTGTTCGCAGCTGCGGTAAAACCACCGTCATCTACCACGGAAACCAACAGTCGAAGGGCTGAAAACTGCTCCATTGGCATTTATTATTGCTAAAAATAGAAAATTAAAACATAAATATAATTATTATTGCAAATTAGAGGAAAATCATGAAAATTCTGGCCATCAGCGGCGCCTTGCGCAAGGCCTCAAGCAACACCGGACTTCTTCGCGCTCTAAAGGACTTGGCCCCCAAGGGCGTGGATATCGAGATTGCTACCTTGCATGGCATTCCGCTCTATGACGGCGATGAAGAAGATGCGCACGGCAAACCCCAAGCCGTCAAAGACCTGGACGCCCGCATCCTTAGCGCCGACGGCGTGATCTTCGCCACCCCCGAATACAACTTCTCCATCCCTGGCGTATTGAAAAATGCCACGGACTGGCTGTCCCGCGGCTCGGCCTGCCTGAAATGGAAGCGCGTAGGGATTCTGGGCGCAGGTGAAGGCTTCTTTCACGGCACCGGTCGCTCCCAATACCACTTCCGCCAAAACCTCCAGGCCCTTCAAGCCATTGTCATGCCCAAGCCAGAAATCTTCGTGAACCACAACGAGGTGAAGTTCGACAAGGAGGGCAGCCTCACCGACGAAGAAACCAGAAAGCACCTCGCCAAGTGGCTGGAGGCGTTTGTCGAGTGGGTGGAGAAGAAGCCATAAATTTTAGAAAGCGACCAAGCAAATTTTTAACGATACCGCTGTAACTTTGATGGAGCATCAGATTGGCGCGTCGGGAGTTTTAGTTTTGGGCTGGCCAGCATTGTATGTTAGAGAACTAGATAAAATCAGCGTTTGAAACCTTGGCTGTGGCAAACCTGAGCTTCCGTCCTCGATAACACAAGTGATCAACCAAAGCCGTGTTACTGCCGTTTCAATTTCATCCGCAACTCTTCGAAGATCAAGCAATTCACTTTGGAACGGGATTGGGTCCATTTCCGACGGTTTTCTACTTTTACGCGCGAGTACCTTTTCCCCATTTCTCATACCGTAAGTCCACGCGTGCACAACGGCATTTCGGTTATCCCTGCATTTATCAGAAAATAATATCACGTTATCTATCAATTCAATCAAGTCAGAATGATAATTTCGTTGCTTCATTAAGAGTTTGATTCGCGCGCAAATCGGTTGAGACTTAAGATCATAGCTCAAAATCCATGCTTCCGACTCAGGTAAAGCAGAAACTGCTCGAAACAGATGGAAAAGCCAGAATTCGCAAAGGTTCCACTTAAAAGTGATTACGCCCAGAGCATGAAGTCGTTCTGCGGAAATAGAAGAATTGGAAGTAACCCAAGGGTCGTCAAACGAACCAGCCATTTAACTCTTATCCTAAAACCACCCGCTCTTCTTTGGTGGAGGCATTGGAGCCAGTGCCTCTATAGTCCTGCCAATTTCCTTGTCGCCCGTTTTGACGATTGTAAAAGAAGTGAGACTGCTGCCGTACTGTAACAAGACTGAATGTACAATGCCGCCCATCGCCATCATCGTTGTGGAATACCCAACAACAACCCACCCTTCGGCCAAAAAATTACTGAGTTGATCTTCACTATGCTCTTCCATAGTTCGTGCCCTCCCGACTACCACAATGCATACAGTTTTAGCTGACGAAGTGGGTTGTTTAAAGTGATATTCACAAAACCCATCGTTCCCACGCAGTGAGGGAATCCATGTTCAATGCAAATGTACATATTGAAAGTTGGATGCTCCGCTTACGCGGAGGATGACGATGTGGGTGGGCGATTCCAAACGAATTTCGAAACTATTGAGACAGACCGCAACGTCCAAAATCTCTCCATCACCGCCCTTGAGGCGGTGAACCAGTTCCTGCAACTTGGTAAAGTCTAGGTGGCAGGGGCAAGTCACGACACTGAGAGTTATTGAGAAAATCGAGTTGGCGTGATTAGGCGGATTGAGAAATCGAAGCGTCGCGAAGCGCCTTGATATTCCCCGCATAATCCGTTGTCTTAAAAACCGCAGAACCCGCCACCAGCGCATTGGCTCCAGCCCCAACCACCAACGGGGCGGTCTCCGCCGTAATCCCGCCGTCCACTTCAATATCAATAGTCCGTCCACGGACCATCTCGCGCACTTCGGAAATTTTAGGTAGCATGGCTTTGATAAAAGCCTGTCCGCCAAAGCCGGGATTCACCGTCATTACCAATACGAGATCAACGTGGTCCAACACATGGGTGATCACGGATGCAGGGGTTGCGGGATTAAGTGCCACCCCTGCCTTTTTGCCCAGCGCGCGGATCGCTTGCAACGAGCGGTCCAGATGAGGTCCGGCTTCGGCGTGAACGGTGATGATGTCAGCGCCTGCTTTCGCAAATTGTTCGAGATAAGCATCGGCAGGTGAAATCATCAGATGCACGTCGAACATCTTGCTTGTCACGGGCCGGATGCTCGCCATCACGGGCGCTCCGAATGTGATGTTGGGCACGAAATGCCCATCCATCACATCGATATGTACCCAATCGGCTCCACCCCCATCAACGGCACGCACCTCGTCTCCCAGCCTTGAAAAATCAGCTGAAAGAATTGATGGCGATATGATGAGGGGGCGCGTCATATATTTAGATGAGCTTGCCCATGGCAACCGCCGTGTCACTCATGCGGTTCGAGAAGCCCCATTCATTGTCATACCATGTGAGGATGCGAACAAAAGTGCCTTCAACAACCTTGGTCTGATCCATGTGGAAGGTTGATGAATGCGGATCATGATTGAAGTCGATGGACACGTTTGGATCCAGCGTATAGCCCAGAATGCCCTTGAGGCGGCCTTCCGATGCGGCCTTGATGGCGGCATTGATTTCTTCAATCGTTGTGGCGCGCTTGGCCACGAATTTAAAATCAACAACCGACACGTTTGGAACCGGCACGCGGATGGATGTGCCATCGAGGCGGCCCTTGAGTTCAGGAATAACCAAGCCGATGGCCTTGGCAGCGCCGGTTGATGTGGGGATCATGGACATGGCGGCAGCGCGGCCACGGTACAAATCCTTGTGCATGGTATCGAGCGTTGGCTGGTCACCGGTGTAGGCGTGGATGGTGGTCATGAAGCCATGGTCAATGCCAACGGCGGCGTGCAGAACCTGGGCAACGGGTGCCAGGCAGTTCGTGGTGCACGATGCGTTGGACACAACGATATGATCCTTGGTGAGCTTGTCGTGGTTCACGCCGTAAACCACCGTGAGGTCAGCGCCATCAGCCGGGGCCGAAACGATCACGCGCTTTGCACCCGCCGCAAGATGCGCAGATGCCTTGTCCCTCGTGGTGAAAATGCCGGTGCATTCCAGGGCGATGTCCACGCCCAATTCCTTCCATGGCAGCTGGGAAGGATCCTTCACGGCTGTTACCTTGAACTTGTCCGTGCCGATGTTGATGCTGTCGCCATCCACCTTCACCTCGTGGGGGAAGCGGCCATGTACGGAATCGTATCGCAAGAGGTGCGCGTTGGTCTCAACCGGGCCGAGATCATTGATGCCGACGACATCGATATCCTTGCGGCCTGATTCATAGATGGCGCGAACGACATTGCGCCCGATGCGACCGAAACCGTTTATTGCTACACGTACCTTAGCCATTACCTTCTCCGTTGTCTGAAATGGGATCGGGCGTCTTATAAGCTATTTGTCGCTCAGGGGAAGAGGTACGCTCATCAAAAAAGGGCCAACATTGCTCGCCGGCAACGTTGGCCTCAGGTTCGAGGGAGGGACGTTCGCGTAAACTATTATCTCTTGGGCTTCTTGACTGTAACCGACTTCACACTCGGCTTCTTTTTCGAAACCTTGGCAGCATTTCCATCAACAAGCCCGGCAGCGCGCAGCCAATGGTCATCAGATCGGCCTTCAGGGCGACCTTCTTCTTCCCACAAGCGGAACGCCATGTCGGCAATAAGCTGGTCACGGCCAGCAATCACGTTGTTCGCAATCGTCATAACAGTCCTCATTGCATTAAGTTTAAGCAGATGCGGCCTTATGACACAAAATGGTGCATTGCACAATAGGAAAATTTAAATATTGCGTTGCAGCATGATCAGCGGTCCAAATAGGCCCGACCATTCATGTAATACATGCCCTCAGCCAGTTGTGCGAAGAACATCTTCGACAACTTTCCATCCGCCGATGTGACCTCAATGCTATGGTCGTTCAGAGTATAGCGGCCCTTCACCGGTGCCTTTTCATCGTAGCCCGTGACAGTAGTTGTCGTGTCGCCAATTTCCGGCGTTGTATAGGCAATGCCAACAGATGAGTCCGCCTGAAACTGTCCACCGGCAGTAAAGCTTATGCTGCCTGATATTGCGGCAATGCCCGTATAGGAAAAATAATTGTACGTTTTGCTCAGCTTCAAATCCTGCATCGGCGCAATGAGCATAAACGAGGTGCCATCTGTTGTGATGCTGTCATCATTATGTTCAAAAGTCACTGGCGCGTCATGGCCAAGGCTGATGGTGGATTTCGATATAAATCCCTTGTTCAGATTATAGGTCGTGCAGGTTGGATCGCCACGGGCGTCCACCATGGGTTTGGTGCAATCGAGTTTATCATAATCGCCATCCCGCGGTTCATCACCCAGCCACACAAATCCGTTGTCCTGAAAATAACGGAAGGCGTAATTCGGAACCTGATAGGACGTGAAGTTGGGTCCTATGGCCGTGCTCCACGTGAGACTGTAATAAAGTCCGGCGATGCGCGCTGAGCCCGGTTCTGGAGGATGCAGGTTCTTCTCCGCACGCGCGGCGATCACGGCATTGGGTGATTGCGTCTGGGTGGGACCGGAAAACGTACACAGGATAAGTTCGTCCAGCCGGTTCTCGTAATCATAGTGGGACGCATAGAGCAGGCTCACGTTTTTGATCTCGGCATTCAGATCCTTGCGGATGGGGATGGGAAATTTCAAGTAGACGGAGAGTGTACCGCTGTCAAAAACAAATGCGCCAGTTTGTGGATTGTGTTGATAGCTCGCACCGTCGTCTTCAAATTTGTCCTTGAGTTGAAGCCGGTACGCGCCGTCGGCAAAAAGATCAAAGCCAATTGCATCACTGCTGCCGATGAAATCACGCTGTGGTGTCGTGCCATCGGAATTGTATTCCACAGTCTTGCAGATATAATGTCCGGCATCCGGTGCCGCAAAGCTCACGGGGCCGAATATTTTTGTTTCCTTGCCCTGCTGCTTTGGCGTGCTGGCCAGATATTTTTCGATCTTTTCAGAGTCGATAAGCTCTTTATCTTCCTGTTTCGGTGGTTCCTGTGTTGCTGGCACACTCGCAAGATTGGCTGCAGTAGCGGCTTCATCAAAACATAGCATGAAGAATTTGCCGTCGTTGAGGTTGAAGTAAGCCACGCGGATGCCATTGGCGTCATTGGCGAAAGCCGCCATGCCAAGAGTCTCGCCATCTGTGGTCATCAGACTCTGTGCCTCTGCTGCTGAAAAATAGTTTCCGGCTTGGGCCGTGATATCTGAATCCGGTTCACCCCTCCCCGTGATCCCGCCGCTGATTTTAAGATCATCTCCCGTCAGCCGAAAAATGCCATCACCGATGAGAAGCGTAAGATTTTTGGTGCCTGCCGTACCTGCTTCAATGGCAGCCTCAACTGACGTTGCAACAGCGCAGGAATAGGTGGCACGCTCCGGTGGTTGGGCTAGTGCAATACCCGCCCCATAAATAACCAGAACCCACAGGGCGATGATGCGCATGAGATCGACAACTGTTTTCATGCAACGAGAATTTTCCAAACCGTGCGTTTTAAACCTTCACCCATTTCGCATTTGCCTTTGATGATTTTACACACGCCTCAATGAATCTCATGCCCGCGACGCCATCGTCAATGCCCGGGAAATCCACAGCCTTGTCCAGCTTTTGGCCCGCCCGCCTGGCTTTTACCGCGCGCGAAACCTCCGTGTAGATATTGGCAAAGCCTTCGAGATAGCCTTCCGGGTGGCCCGGTGGAACACGCGTCACCCGCGCCGATGCAGCGTTGGAACCAGCACCGCCACGTGTGATCAGGCGCTTCGGCTCGCCGAATGGCGTGTACCAGAGATAGTTCGGATCAGCCTGCACCCATTCGATGCCGCCCTTGGTGCCATAGACGCGGATTTTCAAACCGTTCTCATGGCCTGGTGCCACCTGGCTCGCCCAGATCATGCCCTTGGCACCGCCCTTGTAATGCAGCATCACATGGGCGTTGTCATCCACGCGGCGGCCCTTGACGAAGCTTGTGAGATCAGCCGACAGCTCATCGAGCTTAAGGCCGGACACATAGCAACCCAATTGATAGGTGTGGGTGCCGATATCACCGATGCAGCCGCCAGCACCCGTGCGTTTGGGATCTGTGCGCCACGCAGCC
This sequence comes from Rhodobiaceae bacterium, assembly GCA_031417195.1. GTDB lineage: Bacteria > Pseudomonadota > Alphaproteobacteria > Rhizobiales > Aestuariivirgaceae > Aestuariivirga. The sequence continues at coordinate 38,712 of JANOVC010000072.1, forward strand.
TGCTTCTGTCCGGATTTTTCAATGTTCTCGGTCAACCAATCCTGCGGATATTCGCCCTGCACGAGGCGAATATCACCAAGCTCACCCGCAGCGATCATTGCTTTGGCGTGCCGCATCATCGGGTAGCCCGAATAGTTATGCGTGAGTGCGAAAATCACATGCGTGTTTTTGGCCAGAAGTTTTTCCAGCGCCATAGCCTCTTTCAAATTGAGCGACAGCGGCTTGTCACACACCACATGAATGCCCGCCTCGATGAACGCTTTGGCCGCAGGAAAATGCATATGGTTCGGCGTCACGATGGATACAACCTCAATGCCGTCACCGCGCCTGGCCTCGGCCTTCGCCATCTCGCGGAAATCCGAATAGACGCGGTCCGGTGCAAGATTTAATTCTCGGCCGGACGCCTGCGAACGCGCGGCATCAGACGACAACGCCCCCGCCACAAATTCATACTGGTCATCAATGCGCGCCGCCAAGCGGTGCACAGCACCAATGAACGCCCCCTGACCACCACCCACCATGCCAAGCCGAATGCGGCCCGTGTTCTTTTCACTCGTACCCTTGATTGCCATGACTTTCTCCCTACCTCAGGATTTCTATGTTTTTGTAAATTATTGCTGTCCCGGGGTTCATTCTAATTCCCCATGTTGGGTTCTGAATTAGAAATACCGCAGCATCCTCAACTCGCTCAAATAACTTTACGTCAGTGAGAGTATTATCGCTCTTAGGAAAGCACTTATAGTGAAGGTCATCCACTTTATAAGCTTCTTGAATTTTTGTTCCTTTCGCCGCTCGAATTATCATTGTCCTACAAACCCAATAACCGGTTGACCTGCGCCTGATCCGTCTTGCCACCGGCAAAATCATCAAAGGCTTTTTCCGTGGTGCGGATGAGGTGGCTTTCAATGAAAGGTGCACCTTCGGCAGCGCCTTGCTCCGGATGCTTGATGCAGCATTCCCATTCCAGCACGGCCCACGAATCATAGCCATATTGCGAGAGCTTGGAGAAAATGGAACCGAAATCCACCTGCCCATCACCCAATGAACGGAAACGACCTGCGCGGTTGATCCATGGCTGATAGCCGGAGTAAACACCCTGACGCCCCGTTGGATTAAGCTCCGCATCCTTCACATGGAAGGCGCAGATGCGTTCATGATAGATATCAATGAACGACAGATAATCCAAATGCATCAGCACGAAATGTGAGGGATCATAATTGATCTGACAACGCTTGTGGCCCTTGAGGGCATCCAGAAACATTTCAAACGTGGCACCGTCAAACACATCCTCGCCGGGATGGATTTCATAACCCACGTCAACACCCGCATCATCATAGGCATCAAGAATGGGTTTCCAGCGCTTGGCCAATTCGCCAAAGGCTGTTTCAATCAATCCCTGCGGACGCTGCGGCCAAGGATAGACATAGGGCCAGGCCAACGCGCCGGTGAAGGACACGGTGGAATGCAGACCCAGATTTTTTGAAGCCTTGGCTGCAAGCAGCATTTGCTCTGTTGCCCATTTCTGCCGCTCCTTCGGCTTTCCATGCACGGCAGCAGGCGCGAATGCGTCGAAGGCCTCATCATAGGCAGGGTTCACGGCAATGAGCTGGCCCTGCAAGTGCGTTGAAAGCTCGGTGATCTCAACGCCATTTTTCTTGGCAACACCTTTCAACTCATCGCAGTAAGTCTTGGACTCCGCTGCCTTCTTCATATCAAAAAGCCGCGCGTCCCATGTGGGAACCTGTACGCCCTTGTAGCCAAGGGAACCCGCCCATTTGGTGATTGAATCAAACGAGTTAAAAGGTGCAGCATCACCTGCAAACTGTGCCAGAAAAATCGCGGGGCCTTTGATATTGGTTGCCATGTCTGTGTATCCTCAGATGTAAGAGTTCAAGATATTTTCGAGATATTCCTGGCGGCCCGAAACGGGCTGTGGATCAAGGCCAGATGTGATGACCCGTTCCGCAATTGTGTCGAGACTCTCCCGCCCTGCCAGCATCGCATTGTTCTGCGGCTCCTGCCATTTGGCATAACGCGTCGCAACGGCCTTATCCATTTTTCCATCCTCAATCATTTTTGCGGCAATCAGGAGCCCGCGCGCGCAGGCATCCATGGATCCCACATGGCCATGCAGCAGATCGTCGGGATCGGTGGATTGTCGCCTGATTTTGGCATCGAAATTCATGCCCCCCGTGGTGAAGCCGCCCGCGCGCAACACTTCAAACATGGTGAGTGCTATTTCCGGAATGTTCATGCCGAACTGGTCCGTATCCCAGCCCACTTGATAGTCCCCACGGTTGATGTCGAGCGAGCCAAAAATGCCAAGTGCTGCTGAAAGCGCAATCTCATGCTCAAATGTGTGGCCCGCAAGAATGGCGTGGTTTTGTTCGAGATTGAGTTTCACATCATTTTCAAGCCCGTAGGATTTGAGCAACCCATAGATTGATGCCGTGTCGTAGTCATACTGGTGCTTTGAGGGCTCCTTGGGCTTGGGCTCAATCAGGATCGGCCCCTTGAAGCCAATCTTGTGCTTGTATTCGACAACCAGCGAAAGAAAACGCCCCGCCTGTTGCAGCTCATGGCCGATGTTGGTGTTGATCAGAGTTTCATAGCCTTCACGCCCGCCCCACATCACATAGTTCTCACCACCCAAACCCTTGGTCACATCAAGGCAATGCTTCACCTGTGCGGCACAGTAAGCAAAAACATCCGGGTCCGGATTGGTGGCAGCACCTGACATGAAGCGGCGGTTGGAGAACATGTTGGCCGTTCCCCACAATAGCTTCTTGCCGGTTTTTGCCATCTTGCCTTCAAAGATATTGGCAATGGCGGTGACATTCGCATTGAACTCTTTCAACGAATTACCTTCGGGTGCAATGTCGAGATCATGGAAGGTGAAGTGGTCAACACCGAGAATGCGCAGTGTCTCGAACATCACGTCCGCCTTCATGCCAGCCGCTTCCATGGGGTTTGCCATATGGTGCCATTGGCGGTTGAAGGTTTCACCACCGAAGGGATCGCTGCCGGGCCAGCACAGCGTGTGCCAGTAACACACCGCAAAGCGCAAATGTTCCGCCATGCTTTTGCCCAGCACCTTCTGCGTGGGGTTATACCAGCGATAGGCCAGTGGGTTCTGCGAGTTTGGTCCCTCATATTTAATGGGATCAGTAATCGAGTAAAATTTAGTCATCGCTTAGAGTCCTTTGATTGCGGGATAGATTTTTGCATAGCGCGCATAGGCGACGTCATAGGCGGGCTTGAGCTTCGCATCTGGTTGAATGGTCTTGGCAATTTTCGGCGTTGTGCAAACGGATTTATAGGATGCACCCGTCGCCGCCATCAGTCCCATGCGCGCTGCACCAAAGGCACCGCCCACGTCGCCCGCAACCGGCAGGTCAACGGGAACACCAAGGACCGTTGCAATGATTTTGAGCCAAAGCTCCGAGTGTGTGCCGCCACCCACCGCCATGACGCGCTTCACATCGGTGCCAGCATCTTTGAGCGCTTCAAGACTGTCCCTGAAGGCAAAGGCAACACCATCAAGCACCGCATGGGTCATGGTTTTTGCATCCGTCTCATGGCCCAGCCCCATCATCAGCCCGCGCACCTGCGCATCACCCACAGGCGTGCGCTCACCGGAGAGATAGGGAAGAAACAAAGCCGAGGATGGGCCGGTAAGCTTTGCACCCAAGGCCTTGGTGAGTTTCGGAGCGGGGGTTTTCAATATGCCTGCAAGCCATTCCAGACTTGCCGTGGCCGACAGAATAACACCCATCTGATGCCATGTTCCCGGCACCGCATGGCAGAAGGCATGCACGGCTTTTGCAGAATTGGGGCTGTATGTGGCATTGGACACAAACATCACACCCGATGTGCCGATGGACACAAAGGCATCGCCGTCATGAACCGCACCAATGCCACAGGCAGAGGCCGCATTATCGCCACCACCACCGGCCACAACGGGCATCTTCGGCATGCCCCAGGTCTTGGCAACGGCAGCGGTCAACGTGCCCGTTGCATCGCTTCCTTCAAACAGGGCAGGCATCTGGTCCCGCCGCATGAATGTGGCCTTGAGCAATTCATCTGACCACTGACGTTTCTCGACATCCAGCCAATAGGTGCCGGATGAATCCGACATGTCAGATGCGAACTCTCCCGTCATGCGGTAACGGATGTAATCCTTCGGCAACAGAACCTTGTCCACGGCATCGAAAATTTTGGGCTCATGCTTTTTCACCCACATCAACTTGGGTGCAGTGAAACCAGCAAGCGGAATGTTACCGGAGATTTCCATGGCCCGTGGCTCGCGCGCGAGAATGTCTTTGCATTCCTCAAATGAACGTGTGTCGTTCCACAAAATGCAGGGCCGCAGCACCTTGCCATGCCTATCAAGCAGCGTTGCGCCATGTTGCTGGCCCGAAAGACCAATACCTTCAACTGCCGCAATGGCTTTGGGCTTCATCTTACCCAGGGCTTTGACAACAGCATTCGCAGCCTTCCACCAATGCTCCGGATTTTGCTCGGACCAACCGGACTGTGGACGTGATACCGTGAGGGGCGATGCGGCCGTGGCAATGATCTTCTGCCTGGCGTCAATCAACACGCCTTTGACAGAAGAAGTTCCAAAATCAAGTCCGAGATACATGAATATTCTTTCTAGGGAAGGTTGTCGCGAACGAAGATATCAATGCGGATTTTTTCCATGGAGTCGATGAGCGGAGCCTTGTCGGCTTTCGCCATGAGAACGCGCACCGCACTGCGAATTTCATGGCCCGCATTCTGGTTGATGATGACGTCAATGGTGCCATTGACAAGCGCACGGCGCGTCACCTCTGTCAACTCATGGGCGATGTAAACGATCTTGTCCTGCCGCCCTGATTTTTCAAGTGCTGCCACAACGCCGCGCGCACCTGCTCCCACGTTGTAAATTCCAATGAGATCAGAGTACGTGGCCAGCATGTCTGTCACTACGGTTTCAACGCGTTGCCAGTCGTCGCGGGATTCAAGCGCGGGTAAAATCACGAGGTGCGGAAATTCATGGGCCATTACCTGTTCAAAGCCAAAGCGCCGTTCGACGTGATCGCGCAGCGAAAGGGAGCCCGCAATGAATCCTATCCTGCCGGTTTTGCCTGCCAGATAGCGCCCCATCAACGTGCCAGCCGTACGGCCCGCACTCGGATTGTCGATGCCCGCAAAATGTGATCGCTTGGAACTCGGAACATCCGACACCAGCGTGACAACCGTCACGCCTCGTTCCACCAATCCATTGATGGCTTCTTTCACGCGCGGATGGTCGAGTGCTATGACGGCAACCCCATCGTAGATTTCACCGATGCTATCGAGTGTCTTCGCAAGCGTCGGTGCGTCGAACACATCGGTGAGGCGTAGATCAATGACGACGCGCTCTTGCTCCATGTGGGCGGCCGTGGCGCGCACTTCTTCGCCAAGCTCGATCATGAAACTGTTGTTGCCTTCCGGCAGCACAAAGCAAAAGCGGTATTCACGGCTCCGTGCCAGGCGCGCCGCAAGCCTGTCCGGCTGATAGTTCAAAAAGCGAACCGCTTTTTCTACCCGTTCCATGGTTTTGGGACGCACGGCCGCGCGCGCGTTCAGCACCCGGTCAACGGTTGCAACGCTCAAGCCCGCTTTTTGGGCCACATCTTCGATAGTTGTCCTCGCCATGCCACATTTAAAGGCGATGGCAGAATTTTTGTCAATTCTTGATAGGCGTCTATCAAAAAGAAATTCCATTGATGGCGAGATACATGGAATAGAGCGATGTCGTTCCACAAATAAACAGGCGGTTGAGCTTGGCACCACCGAAGGTCACATTGGCCACAAGTTCCGGGATCAGGATTTTACCAATCAGCGTGCCGTCTGGCAGGTAGCAGTGAACGCCATCGCCAGCACTTGTCCAAATGCGCCCGTCCCGGTCCAAGCGGAAGCCGTCAAACATCCCGTTGGTACAGTCCGCAAAGATTTTGGATTTGCCAAGTGTGCGTCCATCGGCACTGACCTCCAGTCGGCGGATATGCTTGGGGCCGCCAGCCGTGTGGCTGGCCCCCGTATCCGCGACATAGAGATACTTTTCATCCGGTGAGAACGCCAAGCCATTAGGCTTGTCAAAATCGTCGCTGACAATTGTAACTTTCCCCGTCGTGCCATCAACCCGGTAAACATTGTTGTTGCCAATTTCGCTTGCCGCCGTGCCACCTTCGTAGTCGATCAAAATCCCATAGGGCGGATCAGTGAACCAAATGGAGCCATCGGATTTCACCACCACGTCATTGGGCGAGTTGAAGCGCTTGCCCTCATGGCGATCCGCAATCACTGTGATCGAACCATTGTGCTCTGTGCGTGTCACACGTCGCAGCAGGTGCTCGCAAGAGACGAGCCGACCTTGGCCGTCAACACTGTTGCCGTTGGAATTGTTTGACGGGTTGCGGAACACTGAAACCGAACCATCTGTCTCGTCATAGCGCATCATCCGGTTGTTCGGAATGTCGGACCAAACGAGATAGCGCCCGCCGCCAAACCATGCAGGGCCTTCCGACCAGCGCGCACCCGACCACAGGCGCTCCACCCGTGCATGGCCCACAAGGCAGGCGTTGAAGCGGGGATCAAGAACCTCAAAGCCGGTGCCTTCAGCCTGACCGTAAAACATGGTGTTTCCCCTCTTCAATTTTATGCGTGGTGTGGTACGTTATCGATAACATGTCGCACGTAGTGTAGAAAGTGAAAGCCATAAAAGCAAACGACAAACGCAATGGTGCGCCCACAATGGCAGACGTTGCAGCCCGCGCTGGCGTGTCAACCATGACGGTGTCACGCGCGCTGAAAGACGGCGCCTCCATCGCCAGCGAAACCCGCACACGCATTATGGAAGCTGTCGAGCAATTGGGTTACGTGCTGGACCAGTCGGCAGGTTCCTTGTCATCAAAGCGAACAGGCTTTGTCGCAGCCCTCATTCCGTCCATCAACAATTCCAACTTTGCCGACACCGCGCGCGGACTGACACATGCCCTGTCGGAATCTGGCTTGCAGCTTTTATTGGGCTACACCGAATATTCGGTGGAAAAAGAAGAGCAACTCATTGAAGCCATGCTGCGTCGCAGGCCCGAAGGCATTGTGGTCACAGGTGGCAGGCACACGGAGCGTGCCCGCAAGCTTCTGGCGCAGGCCGCAATCCCGGTGGTCGAAACCTGGGATTTACCGCAGACGCCCATTCAGCATGTCGTGGGGTTTTCCAATGCGGAAGCCACGCGCACGCTTGTGAAATATCTCCACGCCAAGGGCTATCGCCGCATCGCCTTCATTGGCGGCTCCACCAGCCGGGATACACGTGGCGCTGACAGGCGCGCAGGTTATGAAGCAGCCATCGCTGAACTCGGCATTGGACCGGGCCGTGTGATTTCATTCGGCATGCCGCCCATTTCCATGCAGCAGGGTGGCGAAGCTGTGGCGCAGTTGATTGAACAATGGCCAGAGGTTGAAGCCGCCGTGTGCGTGTCTGATCTTTCAGCTTTTGGGGCCGTCATGGAATGCCAGCGCCGCAACTGGCCCGTGCCGCAACGCATCGCCCTGGCAGGCTTTGGCGATTTTGAAGTAGCAAGTTGTTGCGCACCCTCCATCACCACGGTTGGTGTTCACTGTCATGAAATTGGCAACAAGGCGGGAAGCCTGTTGCTGCGCGCCATCGAAGCAGCGCGTGAGGGCAAGACACTTGCCACTGAAAAGCTCGTCATCGAATATGAGGTCATCCCGCGCGAAAGTGCGTGAGGCTTAAAACGCGATCTGCACCTTCATGGCCCTTGCGCGATCACTCGCAAGCTCAAATCCTCGCACCGCTTCTGCCAGCGGAACCACCTCCGTCAGCAAGGGTTTCAAATCAACCCGGCGGCGATTGATGAGATCAACGGCAAGCGCGAACTCCTCATGGAAACGGAACGAGCCGCGGATTTCAATTTCCTTGGATACAATCATGTTCTGCGGAATGGAGACATCACCGCCAAGTCCCAGTTGAATGAGAATGCCGCGTGGCCGCAAAACCTCCAGCCCCAAGCGCAACGCCTGTTCATTGCCCGATGCTTCGATCATGATATCGAAACTGCCCTTATTGGCTTTCAGCGGTGTCATCGCATCGCCATGGGTCGCGACATTGATCGTGCGATCAGCGCCAATTTTCCGCGCCAGCCCCAAGGTATAGTCAGACACATCCGTTGCAACAATTTCCTGCGCGCCATGGGCACGCGCGGCAACAATGGCCAGCGCCCCAATCGGCCCGCAGCCCGTCACCAACACACGCTTGTTCGCCAGTGACCCCGCCCGCACAATCGCATGTAGTGTCACCGCAAAGGGTTCAGCAAAAGCGGCTTCTTCCATGGATATGTCATCTGCAATTTTGTGGCACTGGCTTTCCAGCGTCACAAGCGACTGTTGAAACGCCCCCTGCACATGGGGAAACCGCATGGCGCTGCCATAGAACAACATGTCGAGGCAGTGGTTCTGCTGGCCCTTTTGACAATAGATGCAAACACCGCACGGCCTGCTGGGGCTCACCGCCACGCCGTCGCCAATCTTCAACCCCGCAACACCGCTTCCAAGCGCGCTGACCACACCCGCAACTTCGTGTCCCAGGATCATCGGCTCTTTCAGCCGAATGGTGCCAAAGCCGCCGTGCTTGTAGTAATGCAAATCTGATCCGCAAATGCCACCGCGCTGGATGGCAACACTCACCTCATTCGGTCCAGGCGTTGCCGCGTCGCGCTCTTCCACCCGCAAATCGAGCGCCTTGTGAATGACAACAGATTTCATTGATCGATCCCTATGCGTATGCCCGCGGCCTTGAAAGTGTTATCGATAACATGATATTCAATTCCATCATATCCGGTCAAGCTCCCCAGTGGAGGAATTTAATGTCACTTAAACTCTTCGACCTCAGCGGCAAACGCGCGGTCGTTACAGGTTCCAGCCAAGGCATTGGCTTGGGCCTGGCCGAAGGCTTCGCTGCTGCTGGTGCTGAAATCATTCTCAATGGTCGCAACATAGAAAAGCTATCAAGCGCCGTTGCCGCATTGAAAGACAAAGGTTTCAAAGTTCACGGATTTGATTTTGATGTCACATCACAAGAGAGTGTTGCAACAGCCATCCACAAAATCGAAACTGAAATTGGTGCTATTGATATACTCGTCAACAATGCCGGCATGCAGTTCCGAACGCCACTGGAAGACTTCCCACCGGAAAAATTCCGTGAACTGATGACAGTCAATGTTGAAAGCGTTTTCCTCACGGGCCAAGCCGTTGCGCGCCACATGATCAAGCGCGGTCGTGGCAAGATCATCAACATCTGTTCCGTGCAAAGCGAGCTTGGCCGTCCGGGCATCGCGCCCTACACCGCCACCAAAGGTGCCGTTAAAATGCTCACCAAGGGCATGGCCGCGGATTGGGCCAAGCACGGCATTCAGGTCAACGCCATCGGCCCCGGCTATTTCAAAACGCCGCTCAACCAAGCCCTCGTCGATAATCCCGAATTTTCATCATGGCTGGAGAAACGAACCCCCGCAGGCCGCTGGGGAAATGTCGAAGAGTTGCAAGGGGCCGCAATATTTCTGGCAAGCGATGCCTCGTCCTTCATCAATGGCCACATCCTCTATGTCGATGGCGGCATAACCTCGGTGCTGTAACATGTTCACGGGTGCTGCCATTGTGATGGGTGTAACAAGCTGCGGCAAAACCAGTGTGGGCGAGGGGCTGGCCCAAGCCCTGAACTGCACATTCATTGAAGGCGACAAACTGCATCCCGCCGCCAACATCGCCAAAATGTCAGCGGGCCAGCCCCTGAATGATGATGACCGTTGGCCATGGCTCGCAGCCATCGGCACCGCCATGAAGGCCGAGACGGCCCAAAGCCACGGTGTCATTGCATCATGCTCTTCGCTCAAAAGAATCTATCGCCAGAAACTATCGCAGGCAGCCGGGCAACCCATAAAATTCATTTTCCTCTATGGCAGCGAAGCGCTTCTCGCTGCGCGCATCGCAAATCGCAAGGGCCATTTCATGCCGCCGTCCCTGCTTGCAAGCCAGCTCAACACACTTGAAGTTCCGGGTCCCGATGAACCAGCCCTGCATCTTAACGTCGCGTTTTCAATCGCTGAACTGGTGGCCCATGCGAAATTTTATCTGACGTTGAACAGACTTAATCAGGGTTGACTCACCTCGGGGCGGGCCTTAGGTTGTTATCGATAACATAATGATCGGGGAAAACCTCTGGCTGAACGGGGAGTGTGGCGGTGGAGCAGAGACTCATCGCATTTGAAAACATCACCAAGCGCTTCGGCGGCACCACCGCTTTGCGCGACGTTTCCCTTGATTTGGCTGCGGGCGAAATCCTTGCCCTGCTCGGCGAAAATGGCGCTGGCAAATCCACATTGATCAAGTCTCTTGCGGGCATACACACACCCGATGAAGGGCGCATCCTGTTCAAGGAAGAACCCTATGCGCATCGCCCGCCCAAGCCCAATGAGAAGCAAAAGGTCGCCTTCATCCATCAGGATCTGGGCCTCATTGAATGGATGACGGTGGGTGAAAATGTTGGCCTTGCCCAAGGCTTCTCCAAGTCCCGCGGCCTCATTGATTGGCGTGCCACCGAAGCCCACGCTGAGGCTGCGCTGAAACTTGTGGGCTGCGACTTCGACCCCACGCGCCGCGTACAGGATTTGAGCCGCACCGAAAAATCCCTTGTGGCCATTGCCCGCGCACTTGCCGTCGAAGCCGATGTGCTTGTTTTGGATGAACCCACCGCAAGCCTCCCCGCAGATGAAGTGGAACGCCTGTTCAAGGTTTTGCGGTCGCTCAAAGCCCGCGGCGTCGGCATGATCTATGTTTCGCACCGTCTTGATGAAATTTTCAAACTCGCAGACCGGGTGGCTGTGTTGCGCGATGGCAAATTGGTAGGTGACCGCAAGGTTGCTGAAACAAGCCCAACAGAACTCGTGAACCTCATCGTTGGCCGCACCGTGACACAGCTGTATCACCGCGCGGAGCGGAGGAATGGTGCGGAAACTTTAAGTGTCTCGCATCTCATCGGTCCTGGAGTTGGCCCTGTCTCGTTCACCGCACGGGCCGGTGAAGTGCTGGGCCTCGTTGGCTTGCGCGGCGCAGGGCAGGAAGCCGTCGGTCGCTGCCTCTTTGGTGCCGAAACATTCTCCGGTGACGTGAAGCTCGATGGCAAAAAACTCGATCTCTCGTCAACAGTTGCGGCCCTATCCCAAGGCATCGGCCTTGTCGCGCGGGACCGCACGGAAGAGTCCGTCGCTCTCTCACTCTCCATTCGTGAAAACACATTTCTCAACCCCGGCTCCGTGGGCCGTTCACTGTTCTCGATTTTATCGCCCGCCCTCGAGGCCCTGCGCGCCATTGATATCGGCACGTCGGTGGGCCTTCGTCCCAATGATCCACATTTGCCCGTTGAAGCTCTGTCGGGTGGCAACCAGCAGAAGGTTGTCGTGGGTCGCTGGCTCGCCACCAATCGCCGCGTATTGATTGCCGAAGACCCCACGGCGGGTGTTGACGTTGGTGCGAAATCAGAAATCTATCAGCTCATCTCCAAAGCATTGGAAAGTGGCCTCACAGTCATCGTTGTGTCCACTGACTTTGAAGAGGTGGCCCACATCTGCCACCGCGCACTGGTGTTTTCACGTGGGTCAATCGTCGCCGAACTTGAAGGTGAAGACCTCTCCACACAATCCCTCATTCACGCCGCATCCGCATCCGAGGCCGCATAGACAATGCAATCCATCCACTCCACCGCACTCGAACCCACGCGCCACGAATTGAAGCAACTGAGCGTTGGACAAAAAATCCTGCGCCTTGTCCCAGCCTATGGTCTGGTTCTGCTCACAATCTTTCTGATTGTCCTGTTCTCCATTCTTCTGCCAACAACTTTCCCAACGCTTCTCAATGTGCGGTCCATCGTATCGGACAAAGCCATCATTGCGCTGCTGTCGCTAGGTGCGATGATCCCCATGGCTGCAGGCCGCATTGATCTCACCGTGGGTTACGGCATCGTGCTGTGGCACATTCTCGCCATTAGCCTGCAGACCGTCTACGGCGTACCGTGGCCCGTGGCTGTTCTCATCGTTTTGTGTCTCGGTGCGATCATGGGCGTGTTGAATGGCTTGCTCGTGGAAGTCGCCAAGATCGACAGCTTCATCGCAACCCTCGGCACCGGAACAATTCTTTACGCGCTCGCCCTCTGGCACACGGGTGGCCGCCAGGTCGTTGGCGTCGTGCCCGATGGATTCTACAAGCTCAATTCCACCATGATTTTTGGCCTGCCCATCACGGGCTACTATGTGCTCGCCATTGCCCTCGTCATGTGGTTGGTCTTTGAATACCTGCCCATTGGACGTTATCTCTATGCCATTGGCGCCAGCCCCAAAGCCGCCGCCCTCAATGGCATTCCGGTGCGCAAATTTGTGATCGGTGCATTCGTTGCATCGGGCGTTCTGACAGCACTCACAGGTGTGCTTCTCGCCTCAAAACTCCGCATCGGCCAAGCCAGCGTCGGCCTTGAGTTTTTGCTGCCAGCCCTTGTCGGCGCATTCCTTGGCTCCACCACCATCAAGCCCGGTCGTGTCAACGGCTGGGGCACACTCATCGGTGTCATGATCCTGGCAGTCGGCATATCAGGCATTCAGCAATTCGGCGGTTCATTCTGGGTTGAACCGCTGTTTAACGGCGTCACCCTGCTCGTGGCCATTGGCATCGCAGGTTACGCACAACGCAAAAGGGGTGCAGCCCAGAAAGCACCTCAACAACACATTCCGCCGCCCCCGCCGGGTGCCCGCGGATAAATGGGAGAAAAAAATGGATCGTAGACAATTATTATTACAGGGCATCGCACTCGGATTTTCCGTGCCTGTGCTCACCAAGATCGCAATGGCAGACTCCATGTCAGACGCGCAAGCCATCGTCGATAAATATGCGATGAAGGCCGACAAGTGGGACGGCCCAACCTCTGGACCAAAGGCCCAGGAGGGCAAAACCATTGTCGTGCTCGGTGGTGACATGAAAAACGGCGGCATCCTCGGTGCCACCAAGGGTGTTGAAGAAGCCGCCGCCGCCATTGGCTGGACCGTGAAGGTGCTGGATGGTGCAGGTTCCGTTTCAGGCCGCACCGCAGCCTTTGGTCAGGCCATGGCGCTCAATCCAAACGGCATCATCGTCAACGGCTTTGACTCCGTTGAGCAGGCGCAAGGCATGGAAGCGGCGAAGGCTGCAAAGATCGCCGTGGTGTCGTGGCATTCCTCGCCAAACATTGGCCCCGTTCCGGACCTTGGCATTTTTGCCAACGTCACCACGGACCCGATGCAGGTTTCAACTGCCGCCGCCATGTGGGCCTACATCGATGCCAAGGGCAAACCCGGCTGCGTTTACTTTACCGACTCGACCTATGCCATCGCCATTGCCAAGGCAAAGAAGATGCAGGAAGTGATCGAAGCGTTGGGCGGCACAACAGTCGAATGGGTGGATACGCCAATTGCCGAAACCTCCCAGCGCATGCCACAGCTCACCACTTCGCTTCTGCAGAAGCATGGCGAGAAGTGGACACACTCACTGGCCATCAACGACCTCTACTTCGACTTCATGGGTCCATCCCTCACCGCGGCGGGCATTGAAGGCACGGGTCGCCCCACGAATGTGTCTGCTGGTGATGGTTCTGAGTCCGCCTATCAGCGCATTCGCTCCGGCCAATATCAGGCCGCAACAGTGGCTGAGCCGTTGAACCTTCAGGGCTGGCAATTGGTGGATGAACTCAATCGCGCCATGGCCGGTGAAGCCTGGTCTGGCTATGTGTCACCCCTTCATGTGGTCACCAAAGCCAATGTGGAATTCGATGGTGGCCCCACCAACACCTTCGATCCCGGCAACGGCTACCGCGACGAGTACAAGAAAATCTGGGGCAAGGCGTAACTCCCTTACATTGCTCCACCCCGAAGGGCGTCTTCTGCCCTTCGGGTTCTTCCATCATAATTGTAGTGTAAGCGCAGCGTTCAATGCTCGCGGCAAATAAATCACGCTGACTGGGGAATGCGTGCGATGACCTTGATCTCAAAGTCGAAGCCTGCCAGCCAGTTCACACCCAGCGCAGTCCAATTGGGATAGGGCGGACTGCCGATTACCTTTAATCGAGCGGCGTTGACGGCCTCGAACTGATTGGTCGGGTCAGTGTGGAAACTGGTTACATCGATGACGTCGTCAAATGTGCATCCGGCAGCTTTCAGAACTGCCGCAAGATTGTCGAAGGCGAGTTGAACCTGCTTTTCAAAAACGGGTTCGGCTGATCCATCTTCGCGGCTGCCGACTTGGCCAGAGACGAAGAGCAAATCGCCCGATCGGATCGCTGCCGAATAGCGGTTGATTTCATATAGCGCCTGTCGACCTGCAGGGAAGATTGCATCACGTTTTGTCATTGCTTTGTTCCTGTTCAAATTTGGCGGGCCAAGACCGCCCTGTCGACGAAGTCTTGTTTCATTACAAAAGAATCAATCGGCTCAAAGGTTCTGGCCCTCTGCCCTTCATTGTCCGGGACCACTATTGATATACGTCCCGTATGTTGCTATCTGGGATCATACGGGACGTATGTCAATAGCATACGCAATGTATGTTAATAATGAGAAATGGTAATGGCTGCAAAGCGACGCGCACAGATGGTGGAAGAAACACGGGCCAGGCTCATCCGGGCCGCGCGAAAAGCCTTTGCTGCGAAAGGCTATGCGGGAGCCTCCATGGACGATCTGACCGCCAAAGCTGGTCTGACACGTGGCGCACTCTATCACAACTTCGGCGACAAAAAAGGTTTGTTGCAGGCCGTAATCGAACAGATCGATGCGGAAATGCTGACACGGATGCGCGTTGCGCATGACCGTGCTGAAACCGAATGGCTTGGATTTCTCGACGAGGGCGTTGCGTATATCGAGATGGCGCTGGAGCCGGAAATCCAGCGCATCATGTTGCTTGACGGCCCCGCCGTGCTTGGCGATCCATCGCGTTGGTCCAACCAGAACGCTTGCCTTCGCACGACGACACAAACGATCCAGGCGCTCATTGATGAGGGAACAGTCACATCAGTGGATGCGGAAGCTGCTGCCCGGCTAATCAATGGAGCGGCACTCAATGCCGCGCTTTGGATTGCCGCATCGGACGATCCTCATGCGGTATTTGCAAAGGCTGTCGCAGCTTTCCGGCAACTTGTCATCGGGTTGCTGAAAACCGAAGCATGACCTTATTCCATGGTAGTGGGTCAGTTTGAATTTCAAAGACACTCATCGGCACCAGTTTTGATGCGTCCGCGTCCAATTCGATTGTGGACGAGAAATATCAGCCACCCAATCTGCCGCTAAAGGCCAGGTGCGGAAGTGGTCGCGCGGCTACGAGGTAGTTGCTTGTGCCAAGATGCGCTGGATAAGTGCCTCCGTTGGCTCTGACTGTGCGCCTTTGCGCTGTAGCAGAAAGTAACTCAGCGAAGATTTTTCTGGTTCGACTTTTTGAAGAGTGTTTAAGCCAACGGGTAATTCGTGAAGGCTTTGGTTCCAGAGAGCAATCCCAAGTCCTAGAGCAGCTGCATCAATTGTAGCTGCATAATCTGGCAGGACACGGTCTGCGGCCTTGGTGCGAAATTTCCAGTTCCTGAGTTTGGCGAACTCTCGCCACAGAAATGTATCACCTGAATGCAAGAGCGGTAAATTGAGAAGTTGTTTTTGGCCAACACTCTCAAATGAGTTCTTTAAGTCTGCCGTCCCGATTGGGCACAGACCTTCGTTGAATAAAGGAGTTTCCGAACCTGCCCGCCAACCGCCGCGCCCGTAGCGAATTGCTATGTCTACTTCGCCAACCTCAAGATCGGCGTTGCGCTGATCGGCGATGATTTCAACACGAACATCTTCACCTTCCAAAATAACAAGACGCGGCAATAGCCAAAACCTTGCAAAAGATGGTGTCACACCAACTCGCACGATCTTTCGAGCCATAGGTCGATGGGAACGATCTAAAAGTCCTTCGATTTGATCAAATGATTGAGAGAGGCGCGACAGGAGCCTTTGACCGTCAGGTGTTGGGCGAACACCCCTGCCGTGGCGTTCAAAAAGCTTTAGCCCCGCCCAGCTTTCTGCACCTGCCACGCGGCGGCTGATTGCAGCATGGGTAACGCCCAATGCTTCGGCGGCAGCAGTAAATGAACCAAGCCGCATCGCTTCCAGAGCTGCAACTAGGCAATCCATAGGTGGTAGATTTAATGAAGAGCTGTGCGCCATGCGTACAGGTTTTCATCCAATTCAAAGCTATGTCAAGAACGTCAAACAGCTAAACCGCGTGAGTGAAGTGGAAGGAACAATCATGAACTCTCGGACATTGGCGTATATTTCGGCTTTTGCGACCATCGCCCTTTGGGCAAGCGCTTTTCCCTTGATTAGAATTGCACTGCATAGTTTTCAGCCCATTCCTCTGGCTGCGCTGCGTTTTACAATTGCCACGGTCATTTGGGTCGCTTGGCTGGCTTGGAGTCGGCCCAAATTGCCTTCTGCCAAAGATATCTTGCGACTGCTGATCTGCGCTGCAATCGGGATTGCTCTCTACAATGTTCTTTTGAACACGGGACAAGTCACAGTCTCGGCAGGTGCCGCAAGTTTCATCGTAAACACCGTTCCTGTCATCACGGCGATCCTGGCCGTCACATTTATGGGTGAGAAGTTTAGTTTGTGGGCGTGGGCTGGAACTTTGATCAGCTTTGCAGGTGTAGCGCTCATTGCGTCTGGTCAGCCGGGAGGCTTTTCATTTGGTGCTGGCACCATGCTTGTGCTGGGAGCTGCTCTTTGTCAGGCCACATTCTTTACCCTCCAACGCCCAATCATAGGCGTTTATGGACCCAAGCTCTGTGCAGCGTTTGTAATGATACTCGGGGCATTGTGCCTTTCGCCTTGGCTTGGGTCGGCATTGAAGCAGGCTGAACAAGCACCGTGGAGTGGTCTCCTCTCAGTTGCCTATCTCGGTATTTTCCCAGCCGCCATCGGATACGCCACATGGGGCATCGCTCAAGCCTATTTTGGTTCCAGTCGCGCCGCAAACTTCCTCTATCTCGTGCCACCAACCGCTGTCGGAATATCCTTCGCGCTGACCGGGGAAATTCCTGCACTCACAACAATGATTGGCGGAGCGATTGCAATCGTTGGAGTTATTGTCGTTAGCACTCGAAGCAGTAAGTAGTGACTTCTGTTGTGGGTCAATAGTGTGCGTTTAACCAAGTTCTTTCTGAGTCCGGTCAGAAGCTAAGAGCGGAAACTCAGACTGACCCACCACTAATTCCATCATCCATTTGACGCCACAGCGTATCCCGCTAAATAGGGGTGTACGTGATTTTTGATTGAGGGCGTAAAATATGTCGGATGCGGAAATAGGCCTGATTGGTTTGGGCGTCATGGGATCAAATCTCGCCCTGAACATCGCAGAAAAAGGCTTCAAGATCGCGGTCTACAACCGCACCCGCGATGTCACCCACAAATTCTTCAACAACGCGGGCAAGCTCGCAGACAGCATTATTCCTTGCGATAATCTGCAGGAACTGGTCGATGCCATTCGTCCGCCACGCCCGATTATCATTTTGATCAAGGCAGGCGAACCCGTCGACAATGAAATCCGCCTGCTGCGCGATAAACTGTCGAAGAACGACATCATCATTGATTCAGGCAACGCCAATTTCCGCGACACCATGCGCCGTTTCAAGGAGCTTGAACATTCAGGCCTCACTTATATCGGCATGGGAATTTCCGGCGGCGAACAGGGGGCCCGTCATGGTCCCTCCATTATGGTGGGAGGCAAGGAAGAATCCTTCAAGCGGGTTGAGAAAGTTCTTGATGCTGTCGCCGCTAAATTCAAGAACGAGCCATGCTCTGCCTGGCTTGGTGAAAATGGCGCTGGCCATTTCGTCAAAACCATTCACAACGGCATTGAATATGCCGACATGCAGATGATCGCCGAAATCTATGGCGTGTTGCGCGATGGATTGGGTATGGCCCCCAAGGCCATTGGCGACGTCTTCGCAAAATGGAACAAGGGCAGGCTGAACTCCTATCTCATCGAAATTACTGCCGCCGTATTGGCAGCAGACGATCCCCAGACCAAAAAGCCCATGGTTGATGTGATCGTGGATTCCGCTGGCCAAAAAGGCACGGGCCGTTGGGCCGTGATTGAAGCGCAAATGATGGGCGTTCCCGCAACCGCCATCGAAGCTGCCGTTGCTGCCCGTAGTCTTTCCTCCATGCTGAAAGAGCGCGGTGTCGCCGACAAGCTCTATTCGAAACTGAACAAGGCCCGCTCATTGGGCGATCCTGCATCTCTCATCGACAAATTGGAGCTCGCATTGTTCGCCGGAAAAATCGCCGCTTATGCGCAAGGCTTTGCAGTACTGGAAGCAGCGTCAAAAGAATTCTCATGGAACCTCCCAATGGCTACCATCGCCCGCATCTGGCGCGCGGGCTGTATCATCCGTTCGCAATTCCTCGATACAATCGCCACGGCCTATGAAAAAACACCTGACCTTACAAACCTTCTCGTAGCCCCCGCCTTTGTCACCATGATGCAGGATGCAACGCCCGCATTGCGTCATATCGTGGCGCGTGGTGCACAGGATGCGCTGCCGCTTCCAGCCCTGTCGTCTGCGTTGAATTACTTCGATAGCTACCGCCAGACCCGCGGCACGGCCAGCCTCATTCAGGCCCAGCGCGATTTCTTTGGAGCCCACGGCTTCAAACGCTTCGATGCGGAAGGTGATTTCCACGGCCCGTGGGGCAGTGGTAAATGACAATTCCCAAGCGCCTGCTCGATGGCTACAGCAATTTTCGCGGTGGCCGCTATGCCTCCGAAACCGAGCGCTATTTGTCGCTCGGTGAAGGCCAGCAAAAACCAACCATCATGATGATCGCCTGCTGTGACTCGCGCGCGGCACCGGAAACCATTTTTGACGCCGGTCCCGGCGAAATATTCGTGGTGCGCAATGTGGCCAATCTGGTTCCACCCTACACGCCTGATGATGGTCACCATGCCACCAGTGCTGCATTGGAATTTGCCGTGCTGTCGCTGGCAGTACAGCACATCGTGGTCATGGGGCATGGGCGGTGCGGTGGCATTCGCGCAGCCGTGGGTGATGGCAGCCCCTTGAGCCATACCGATTTCATCGGCAGCTGGATGCGCCCCATCAAGGATGTGGCCCGCAGCGTGCCTCATGTGCATGATGAAACACCCGCCCAACACGAACGCCATATTGAGCGCGCGTCGATCGAGCATTCACTTGCCAACCTCCGCACCTTCCCGTGGATCCGCATGAAAGAAAACCGCGGGGAAATCGCCCTCCACGGCATCTGGTTCGACATCAGCATGGGCGAACTCCATGCCTATGATGAAACAGCCGTGAACTGGGAATTGATTACCGGCAAGCCAAATCACTGATCACGATTCCGTGATCACCTCTTCTAAAACCTATCGTAAGATATATCTTAAGTCATGTCGTTAACGTGAAAGGAAAACACATGACATACGAAGAAAACACCTCTAGCCCCTTTGCGGATCATCACAACCACCGCGATCCCTTAAGCTGGGCCAAGACACCGGGTTTCAATCTACCCAAGCTTTTCGCCGTGCTCGCAGGCTTTGCGATTTTCCCACCTCTTGGGTTAGGCGTCCTTGGTTACTTCCTCTGGAACAGCCGCCGCTCCGGCTGGAATGGCCCGCGCCACGCCTATCGTGGAGCAGCAGGACGTGGTTGCGGAATGGGGTACGAAAGAATGGGTCGCGGCAGAATGGGCCGCTCCGGCAACACGGCGTTCGATGAGCACACAGCCAAGGTCATGAATGATCTGGATGAAGAGCGCCGCGCCTTTTCCGAGCATCGGGCAGAACAGCGCCGCAAGCGCGACCAGGAAGCCTTCGATGGCTTTCAGGCCCAACGCAACACCAAAGACGAAGAGCCCAAATAGTGCAGCCGGAGAAAACCAGAATGGCCCTGTGCTGAGCGATCAGCACGGGGTAGTCTTGCGACATAAAGATAGGTGCGATGATGAAAGACAACAGTGAGGGCTGCGGCCCGAAATGGGGCTGGGCCCGCAAAGGGCCAGGACGCGGCGGACCACCATGGATGCGCGGTGCACCTTTTGGTCCGTGGGCCCGAGGGGGCGGACCAAGGCCGGGCCGCATGTTTGGCCAAGGCGATTTGAAACTTTTGCTCCTCGCCCTCATCGCTGACAAACCAAGCCACGGCTATGACCTCATCCGCACCATCGAAACGAAATTCGGTGGCACCTATGTGCCAAGTCCCGGCACCATCTATCCAACCCTCACATTGCTGGAAGAGCAGGAACTCATTGCGGGTGAGACCGCATCGGGTGGCAAGAAATCCTATACTGCAACGCTTCAGGGCAGGCAGTTCCTCGCCACCAACAGCGAAGAGGTCAAGGCCCTGATGACGCGGATCGACATCATGGCAGGTGCCACGCAGGGCGGCACACCACCGGAAGGCATCATGCACGCCGTCCAAACCCTCCGCCATGCCATGCTCGCAAGACCAGGCCCGTGGACAACAGCCGAAGAAACCCGCATCCGCACCATTCTCGAAAATGCGGCACGGCAGATCATGTCCGGTGAGTGAGGGCTTCAATAATCTTCGTTTCTGGGTGCAGAATCCACTGGACGCCAAACCTGTCGGTGAGCTTTCCATAATAATCACCCCATAGCTGGATGTCGATTGGAGTCGTCACCTTTCCACCTTCCGAGAGGCGGTGAAACAGCTGCGTCGTTTGATCCCTGTCGTCCATTATGATGATGTGGGCAGGGCCCTTCATTGGTTCGGCATCGTCATTGTCAGAGGCATAGAAAGGCACACCCGGCCCCTCAAACTTTGCATGCATGACTTTGCCATTCGCAAAACCGCGTTTGACGTCTGTGGAAAATAGAAAGCAGAAATTCGAAATCACAATCCGCTTGTGGAGTACCACGGCCTAGCCAAGTGGGTTTTAGCGATACCTGTTTTTCAACATGCCTTGCGCTCACAAGCAGTCATTAAATTTTCGGATATACCCAGATATAGGTGAATGACCGTACGGTGTCAAGGAATAATTTCCGATACGAGAAAATTATGCAGCAGCCGAAGTTGTACGGTTTGTAGCAATTCTTTGATCTCTGACCGGCAAGACCCACAACTGGTGCCAGCCATGGTGGCCAGTCCCACGGCATGGAGCGTGTTTGCACCAATTGAAATCAGCCTCGCGCGCGAGCAATGATTGGCCGTTTGG
Source organism: Rhodobiaceae bacterium (assembly GCA_031417195.1). GTDB lineage: Bacteria > Pseudomonadota > Alphaproteobacteria > Rhizobiales > Aestuariivirgaceae > Aestuariivirga. The sequence continues at coordinate 60,050 of JANOVC010000072.1, forward strand.
TCAGTGGTCCCAACACCCCAAACACCTGCTCGGAATCCCGCTGTTCAACCATTCTAACATCTATTCCTTGGCTGCCATCGCTTATGAAATGCTGACCGAGCATTTGCCCTATGGTGCTGGAATTACGTCGGCAGCGGCCATCAGGAAAGAGCATTATGTATCAGCCGGCACTTTGCGCAAAGATGTTCCAAACTTGATGGATGCCGCCTTTGAAGACGCACTCCGCATCAAGCCTGCCGAGCGAACCGACGCCCTGCTAGCCTTCACCACAAACTTGCGCAAATCCAACACAGCTTTGAGCCCGACATGCCTTGTAGGAACGAAATCCAGTGCTATTTTAGAAAGTCCTTTCCGGATTGCTGTTTGTGCTACGTATTGCATCCACCTTTCTTGCAAGCAGGTTATACTTTAGCTAACAGATTGAACAAAATTCGCACATAAAGTGTTTCACACGCTCAACCTCATAGGTGAGGTAGGTACTGGTCTATTAAAATCCAGAGGGTTTTTATCATTATCATGTCGGCTTGCAAGTCATGAAACAGGCATTTCAGCGCATCGTTTCAGCAATTAAGCAAACAGTTGCGGACGCAGGAGCAGCGTCGCCCACGAGCTCCATGTATTTTAGCGAGCCGTTGGCTCATTTGATTGGCCGCAGCAATAATTCCTCAAAAAAATTGATACGACAAATTTCAGCGACATTGTTTGTCTATGGAAAATCTGCTGTTATCATACGGTATGTAAACAGGTCAGATCTAATATTTCTTGCCAACCAGTATTTTGAAAAAATCTATTACTTGATTGATGATAACCTATTTGTCCTTGGCTGCGATGACGGACTCCCAGCAGATTACCGGAAGCGATTGCATGATTATCGCGAAAGTCTTTTGAAGGATTTTCTTCCATTTATTACACATGTCGTGGCGCCATCTCCGCTTATTCTTGAATCATATAAGGGAAAAATTCATCACTTGTTACATCCTGCGCGGTGTCACCAATCAGGGTCATTGGATCATCACAGAAATTACGATAGTTTTGACATTGTATTTGCAGCGACGCGGTCCCACGTCAAAGATATAGAAATGATAACGCCTCAGCTCGTTCAATTTCTTGACCAAAATCCAAAAGCTAAGCTGACGACATTTCTTGGCCGTCACGCCCCAAAAAGCCTTTTAGATGTGCGTAATGTGCGGCATCATAAACCAATGAGCTGGCCGGAGTATCGGAGGTTTTCAAGGGAGCACAGGTTTCATGTTGCGGTCGCTCCTGCAGTTGAAACCCTGTTTAATCGTTCACGGTCGATCAGCAGGCTCCATGATCATTCTGCATTTGGTGCCGTAGGTTTACATTCCGCAATTGCCCCATTTTCCAAATTCGTTGATCACGGATATGATGGTTTTTTGGTCGGACCAAGTTCTACCGAATGGTACGAGGTTCTTTCAGGCTTGATATCACTCCCCGACAACCTAAGACCAATTGCAGCTGCTGGGCAGGCGAAATCTGCGTCACTCGGAAATATTGAACACGTACGTGATTTCTGGATACGGGAACTAAGTTTCAATTGAGACAGTGCATTGGATTGGTTTTCAATTTGGGTACACGATGCATTTTTTTCTTTAAGTTGTGGATGCTCCACAGGTAATCTAAAGCTCGGCATATAGAAATAAAGGAACAGAGGCTCTATAAAAATGCGACCAAAATCTGGGCTCAGTCCAAACCAGTTCGAATATGAGATTTTTCCACTTATCGAGTCCCAGGGATTCAGAGAGTATGATGCACGATGGTTGTTTGAAAAGGAAATCAACCTGCTTGGCGTTCGAACCTTGGGCCTCGCCATTGGCACGCTATTGCACCAAGCTGGGATCAGGCCACATATTGTGACTGGACATGACTTTAGAAGCTACTCTTCCTCAATCAAGGAAGCCTTGATTGTTGGACTCATGGCATCTGGCTGTGCAGTATATGATATCGGGCTTGCACTTTCGCCAATGGCCTATTTCGCCCAATTTGCGCTTGATGTTCCGGCAGTGGCGATGGTCACAGCTTCGCACAATGACAATGGCTGGACTGGAGTTAAAATGGGCTTCGACCGGCCGCTGACATTCGGCCCCGAGGAAATGAATGACCTTAAGAAAATTGCGCTGTCAGGTGAGGTTGTCTACCGTCCCGGAGGTGAGCTGCGTCATGTGGAGGATATTGCCAAGCAATATGCCGATGACTTGACCAAGGATGTAAAACTGAAACGGCGTCTTAAGGTCATAGCAGCTTGTGGCAATGGAACTGCTGGCGCATTCGCCCCGCAAATACTTGAAGAAATTGGGTGCGAGGTTATTCGCCTTGATTGTGAGCTTGATCACGGCTTTCCGAATTACAACCCAAATCCCGAAGACGTAAGAATGTTGCGCGCGATGTCTGTAGCAGTTGCAAAGCATAGTGCCGATATCGCCTTTGGCTTTGATGGCGATGGTGATCGTTGTGGTATTGTTGACAACGAAGGCCATGAAATTTTTGCTGACAAGGTGGGCCTCATGCTGGCAAGGGATATCTCAACACAACATCCGAATTGCAAATTTGTTGTTGATGTGAAGTCAACAGGATTGTTTGCAACAGACCCTGTTTTGATGGAAAATGGCGCAACGACGGAATATTGGAAAACCGGCCACTCCTATATGAAGCGGCGCACGAACCAAATTGACGCAATTGCCGGCTTTGAAAAATCAGGCCATTACTTTTTTCGTGCACCCTATGGCCGTGGTTACGACGATGGCCTGGTATCGGCGCTTGCGATTTGCGCAATGTTGGATCGCTCTCCGGAAAAAAGCATGGCCGATCTCTATCGTGATGTACCCAAGACATGGGGTACCCCAACGATGTCGCCACACTGCGCCGATGACAAAAAATATGGTATAGTTGAAAAAGTCACCGCATATTTTCTTGCCGCAAAAACCAATAAGCAAAAACTTGCCGATTGCGAGATCGTTGATATCAATACGATTAACGGCATTCGATTTACGCTTTCCGATGGTTCATGGGGGCTGGTGAGGGCTTCATCAAACAAACCAGAACTGGTTATTGTATGTGAGAGCGCAGTTTCGGAAAAAAAAATGCGAGACATTTTCAGCGTGATTGAAACCCACTTGGCAGGTTACCCCGAAGTCGGGGTTTACAATCAGAAAATTTGAACAAATTTTCCAATTGATGGACCTCTAAGTTGAACATCTTCCTTAAGTTGAGACGGTTGGCGTTAAACGCGAGAAAGTGGGTTTTTCGCGAACTTGACCTCGTGCGGGCTCCACAGGCATTGGGGATTGCGCCTTCACCGCAAGCACCATGGGTGGTTGCCGGATTGTTTGAAACCAGCAGCGGCATTGGTGAAATTGCGCGCTTGGAATTTTTGCGCCTTTCAAAACAAAGACCAAATGTATTTGCCTATAACCTGAGTCCTTTATTAAAGCAGCAAGACATAAAAGGCGATTTTGATTTTATTGATAAGCTGCCGGATGTGGACGAGGGTACAGTTCTTATCGTGATGAATGGACCTAATCTTCCAAAAGCGCTGATGGATGTATTTCCAAAGGGCAACAAGCATTGGCGTGTGATTGCACATTGGTCATGGGAGCTGTCGGTTTTCCCCAAAGGATGGCAAAAATGTTTCCCTCTAACCGATGAAATTTGGGTTCCTAGCCGGTTTGTTGCGGAGGCATTACAACGACATGACGCTCCACCAATTCATGTTCAGATACCAGAGATTGATATTCCAATCGAAATTGCCAGCCGTCGTTCGGTGTTCGGATTAAGTGACAGTAAGTTTATCGTCATTGCGCTGGCAGATAGTTTTTCCTCTTTCAATCGCAAGAACCCTGCTGGTGCGGTGGAAGCATTTAAAAAAGCTTTTTCCGAAAGTGATAAAGCGACCCTGGTTCTAAAGCTTCGAAATTATGACGTTAGACTTGGAAGCGTAATTCTTATGGGCCTGCCTGTAAAGCGGGTAAAAATTTTAACATCGTCTTTGAGTCATCGTGAAAAAATACAATTGATCATGTGTGCTGATGTGCTTGTTTCCCTGCACCGGGCGGAAGGCTTCGGTCTGACAATTGCCGAAGCCATGGCTTTGGGTGTCCCCGTTGTTGCAACGGATTGGTCTGCCAATGCGGAATTCATGAAACCGGAAAATGGTTATCTCGTACCCTGTCATCTGGTTCCCGTGAGAGACCCCAAAGGACCGTATCGCGGTTATAAAAATGCCGTTTGGGCTGAACCGGATACTGAGGCTGCGGCTCTTGCCTTGCGCAAACTTTATGAAGAATGGCAACAGCGGCAACAATCGAAAAACATGAATGGGGTAAGTTAATGAAAGTCATGATTGTTCCGGTAATTATTGCGGGCGGTAAAGGCTTGCGGCTTTGGCCGCAATCCCGCGAGACATTGCCCAAGCCATTTGTGGATGTAATCGGCTATGAACAAACACTGTTACAATCGACATTTGAAAGGTTGAAAGTGGTTCCGGGCCTGAACGCACCACTCATCGTTTGCAATGCCGCCCATAGCTTTCTTGTACAGGCGCAAGCGATTTCCGCAGGCCAGCCCGAAGTATCAATGTTGCTTGAGCCTGAAGGGCGCAATACAGCTCCCGCGCTCTGTGCGGCGGCCCTCATGATTGAAAGGCTATCTGGGTCGGAGGCGATTATGCTTGTCCTGCCAGCCGATCACATCATTGCAGATGAGGAAGGATTTGCTAGGGCTGTTGCTTCGGGTGCAGAGCTCGCAGGCCAGAACTATCTTGTGACATTTGCAATGAAGCCAACCAGCCCCGCAACTGGTTACGGCTACCTCAAGCTGGGAAGCGCCATTGATACAGGCAAGCAGCAATTCATGCTGGATGCCTTTATTGAAAAACCTAACCTCGAAAAAGCCCAAGAATTCCTTTCCAGTGCAAACTATGCATGGAATAGCGGAATGTTCATGTTTAAGGCGGCAGTCTTGCTGAAAAATTTTGAAGCATTGCAACCTGACATGCTCGGGGCCTGTAGGGCTGCACTGCCGACTGAATCGGAATCCTCAAGTTTCCTGCTCAGCCAAAAAGAATTTTCCCGCGCCCCGTCGATTTCCATTGATTACGCGATCATGGAAAAAGCAGCCAATGTTGCTACGGTTGTTGCTGACTTCGGCTGGAGCGATGTGGGTGATTGGGAAGCAGTTTGGCAAGCATCCGACAAGGATGGAAAAGGTGTTGTTGCGCGCGGTAACGTCCACGTAACAGACTGCACAGATAGTATTGTACAAAGCCAGGGGCCGCTTGTTGTCGGGCTGGGGCTTGAAAAAATGATAGCTATCGGAACAAAGGATGCGGTTCTTGTTGCTCCGCTTTCACGTGCACAGGATGTAAAGAAGGCTGTGGATGCACTGGCGGCTTTGGGGCGTAGCGAGGGTACATCAACAAAAAAGGTCTTTATGCATTGGGGTTGGTACGAAAGCCTGCATCATGGCCCCGGATTTCAAGTGAAAGAGATTGCCGTAAATCCGCGTGCCAAATTTCCGTTGCAACGCCAAGAGTTTCGGACGGGGCATTTGGTGTGCATCGTAGGGAAAGGCATTGTGACGAGGCACGGGGAACGCATTGAAATTGGCGTAAATGAACATGTCGATATTCCTTTGGGATCCATTTGCAACTTGGAGAATCCAGGCAGTGAGATGCTACACATTATTGATGTTGAGATCGGTCATTATACGGAGTGAAGACAACAGAGATCCAATTGGTCATTCATGAGAGGGAAAACCGCGCGTATTTGCAGCATCACCGAATCACCGAGCCTTCTGAATTAGTCGGACTTTGATTTAAGCCGTTTTATAGTTGGATGTTAATGTTAATGGCTCAAACGTATTCGTCAGATTTTCGTGATCGGATTGGTTTGCCCGATCCAACAATGCGTCTAAAATGCGTCTAAAACATCGTTTTTTGGCCTTCATTCTCAGGCAACTGTTTTAGCTTGTTAGAATCATCCTTAATGATTCTTCTTCATTGTCTGTAAAATTTCATGTGCACCGATCAAGCATAATTAACACCTTATCAATAAGTTGGCAGACTCGAATTTGATCCAAAGGTGTTGAGGGGAGAGTCTCAATCACTGGTAATGTGAGGGGCTCGTATGTGCATTCTTTGTATAAGCAATCCGCTGGTTGATTGGCATGCCTTGGACTTGGTTCCGATGGAACTTGGTACCACCTCTGGCGGTGCGACCAATGGCACACCAGTAGGATTCAACGCAGCCCTCGTAAACCAGCTCAACAGCGACAGTTATTGGTATAATGCAGATGGCACTGTTGCCAGAACTTTAAGCTATGGATTTACCACAAGCAGCAGCTTTGCCACGGGATCCACCGAAGCCGCTGGTTGGTCCGCTTTTTCAAATGCCCAAAAAATAGCAACACGCGAGATAATGTCACTTTGGGACGACCTGATAAAGCCTTCAATTGCCGAGCTCACTGGCTCGCCAAACACCGCAGACATAAAGTTTTCAAACTCAACCACTGATACTGGTTATGCCCATGCCTATTATCCAGGTGCAGTTGGCAATGAGACTTATTTTGACGATAAGATCAGCGGTTCCGTTTGGTTAAATCCGGCTTACAACAGTGGCACAAATAGTCTCGTCACACCGGTATCAAGCGCTTATGGCTACATGGCAATCATGCATGAAATCGGACACGCACTCGGCCTTGACCATGGCGGAACATATAATGGCGGCTCGCCCATATATGGCAACACCTCAACGGGCTGGCTCTATGCAGAAGATTCACGCCAGTTCACGATCATGTCCTATTTCAACGCCAGTTCCACAGGAGCGAATTGGGCCGGAAAATACGCCCAAACACCGATGGTGTATGATATTATGGCGATCCAGCAGTTATACGGCGCAGACTACACAACCCGTGCCGGAAATACGACCTATGGCTTTAATTCCAACGCCGGAAGTTCGGTTTACAATTTCAACCTGAATACCTCCCCAATCCTTACGATTTGGGACGGAAATGGCATTGATACAATTGATTTGTCAGGCTGGTCGACGGCTTCGACACTTAATCTTGCAGCGGGATCATATTCAAGCGTCAATGGCATGACCAAAAATCTGGCCATTGCCTATGATGTTGACATTGAAAATGCGACTGGCGGTGCCGGTAACGACATTATCACTGGAAATGATCTCGGTAACATCCTCCTCGGTAACGGCGGAGCGGATATCATAAATGGTGCCGGTGGCGACGATACAATTAACGGTGGAGCTGGAGTTGATATATTAAACGGCGGTGCCGGTAATGACACAATCTATTTTGACGCTCTCGATAATCTTACACTGCTGACTGGTGGCACTGGGTTTGATACGCTTATCGAGCTTGGAGTTTTTATTACATTCGATCTGGTTAGCCATAATTTTGAACGGTTGCTGAATATTGTTAGTGACAGTGGCTCGGCATTATGGACTGATCAAACGGACTACTATGACGTTACCGGGTTGAAATATGAGCACGACATTAATTATGACAACGGCACGCGATCAGTAACCCAGTATGATGTTCACAATACCCAGACTTGGTCTGAGTCTACTATTACATATGCCGCGAACGGTTCAATTTTATCACAAGTATTTGTTCCTGACATTGTTTTGCCTCCACCGAACCGTGCGCCGACAATTACTTCGAATGGCGCAGGCGCGACAGCATTGGTGAGCATTGTTGAAAATGTCACTGCGGTGACCACAATAACTGCGACAGATGTGGATGCGGGAACCGTACTGGGTTATGCAATTGTTGGCGGTGCCGATGCGAGCAAGTTTACCATCAATGCAACAACTGGGGTCTTGGGTTTTGTATCAGCTCCAAACTTCGAAGCGCCTGCAGATGTCGGTGCCAACAATATCTATGATGTGCAGGTCAGGGTCTCAGACGGTGCGTTAAGTGACACTCAGGCCATTGCGGTAACCGTAACCGATGGCAGTGATATCTTTATGGGCACATCCGGGAACGATGTGCTCATGGGTGGTATCGGAAGGGATACACTTGTAAGTCTTCAGGGTGCAGATGTACTTGATGGCGGTGATGGTTTGCTTCTCTCCGCAAACCAAGCATCGGTCTATCGTCTTTATCAGGCTGCGCTTGAACGGGAGCCTGATATTCCGGGGCTAACTACACATACAAACAGTCTAGTAAGTGGAGGCTCCATTGCGACCGTTGCCAGCAGTTTTGTAAACTCTCTTGAGTTTCAAGCAAAGTACGGTGCAATAACCGATACACAGTTTGTGACTCTGTTGTACGCGAATGTACTAAGCAGAACCCCGGATACTGCAGGCCTGAATTTCTGGGTTGATAAACTAACGCATGGAGAATCAAAGGCTTTTGTTCTTTCCGGATTTTCGGAATCCGTCGAATTCAAGGCAGATACACTTTATGATACTGAAGTTTATTCTCAGAATGTTCTCTCCAGGGATTACTCGGGTCAAGTCTACAGGCTTTATGAATCTACTTTAAATCGTGCGCCAGACGTAGGAGGCTTTAAAAATCATGTATCTGCCCTTAACAATGGCATGTCTTTGGCCACCGATGCATCTGGCTTCCTGAATTCGCCTGAGTTTCAGTCGCAATATGGCTCGTTAACCAATCAACAGTTTGTTAACTTGCTTTATAATAACGTGCTTCATCGGGCACCTGATGCGACTGGTCTGGCTACTTGGTTAAATGCCCTAAATGGTGGTGCAACAAAAGTATCTGTGGTACTCGGATTCTCAGAATCCGCTGAATTTATAAATAACACATCTACAGGTCTGCGTGATTTCCTAATGCACGATATGGCTGGAGTCTGGTCTGATAGGTTGGATGGTGGTTCTGGAAATGACACCTTATTTGGTGGCATGGGCAGTGATACTTTCGCGTTCAATATAAGCTCAAAAGGCAGTGATCAAGTTTATGGGCTCGAGTGTATTGACCATATTGAGCTCGCTGGTTTCGGTTATACAAATCAGTCGCAAACACTTTCACATATAACGCAGGTTGGCACAGACGCAGTCTTTATTGACCAAGGACAAACAATTACATTCCATCATACAACTCTTTCTACCCTGCAAACATTAGATATGTTTGTTTTCCTATAAATGAAATCCGATGCCATTTAGATCGCTGGAACCCAAAGTTTATAGACTGTTTCATGATGAAGGACTTATTGAGTTTGTTTACTCTTAGAGCATCGGATGGTCAATTGAATCGATATCCAGCTGCGGTGAAGTAGTTGGAGCATTCTTCGTCCGTGAACAAACTGCAAATATTGCCTATGGCTTTCCAGAGTTCATCTATGGTTCTGGCTGCAGTTTTCCGAAGACATGATTTGAGTTTGGAGAAAGCCATTTCGATTGGATTGAGGTCAGGGCTGTAGAGCCTGCCCCGTCGAAGGACGGGGGCGGCAGGAAGAGCAGCCATGCGCCTTTGGCTCGGACGATGCTTTCAGCGCGCTCACTTTTGTGGGCAGCCAAATTGTCGAGGATGACGACATCACCCGGCTTCAGGATGGGGGTGAGTTGGGTTTCAACATAAGTATCGAAGATCATGCGGTTCATCGGCGCATTGATGACCCATGGAGCGACAAGGCCATTGCTCTTGAGGCCTGCGATCAGGGTTTGGGTGCCCCAGTGACCAAAGGGAGCCTTGGCAAACAACCGCTCACCTTTCAGGCAGCGTCCCGTGGCTTTTGTCATCTTGGTGTTGGTGCTGGTTTCGTCGAGAAAGATCAACCGCCCCCGATGTTCGCGCATCTTGGGCTGGCGGCTCTGTTTCCAGTCCGCCCGCGCCTGAATAAGGTCAGGCCTGTCTTGTTCTGACGCCCGAAGTGTTTTTTTTGAAGCTGAACCCGCAGGCAATCAAGAAGCGCGAGAGCGTGGCAGGAGCAACCGTGACTGCTTTTTCAGCCAGCAAAACAGCTGCCAGTTCTGGCATGGTGATGTCGCTTTGGGCGGCCACCGTCTTCAAGATAAAGTCCCGGTGCGGCGGCAGTTTGCCATGGCGAAAACCACCACGAGGGCGTGCATCAATGCTCCCTGTTTCCCTGAAACGTCGGACAATTCTGACAGTGGTTGACGGTGCCGTCTTGAACACGCGCGCAGCCTCGCGACGCGAATGACCATCTTCTACAAACCCGACAACACACTCACGCTCTCGTTTCGACAAAGCTTGCGACATGATCAAAGTCCTCCGCAAACCTTGAATCATCTTCAAACTGATTTGTGAACCCCCTTTCGATTCACATCGACCGTCCGACGCTCTAGATGTTCAGTCTGACCTGCCACTGAAGTTTCATCCAGCAGCTTTTAGAGTCTTCGGCGTTTGTAAGTCCGTAAGCGTCCGGTGTTGGCCGCGTTCAATTAAGCTGTCGCTTTGATGTGGTTGCAGGGGGCTTTGCCTTTGGCTTTCTTTTGGCGATTTTGGCCAAGCGGGCTGCTATTTTGGCTTGAGATATGTCGGTTGGATCGAAGTGGGCTCCGTACCAGCGTTTGAGGTCAGCATGCTCTGGATGGCTGGGATCAGCCATGACGGTGAGGAAGTGTTCAAAGCCGGGCTCACCGCCGACGTCTTCGGGAGGTGCGCGATGGGCACCATCGATAAAGCGCGGATAGGCAAGCTTAGGATCGGACGAAGTGACGGCTTCGATAGTCACAGTATGCCGCCAGTCGTCGCCAAAATCGTAAGTGTAGGTGAACTTTTTCGTCTCGGATTCAATCAACTGGCCGAGGGTGGCATGCTTGGCATCAATGACGTCCATGAAGCCGTCAGGGTCAGGAATGCCATAGCTGGTCTCGTGGCCCCTCTTGTGACTATGGGGGCCCACGTCAAACCGGAAAAGGTGATAGTTCTCGAACAGCATCACAGCCTGGATTGCCTCATGCAGCGTGTGAAGTGTTGACGTCAGTGGAACCTCAATGCGCCTGAAGATCATGGGTTTGCTGTGATCAAGCGTTATCTTCAGGCGGGCCACGTGCGCTATGGGATGATTAACCGAAGGGTCCTGTTGGTTCATGAGCTAAGTGTTGCACATTCTGCCGCGCCTGCCAATTCCACGGCAGGAGTTCTGCGATGCGGTTGATCTTGTGGTCAGCGATCCGGCCAAGAATGTCGCGGAAGTAAGCCTCCGGGTCGATGTCGTTCAGTTTGCAGGTCTCAATGAGGGAATAGATGGCGGCAGCACGGTTTCCACCAGTATCAGATCCAGCAAAAAGATAGTTTTTACGACCCAGTGCTATGCCGCGAATGGAACGTTCAGCGGCATTGTTGTCAATCTCAACGCGGCCATCGTTTGCGTAACAGCACAGTGCTGGCCATCGCGACAGGGCATAGCGCATGGCTTTGGCGAGTTCGGATTTGCCCGAGATTTTGGGCAGTGTTGCTTCAAGCCAGGCCTTCAGGTCTGCGATCAGCGGTACCGTTTGTTCCTGACGTAACCGTCTTCGTTCATCCGGCGGCTTGGCCTTGATCTGGGCCTCAATGGCATAGAGCGCAGCAATGCGGTCAAGTGCCTCTTTGGCAATCGGCGATGCAGTGGCGGCATGAACATCAAAGAACTTGCGGCGCACATGGGCCCAGCAGGCTGCCTCGGTTACGGCTCCGGTTTCGAAGATGGCATTAAAGCCCGCATGGCCGTCAGCATGAAGAATGCCTTTGAAGTTTTTGAGATGCGATTGTGGATGTTCACCCTTGCGGTCAGGCGAATAGAAGAAAGCGCAGGCAGATGGTTGATCTGAACCCCATGACCTGCCATCGCGTACATAAGTCCATAAGCGCCCCGTCTTGGTTTTACCCATGCCCGGGGCCAGCACCGGAACCGGCGTGTCATCACCGTGTAGAATGTCCGAGGTCAGAACATCTTTGCGCAAAGCTGCAATCAAGGGATCAAGCAGCGCCGTTGATCGGCCCACCCAATCGGCCAGTGTTGAGCGTTCCACATCAACCCCTTCGCGGGCATAGATGCCGGACTGACGATAGAGTGGCAGGTGATCAGCATACTTTGCCACCAGCACATGAGCGAGAAGCCCGGAGCCCGGCTTTCCGCGTTCAATGGGCAATGATGGCATCGGCAATTGCACAATCGTCTCGCAGGCGCGGCATGACAGTTTGGGCCTCACATGCCGGATCACCTTGAACGAGGCGGGCACATAACCAGCACTTCGGTGATATCCTCACCCAGCTTGCGCATCGCACCACCACAGTTCGGGCAGGTGCAGGCAGGTTCATGCAGTTCAATTTGGCGCGGCAGGTGTTCTGGCAAAGCTTTCCGGTAAGGCTTCTCAATGAGGGCCTGAACCGCTTCTTCCTCATGCAGCGCATCGAGTTCCTGCTCCAGTTGCTCGATCTCGAGGGCGACTTTCTCAGATGATTGCCCAAATTGCGACCGCTTCAACTTGGCAATATGGGCCTCAAGTTCGGCGATCTTCAGGCTTTGCGATTGGACTGTGCCTAACAGTTGCCGCACCAGCGCTTGCAGTGCGCTCATATCTGTCGGCAGATGGTTGGGATCAATCTCCATGGTCAATCTCCATGGCAAAACCCTAGCCGTATGCGAGGGCGATCCGCGTTTGTACATTCTGTCGCTGAGTCAAATTGTCGTGCCATGCCGTCATAACATTGGGCGCGATCAGTTTACCCCGCCAGTTCCGGCCTTTGCGTCCGGATCGGAGCCCGCCAGTCAATACCCTCCAGAAGATACCCCAGCTGTGCTGCAGATAAAGTTACTGGATCGCCCTGTGTGGCACCCTGGAGACTTGGCCAGATAAACCGCCCGCGTTCCAACTTCTTGGCAAACAAGCATGACCCCTGCCCATCATGCCAGATCAGCTTGATCAAATCACCTCGCTTGCCTCTGAACACAAACACATGTCCGCCATGCGGATCAGCTTTGAGGACTTCCTGCACCAACGACGCCAATCCGCCAAAGCCTTTGCGCATATCCGTCTGGCCCGCTCAAACAAATACTCCGGCTGCAGCTCAATGGCTAACGATGACGTTTCCAT
>JANOVC010000073.1:0-11363 GCA_031417195.1 Rhodobiaceae bacterium
TATTGACGTCATCAGTCTTGGTTCAAAGCAGGAACCAGAAGAGTGGGGTGAAGAAAAGACGAAAAATGAAACGGACATCATAAAGAGCCGGTTGACGCGGACAATCGAACAGCAACTTGGCGACGATCCTTATGCCCAAAAATACTTTTCCGACCTCCTGCGAAAAGCAATTGAAGAAGCGTCCGCATATTTTGGATACCCTCTTAAGCAATATGCAATTTTCAAAGACTTGGAACAGCGTGTCAGCACGAGAGATGTCAATGACGCGCCTCAAGAGTTGTCTGGAATGAGACATGCAAGCGCTTACTTCGGCATACTAAGAATGATTGCCGGAGATGCACACGCACTTGTGGAAGAAAGGCGAAACTTCATCGACGCTGCCATCAGTATCGAGAAGGATGTTCAAATCTCTATTGCCGAAAACTCACTCAACCCTCCAAATATTGAAGCGGCCATTCGGAAAATGCTTCTTCCAAAATTGTTCGGCCTCATTGGCCTTGATGCTGCAAAAGAGGCTACTGAGCAGATTGTTGCAGTGACTCGAATTGGCCTCAGCAGGGATCGCAAGCCATGACAAGCCTTCTCCTAAAATATGGAGAAAGGACCACTCGGTATAGTGTCGAAGAAACTGAAAGGCTAAAGGTAAGTATTCTTGTCCACGTTGCTCCTGACGGAAAAGTTATCGTCGAAGCGCCCCCTGACTGCCCGTTGGCAAAAGTTAAAGTGGCTGTCCAGAAGCGCGCAAGATGGATTTTTCAGAATCAAGATTCAGCAAAGCGGAGTATCGCGCACCCACTTCCTCGCGAATATAACAGTGGCGAGACACATTTCTATCTTGGACGTCGTTATCCCTTACGTGTGAAGGTCGGACGATCTGAAACGCCGGTAAAACTTTTCAGGGGGATCATTCAGATCCACGTCTCAATGCAAGATCGCGCGCTTGTTAAACGTCGACTTAAACAATGGTACTCTAAGCTTGCACGTGATTATTTGAACCGTCGCATCGAAGTTCTGATGGATCATTTCGATTGGCTGTCAGAAGTCCCAAAAGTAAAATTGTCACCTATGAAAATGCAATGGGGAAGCTGCTCCCCGAAGGGCTCGATCAACATAAACCCAGCACTTATCAAAGCGCCAAGGCAGTGCATCGACTACGTTTTGATCCACGAAATTTGTCACCTTAAAGAACACAATCACAGTAGGCGGTTCTATGCTTTGCTGGGCAAATACTGCGCCGATTGGCAAAAGAGAAAAGCTGAATTGGATAAGATAGCGGAGTTGCTGTTAGCCGAATAAGATTTTAAGAACTTATCCGTAAATAATATTTTTACCATTTTGATTGGGAATGGCGTGATTGGAGAGAATCATGCCGGAAGCCAAGAAGCGTGAGCAGTCGTGGGAAGTGACGGACGAGCTTTGGGCGATTGCCGCTCCGTTGGTTCCTGAACGCAAGCGGCGAAGCCGCAAGAAGAAATATGAGAGGAAAGCCGGGGGTGGCCGCAAGCCGCTGGAATCCCGGCTTGTGTTTGAAGGGATCGTGTATGTTTTGCGCACAGGCATCCAATGGAAAGCGCTTCCAAGAACTTTCGGAGCCAGCAGTTCCGTGCACAAGTATTTTCAGGAGTGGCGTGAAGCGGGATTTTTCAAGGCGCTGTGGGAGCGCGGCGTTGCGCTGTACGACGAGCAGAAGGGTATTGGCTGGCGCTGGCAAGCCATTGACGGCGCGAAGTTCAAGGCTCCGATTGGCAACGATGGCGTGGGCAGAAACCTGACAGACCGGGGAAAAAAACGGCACAGGACGACATCTGCCGGTGGATGAGAAGGGCGTGCCTCTTGGTCTCACGCTGGTCGGAGCCAACCGCCACGACGTTAGCCAATTGGAAGCCGTGCTCAACAGCAAGATCGCCCATCAGCCTGACAGCGCCAAAACCATGGTGGAGAACCTATGCGCTGATGCGGGCTATGTTGGCGAAAAAGCCGAAGCCATCATCCGTGCCCATGGCTACATCCCACATGTGCGTCCACGCGGCGAAGAGATCAAGGCCAAGAAGAACAAGCGCTTCAAGCTGCGCCGCTGGATTGTCGAGGTGTCACACAGCTGGTTCAACAACTTCCGCAAGCTCAAAGTCCGTTACGAAAAGACAACCGCAAACTGCCTCGCCCTGCACCACCTCGCCGCCGCAACCATCGCTCTACGCCGTTGTCGCAGCAAGTCAGGGAAAAATATTATTTACGGATAAGTTCTAAGCCGCCCCAATCGTCGGAATTGACTTCACATCAATAGAGCGTTCTGCATGCCACGTATCGTGGGCGGCCTGCATGCGGAGCCATGGTGTTGCGCCATCGCCAAACAGTTTGCCAAGGCGCTGGTTGTCCGAGTCTACAATCAATTGAAATCACTCAGTACATAAACCGTCATGCCCGCGCAGGCGGGAAACCAACTTAACTGACAAAGCGACAGTTGGGTGCCCGCCTGCGCGGGCATAACGGTTTGGGGGTATGCAGAGGACGGGTACAATGTCCATCTTGGTGCGGACCATCTCCGTCATGACGACTTCACAGTGAAGTTGCACTTTCACGCCAATGGAAACAACAGCGCATCATAGTCACGAGCGCCATGAAGAATATGAATGATTTGAACCTGATCCATGACCACACGGTAAAAGATCAAATAGTTTCCGTGAACCTTCCGCCGAAGCGCCATTTTCTCATAGCGAATTGCGATTGGATATTTTTCCGGAAATAGCAGGATTTCACCACACGACACTTCAGGCTCTTCGACAAAGGTGACGGCGCGCAAGAGACTGTCGTTTGCAATCCAGTCGCCAATCGATTCGAGATCACGCCGCGCTTCCGACGTTATGAACAGCTTCATTTCATGGCGCGGTATTTGGCTTTGAGTTTACCAAAAACGTCTTCGGCCGGGATGAGCCTGCCTGCATCCGCGTCGGCCAAACCGCGCGCAATGGAGGCATCCAAAGCCGCCAGTTTTTGCTCACGCTCCTGCACCAGACGAATGCCTTCCCGCACGACTTCGCTCTTGGAATTATAGCGACCGGAATCAACCAACTTTGCCACATATTTTTCCAGCTTCGCACCGACTTCTGCGCTGATGGCCATCACATTTCCTCTTACAATCGTTAATCCATAACAGTTATTGATTGAAATATCAATCTTGATGGGGATAAAAATGCTCAACGCCTACTGGATTTCCTGCATTTCGGTGACCGGTCCTATTCATTCTGGATGCGGCGGATGACGTCGCGGGTTCGTGTGAGGCGTTCGATCATGGGCGGCAGTACGGAAAACCCTTCAGCGACCGCGAGGACATAGGACAGGATTGCAAAAATATGGCCGGCCGTTGCACCGCTTCGGGCCGAGAGGATGATGCTGAAAACGATGAGACCGGTGATTGCAACCCAGCCGCCAGCGAACATCACGGTTTCAGCGTCAGAGCGACTGTTGCGAAGGCGGCGCAGAACATCCATGTGCCGCAGCAACGCATGAGGCGGCCGGTTTTGCAGGATTGATGCCTCACTTTCCATTCTGCGATTGATGCGGAAGTTGAGCGTTGACGTGCGGCGCGACACCAGTGCCGTGAATAGCAGGATGGCCGCAACCGTGGCCACGGAAGCGGATGCCACCTTCCAGTCATAGAGGAAGAGAACGGCAACCGCGCCAATGGTCGAGATAAAGCCGCCGATGGCTTGTGGCAGATACGTGTCGAAGAACTGGCCGAGATCGTCGATCAGGCGCACCCGGGCAATCTTGCGCGTGGATGGTATTGCCTGAGCCCCGATTGACAGGGCAAGCCGCGTCTGGATGTGTCCGAAATTGCGCGTATCGTAAACCTTCCGAAACGAACCGGACAGGATCAGCGCAGCAATGCCTGCAATCAGGAGATAGAGCTCGGCAAAGTCGCGGCGGATGATGCCGTCAATGGCAAGGCCAACAAGGGCTGGCAGTGCCAGATTGCAAAGCGTTTCCAGAACCAGAAGGCCATATGTGAAGGCGATGCGCGCAGTCTCACCGCGGGTGAAGAGACCGTTCATTCATCACCATGTTTCGGGCCAGCCCATGCGAAGGGTTCGCCGGGACGGGCAAACAAGTGATGACTGATCTCGCGCCACGACCGGGATGCGCGGACATCACGCACCAGTTTCCTGGCTTCGTGCAGATGCACTTCGATGGGGTTCAGGCTATCCAGCGGCGTGACAAGGCCGTATGTCGGTTTTCTTTCCTCGTGCTGGTAGGTTCCAAAAATCTTGTCCCAAATGATGAGGATGCCGCCATAGTTCCGGTCGAGATAGATGTCGTCGGACCCGTGGTGAACCCGGTGATTTGACGGGGAGTTGAAGATGGCGTCGAAGATTCCAAGGCTGCCAATCGTCTCGGTATGAATCCATTGCTGATAGGCCAGCACAACGCCGTAGCAGGCAAGAATCAGCAGCGGATCAAATCCGATCAGGAGTGCCGGTGCGAGAAACCAGGGTGAGGTGAAGCCATCCACGGCTGAAATGCGCAATGCCGTTGTCTGATCAAATTGCGGAGAGCTGTGGTGGACGGAATGGCTGATGGCCCAATAGAAGCGGAACCGGTGACCACAATAGTGATCGGTAAAATAGAGAAAGTCAGTCAGCACCAGGCAAACGGCAGCAGACGCAAAAGACGTTTCAACCGACCAGGGAACCAATGCGGAAAAAAATGTAAACAGGCCAGCGATGAAGGCCACCACCAAGCCATTGAGAGCGATGACGCCGAGAAGCGGGCTGGCACTCGCCGCCATTTCCGCAACGGATGTCCACGTCAGCGTGCCGTCCTGTTTTCGCTTCCACAACTCCAAGGGCAGGAACAGACAGAATGATGCGCCAAAGACGATGGCGATGTTGGACAGGATATCAAGCAGGCTCATGGCAGTGCTTTCGTAAATTGAACAATCGTTCATTATGTGATATGAAAGGACGTGTCAACATAAAATGAACGATTGTTCATTAAATAATGCAAAAGGAATGAAATTGCGAAAAACCAACCAAAACCTGAAAGACAGCCGCGCGCAGGACATCCTCGAAGCCGCACTCCGCTGTTTTGTGAGGACCGGCTTTAGCGCTGCCAGCATGCGCGACATCGCAACGGAGGCTGGAGTCAGCCTTGGTCTTTTATATCGCTATTTCGACGACAAGGCGGCCATCGTCGCGGCGGCAATAGGGGCCGACAGCGGGGAATTCGGCCAGCGCCTTGGTAGCCTCGTCGCTGATGGGTTGACGGGAGAAACACTCCTCGCGTTCCTTGAGCAGGAGGTGGCGCTGCGCAGTGAAGCCTCGATGTTTGCGCTGACAGCGGAAATCGTCGCTGAAGCCGCGCGCAATCCGACAATCGCAGCACTGGTGAGGCAAAACATAGAAGCCGCGGAAATGGATTTGGCAGAGGCATTACTTACATTTTACGGACCGCGCGAAAAAACTGACCCGAGGCAACTTGCAATGAACCAAGCAAGCCATCTCTTGGGTCTCGTCGACCTTCTTGCCATGCGTGTGTTCCTCGGCCTCAACGTCAATCCGCATGAAGCACTCGAATTGGCCTTGGAGAATCCAAATCCATATCGCATAAATTGACAAGACAACAAACCCAACAACATGCGAGGACACATGCCGAAAGCCTATTGGATTGCCCATGTCACCGTCACTGATCCCGATCAGTACAAGCTCTATGCAAATGCCACCGCTGAACCCTTCAAGACATTCGGTGCGGTGATGCTGGCACGCGGCGGCGCGCACCAGCAGATGGAAGGCCATGGCCGCGCGCGCAATGTGGTGATCGAGTTTCCGTCATTGCAGGCTGCCATCGATTGTTACAACTCAGCGGAATACCAGGCTGCGAAAGCCAAGCGCATGGGTGCAGGTGAAGCGGATGTTGTTTTGGTTGAGGGGGTTTAAAGCACCCTACAACAACCCCGCCTGTTCCGCATGCTTGCGCAGATTCACTTCTGGCCTCGCACCCACGTGGGAAATAACCTCTGCTGCAGCGAGGCTTCCAAGTTGGGCTGACTTGGCGTTGTCGAAGCCTTGCGTGAAGCCGAATAAAAATCCTGATGCATAGAGATCGCCAGCACCTGTTACGTCAACCACCTTTGGAATGGCAACGGCATGTGCCACCACCACGTCTTCACCATGGGCCACGACGCTGCCCTGTGCGCCGCGCGTGACCACTGCAATGTTGCAGTCCTTGCGCAGGGCCTGCAACGCACCGTCAAAATTCTGCGTGAGGTAGAGCGACTTGAGTTCGGTTTCATTGGCGAACACAATGTCAATGTCATTGCGGATGAGTTCGAGAAAACTGTCGCGGTGGCGTTCAACGCAGAAGGAATCCGACAGGGTGATGGACGCAAGTCTGCCTGCCTTGCGCGCCAGCTTTGCGGCAAGCTTGAAGGCCTCCTTGGCTTCCGGCTTGTCCCAGAGATAGCCTTCCATGTATGTGACCTTCGCGGCGGAGACGATTTTTTCATCAACGTCCGATGCGTTGAGATTGACGCACGCGCCGAGATAGGTGTTCATCGTGCGCTCGCCTTCGGGGGTGACCAGAATGAAGGAACGTGCCGTGGCGGGGCCATCGGTTGCCGCTTTCGATTCAAAGCGCACGCCCTGGCCGCGCATGTCGTGGGCATAGATACCGCCGAGCTGGTCTGCCTTCACCTTGCCGAAGTACGCCGCCTTGCCACCAAAGGAGGCAACACCCGCTGCCGTGTTACCCGCCGAACCACCGGAGATTTCAATGGCTGGTCCCATGCTGGCATAGAGCTCTTCGGCACGGGCTTCGTCGATCAGGTTCATGGAGCCCTTGACCAAACCATTCCTTTCAACGAAGGCGTCATCTACCCTGGCGAGCACATCGACAATGGCGTTGCCAATGGTGAGCACGTCTATTTCAGCTTGCGGCATATCTTGTAAACCCCTGTTTTGACACGCTGCCTAG
Source organism: Rhodobiaceae bacterium (assembly GCA_031417195.1). Lineage (GTDB taxonomy): Bacteria > Pseudomonadota > Alphaproteobacteria > Rhizobiales > Aestuariivirgaceae > Aestuariivirga. The sequence continues at coordinate 6,970 of JANOVC010000073.1, forward strand.
CCCATGCCCCTTGCAGAGGCAAGCGCGAAGCCTTACCTAAGCTCTCATGTTTTCAGCAGCCATCAAAGCCTTGGGCGACCTCATGTCGCGTGATTTTCGCAATGTACTGTTCAAAGCCGTTGGCATGACACTGGGCCTGTTCGTTGCCATATTGGTGGGTGTCGAAGTGCTGTTGAGTTCGCTCACGCTCATTCCATGGGGCTGGGCGCAAACGCTGGCGGCAATTGGTGCAGGGCTTGGCTTGCTCGTGGCTTTTTTCTTCATGATGTCGCCGGTGACGGCGATTTTTGCCGGGCTTTATCTTGATACCATCGCGGAGCGCGTAGAGGAGCGGCACTATCCGCAAGATATAAAAGGCATTCCACTGTCAGGCTTTCGCGCCATGTCAACGTCGCTGCAGTTTGCCGCCGTCATTCTCCTGGTGAACCTTGCCGTCTTGCCACTGGTGTTCACGGGCATTGGCGTGGTGGCACTGGTGGTTGCCAATGCCTATCTGCTGAGCCGCGAATATTTTGAAATGGTGGCCATGCGCCATATGGATGTTGATGACGCCCGCGCCTTCCGCAAGATGAACACGCCACGGGTTTTTGCGGCGGGCTTTGTGCCGGCGCTGCTATCAATCATTCCCATCGTCAACCTGGTGGTGCCGCTGTTTTCAACATCCTATTTCGTGCACATCTTCAAACAGGCGCGGGCGTCTGCGGTTTGAAGGGACAGAGATCGCTGACGGGACACCGCCAGCATTCAGGCTTTCGTGCCTTGCAGATATAGCGGCCGTGCAGGATGAGCCAGTGGTGCGCGTGGCGAAGATAAGGTTTGGGGATGGCTTTCAACAGGCCCTTCTCAACCACAATCGGCGTTTTGCCCGGTGCCAGTCCCATGCGGTTTCCGAGCCGGAACAAATGTGTGTCGACGGCGATCGTGGGTTCACCGAACACAATATTCAGAACCACATTGGCTGTCTTGCGGCCCACGCCGGGCAGGGCTTCCAGCGCCTCGCGGTTGTTCGGCACTTCACTTCCATGTCTCTCAATCAACGCTTTTGACAGCGCAAACACATTCCACGCCTTGCCGCGAAACAGGCCGATGGTTTTGATGTAATCACGGATGCCTTCGTCACCCAACGCCGCCATTTTTTCAGGTGTGTCTGCCACTTTGAAGAGTGCCCTTGTGGCACGGTTCACGCTCAAATCCGTTGCCTGTGCCGACAGCACCACGGCCACCAGAAAGGTGAAGGCATTGACGGATTCAAGCTCGCCCTTCGGTTCCGGTTCAATCGCATGGAAGCGGCGGAAAACCTCTTCGATCTGCTGCGACGACACGCGTCTTGCTCTTCCCATCATTCACCTGCTCAATAGTTCCTATTGTTTGGAGACATAGCATGGACCACAATATTCCGAAATACTGGCGCGCCACGCTCACGCCGCATCGCTCCCTGTCGCGCGGCGGTTTCCTCGCGCTGATGACAGCGGTCGTGCTGTTGAATCTTGTCCCGGGTGTCTACCTCTATTTGATCGGCGCGTGGCCGGTTGTGGGATTCATGGGTGTGGATGTGGCATTACTGTGGTGGGCGTTCCAGCGTAATTATGCCGATGCGCGCATCGCAGAGAACATTGAGATTACAGAAGACGAGGTGGTGCTGGAGCGCCTGTCGGAAAAACACGCCCCTCAGAAACACCGTTTTGTCCGCCGCTGGGTGCGCGTTGAATTGGAAGAGGACAAGGTGCGCGAACTCATCGGTCCCTTGTATTTACGCGCATCCGACAAGCGCATGGAAATCGCGCGGTTCCTGTCACCACCGGAGCGCCAGGCCTTTGCCCATGCCTTGAAAGCAGCTCTTATAAATCCGCATTTCTGAGCAAGAAACGGGTGGCTCTGGCCGTCCATCGGGTTTAGTTTTGTGCCATGGAAAAGCACACAACCGATTACGGGCTCGTCAAGCACACGCTGGCCTTCATCTCCGAGAACTGGCGGGACCAGCCCTCGTTGGAAACGCTGGCCGACCAGGCGGGCCTCAGCACCACGCATCTGCAACGCCTGTTCACGCGCTGGGCAGGTCTTAGCCCCAAAGCTTTTCTGCAGGCCGTGACGCTGGATCATGCGCGCGGGTTGCTGCGCGATTCCGCATCCATTCTGGACGCCTCATATGAACTCGGTCTTTCGGGGCCGGGCCGCCTGCATGACTTGTTTGTGACCCATGAAGGCATGTCGCCCGGCGCTTACAAACTGCGCGGGCGCGGACTGAACATCACCTATGGCTTCCATGACTGCCCGTTTGGCCGCGCGCTTATTCTTGTCACCAATGACGGCCTTGCGGGGCTTGCTTTTGCTGATGAAGGCGATGAGAAGTCCGCCCTTGCCGATATGTCGTCGCGCTGGCCCGAGGCAACCTATACGGAAAATGCGAAAACCACCGCACCATATGCAACGCGAATATTTGAATCACAGAACTGGTCATCGGAGCAGCCGTTGCGCGTGGTGTTCATCGGCACAGATTTTGAAATCCGTGTGTGGGAAACCCTGCTGCGCATTCCCTTCGGCAAGGCCTCCACCTATTCCGATATCGCCGCCCATCTGGGCAAGCCTTCGGCAGCGCGGGCGGTGGGAACGGCGGTGGGCAAGAACCCCATTTCCTTCGTGGTGCCCTGTCACCGCGTATTGGGAAAATCCGGCGGGCTTTGTGGCTATCACTGGGGCCTCACGCGCAAGCGCGCCATCCTCGGCTGGGAAGCAGGTGTTCAGCCTACGTGAGGTCTTTGTAGAAAAGGGCGGTATCGTCGAGCTTGCCATTGGCATAGGCGTAGTTTGGAATGGTGCCTGCAAAGATGTAGCCCAGGTCACGATAGAATTTTTCAACATCGCCATGGGCCACGGCATCGAACGTGATGAGCTTCAAGCCCAGCGCGCGAGCCTTGCCTTCCAGCGCTTGCATCAACTGCGTCGCCATTCCCTTGCGGCGGAAATCCCGGTGCACCAAAAGCTTGGCCACTTCCGCGCGGTGTGGCTGGTTAGGTGCCCAGGCTTTTTGCAACAACACGGTTCCGGCAATCACGCCGTTTTCCTCGGCCACGAACTGCAGTGTTGCCGATGATCCGATGTCTGAGACCTGCTTGCGCCAGAAGGCTTCCGCCACATCCCGTGCGAGGGGTGCCATGAAGCTCACGCCAGCACCTCCCTCCACCGCATCAATCAACAACGTGGCAAGCCTTGGGATGCAGCCCTCATATTCTTCTATGTTCAGTGTACGGATCATCAGGCATTCAATGTTTCAATGGAAATGGGCCGCGAGTCTGCACCGAGCTTGTAATAAACGGGAACACCGGTTTCCAGTTCGCGCTTCAATATCTGTGCGGGCGTCAGGCCCTCGATGGCCATGATCAGTGAACGCAGCGAATTGCCGTGGGCCGCCACCAAGACGGATTTTCCGGACAGCACATGGGGCTGGATCATGTGCATGTAATAGGGCAGCGAGCGCGCCAGTGTATCCTTCAACGATTCACCACCGGGTGGCGGCACGTCAAACGACCTGCGCCAGATCAGCACTTGTTCCTCGCCCCATTTCTTGCGCGCATCATCCTTGTTGAGGCCTGTCAACTCGCCATAGTCGCGCTCGTTCAGGGCCTGGTCGCGGGTTTCGGGCAGACCCGTCTGGCCCAATTCGTCCAGCATGATTGCAAGCGTGTGCTGGGCGCGGGTGAGGGCACTCGTGAAACATATATCGAACTTCAATCCCTTGGCTTTCAGGCGCTGGCCCGCGGCTTTCGCTTCGTCAACACCTTGCGGTGACAGGTCCGGATCTTTCCAACCGGTGAACAGGTTTTTCAGGTTCCAGTCGCTCTGGCCGTGACGCACAAGTACAAGGGTTCCGCTCATCTCAATCCAATCCCAACACATCTGTCATTGTATAAAATCCGGGCTTCTGCGCTTGCGCCCACAGAGCTGCCTTCACCGCGCCATAGGCGAAGAGATCGCGGCTCTCGGCTTTGTGTGAAAGTTCAATGCGCTCGGAGCTACCTGCAAACATCACCGTGTGGTCGCCAACAACAGAGCCACCGCGCAGTGTTGCAAAGCCAATATCGCCCACGGGCCTTGCACCCGTTTGTCCATCGCGGACACTCACGGAGCGTTTTGCCAAATCAATCCCGCGCCCGTCCGCTGCCGCCTGCCCCAACAGCAAGGCCGTGCCCGATGGCGCATCGATCTTGTGCTTGTGATGCATTTCCAAGACTTCGATATCGAAGTCTTCGCCAAGCGCCGCTGCGGCCTTGCGCACAAGGGACGCCAGAATATTCACACCCAAACTCATATTGCCGGACTTCACAATGCGCGCGGTTTTGGAAGCGCTGCGGATTTTTTCGTCTCCGCCCGCATCAATTCCGGTTGTTCCAATCACA
>JANOVC010000074.1:0-49776 GCA_031417195.1 Rhodobiaceae bacterium
CAATACCCTCCAGAAGATAGCCAAGCTGGGCCGCCGATAAAGTGACTGCATCGCCCTGTGTTGTTGGCCAGATAAACCGACCCCGTTCCAGCTTCTTGGCAAACAAGCAGGCTCCGTGCCCATCATGCCAGATCAGCTTGATCAAATCGCCGCGCTTGCCACGAAACACAAACACATGCCCGCTATGCGGATCAGCTTTTAAGACTTCCTGTACCAGCAGCGCCAATCCGCCAAAGCCTTCGCGCATATCCGTCTGGCCGCTCGCAAGCCACACCCTGACGCCCGCAGGAACCGGAATCATCGGGCTTCAAGTGCTGCAATCACCTGCCGCAAAGCTTCGGGCTTCACAGTGTCGCTCACCCGAAGTTTGATGCTACCCACCAGTTCAATCTCAATACTACCCGCTTCAGGCGTCACAGGCACCGATGTCGGGGGTGAACACAAGTTGCCAGCACATTTTACCGCAGGCACTGTCGCAATCTGCACCGGAACAAAGCCTGCAACAAGCCGCGATCCTCTTGGATCGTCGGTCTGTCGACGCTTGCCCGTAAGCCCTGCTTCTTTACGCTAGCGAAACAGCAAACTCTTGGCCATCCCGAGCTTCCTTGCCACAACCGACACAGGCAAATGCTGCGTCTCCTCGACAGCCTGACGCCGCTCGTCATCAGTCCAGCGACGACGCGTCTCAACAACAATGATGTTGTCTCTAGAGATATGTCCAGACATAGGCACAGAACCATTCAAGAGACGACACAATCACCGTCTCAATCACGTTCCTTCAATCCTATTCGCAAAAATCAAACAAGGCAGGTCAGACCGGACGCTTACGTAAGTCCGGTTGGGCGGGTTTTGCAACAGGCTGGCATGCGGAGCCCCGGAGGGGCGTAGCATGATAGCCTGTTGCGGCAAATTTTCCGGCGTATGCCGCTGGCGTCTGATAGGCCAGTGACGAGTGTGGTCGTGTGGTGTTGTAGTCCTCCTTCCACGCAGCAATGATTGATCTTGCGTGATCGAGACTGAAGAACAGCGTCTCATTCAGGAGCTCATCGCGCATCTTGCCATTGAAGCTTTCGACATAGCCATTCTGCATCGGCTTGCCGGGGCGATGTAGTGCCAGTCAATCTTGTGGTCCTTGCACCATGCGAAGATGGCATGGGAGGTGAGTTAAGTTCCATTGTCGCTGACAATCATGCCAGGCTTTCCCCTGCGTTCAATGATGGTGGTGAGTTCGCGCGCAATTCTCTTGCCTGAGATCGAGGTGTCAGGGATGGCACCCAGGTATTCATGGGTGATGTCGTCGGTGATGTTCAACACACGGAACCTCCGGCCATTGGCCATCTGGTCATGCACAAAGTCGAGTGACCATCTTGCATTGGGTCTTGCCTCGACAAGAATGGGGGCACGTACGCCAACCGCGCGTTTGCGCCACTTTCGCCTGCGCACGCCAAGTCCTTCCTCGCGGTACAGCCGATAGATGCGGTTGATGCCCGATGCTTCGCCCTCGCGTCTCAGCATGATGAACAATCTCCTGTAGCCGAACCTTCGGCGCTCATTGGCAAGCTCCCGCAGCCTTGTCCGCAGGGCCGTTTCAGGTGGTCGTGTGGAGCGATAGCGCACCATCTGACGATCTGCCTTGATCAGTTTGCAGGCCCGGCGCTCGCTCATCTGGTGGTCGTCGTGCAGATGAGCGACAGCTTCACGCTTGGCGGCAGGCCCTACCATTTTTTTGACAGAAGATCCTTCAGCGCCGCGTTGTCCAGCATGCTGTCGACCAGCAACCGCTTCAGCTTGCCGTTCTCGTCTTCAAGAGCCCGCAGCCGCTTCGCCTCCGACACATCCATGCCGCCGAACTTGGCCTTCCAATTATACAGCGTAGCCTCAGAGATGCCGTGCCTGCGGGCCAGGTCGCCCGTCTTCATCCCGGCCTCGTGTTCCCTCAGAACAGCAATGATCTGCTCTGCCGTAAACCGCTTCTTCTTCATCGTCCGTCCCCTTCTTCAGGGCCGGACTCTAATTGCTTTTGGACGAAATCCTTAGTGGCAGGTCAGACTGAACATCTAGTCCATGTGTTCTTTGGCACCGGCTAAAAGTAGCGCGCCAAGCCCATAAATCATCAATGCGGTTACAGCAACCGTAAGGGCGTTTCGAAGCCGCCGTGGATATAGCGCCTCGTCTGGGCGATCCGGCTCGACTACGCGTACGAGATAGAGATTTTGCCGACGTGCTTCAATACGAGCTGCTTCAAGAGAGGCAGTTGCTGATGCCAAGGCTTTTTCCGCGAATTCCTTTTCAAGCAAAAGTCCTTCATATTTTTCAATCTGTTCTGGCACCACACTGGCATCACCCGTGAGCCGTCCACGCTGTTCTGTGATTTGATCTTCAAGAGCCTTTGCCTTGCTACGAAGAGATGGCAGCCGAGGGTTATTACTTTGGCCAGAATTTTCTAGCTCGGTTATCTGGGATTTAAGCCCAGAAAGGCTGGCTTCTAGTTTGGAAACAATTTCGACAACCATCAGAGATCCTTTGGCTGGATCAAGCGTTGATTCGGAATTGCGAAATTGAGTTACCAAACGACTTGCGGCAGAAACGCGCGCTTCGGAAATTTTTACCTCAGACTTTGCAAGGTTCAAAGAATCAACGTCAGCCCGGTCGTTGAGTTTATTAACAATGCTTTCACTCATCCCCAACAATGCATCATTGATTCTGCGTGCGTCCTCAGCATCAAAGGCGAAAACATGTAGCGTACTTATACCCGTCTGACTATCAATTATGACATTGACTTGACGGCGATAGTAACTCAGCAAATCTTCATTCGTATTGCCAAAAATATTCTCAGTAAAGCCTGAAAGAAAATCAACGCCTTCTCGCCTGTATATACCTCGCAGATCAATGGTTTTGTCAATTTTCAGCATCGCATCGCGTGACTGTATATAGTCCTGAACCGTATAGCTTTCATCTTGCGAACGACTTAAAGCTGTCAGGCTCAAAAATTGGGAAAGACCCGAAGGTGCGCCAAGTTGTGATCTACTTCTCACAATAAATTTTGACTCAGACACAAATTGGTCAGATGCAAAAAATCCGAAATAAACCGCACTTGTAACAACCGGCAATGTAACCACAAGGTGAAACCAACGACGGTTTAATATAAAGCGGCGCAAGAAGTTAGGCTTACGTGGCTTGTCACTCTCAAGTGTATCCGTAACAGTCCGCAATGGTGTTGGCCGCAAAAGCCTCACAGGCGCCCGCAATTGCCGTGTTGTATCCTCGTCTTTATTTATCATTACATCACCTCCAACGTGCATAGCCTATTGAGGTACCTTCGTTAAGTATAATTTTGCATAACATATAACTAGGGTCAGGACCCATTAATTTGGTTGCGGATCAGTTTGCAATTTGATTCACTGCCTCCGGACAAGGAGGCTCTGATGAACGACATGTTTTTGTTGAGCAAAGCCCAGATGGCACGGATATCGCCACATTTTCCGCTTTCACATGGCATTCCCCGCGTCGATGACCGCCGGGTGGTGAGCGGGATCGTCTATGTCATCCGCAACGGCTTGCGGTGGAAGAACGCGCCCAAGTCCTACGGGCCGCACAAGACTCTGTACAACCGCTTCATCCGCTGGTCGCTGCTCGGCGTCTTCGACCGGATCTTTGCAAGTGAACCGCACGTTGGCGCACCTCAGGCGCATAATTGGGACGTTTCTTTGGGGGTTTTATAGTGTTCATAGCGGCTCCTTCTTCTCAAGAATTGGAGCCTCCGACAATCCCGGTCCGGTTCAACACAGCCTACAAGGCAGTATAAACCGCCAAAGCTTCGTCAATATCATCAAAAATTCGAGCTTTCCCCCTATCGAGTACAACAGCCTTATTACAATAAGCTTTGATGATGTTGGGATCGTGTGAAGCAATGATCAGTGTGCGGTCTTTCTTCCTCTGGAAAAGTTCGTAGTGACTTTTCTGTTGAAATTTTTGATCCCCGACCGAAATAACTTCATCAATAAGATAGCAATCAAAATCGATTGCAAGCGATAAGCCAAACGCAAGACGAGCCCGCATGCCCGAAGAAAACGTTTTTACCGGCATCTTCATGTAACTGCCAAGCTCAGCAAAATCTTCAACAAAATCAATTATCTCATCAATTTTTTTACCATAAATACGTGCAATGAATCGGGCATTATCACGACCTGTGAGTGATCCCTGGAAGGCCCCGCTAAAACCCATTGGCCAAGAAATTGTCATGTTTGAACTTATGCGGCCACTTGATGGATACTCAACTCCACCAATAAGTTTCATCAACGTTGACTTTCCTGATCCATTACGACCCAGAAGTCCAATTTTGTCAGCCTCATTTATCGTTAAAGTTAAACAGTCCAATACAAGTGTTCTACCTGCGAATGTGCCGTATATTTTTGTTACATTTTGAATAGCAATTTTCATCATTCAATTCGAATATTTCGTCGTACTCTATTTAAAAACAGGAGTCCAATACATGCAATTGTTATCACTGAACTTAAGGCATAACCCACATTATAGTGAGCTTGCACACGATCTCCGAAATATCCATCACGTATCATTTCAAAACCATTCGTTATTGGATTCAGCAATGCATAGTCGCTTACAGAACTTGGTAGCCATGATACCATGAAAAACGCACCTGAGATCGGCATCATTAGATACAATACAGGATGCAATATTTTTTCAAATGTTTCCGATACTTCAGACATGGCACAAAAAAGAATCGCACTTACAGCACCAAAAGCAGCCATGTAAAACCATCCACAGAGATATAAGAGAAAATCTGCGGGAAATGACACAATTTCCAGAGGTATTAAAAACGAATAGATTATTACCATTGAGCCAATACCCCCGACAATCTCAAGAAAAGCTCTTGCCAAAACAATTGCGATAACAGCAACTTGGCGGTGATAGAGCAATCCGCCGTTTGCACTAATTCCCATAATCGATCTTGATGCACAGTTCCGCCAAAGAACAAATGGTGGGTAACCGGTAAGCAGAAATTCAACGAGTGGGATTCTCTTATCAAAATGGTGGTTTATCAATAACCAAAATACTAATACTGGTCCGATAAAGATTATTGGCTCAAATATCACCCAAGCCATACCAATTCCATGACGGCCGTAGCGTGTTATGATTTCACGAAAAAACAAGGCTTTTATAACAGTGTAAAGTTTATTAACGACCGTATTCTTTCTATTCTGAAGCCTTTGTAGTCTCATATCCATCCACTAGTACCTTTACAATTCCTTTGGGTTTTGCCGATACAAGAAATTAAGAAAGTTTTCTGTTGTACCCTGCCATGTAGTTGCAGTTTTTTTGTAATTGTTTCGGATATTTTTTTCTTTTACCGCAATTTTTTTCTTCGACTTCATATAACCAAGCACCAATTCAACTATATGATCGGGTTTAAGCGGATCAAAATAATCTGCAAGTTCTCGCCCGGCTTCTGGCAGAGCCCCTGCGTTCGATGATAGAGTAATTTTTCCGTAAGATAAACTCTCGGCAACTGGCAACCCCCACCCCTCCATCAAACTCGCACAAATAGTGAGCTTTGCTCCCGTATATAATGCTGCAATTTCTTCGTCCTCCACCCCATGAATTAATTGTATTTTTCCGTTGAGATTATCTAGCGCAACTAATTTATTCATGAGATGTTTTATTTTCCATCCAGGTCTTCCACAGATTACTAATATCGGCAAATCGTGTCCAATTTTATCATATAAAATTTTCCAAGCATCAATAAGGAGAGAGTAATTTTTTCGCGGTTCAAGTGTTCCTACCGATAGTATAAATGAGTCCTGTTTAAGTTGATGGGCACTGAGTATCTCACCCACTCTTTTGGGTATTAATTTTTTTTTGTCATAAATATCTGACCCGAGTGGTAAAATAAATATTGGTCTTTTATCCAATCCAAGTTCTTTTATATGTTTCTCAATCGTATGTGACACGTATTTTGATATTGTAATGTATGAGGAAGAAATTTTTAGAACACTGTCTATCATGCTGCGAAAAGAGGACACTGTCCCCTCATCGCACAAATGCGGATGTGAGATTGGTATCAAATCATAAATAATTGAACATATATGTGTTTTATATTTTACATGGATTTTCTGTAAAACACTCACGTAGTCTGGAAAAAGCCAGAATGCGCCCATTACAACTATCCTGTCATCAGTTGAAAATTTGTGAATGCTTGAACTTAGCAGGTTGTGACGAGCTTTGAGTTTGTTCAGATTGAGTTTCTGCCTAAGCAAGTAAATTGCGGCTTTGTATATATCGGAGAATCTCTTTCGGGTGTATTTTTTCGAAAGACTCCTGATAATCCCATCGATATTAAATTCTCTAACCAGTACTTCCAATCTCAGATCATGTAGGACATGATCTCTTTCTTCTTCATCCTTTAGAAGGGCAAGCTGATCCTTGAAAACCATAAAGAATTCAGCGCTATCTCGAAGCCTGCAAAGTAGTACAAGATCTTTTTTTGCTTTAATCTCGGCACTTGTTACTATGTTCTCGACAACTCGTTGTATGCCAGTTACGTGGGAGTTAGTTCGGTAAAATTCAATCAAGTCACTAATGTCAAGGCAAATTGTCATTTTTACTGTCTTAAAAATAGCCAGGTTACTGTCTCTAAAAATAAAACCACCCTAGACAATTTCAATTTCCGGGAAGGGAAAAATGAATCTTCCGCCACTCGCTAAAAACTCTTTCTCGCGGCGGAGTATGCCTTCCTTAAAATGCCACGGAAGAACAATAAAATAATCTGGTTTCATAGCCTTTGCTTCTGCCTCTGAAACTATGGGAATATGTGAACCTGGCGTCACGTGACCAAATTTTTCTGGATTGACTTCAGCAATGGCTGAAATGTCTTTTGAAGTCAGCCCGCAAAATTGCAACAACACATTGCCTTTGGTTGAAGCGCCATATCCAAGCACTTTCTTACCGTCGGTATTTAAGGCGCGAATTAAACGTGTCAAATCATCGCGATGGCGAAAAACTCTTTCCTCAAATTCACGATACGGGCGTGGCGTATTAAGGCCCATACGGTCTTCCTGCTCCAACAGCCATTCAACGACAGCCAGATTCGGTTTAACCGTTTCATTCGTGGGTTTTGCAGCAGTGACTGCAAAGCTGCCACCATTAACTGAATTCATGACAACATCCACCAAACATAAGCCAGATTTTTCAAGAATGTTCTTCACGACGCGCAGGGAATAATATTCCAAGTGCTCATGACAGATGGTATCATATGAATTGGTTCTAAGCATGGAAGGCATATAGCTCTGCTCGAAATGCCATATACCATCATCGGCTAAGATCGTTGCAATTTGCTTTGCAAATTCAATAGGTGAATCGAGATCATAGAACATTGCAATGGAAGTCACGATACGTGCTTTTTTTTGTTCAACACCAAAATACACGGCGGCTGAAAAAAAATCAGGAACCAGAGAAACATCTTCTGGATAGTGTTCGGAGAATTTTTTCCCTGTTGGGTCGATACCGATTCGGCGTAAACCCCTCGTCTGGTAGGCCTTGAGGGTCGTACAATCATTGCTTCCAATGTCAACAACAACATCGCCCGCATTGAGGGAATTCAGGCGCTCAAGATAAGCCACTTTGTTCGATAAGTGATCAACCATGGACTGGTTCAATCCTGACCTATACCCATAGTTATCGCCGTACATTTCCGAAGAATTGTAAGTATGCTTGAGCTGCAACAAACCGCTGTCAGGTGACCAAACCAGTTCCAACGGCCCTTTCGTGACGTATTGGTCAACTGTTGATGGGAAAACTCCTGTTAGTGCCTGGATGCCAAGATCAAGAACCGTTATAAGGTTAGAGCTGCCCCCAACACGACATTTTTCCAACGTACGATAAGACATCAAGAAAACCCCTTTAAACGATTATGACAAACTGGAAAAAATAAGCGAAGGATCCAATTGAGCTGATGGATGTCCATTTGTATGTGCTTTCTGATAAATAACTTTTAGACCCGGTTCAATTTTAGAGAAATTTTCAAGGTGTTTGAACCGTCCAACCAGTCGTAGTGGATCAAAATATTCCACGTTATTAAGTGGATCATTTTCAAAAATCTCACGGAAAAACACCTCCACTCCATGAATCAATGTATGGTTCCGCCAGCGATCAACTTCTTTGATCTCAGCGCCTTGGCTCTCTGCCAAGTCATAAAGTTCAGGAATACGTTCAAGTATCCAAAGAGGCGCGTATTTCATCCAAGATACATTTAAATTTACCACCAGCTGTGGGGTTCCAATCCACACTCCGGTTTCCTCCATCATGTGATTTAGAACATAATGAGTGGTTGGAATGCAGGTGAGCATGGTCGAAAATGGGCGGCCGGAAGTGTTTTGAGAGTAAGCATTGGTGGCATGGTCACGCCTAAGTACAAGGGTATAAATGGCTGTAAAAAAATTTTCATTGCGGGCACAGATTTTTTTTATGGGGCCAATGATGTCTGGCTCTGGTGGGACGATTGGTATCGCGTCCCTAAAGAACGCTTCAAAATCTGTAACGGTCCTCGCATCTTCAATTCGCGTATAAGCATAATTAAGATATACCAAGGCAGCCTGTGGGTTGGCTCGAATGGCTTTCAAAATGCGTCCGACTGCACCGGGCATTATCAAGTCATCGTCGCCGACAATCCATATATACTGACCGTTTGCATAATGGGCCGTCTCGCGTAAATTACCAAGCATACCAACATTCACGGGGTTGCGCTTATAGGTAAAATCCTTCCTTTTTAGATAAGGTTCCACCACTTCAGATGTATGGTCTGTAGAGGTATTATCACACACCAGAAATTCCACATCAACCAACGGTTTGGGGAATTGCTCCATTAAGTTTCTTAAACTTCTTTCCAACCAATCCGCACGGTTATAGGTGCTTATGCAAACCGATAAGAGGGGCCGCTTAGAAATAGCCATAGACTTACTACGTACCTTAATCTGGGAGCTGGTTATAGGCAGTTTCGCCTCTTTTACCCTTGGAGTGGCTTGAGCCAATCGCAACGATACTTCTTGAGCATAATCATACCATGACTTGAATTTTATGGAGGTAGCTTCTTTGATAAATTGTTCACGCACGTGATCATTGCACATCTTCAATATCGCTGCGGAGAACTCTTGTAGGTTGCGAACATCTACCGTCAAACAACCACCATCACGGGCCACTTCCACCATGGCACCAAAATTCGCGCATATGCATGGTTTTGCAAACCACAGGCTTTCCAAAATGGGCAGACCAAATCCCTCTTCAAGTGAAGGATATATGGTGAAATCACATTGCTCATACAATTCTCTAAGAACCGTATCATCTGCATTCATTTCCCACCTGACCGACGGGTGCGATTTGGCTATTGAACCAATCGATTTGGTAAGTTCAGCATTATCGTCGCGACCTACCAGAACCAATTCTAAAGACTGTTTTGTTTGGGTTTGAGCGAAGATGAAAGCCTCAATCATTGCAAGATGGTTCTTACGCGGCTCCACAGTTCCAACACTTAGAATTCGGATGGTTTTATCCATAGGATTTTTAATTTTTGGTACTAATACGCGTTCAATTTCAGAAAACTCGCCCGGTAGCATAGCAGTTTTAATGCCGTTGCGCAGTCCAAGTGGACGCGTTTGCTCTCTCGATAAAACGCTAATAAGATCATCCCGGCTGATATTCGAGATGGGTAGGGCCAAATCATAACTTCCAATCACCACCATATATTCACGGTGGACTTGCGAATAGTGTTTCGGATATGTGTTTTTCATTTTCCAAGGAATAGCGTCATAAAATACGGCAGCGTTGCGTAAACCAATGCTTCGAGTATATGCCAGCAGCTCTTCTTGTTCGCTCGTTGAGAGGTCCAATGGCAATTCAGTCATCAAAAACCAACAATTTGAATGAGGACTTGAAGTCGGCAAAGTTTTCCAAGATGCGGGCTGTGGGCCATTCCATTTTGCCAAGTGTTCAAGCTCAATGTCAGCTAATGATTTAAATACTGAATTCTTTTTGTCCCACTTTACTGGAATGAGCTCAAATCCCTGCTCAAGAAGGGAGCGGGCTAACTGCCGATTGACACGCTGAATGCCCGTATTTTTGGGGAAACTAAGTGTAGAATTAACCCAATAATAAATGACCCCTATTTTATTATTCGCACTCGCTTCGTCATCAATGCGCTGTACAATCGAACCGACGTAGTCTGGCCAAGTTACAAAGTGTCTCGTTGCTGCTCTCTCAGAAAGATTTTTTCTTAGTTTTTCATCTTCAATGAGTTGCCGCAGCCCTTTATCAAAAGCCTTCTGGTCTCTTACGTCCACGGTCAGACACCCGCCGTCTTTTGCGACTTCGGCCATGGCACCAAAATTCGCGCAAAGGCAAGGTTTTGCATACCACAGACTTTCCAAAATAGGCAGACCAAAGCCTTCCTCAACTGAAGGAAAAACTGTGAAAGCACAGTCCCTGTAAAAACCATCCAACGCATCATCACTAACGTGACCGAGATACTTGATGGCAGAATCTTTGTGAATGGCCTTATTAACTTCGTGTGCAACATCCGGATGAAGATTGCCAACCAAGATCAGCTGCCATAAACTGCTTTTATTTTTTTTTCGGTAAGTTTGGAATGCTCTTATCAACATCAACTGGTTTTTTCGAGGCTCTATGGACCCCACGCTAAGGATAATAGATTTAGCCTCATAGGGTTTTATCACGCGTGCCGCACGGGTTGACTGTCCTGGAAGGGCAATCGTTAATATTTCTGGAATGGTTTTGCCCGTGGCCAGCTCGCTTTCTGACCAATAAGCAAGAAGATCGTCCTTTGACCAGTCAGAAATCGACCAGACAACATTTGCGAGCCGTAAATGTTGCATATACAGTCGGTGGTGCGGAACAGAATCACTAAGTTCTTTTCTCCGAAGTGGGATTGCATCATAAAATATAAAACCTGTCTTGAGCCCAGAGCGGTTTGCCCAACCAATCAAATCTAATGTTACGGGTAGCTGGTGCTGCGTTAGGGTGGTTACCTCAGGCACGATCAACCAGTTATTTTCAGCCAAATTATGTAAGGGTACTTCAATCAAAGGCCCAGTTGGTGGTCCATACAAATCCTGCTCATGAGTTCGAACAGAGGGGCCGTTCCACTTCGCCAAATACTTCCGCTCTTCTGAGTTAATGAGCACGCATTTTTTTACAATGTCATCCCACTTAACGAAGTGAACTTGTTCTGAGGAGTCCAATAAACCTGAAGCCACGCCACGTACAACTCTTTGTACCCCGGTATTAGTTGAACAACCAATTGTATGATCTACAAAAACATAAAGTTTCCTTAGGCCTGTGGGTAATGGGAATACGAACGGCTGGTTGTTTTCTTGTACCGCAAAATTATTGCCAGTGATGCCCTTTTCTTGACTTGAGTATACGAGAGAACCAACATCTGTTACTTGACCAACCACGCCACTATTAGAATTTTCCAATTCTGCCTCGGGGTCTGACTGGGAAGCAGGATTTGTATATGCCAAATTGCTAGAAACATCTAACGAACGAATATTACTCAGTCTCTTATCTAATGTGGAAAAACGCATCCCTATTTGATTTTCCATTATTCTTAGGCTTCTCAGTGTAGTTGATAGGCCAGTCAGTGCATTCCATTTACGTTTGATGTATGAGACATCGCCTTGCTGTTTCACAATCTTTAAGGACAAGCCAGGTAATGTGAAATTTTTGAGCTGACCCTCAACTGAGCGATTAATATCCCACAAAATTTTGATTTTGCTATCACCAGCGCGCACCCGCCTGAGATATATGGATAAACCCTCTGGTTCGGGCATTCGGTTCAAAAGTGTTTGATAAGCGCAAATGACGAAGACCTCATCACATAAACAGACAAGTTCTTGGATATTATTTGCAGTTGGATAAATTGTTTCAGAAACAAGTGTCTCTTTTGTCTGTAGCTTCGTGACACTCTCATGCGGGTAGATAGACTCGACTTTCACGTACGGCGTGGAGTTTGCCAATTTAGCATTTTGGAAATTTTTCTGGGAAGCAGGATTGCCCGGTCTCCTGAATACTTTCCTCAATGCTCGTAACGGTGCGGTAATTTTCCACGAAGCGGTAGACTTCAAGAAACTGACTTGCGCGACTTTTTGATTGTACATTAATTCAAGTTGCGAAATACGCTGGAGAGTAGAAAAATTTTCAATTTTGAGCTGATTAGCAACTATCTCGTTATGCGTCTGAATTGCATTACCCTTCGTAACGAGATTGAGAAGGTCAAGGTTTTCTTCTTCAAGTTGATTTTTTTGTTGTGAAATGTGTTCAAGGATAGCAAGGTTATCGCTTTTGAATTTATTGGTAACAATTTCATTATGCTCCTGAATTGATTTGGTTCGAGCTATGATATGAATGAGGTCGAGGTTTTCTTCTTCAATTTGAATTTTTTTCTCAATGAGCTGCTGCTCCCGTGCGTTGTTCTTTAGCAGCAGGTCCTCTAATTCTTGGCTGTGTTTGATTAAGGATTTTGTTCCTATTGCTATTTCTTGTACACTACGGATCTGGTCAGCCAGATCCTTAATTTGCAACCTTAGTTGAAGAATATTTTTTTTGGCAAGTACTTGATCATTCTTGTGTACTAATTCGAGTTGGCGTTTCTCAGTCTTTTCACTGGCCAAGGCACTTTTTAATTTCTCAATTTTCTTATCTTGTTTTAAGATTACAGAATTTGATATTGAAAGCTTCTCATCTGAAATCGCAATATTGTTTTCCCCCTTATTTGAATAAGGACTGGACGAACCCAAAATAAAATTATCAAAAACATTAGGCCCATGCGAAAAATATTCATCGAGCTCGGGGTGATTGTTTGAGACAAAAAAATGATTTATGCCATCTGAGTATGCGTAGTGATAGCCAATGTCTGTAATCAGTTTTTCTATATTGTCTTCCGGAATTATTTTTGTCCCGGGAAATACTCGTTCAATGACCACAATCCAAGGGCGAACCTTAGATAATCCCCAGCTTTGCAGTACATCAGCCTCTTGCCCCTCAACGTCAATTTTTAGCCAATGAACATCCCCAGTCGGATACATATCGAGAATTTCTGAAAGTGGCAGACAATTGACCTCAATTTTCTTAACTACAAATCCCTCCGCCGCGCGACTGGTCGCAATTTCAGGATGCACACTACTAAGGCCGGTCCCTTCGATCTCAAAAAACTCAACTTTCTGAAGTGATGTGCCGATGATTGCCTGAACAACAGCGTCGCCAGGGCGCGCTGTTACAAGCTTTTGGGCGTAGGTCGCAACAGGCTCAACGTGGATGCCCTTCCAACCATTGTTGTGGAAAGCCAGACTCACGGAATCGTTAACGGGGTCTTGTGCACCAATATCGATGTAAAACCCTGACTTAATATGATTTAATGCCCGCCATAGCATCACATCTTCAAAGTTCTGAGCATATGAAATAAATATTTTCACCTCCCCAATTAAATGCGCGTCTGGGTTAGATAATTTGCAGGGGCATTACGCCAATATTCCAGAACATCTGCAATCGTTTTTTCTAAACCAATTGTCGGTGCCCAACCCAGTAATTTTTCTGCTAAAGATGGATTTCCGCTTGCAACTGGAATTTCATTTGCGCGCATGCGCAATGGGTCCTGCTGAACCGCAATCGTCACACTGGATTGCTTGAGCATTTCATCCAGAACCTTGCCAATTTTCCATGGCTTTCCTGTGGATACATTTATAACCGTACCTTGGGGCAATATAGCGGCGTGATGTGCAGCCGCCACATAAGCTTGAACGACGTCGCGGACGTCCAAAAAATCCCGTTCTGCCTCAAGATTTCCAGTCTTTATAATTGGCTCCTGAAGATCGCGTTCAATTCTAACAATCTGCATTGCAAAGTCTGGTATAACAAAGTTTTGTCTCTGTCCTGGCCCCGTGTGATTGAAGGGGCGCATCCTTACAGCGGAAAATCCATCATATGAGGCCTGACCAATAAGCAGATCTGCTGCTGCTTTGGTTGCTCCATAAACAGTTACTGGATTAAGTGGTGAGTTCTCATCCAATGGCAACCGGTTGTCATTAAAGCTTCTTCCATACGCTTCAGAACTGCTGACGTGAATGAATACAGCATCTCTAGCATGTCGTCTTAAGGACTGAACAATGTTAGCTGTTCCCATCAAGTTTATTTCCCAGGCTCGTCGTTCATCGGAATTCGCATCCGAACTTGCTGCGACAGCAGCGAGATGAAATACCTGCGATGGGTGCATCGCAGCAATTAAATCATCAATTTCTAGAGAGTTCCTGATGTCAGTATCAAAAACTTTAATATCACGACCTATGACATCAAATTGTGGGCGCCCCAAGCAACAAATTGTTTTGCCAAAAGTTGATAAGCGCCGCAATCTAGCTACTAAATGCTGCCCAACGAAGCCAGATGCTCCCGTTACAAGAACAGGTCTTTGCATTGCCGTAGCGGAAAGTATTGGCACTTCTACTTTATCGCTCATACCTTTCTCACAACTCATCTAGCGTTAATGTCTTTTCCGACTTCCGCATGTTTTAACCGGACCAAATCTGCCTCGACCATCTCATATATCAGACTCTCAAGGCTTGTCGTCGCCTGCCAGCCAAGTTTCTTTCGTGCCTTTTCCGCATTGCCCAACAGCACATCCACTTCCGCAGGACGAAACAGGGTGGGATCGATGACAAGATGTGCGTCCATGTCGAGATTTACATGCTCAAATGCAATCCTGCACATGTCTCTCACCGACACGCTACGACCCGTTGCAATCACGTAATCATCGGCCTTGTCCTGTTGGAGCATGAGATGCATTGCCTGTACGTAGTCCTTCGCATGCCCCCAGTCACGTTTTGCATCAATATTTCCTAGGCGTAGTTCCTTGGACAATCCAAGCTTTATTCTGGCAACACTATCAGTGACTTTGCGGGTCACGAACTCAATGCCGCGAAGCGGCGACTCATGGTTGAAAAGAATGCCACTTGATGCATGAAGCCCAAAGCTCTCCCGATAGTTCACCGTGAGCCAGTGGCCATATAGTTTTGCAACAGCATAAGGCGAGCGCGGATAAAACGGTGTCGTTTCCGACTGCATGGGTTCTTGGATAAGGCCAAACATTTCAGAAGACGACGCTTGATAAAATCGTGCGTCCGGCGCCTCAAGCCTCACAGCCTCAAGAATGTTGCCAACGCCAATTGCGGTTATGGCGCCCGTCAGAAGTGGTTGGTTCCATGATGACTTCACAAACGACTGCGCTGCTAGATTATAGACTTCGTCCGGTTTGATATCCCGCAGCAAACGTATCAGGCTTGACAGGTCAGACAGGTTGCCGTCAACGACGCGAACATCATTGGCAATGCCAAGCCACTTTAGTTTGGCGTCTTGAAATTCAGCAGCACTGGACCGCCTTGATAGACCGTAAACATCGTAGCCATTTTCTAAAAGATGCTTGGAGAGATAGGCGCCGTCTTGCCCCGTTACGCCTGTAATAAATGCTTTTTTCAAAAACAACCCCCTATAACAAACTAAAGATTGCCCACTGTCACCGCCGCGCCAATTGAACCAGCACCAACCCCTATGCTGCTCCCCAAAATCCCCAGGAATTTCTGCAGCTCCACTGCCGATGAATCAGCCACATAAATCACGTCTCTGTCCCGCACGGCGATGACCTGGGCGAAGAAGTACTGGCTGGCATCCTTGAGGTTCAAGCGATAGATGACCGGTATCGTGTCACGGCCTTTCGCGTCAAAGCCGGGCTGCAGGCTTTCAACGGCTTTGGCAGATTCAAACCGGAACAGGAACACGCCGGCAGCGTCTGCCCGCGCATTTGCCAGGCCGCTGGCCTTGCTGACGGCTTCCAGCAGATTGAGTTCGCTCGCGCCAAATTCAATATTTCCCTTCTTGTCCACAGCGCCAAATGCTGAAAACGTGCGGGGCTTTCGCTCAATGCTGATCTGGTCGCCTGGACGCACATAAATGTTGTCACTTGGTGTTCGCAAGAAATGGTCGAGATAAGCCGAGCCCAGCGCGCCATTCCGGGTTAAATTTACGATTGTCTCATGTGCTGGAAAAGCTGATCCACCCGATGTCGCGACGATATCAAGCAACGTGTCACCCCGTACCGTTAGCGGATAAATGCCCGGCTTTGAAACCCCGCCAGAAACGGTAATAACACTTGAAACCGATGATTTGCGTGAAACCTGAACTTGTGGCTCCACTGCTTTTTCCTGCAAGGCATTTGCTATGGTTTTGCCCAGTTGCGTCGGTGTCTTCCCCGCTGCCTTAATGGAACCTGCATAAGGAATGGTAATGCGTCCTGAAGCATCAACTTGGACGTCTTGCACGGCACCTTTGTTGCTGTTTGTGGTAATTGCAAAAATACCATCTGGATCAGCCTCCCAGATTTGTACATTAAGAACATCGCCCGGGCCGATGCGATCAGACTTTACCGGGCTGCCTTTGCCAAAACGGTCGCCAAAGCTGGTTTCGCTATGCTGGGCCAAGTAGCGTGAAACATCATCATTAATAGGAATGAGTTCAAATCCAGCTGTATTCGTGTTTTTATAGGATTTTTCAATCTGTGACGACAGTGGACCTTCGCTGGGAAGATTGGCACAGCCGGAAAGCACGGCTGCTGCGACGCCCATGACAGAGTTTCGCATTAAACCAAATATTTTTTTATTCATGTTCCGGTCAATCTCACTTGCCAATTTTCATCTGCGATTTTCTCCGCAGTCGCCTTTGTGGCAGGTTTTCTGTATAAAATTCTTTCAACAACCGTATCCACAGCAATCTCAATCCCTTTTAGGGTATAGAAGTTACCATTAATTTGTGTTTCCCCGATAAGAGCGTCGCGAAAATCAGAAAATATCTGTTCTACCGGCTGTTCAGGACTGTTCCAGAATTCGTCAAGTGACTTTTGATCGGTAATACCCTGCAGGTTATATATGGCGTCCCCGAGAACCTTTACCGGACGTCCGTGCCATAAAGCCTGTAAACCTGCTGTGCTGTTGATCGTGACAACGCCACATGCAGCATCTATGAGTGTAGGGAGATGCCCGCCATCAAGAAAATCCACACGTGAGCCAATGCCGTTTTCATTTGCCAAGCGCTTAATGAGATTTCTTTGGCGATGGCTGTTTGGGTCAATCGGATGGGTTTTTACTGCAAGTCTGAGCTTATCAGGGGCTGAGTGCGCAAATGAGGCCATAACGGTTGAAATAGCGTCATCGATCACTTTAAAAGGCGAATGCACTCTAAGCTGGTAGTCATTTGAAAGTTGCAGCGGAAACAAAAAATATGGGTCTGATTGTTTCATGAGGGCGTCCATGGCCCGCGCAGCCCTATGCTTTTTGAGCGGTCTTAAAACCGCATGACGCAACCACGCTGCGGCTTCTGTGCTCGGGTGGTTTATGCGGTGGCGCTTATAGTGGGGA
Source organism: Rhodobiaceae bacterium (assembly GCA_031417195.1). Classification (GTDB taxonomy): domain Bacteria; phylum Pseudomonadota; class Alphaproteobacteria; order Rhizobiales; family Aestuariivirgaceae; genus Aestuariivirga. The sequence continues at coordinate 17,484 of JANOVC010000074.1, forward strand.
AAATATGCAGCCCCAAAATACGTCAGCAAATGAGAAGTTATTTCATAAACGATCCGGCGCGTATGGCCACCACCAACAACTATTGGTTCCGCTGCCTTGCCATGAATAGATGCAAGATGTGTCACTTCGTGTTGTTGGCTCGGAAACCGTGAAAAACCATTCACACCGAACTCTTCAAAAGTGACCCAGTCTGGCCGCAAATATCCCTCTTCGAAAACATGGCACGAGACGCCACGACTGGCAGCGAGTGTAACAGCCGCATTATGATAAGGCCTGCAATCGCCGAAAAGAAGAATATTCGAAACTCTGTGTTGTCCAATATATTCCAGTAAAAATTCTGGCCATTCATCCAATGTGCCACGGTAGTCAGTTTGGCCCTTTACGCCAAACAGCTTGTCACCAAGACAAAAATTGATTTTGTGCACATCACATCCACGCATACGCAACGTTTGCACTAAGCGCCTTGAAAATGGCGAGGCCAGAAATTGTAAAAGCAATACCCCTTTTCGCGGATAAGAGTCTGCCCTATAAGGATAACTTAGATTTTCATGTTCACTACGCAAACTAAATATCCCCGTTCCAAAATGAAAGCTTTATTGGCTCATTGCGATTTTTTTTGGATGAATTCTTAAAAACATAATCATGGGCAATAGTCAATCAAAGATAGAACTTGGCAAGATTGCAATTCTCGGTCATGGCCTCCTCAGGTGGCACCGGGAAATCGGTGTGATGACTGGTCTTGTTCCTGTTTTCAGGCCAATAAGAATGCCATTGGATTATAAAGCTGTTTGTGGGTGGGGCCATAAATCAACCAGTCTAAGGGCGCGCCGTTGGTCGCAATTTATTGATAAACCCTATATTGCCATCGAGGATGGGTTTTTACGTTCCGTTGAGCCCGGCACCAATCATAGCATAAGTCTTGTTTGGGACCCGAAAGGCATACATTATGCTGCCGACAGCCCCTCGCGTCTTGAGGAGATTATTTCCCGCCGCGTTGAAAGTCGGAACAAAGCTTCATGTTTTGGGCTTGATATTGCTGAAGCGCTTCAGCGTTACAGGCTTAGCAAGTATAATAATTCGATTCAAAAACTGACGCAAATAGGTTTACCAAAATCAGGACGATACGTTCTGGTGGTAGATCAAACCTTAGGTGACGCCTCAGTCTCTGGCGCTGGTGCAGGGGAAGCCACTTTTGCAGCCATGCTCGCAGCGGCTATTTCGGAGAATCCAAAAGCCAAAATTTTGGTAAAACTGCATCCTGAGACTGTTTTAGGCAAAAAAGTTGGTTATTTTAGGGTGCAGTCACTGCCAAAAGACGTTATTCCCATTACATCACTTGTGGAAACGTGGAGCCTTCTGGAAAGTGTTGAGAAGGTTTATACCGTGTCCAGCCAGCTCGGATTTGAAGCTGTTCTGGCTGGAATCCCTACCGTATGTTTTGGCATGCCGTTTTATGCAGGTTGGGGATTGACAGATGACAGAACTCCGGCACCAACGCGCCGCGCAGCACGACCGACCCGGGGTGAGTTGGTTGAAGCTGTAATGGCCGATTATCCCGCTTATTTCGATTCATATGATCGAACCTTGATTGATATTTGGCGGGCCATGGATCAACTCGCTTTCCTGCGTGACCGGTTTTTTGAAAACAGTCCCACAGTCTGCATCGGAATAACGCGTTGGAAGCGAAAACGCATCAGCCAATTCTTGTCCGGTCCTGCTGGAAAGCCAACCTTCTTGTCAAGATTGGGACAGACAGCTCTTTCAAAAGAAGAACGCCTAGCTGTGTGGGCCTCACATCGCAATTTAGCAAAACTCGAAGCAAAAATTGGAGACAAAAAATCGCTTGTCAGGATTGAGGACGGGTTCTTGCGCTCGGTTGGTCTTGGGGCAGCCTTCCACACGCCAATATCACTGGTATTCGACGAAGTTGGTATTTATTTTGACAGCAGAAACCCTTCTGGTTTTGAGAAACTATGCAACGAGCAGGATGTGGATAAGCAAACCCTGGAACGAGCCAGCAGTCTTCGTGCAAAAATTGTTGAAAACAATATCAGTAAATATAATATCTCAACATCTGAGGACATGGTTTTTCCTGAAGGTCACCGGATCCTTGTCGTTGGGCAAGTTGAGGATGATGCATCGATTTTAACCGGTACAGTTGACGTTAAAACCAACCTCGACCTTTTGCGGGCTGTAAGGCTTGATTACAAGGATGCTATTCTTGTTTACAGGCCCCATCCTGACGTGAGTTCCGGTTTGCGAAAGGGCGCGATAGAAAGAGACATTGTTTTAAAATATGCCAATGTCATTGCTCAGGGCACCTCCATCACAGCATTATTGTCAAAGGTAGAACGTGTGGCCACGATGACATCACTTACCGGATTTGAAGCGCTTTTGAGGCACGTAAAGGTAACAACATATGGTTTGCCATTTTATGCAGGCTGGGGACTGACAGATGACCGCTTGAAGTTGGCGCGCCGCCGGCGAAAATTGAATTTGGATGAGCTGACAGCATTCGCTCTCATTTACTATCCCAGATATGTCGATCCTATATCTGGCTTGCCGTGTCCAGCTGAAGTGGCAGTCACCCGATTGATGGCAGCAAAAATTAAAAATCAAGGCAAGCTTGTTCGCCTGGGTGAATTTGTGCGGACGGGTGTGGCACTCGCCCGGTATCGGATTTTTTTGCCTCTTTATCAACAATTTTTGGAATGATATGCTCGATCACCCAATTATGTTTCACGAAGCGTTGCAAATCAATTCACGGTGCATAATCCGCTCTCGCCAAAGGCACGCGTGACGGCCCGTTGCGGCGCTTTGTTGCAAGCGTTTGGAAGCAACTGATGCCGTTGCGTTCAAAACCCATCGTAGACAAAGTTAAATAAGCAAGCCAGTGTCGCGCACGCACGTGGCCAATTTCAGCTGCAGCCTCATCCATCCGCACATACAGTCTGTCCACCCAGTTTTCCAGCGTACGCTGGAAATGCTCACGCAAGGCTTCTACATCATGAACCTCAAAGCCGTGACGCTCAAGGTTGGTGGTACTCAGCCCGATATAATCCATTTCACCACCCGGAAAAATAAAACGAGTGAGCGCATTCATGTAGTGGGACGTCTTGCGAAATGCGCCAATGTCTTTCGTCGCCATCCGGGTTGAAGCCTGGTGCAAATAGAGGCCGCGTTGGCGCAGAAGAAGATGCATTTGGGCAAAATGGCGATCATGGTTTTCGATGCCCAAATGCTCAAACATCTCAATCTGCGCAATCTTGTCGTAGGAATTAGCCGCGTTCAGACTGCGGTAATCACGAAGCTCCACCTTGACTTTATCCCGGAGGCCCATCCGTGCAATTTTCGTTTGGATGAAGTCATATTGTTCCTGTGACAGCGTAACGCCATGTGCGTTAACACCATAGTTTTTTGCGGCATAACAAATCAACCCGCCCCAGCCACAGCCAATATCAAGAAAATTGTCGTCTTCCTTCATCTGTAATTTACGGCAAATGCGGTCAAGCTTGGCAATTTGGGCCTGTTCAAGGCTCATGTCGTCTTTTGCAAAATAAGCGCATGAGTAAACCATCTCAGGATCAAGAAAAAGGCCGTAAAAATCGTTTGATGCATCATAGTGAAAGGCAATCATAGACTTGTCATCGCGTCCGCCATCAAACCGGGCCTGAACGGCTTTCTCGTAAGCCGCCACCTCGGGCTTTGAACCAGCACTAAACAAAAAAGGCCAAAGGGCTCTTAGAATTTTTAGTTTACTGACTTTATCTCCAAGCTTAAGTGCGCGCATGTGATCCCAACGCCGTACAGCGACCAATGGATTAGCACCCGTAATATCGATAAGACCAGTTGCATAGAGCTCCCAGATTGTCATTAAGGATGGTTTCAGCATCATGCGCCGGATTGCTGCGGGCGACCGAACAACAATGCGAATGTCATCCCTTGCATTATCTCCGAGAGGTATTATTTCACTATTCCAAAGTTCAAGACTAAGGTCTGCCTGCAGATATTTTGCAAACTCACGCGCAACTCTACGCACGGCAATAATACGATTATTGTCAGGAACGGAGGTCATTTTGTGGCCTCAAGGAATGGATTTCTCCGCATGATGTCTTCACTGGCTTCGCAACAGGATTTCAATTTTATTTTCGCCATATAAGGGTTGTCTGGAGGTAAGTTGTTGCCTGTTTTATTTCTATTTGCGCATGTAATTTCTTGTTGGCAAGTTTTTTATGGTCGGCAATTCACATTCGCACTGCTGATAAACTCAAACAGGTTATGCAGCCGCTGATCATGGATGTCATAAGCAGTTAAATGCGTGATTGCACGGCACCATAATCGTTGCTCGGGTGAGCAGACAGTGCGCGCGATTTTACCATGCGGCGCCGCGCATATTCAGTGACACGGGTTGATGTTATCAAGTCATCCTGCGCCTGTTCAGCTCCCAGTGGCGCGATGGCATCATCGAGATATGTAAAACGGCTGGGATCGGCTTTAATGCGGCGCATGACGTGGTGCAGGCGCAGAATGGTTGATGCCATTGTTGCCAGCGCAAATACTGTCTTAAACCAGTGCTTTGGATAAAACACCAGTGGATTTTCAACTTGAATGCCTGAGCGCCGCTGCTTGCGACGGCGTATGCGAATGTAACCTGACTCCACAAAGGAAACACCTTCTCTGCGAACCGACTCCCGATAACCAGCAAGTCGGTTGATCGTCGAAATCCGCCGTGTCACACGCAACGCCACCATGCGCCGCAAAATTGTTTCCATGTGTGCAAAGCTGTAGTATCGCGAATGGAATTCGCGATAAGCGCTCTCCCATTCTGTGTCACTCATCTTGGCGTGGTGGCTGACCCGGTTCGACAGCGTGTATTTGTTCATGTCAGGGTCCATCCAGACACCGGCTTCATAAAGTTTTTTATGGTCCTCGCTGCCTGGAAGTGGTGTCAAATAGTTCAGATAGATATTATCGATGGCAAGATCACGCTTTATCGTTTCGACATCAAGTAACAATGACTCCGTTGTATCATGAGGGAACCCGATAATGTAACCGCAAGTGATGATAACTGGATATTTTTTCCAAGCGAGGATCATTTCACGGTAGTCTTCAATTCGGTTCTGCCGCTTTTTGCTTGACTCGAGGTTATCGGAATTGATGTTCTCAAGGCCAATAAAAATCTCATCACCACCAGCAGCAAAAACCTTATCGATGAAACGCGGAATCTTGTTGGCCACGGTATCAACCTGAATGTGCATCTTGATGCGCAGGCCCTCATTTTGCAGGGCAATAAGGCGGTCAACCAGAATTTCCCAATTCTTGTTGCGAGCAAAATTATCATCGGTCAAAAAAAACTGCCGAATACCAAGTTTGGCATTGGCGCGGATGATTGCCTCAAGATCGTCAGGAGTCCTGAAACGACTTTTGCGGCCCTGAACATTGATGATTGTGCAGAACGAGCACTCAAATGGACAGCCCCGACCAAGATCAAAGCTCGAAAGATTGTTAAGGTTTTTGTTGATTTCGGCAGGGGAAAGCAGCGGGATTGGAGCGGCTGCAAGACTGGGTGTATGCGCAAGATGGTTGTAGATAGGTTTCAAGGCATTGGCAAAACCATCGATCAGAACTTCATCGATGCGACGCTCCTCGGCTTCGCCAGCGAAAAAACTGATCCCAAGGGCTTGAGCCTCGATAAGATCTAGTGGCAATGTTTTCAACATGGATAGGCAGCCAGATACATGGAAACCACCAACACAAACTGGGATGCCCGCCGCCTTGAGTGGTCTTGCCAAATCCACCGCGCGTGGAAACTGATTGGATTGGACGCCAACCAGAAAAACCAAAGCTCGCCGCGCGCGTGCTGCATGAATGATGTCCAGTGGTTCAACTTTTGTATTGGTTTCATCGGCGATATGAATTTTTACCGATGCGCAGTTAGCTAAAACACCACGCTCAAGTGCCTCTTTGACCAGTGCGGCAACACAAGCCAAGGAATTTGACGGTATAAGAGATCGCCACCATTGCAAAGGGTAACCGTCTTCATCGTAACGTGTTGGTTTGACAAGGTAGAGGTCCATCTGTTCCATAAAGAGGGTTCCTGCTCCAGCAAGCTGTTATCGTAACGCTATTTGTGACCATTTGTCATTAAGTAAAGACGCCCGCTGAGCGTTGTAAAATTTGGGGAGTGTTACAAGCTAACAGCCAGTGTTTTAGTACAGCTTCCCAAGTGCAACTTCCAAGGCGTCAGTCATGACGTCGGCTTCCTTTCTGCCGAATACAATGGGGGAGGGGATGATTTTGAGAACATTGTCAAAGGGTCCATACGTCGGGATCAGTGCGCCATGTTCACTTCGCCACGTTGAGTGCGTGCGTCGCGGTTTCTGTAATTAAACACAACTATGAGTAGATTTTTTATTTTTATGAGTGCGCACAATATATAATCAACAAAATTTGCCGCCGTCACCGATGCGGCACTGCAGCAATAATCTTTTTGGAAATCCACCGCAGTTTTTTCACGCTTTTTTGATCCGCCTTCAAATTGCCATCGTAATTCATGTGCAAATAAAAACTCTCAATTGGGGGAAACAAATGAATTACAAGTACTCAAGAAAATTTGCATGTCTTACGGGGCTAGCAAGTATTATGGCGATATCGACTTCGGGTCAGGCTTTGGCAGCGGGCGTTACGTTAAAGTCTGACGATTTTGTCGGCATTTCGTTTTGGCTCATTTCAATGGCGCTTGTAGCGGCAACCGCCTTCTTCTTTCTGGAAACGCAACGCGTTGCTGGAAAATGGAAAACATCTCTCACGGTATCTGGCCTCGTTACGATGGTAGCTGCCGTACATTATTTCTATATGCGTGATGTGTGGGTTGAAACCGGATCGACCCCAACAGTCTATCGCTACATCGACTGGCTCATCACTGTTCCGTTGTTGATGATTGAGTTTTACCTCATCTTGTCAGCGATCACAAAAGTGCCTACCGGCGTATTCTGGCGCTTGATGGTTGGTACGTTGGTGATGTTGGTAGGTGGTTACCTGGGTGAAGCGGGTTACCTTGCAGTCTGGCCAGCCTTTATTATAGGTATGGTTGGCTGGTTGTACATCCTCTACGAAATTTTTGCCGGTCAAGCTGGTAAAATCAATGCAGAGAAAGCGCCTGCCTCAGTGCAATCCGCATTCAGCCTTATGCGCTGGATCGTGACAATCGGTTGGGCCATTTATCCAATCGGATACTTCTTCGGCTATTTAACGGGTAGCAGCCCGGCTGACAGCATGAAGGCATTGAACGTCATCTACAACCTCGCTGATTTGCTCAACAAGGTCGCGTTTGGTGTCATCATCTGGAGCGTTGCAGTAAGCGAAACAGAAAACGCTTCGGCCAAAAAGTAACAAGTCTACGATATCACCGTGCGGTCAATCTATAATTTTTGACCGCACGGGTACTTCAACGCATTCGGATATCAAGCAGATGAATGCCATACGTATACAAGGCCTTGTGTTCAACGTTACGGCAATATTCGTGTCTATTGCCTCGCTTTTCCTTGTGCGGCTCGATCAACAGATCGAATTTATCGTCTTGGCGGTTTTGATTATAGGACTCGGGGTTCCTCATGGGGCACTCGACACCATCTTCGCGCGACAGCTCTACGGCGTTCATACAGCAAAGGGCTGGCTTGGATTTATTGTGCTTTACCTTGTCATGGCAACCCTTGTCGTCGGTATCTGGTTTATAACGCCCTTCCTGTTTCTTGCCGGGTTTCTTTTGATATCGATCACGCATTTTTCAGGCGATCCGGGTGAGGGCACACCAATCCCTTTGCGAATTCTCTATGGAGGAGCCATCATCATATTGCCCAATTTGCTCCATTCGGATGAAGTAATTCGCATCTTCTCATTTCTGGTAAGCAATGACGCTGCACATCGTATGGTGTGGTGGTTGCACCTTCTTGCAGTTCCATGGGGAATCGCACTTATTCTTGGCGCAGCGCATCACGTGCGCAAGAATTGGTTGACCAGTATTGAAATCGCATGCGTTGGATTGCTTGCGGTTCTCACACCACCTCTCTTGGCATTCACTGTTTTCTTTTGCGGCATGCACAGTGCGCGTCACATCATGCGGACCTTTGACTATTCGGGAAAGTCGTCTGCTTACTTGTTGATCGCATCGGCACTCGGTCCCATGTCAGCTATTATTGTAGGATCTCTAGTGGTTTGGTTTGCATTCCGCGATACGCCGATCGATGCGCGGCTTATCAAAATTGTCTTCATCGGCCTTGCTGCTTTAACGGTGCCGCACATGGCATTGGTTGAACAGGTTAGGATGTCGGGATGGGTAAAGGGTGCACATCACAACTGATATGCATGAAAATTCATCAGGATAAACGTGACTGCAGGGGTGCGTGCCGAAGCTCTGCAAGTGTTGATGAACCCGTACAAAAACAGGCAACACGGAGCTGAGCGATGACGATGCTGAAATGTTCAATAACAGCCTCGGGTGATTGGATGGCCGCGTGCAATATACTGGCGGCTTGTCCCACAATATCAGCCCCAAGCCGGATTGCTTTGGCGGCGTCCAATCCGTCTTTTATGCCTCCGGAACCAACTATGACCGCATCGGGGCAGTGTGACCGCACATCTGAGATTGCATGTGCTGTGGTCTGGCCCCAATCGACAAAACCCCGGGCTGTGGCGGCTTGCTGCGGTGTTGCTGCGCGTTCAGCCTCGACGGCGGCCCAGCTTGTGCCTCCAGCACCTGCGACATCGATAACCGAAACGCCAACGTCAATCAGTCGCCGCGCCAACCGTCCCGATATTCCGCATCCAATCTCCTTCACAACGAGAGGTACATGCAGCTCACGCGCGAGAATTTCAATCCGGTTGAGCAGTCCCTTCCAATTGCGATTGCCATCGGTTTGCAACGCTTCCTGCAGGGGATTGAGATGAATGATGAGTGCATCTGCACCAATCATATCGATAGCCAGCCTTGCTTTTTCCACGCCGAAACCAAGATTGAGCTGGGCCGCACCGAAATTGGCCAGCAATGGAATATGTGGTGCATGCCGCCGCAACTCGGCCCCGAGCCCTGCAACACTGTTCGATTCAATTGCAATGCGTTGTGATCCCACCGCCAGCGCCAAATTCAATTCATGACAGGCAATGGCAAGGTTGCGATTGATGTCAGAAGCGCGGGCCGGGCCTCCCGTCATTGAACTTACGAGCAGGGGCGCGCTGATCTGTTTGTTCAGGAAAGTCATACCAATATTTATGTCTTCCATGTCAATTTCAGGAAGTGCATTATGCTCAAAAATGATATCGTCGAAACCCGGGTTTGACTTGGAACTGCGCCCGCGCTCGCCTAAGACAATATCAAGGTGTTCATTTTTTCGGTCGATCAACAATGAGTTTTTTCCATGTACAGCTTAAATAGCCCAATTACCGATCAGCGACAAGTTTTTGCAAAATATCGGCCTTATTTTTGCTGTCAAATTTACGTTTTGCTACTGGTCATGGATCATGCGATTGGGCAGTATCAATGAGTGGAGAAGGCTTGATGAATGTGATGAATACGATGAGCGAACTGCCGGATGTCGGTAGCCTGGAGCAGGGTCTCTCTGAAATTCGTCAGGCGGTTGAAAACAGTCTGATTGCCATGTTGGCTGCACCGGTAACTGCGCCACCTAACCTTCTGAATGCAATGCGGCATGCGCTTCTGGCACCCAGCAAGCGCATCCGGCCACTCATGCTTTATCTCGTGGCAGAGCCCACAGGGCCACTGGTGGACGCTGCGTTGCGCGTCGGCAGCGCTGTTGAAATGGTGCATACCGCTTCCCTGATCCTTGACGACTTGCCATGTATGGACGACGCGCAGATGCGCAGGCGCAGACCCACCACCCACGTGGCCTTCGGCCAGTCAACAGCGATCCTCAGTTCAATTGCGCTTTTGACCCGCGCATTTGGTATTATCTCCGAACTTGATGGCGTATCTGGAGAAACGCGCACAAGACTGTCTGCCATCCTGTCCAATGCGGTGGGTTGGGACGGGCTTGTTGCAGGCCAGGAACTAGATACCAATGGCCAGAGTGAACTCCTGGATTCACCCGGAATCGAAAATCTCATTTGGCTCAAGACCGGCATATTGTTTGTGGCATCTGCCGAAATGGGTGCCGTCCTGCGCCAAGCCAATGATCATCAGGTTCAGGCGGTTCGGCGTTATGCCAAACATTTTGGCCTCGCCTTCCAGACCCTTGACGATCTCCTGGATGGGACAGCAAGCGCCCAGGACGCTGGCAAGGATGTCAATAAGGACGAAGGCAAGACCACGCTGGTCAGCCTGTTTGGGGCGAGCAAAGCCCGTCAGACCTGCCAGCAGCATTTGGCGATCGCCGATGCCGCATTGTTGGAAACGGGTGCCATGATCGAACCGCTCCGCACCTTGGCTTCGCGTTTGTTCACAAAGGCCCGGACGCCTTGACCATGACGGCCCCTTTGGCGGCGCTCTCGATTTCCGGCCTGCAAACACGTTACGGCGCGCGGGATGTTTTGCGCGGCATTGATCTCGAAATAGAATTTGGGGAAATCTACGGTTTGCTCGGCCCCAATGGTGCGGGCAAGACGACGTTGATACGCACAATCTGTGATCGCATTACCCCGGTGAGCGGGACGGTTCAAATCGCTGGAATTGCCAATACCAAGCGTGAGGCACTGCGCCAAATTGGTCTCGTGCCGCAAGAAATTGCACTTTACGCGCATTTGACCGTAAAAGAAAATCTGGATGTTTTTGGTCGCCTTTCGGGCCTCTCTCGGAAAGATACAAATGACGCAATTGAATGGGTGAGTTACGCAGCACATCTTGATGGCCGTATGCAGGACCGTGTTGAAATTCTTTCAGGCGGATGGAAGCGGCGGGCGAACATCGCGGCAGCCATTCTGCATCGACCTGCCTTGCTCATTCTCGATGAGCCAACGGTGGGTGTTGATGTCGATGCGCGCAATGGCTTGCATGAACTTATATTGGAGCTCAGCCGGACGGGCATGGGCATACTATTGACGACACATGATATGGAGCAGGCAGAAATCTTGTGTTCTACGGTTGGCTTTCTGCGGGGGGGATTGGTGGCACCTCAAGGTCATCCGCGCCAGCTGGTTGAAGAATTATACCACAACTATAAGGAAATTATTGTTGAGCTGCGCAATACCCCAACACCATTGCAAGAAGTGCTGCTCCATAATTCGGGTCTTGTGGCATTCAACAACAGCTTGAGTTGGAGCAAGTTTGAACATCCGGACAATATTTCCACGGGCCATCTGGCCCATGACCTTGAGCATCACGGAATCAACGTTCGTGAAATACGCTTGCGCGAACCCGGTCTGGACAGTCTCTTTGTTCATCTGACGCGCGAGGCAGATCATTGGGTCATGGAGAGCGTGGCATGATCTTTGCCGTGATGCGGGTCATGGCACTGCACCTCATTCGTGACAGGGGGGCGTTGGCGATGGCATTTGTGCTGCCACCCATTATTTTTGTGATCTTTGCGGCCATATTTTCAGGCACAAGCGGCGATGAATTGCGTTTGAAAGTAGCTCTCGGTGTTGCCCAACCGTCGGAACTTTCAAACAGGCTTGAAACCGCATTGAGGGCCGAGCCATCCCTGCGATTTTTGCCCACCAACTCGGTTGATCAGCCCGCCATCATCAGCCAAGTTGAAAATGGCCAGGCTGATGTCGGTCTTTTTATACGCAGCGATTTGAACAGCACGGATACAGCACCCGTAATTGTTCTTGTTGATCCCGCAAAAATGATGACGGGAGCCATTCTTTCCGGACAGGTCCAACGTATCGTGGCGCTGAAATTGACCGATCTTGGTTTGTCGCGCACCGCTCCGGCAATTGAAAGCCTGGTTGGCGGCTTCAGTCCGGAACAATCGGCGCGGCTGGCTGCTGCAATCAAAGAGCTTGCCTCAAAATCCACCGATACAGAAAAGCAGTCAGGTCTGGTTGAAACCGTTATGATTGGCGCGCATGGCGGAACCGGCGCAACCGTGACTTATTATGCTGGAGCCGTGGCCATATTGTTTCTTCTTTTTTCGGCGATGCAAAGTGCCGCAACACTGATCGATGAAAGAAATTCCGGAATTGTTGACCGCATAGCCGTTGGGCGTGCGGGCACGGATGTGGTTGTGATCGGTAAATTTCTGTTTGTGACCATTCAGGGCATCATGCAGGTTGCGCTGATCTTTTTGGTGGCAGCGTTGGCCTACGGATTGAAGGTGATGGATCATCTGCCGCTGTGGTCGCTCACCACCATTGCCGCATCGGTGACGACGGCAGGACTTGGCTTTGCTGTCGCGGCAATTTGTACCAGCAAGCAGCAAGCACAAACAATCTCCACATTTGTGGTGCTTGTGATTTCTGCGATAGGCGGGTCTATGGTGCCCCGCTTCATGATGCCGCCTTGGCTGCAAACTATTGGTTGGTATACCCCAACCGCCTGGGCGATCGAAGCATACCATGGTATTTTGTGGCGCGGTGAGGGTCTGCAGGCTATTTTATCGCCGTTGGTCTGTCTCACGGCACTGGGTTTTGTAGGATTGGCAGTGGCCATTATTGTTTCTCGGATACGATTGAAGATATGACGAAAGCAGAGCGACCAAATAACCAAATTGACCACACGGGCAGCACAGGAACTGTTACTGGCTTGGCCTTGGCAGGTTTGGTTTTGGCGGGCTGGTTTGCAATTCATATCAGTTCGATTTTTTTGATTGATTGGTCAGCCAAGAATATATGGCTGCTGGCTCCTTTTTTGATTGCACTGCAAACCTGGCTTAGCGTTGGGCTGTTTATTATTGCGCATGATGGCATGCATGGGTCTTTGGCACCGGGCTATTCCGCTCTCAATCGGCTGATCGGAAAATTCTGTGTGGGTCTTTATGCCGGCTTTTCATATTCAAAGTTACTTGAAAACCACCACGCCCATCACCGCCATGTCGGCACAGCCGAGGATCCCGACTTTGATGTTGACCACCACTCAAGTTTCTGGCCGTGGTATGTAAAATTCTTCAAGCATTATTTTGGCGGCCGCGAACTGTTGATGCTGACACTGATCGTTGTGATCTACTGTTGGATACTGGGTCCACGCGCACCTGTTCTCCTGGTTTTCTGGGCCTTGCCAGCGATTCTTTCATCCATCCAATTGTTTTATTTCGGAACCTATCGCCCACATCGGGTGGCGGAAGAACCCTTCAGCGATCAGCACCGCGCGCGGAGCGAAGATTTTTCCTGGGTGCTGTCATTGCTCACCTGCTTTCATTTTGGCTATCATCACGAGCATCATGATAAACCCTGGGTTCCATGGTGGAAATTACCGTCGCTGCGCAAACCCTTGACGCGCATTGAGTCGATTTGAGGCTCAAGATGGAGGTTGTCCTGCATTTCCTGGTTCCTGTGTTTTTAGTCGTCTCGACAGTTGTTTTTATGGAATGGTTTGCCGCTTGGTCGCATGAGCATATCATGCACGGCTGGGGCTGGGGCTGGCATAAATCGCATCATGAAGACCACGATGAACTGTTTGAGGGCAATGATCTCTACGCTGTGGTTTTTGGTGCTTTTGCGATTTTTCTGTTTTGGTTCGGAGCGCGGTATTTCATGCCCATCTGGTGGATCGCATTGGGCGTAACAATTTATGGCGTGCTGTATTTCTTTGTACATGACGGACTGGTTCACCAGCGTTGGCCTTTTGGATATGTGCCGCGCAAAGGTTATTTGAAGCGCATCTATCAGGCGCACAGAATGCATCATGCCGTCGAGGGCAGGGACGGTTGCGTGTCGTTTGGATTTGTTTACGCCGAACCCGTCGATAAACTGGTGAAGAAACTTCAGGAAAACAGGAAGTCTTCTGATCACGTCATTTTGCGTAAATCAGAGCGTGGCTAGGGCCGCTGCCACAGTCCGTCACGGGAATGGTCCTTGCGCTTGAAGCGCGACGCGACCACATCAAAAAACGCATAACCCAGCAAAGCAACTTTTCTGCCCTTGCTGGTTGAGACCCGGCTCTGCCAGGCTGCTGGGCCATCCGTCCGCAGCTTCTTGCCAATGTCGCGATAAACCCGCCGTGCCGCCGCAATGGCCCAAGCCGAGCGTGCAGGCAAAGCGCCGATACCGATTTCTGCAGATGAATAATAGCGTTCAGCGAGGTCAAGCAATTCAAGCGCTGCCGCATGAAGTTTCGGCCATTGCGCCGGATCGCTTGCATCAATTTTGGTGATGCTGTGCCGCCGCAACACTTCGGCTGGCAGGTAGACGCGGCCAACGCGCGCGTCATCTATGACATCGCGCGCAATGTTTGTGAGCTGAAAAGCCAGCCCCAAATCAGAGGCGCGGTCGATTACTTCCGGATCGCGCGCCCCCATGATCATCGCCATCATCACGCCCACCACACCTGCGACGCCGTAACAATATTCCAGTGTGTCATTTATTGTTTCATAGCGGCGGTTGCTCACATCCATCTCGAATCCAGCCAGCAATTCATTAAGGTGGCGCGACGGAATTTTATGCCGTTCGACCACCCGCCGCAGCGCCTCAAAATTCGGATCGGCAATCGGCTTGGCCGCCAACGCTTCATGGGTTTGGCGTTTGAGTTCAGCCAGACGCAGGCGCTGGCCATCGGCAAAATCAGCCTGCTGGTCATGGCCCAGCGTTTGACCATCAATCACATCGTCGCAATGGCGGCACCACGCATAGAGCATCACGGCATCGGCACGCGTCTGCTTGTCAAATATCTTGGCGGCGGCAGCAAAACTTTTGGAGCCTTGCGCAATGGCAACTTCGCTTTGTGTAACGACGGAATCACTCATTGCGCCGTATCTTTAATCATCAAGCTTGCCGTGGCTTTGGCCGAACCGATAACGCCGGGAATGCCAGCGCCAGGATGTGTGCCTGCTCCCACGATGTAAAGATTGGAAACCACGTCATCGCGGTTATGCGGCCGGAACCAAGCGCTTTGCATGAGGATCGGTTCAACGGAAAACGCCGAACCCAGATGCGCGTTGAGCTCATCACGAAAATCAAACGGCGTGAAATGGCGAACCGTTACCATGTCTTTCAGCAGATCAGGAATATAGCGGTCATTGAGATATTTGAGTATCCGGTCACGGTACTGAGGTCCGACAACAGCCCAATCAATGTCAGCCGTTCCCAAATGTGGTACAGGAGAGAGCACATAATACGCACTTCCGCCTTCCGGCGCGAGGCTGTTATCCGTTACTGAAGGGGCATGCAGATAAAGCGAAAAATCATCCGCCAGTCCATCCGTTTTGAAAATCTCTGAGATAAGCTCGCGGTAGCGCGGTCCGAACAAAACCATATGGTGTTTGAGTTCAGGGCGTTTGGTTTTCAATCCAAAATAGATCACAAAAAGTGACATGGAGAAACGCTTCTTTTCCAGCGCCCTCGCATTGGCTGCCCCACGCGCCGTATCGCGTAGCATGTGTTTGTAGGTGTGAACCACATCGGCATTGGAGGCGACTTGATCAAAGTGTTGCACGATGCCATCTTTCAGCATGAGCCCCGTGAGACGATTGTCACGCATCTCAAGCCTGTCAATCTCCGCATTCAGTTGGATTGACCCACCCAGGTCTTCAAGCAACTTCACCATGCCTTTGATCAAAGCGCCAGTTCCACCCTTGGCAAACCAGACCCCGCTCTTGCGCTCCAATGCGTGGATCAACGCATAGATCGATGATGTGGCAAACGGATTGCCACCCACCAGCAACGAATGGAAACTGAAGGCTTGGCGCAATTGGTCATCTTTGATGAAGCTGGCAACTTTTGAATAAACACTGCGATAGCTTTCCAGTCGCACCAATTGCGGAGCTGCCTTGATCATCGACCAGAAATTCAGGAACGGCACTGTCCCCAGTTTTTCATAGCCCTCGCGATAAACGTCGCGTGAATAAGCCAGAAACTTTTGATACCCTGCAACATCTTCGGGAGACTTGGCACCAATTTGCCGATCAAGCTCTGCTTGGTCATCGGCATAGTCAAAGCGGAACCCGTCTTCCCAGCACAATTGATAGAAAGGTGTTACTGGCAACAATGTGACGTAGTCAGAGAGTTTGCGGTCCGAAAGCGCCCAGAGCTGTTCAAGGCAATCCGGGTCGGTAATAACGGTGGGGCCTGCATCAAAGGTGAAACCGTCGTCCGCATAAACATAGGCGCGTCCACCAGGTTTGTCGCGTTTCTCGAACACTGTTGTTTTGATGCCAGCACTTTGCAAGCGGATGGCCAGTGCCAAGCCACCAAAACCCGCGCCGATCACTGCGGCTGTCCTGGGTGTTTGGCTCATTTATCTTTCTCCATCAGTAAAGGTCGTTCACGCAAACATGAAAGCGCGCGGCGGATGGGAACCGGCGGCTTGCCAATCAAAATCCTTGCCATATCACTAACACTTGTACGTCCCGCATAGAACCTTTCGATCAAGGGCTGCGGCAATGTGTAGAAGCGCTGCAGCACCAGATGCCTCCGTTCCGGCTGTGCGGCACGGAACAGCATACGATTAAGCAATCGGTAGAAATACTGATGGCGCCAGCGTCTTTTGGAATGGGCGCGAATAAGCGGAGCCAGCGCGGTACTGCCGACGGGCCAGGCTTCCGCAACCAAATTTGCAACCCGCACGGCCTCCGGCAGGCTGTAACCCGTTGTAGGATGAAACAGGGCCGCCCGCATGCCAGCCTGGGGAATATCAATCGGTCGCTCGCTCCAGAAATTTTCCACGTCATGGGCAAGGGCGATGGGCAGCACGCCATGTTCGCTCCGTAAAACGCGCGCGATGGACCAGTTTTGTGTTTCCGCGTAAGCCGAGATATCTCTGGTCAAAGCCTGCATATCCAACCCCTCGAGATCGGAATAGCGCGTATCCTCGATCAGCAGGCGAGTGGCTGAAAACGGCAATACATATATAAAGCGGTAGCCGTCACGCTGGTCAACCGAGGCATCCATGATAATGGGATTGACCAGTCCATGCGGCACCGTTGTTTCAATCTCGAGCCCGACGAATTTCTGATGACCAAGAACCAGTGCCTGGCTCGGCGTAAAACCACGCGCATCAATCACGCTGTCGGCAGTTAATTCTGTGCCATCGGCCAGAACAACTCTGTCGGAAAGAAGCTGTGTCACGGACACGCTCGTTCTGAGTGTGAGGGTATTCAGCTTTGCCATGGCACCTGCGACCGAGGCTGAGGTGAGGCACGCATAACCCGACGTGAGCTCACGGCGAAACGCCTGAAACCGGACAGATTGTCCTTCCCAGCGATGGGCCACGAGTGGATTGATCCAGTTGAAATCATGGGCACTGAGGTCTGGCAGATGAAACGACCACGTATGCTCCCCAAAGGGTTGGTCGCTGCCTTCCAGCATGAGAATTCTGGGTGAAGGGCTGTTGTGCGACAGGCGCTGTGCAATGAGTGCACTGGCCAGGCCCGCGCCAACCAGGATCAGTGGCCAGTGAGTATTTTCAGGTTTTAAATTCTTCGGTCTATCTGTCAATAATTGCGGCCATTCCGGGAGTGATTTTTAAGCCTTACAGATGGTATCACGATCTGTCGAGACGGCTATTAAGAAAGCCTTCTATTGCACCAAACCCGGAATTGGATAATGGCAGGCAACCTGCCGCCCGGAAGGTTGATCTGTGAGCACAGGGCGATCCACTTTGCAGCGGTCTTGCGCAACAGGGCAACGCGGATGGAAGCGGCAGCCCGATGGTGGGTTGATGGGGCTTGGCACATCACCGGAAAGTATAATGCGGCTGCGTGATCCCACCCTATTAATGTCAGGGACCGGAACTGCGGAAATAAGCGCATGTGTGTAGGGGTGCGCCGGACTTGAAAAAATATCTTCAGCATGACCAAGTTCAATGATTGAACCAAGATACATCACTGCAATGCGTGTTGAAACCTGACGCACGACACTGAGGTCATGGGCAATGAAGACATACGTGAGATTGAGTTTCTCCTGCAGGTCCGCAAGAAGATTTACGATTTGGGCCTGAACTGAAACGTCAAGGGCTGAAACAGGTTCATCCAGAACGATCAATTTTGGATTAAGCGCGATTGCCCTCGCAATTCCGATGCGCTGACGTTGGCCACCGGAGAATTCATGCTGGAACCGCGCCGCGTGATCCGGCAACAGGCCAACGAGTGTGAGCAATTCCGCGACACGATCGGAAATTTCCTCGCTATTCATTTTGGTGTGAATGCGCAGCGGTTCGGCAATGAGATCGCGAATGCGGCGGCGTGGATTGAGCGAGGCCGAAGGGTCTTGAAACACCATTTGCAGCTTGGCGCGAAGGGGTCGCAACTTGCGCATCGATATTCTGGAAATATCCCGGCCCTCAAATTTCAGCTGGCCGTCGGAAATTTCATAAAGCCGCGTCATGCAGCGGCCAAAAGTGGATTTTCCACAGCCGGACTCGCCAACCAGACCCAAGGTTTCACCTTCGTGGATTGTGATCGACACATTGTCGACTGCATTCACCGTCAGCTTGCCCTTTGCTGAAAATCGACTGCCCACGGTGAAGTGCTTACTCACATTTTTGGCTTCATAGAGAACCCTCTTGCTCATGTCGGGTTCACCTTGAAACAAGCAGCATCGTGACCAACTTGTGTAAGTACCGGTGTATTCACGCAAGGCTCAAATTGGCTTGCGCAACGTGGGCCAAAAGCGCAGCCAGCCGGGCGGTTGAGCAAGGCAGGAGGAGCCCCCGGAATGGACTTCAAGCGATAGGGACGCTTGCCCTCCAGGGGTGGAATGGAATCAAGCAAGGCCTGCGTATAGGGATGCTGCGGATCAGTGAACAATTCGCGCTTGGTGCCGCGTTCCACAATACGCCCCGCATACATCACCATCACGCGGTCAGCGATCTCGGCAATCACGCCCATGTCATGGGTAATGAAAACGACGGCAGACTTGTGGTTGCGTTGCAGTTTGCGCACCAGATCAAGGATTTGTGCCTGGACAGTCACATCCAATGCCGTAGTGGGTTCGTCGGCGACCAACAGTGAAGGGTTGCAGGATAGCGCCATGGCAATCACCGCGCGCTGCCGCATGCCACCGGAAAGCTGATGCGGATAGCGGTTTATGGCTTCTTCCGGGTTTGGGATATTCACCTCTGCCAAGAGATCAATGGCGCGTTGCTCTGCCGCTTTGGGAGAAATTTTTTCATGGGCGCGTATCTGCTCGGCGATTTGCCAGCCAATTGTATAGACGGGTGTGAGCGCCGTCATCGGGTCTTGAAAGATCATGGCAATTTCACGCCCGCGCAACTTGCGCATCTCTTTTGCTGGCAAACCCACCAATTCGCGGCCCTGGTATTTGATCGAACCGTCAACTACCGCATTGGGGTCCGTGATCAGGCCCATCACAGCAAGCAGCGAAACGGTTTTACCCGAACCCGATTCTCCGACAACGCCGAGTATTTCGCTTTCGGCCACATCAAATGAAACACCATCAATGGCCTGTACCAAACCTTGCTCGGTGCGAAAGGACACTTTCAGGTCACGCACGGAAAGCATCATGCGCTCCGTACGCGGGGATCGAGGAGAATGTAGACTACATCGACCAGGGCATTGGCCAATACAACAAAGAACGAGGCATACATCACCGTTGTCATGATCACCGGAAGATCAAGGTTTTGCAGGGCATCATAGGTGAGCTTGCCCACACCATGGAGATCAAACACCACTTCGGTGAGCAGCGCCGAACCGCCGACGAGTGCGCCGAAATCCAAACCAAAAAGTGTTACAAAACTGATGAGTGACGTGCGCAGGGCGTGGCGTAAGAGAATGCGTGTTTCAGACAGGCCCTTGGCACGCGCTGTGCGCACATAATCTTCCTGCAACGCCTCAATCAAATTGGCGCGCAGTACGCGGCCATAGAGGCCGATATAGAGAATGGCCAAAGTAATCCACGGAATGATCAGTGTTAGAAACCAACCTTTGGGATCACTGCTGAGGTTTTTGTAACCCAGTGGCGGCACCCACGAAAACATCCATGTATCATGGAACCGGCTTTGTGTAACAAGGTTCATCACTTCGCCCAGCCAGTAAACCGGCATGGAAATGCCGATGAGGCCGAGGATCATCAGGATCTTGTCAAGCCAGGAGCCGCGTGTGGCGGCGGCGACCGTGCCGATGAGAATGCCGAAGACCACCCACAAGATGGCGGCGCCAATCACCAGCGATAGGGTTACCGGAATTGTGTCAAGCACAGCAGGAACCACTTTCCACCCGCGATTGACGAAAGACGTGAGATCGCCAGTGATGAAAATCTTTTTCATCATGATGGCATATTGCACATAGAAGGGCTGATCGAAGCCAAAGCTTTTGTGCACGGCTTCCAGAATTGCCGGGCTGGCATTGCGGCCGGCTATGCGCGCGGCAGGGTCCGCACCCGGTGTTGCAAAGAAAATGAGAAACACCAGCATGCTGATGCCCGCCATCACAAACAGCATTTGGCCCATGCGGCGCAGAATTGCCAGAAGCATCAGGCCCGCCCCAGTTTTATTTTGGAGCGCGGATCAAGCGCATCACGTAAACCATCACCCAACACATTAAGGGCAAGGACGCTGAGCACGATGGCAAGCCCAGGTGCCAGCGCCACCATGGGGCGCGAATAGAGCAGCCCCTGGCCGTCTTGAATGATCGTACCCCAGCTGGCATCAGGTGGCTGCACACCTATCGACAGGAAAGAGAGAGCCGACTCGGTGAGCATGTTGAGCGCAATCATCAGCGGCACAAACACAATCAGCGTGGTTGAAACATTCGGCAGGATGTCACGCAGCAAAATGCGGTGACTGGGAACACCGAGACCGATGGCGGCCAGAACAAATTCACTTTCGCGCAACGACAAGACTTGCCCCCGGATGGGCCGCGCGACATATGGAATGAAAACCACACCGATGATGAATATGGGTAGCCACAAGCTGCCAGATTCAATGGTGATCGGCCCAATCTGGACACCATGGGCAATCAGAACAATTGAGAGGGAAATCGCCAAAAGATAAACCGGGAAGGCCCAGAGAATATCCAGAATACGCGACAGGACCGTATCGATGATGCCACCAAAGAAACCTGCCACAAGGCCGAGGGCTGTGCCGATAGAGAGTGTAAAAACAGCCGCTGCGCCCGCGATCAAAAATGAATTGAGCCCGCCGTAAAGCAGCCTTGTCATTACATCACGGCCTTGGTTGTCGGCACCTAAAAAATAATTTCCGATCTCCCAAGTGGGGCCAATTGGGTTGTACCCCAAGCCCAGGCCCTCGGTAGATTGTTCCATCACATTCACGGTCTGGCCGTTGAGCGTGATGGTGGCGTCCAATGTGGATTTAAACGGCTCCATGCCCGCCCAGTGCGCATAGACAGGAGCGAGCAAACACATGCCGAGAATAATCATGAACAAAATGAGTGCAGCCATTGCCGCCCTGTCGCGCGCAAGACGGTGTAATGCCGTGGCCCATGGGCCACGGCTTTGACCTGTTGTGTTTAAGGCAACATCAAGCAAAGTGTTGGGGCCTTATTGCACCCAAGACTGTGTGATCATCCAATAGAATTGCGAGTTGAACTGGAAATTTCCGAGGCGTTTCGACACAAAGTCAAGATGCTTTGGTGTGAACAACGCCGCCGCCGCCGCATCATCCGTCACTGCCTTGTCAACTTCCGCCCACATTTTGTTGGCGCCTTCCTGATCGGTCACACCCAAGGCAAGGGCTGCCTGCATTTTGGCATCCACATCCTTGTTGCAATAGCCCGCAATGTTGATGGAGCTGTCAGAACCCGGTGTGAAGCTTGCGCAACCAAACAGGATGTTCAGGAAGTCGGACGCCGCCGGGTAATCCTGATACCACTGGGTAACCGACATCTGCACTTTGTTGTTGGTGTTTTGAATATAGGTGAACTGGATATTCGGTGAAATCGGCTTCACATCAGCTACATAACCAAGTTCAGTCATCACGCTTTGCAGATAGACACCGATGGATTTGGCAACGGCCTTGTCTTCCACAACGATTGAAACTTTCTGGCCCTTGGTGCCTGACTCTTCAACCAGCGCTTTGGCCTTTTCCATATCAGCGGCTGACCATTTTGCCCCGGGGTCTTTGGTGTAGGGGCAATAAGCAACATGGCCCGGGAAACCGGGGGGCAGAACCTGGCACACAGGCGTGGCGAGAACCGGACCGCCAAAAAGATTCACCAGCGCCTTTCGATCAATCGCAAAATTCACCGCTTGGCGCACTTTGATATTGTCGAAAGGAGCAAGGTTGACATTCATCGGCAAGTACCACCATGCGGTCAGCGGTGTCACATGCACTTGATCCTTGTTCTTGGTACCCATTTCAGCCAAGCGATCCGCTGGTGGTTCATCGAACATCCAATCCGCTTCACCATTTTGAATTGCTGTCACCTGCGCTTCCTCTGTCATGCCGAAATCATATTGCACCTTGTCCGGATAGCCATCAGGCTGCGCCTGTTCGCTCCACACTTTGAAGTTGGGGTTGCGTACCAGGACCAGGGCCTTGTTCGGATCATAGGACTCAACCATATAGGCGCCCGTTCCAGGCAAAGGATTAGAGCCTGAATCTTCTGCAACGGCATCTGCAGGCAGGATTGCGGCATGTGGCAAGGAAAGCTTGTCAAAAATTTCCGCATCTGGTCGTGTGAGGTTGATTGTAACTGTGCTTGCTGCTTCATCGCCAATCACGCCACCTTCAAGCGTGCAGGTTTTTGGCTCTTTCAGGCATTTGTCGGCGCCAACAATCACGGCGTAAAATCCGCCAGCTGTCGGACTTGATACTTTGAAAATACGTTGAAACGACGCAACGACATCCTTCACGCCCAAATCCTTGCCATTGGAGAATTTTATGCCTTTGCGAATTTTAAAAACATAGGTTTTTCCGTCATTTGTTGGTTTTGGAAAGTCTTCAGCGATATTCGGAACCTTTACAAAACCCTCAGCACCAGGAGCCTTTTGGAAAGCAAACAATCCATCATAAAGTGATTGATACACACCCCAGTATTGAAGCGTGTAATTGATGTGTGGGTCCAAAGTGCCTGCGGCAGCACGCGCCACAAGACGCATCGTGCCGCCGCGATGTTCTTTCATGTATTCGGCTGAGGCGGGGGTGAGTATACCTGCCGCCAACAATGCCGAAGCCAAACCCGCCAATAATAGTTTCTTCATCTTGTACTCCCTGTTTAGTCGTTGGCGGCGAGGAAAGCCCCGACGCTTTTCATGCATTTTTCTTGCTCTTCAACATGAGGCATGTGGCTCGACTGTTCGAAGATTTCCCAAATGGCGCCTTTGATATTGTCTTTGAAAGGCTGGACGCAAGCGGGCGTTGCCTCATCATGTCTGCCGGAAAGCACGAAGGTCGGCACATTGATGTTGTGCAGGCGGTCAATCACGCTCCATGTTTTAAGGGACCCCACAATAAAGAATTCATTGGGGCCATTCATCACATTGTAAACCGTAGGATTGCGCGTCACCTGTTCAAAGGTTTCGGTAACCTCGGGTGGAAACGGCACAATACGGCACACGTGGCGCTCATAAACCCACATGGTTGCATCCTGGTATTCCTTGTCTGAAGTGGTGCCTGCGGCTTCATGCTTGTTCAATGCATCCTGGACATGTTGCGGCATCAATGCGCGCATGCGTGCGGCCTCACTCATCCACAGTGCCATCGACGCAGGGGAATTTGCAATGGTGAGGGACTTCAGCCCTGCTGGTTGTAGAGTGCCATATTCGGCACCCAACATGCCACCCCAACTTTGCCCAAGCACATGAAACGCTTTGCGGTAGCCCAAATGGTCAATCAGATTATTGAGTTCGTCAATGAACAGCTGCACGGTCCAAAAATCCACACCCTTGTCAGGAAGCAAAGTGGAATTGCCGCAACCCAGCTGGTCATAATGGATTACCGCACGGCCATCACGCGCCAACAGTTTATAGGCATCTATATAATTATGTGCGGCACCGGGGCCGCCATGCAGCAGAAACAGGGGCGGTTTTTTCGAGTCCAAATCGCCAGTGATCCGGTACCACGTTTCATGAGCGCCAAACCTGGCGCGGCCTTCAACCTGTTTCAACGCGGGCATTTTATCGCCTCTTCATTTCATCCGTAAACGGAAGCCTATCGTGCCATTTTGCATCTGGCAATGCGCATTCGGCGGTTGACAGTTTTGCCGCAGCGGTACAATTTTACAAGCATGAAATGCACTCACACAATTCATGATCACACCTGCCACCATGGCTGGAACAATGCCAATACACCTGCGCTGCGCATTCAGCCCGGTGAAACAATTGAGTTCCACACACAGGATGCAAGTGGCGGGCAACTCACCGCCAAATCAAATCTCGCTGACTTGGCCAAGCTTGATTTTGGTAAAGTGAACCCGGTCACTGGCCCTGTCTACGTTGATGGCGCGCAACCGGGCGATGCAATTAAAGTGACACTGCTTGAATTTGGCCCGTCGGGCTGGGGCTGGACGGCCAACATCCCGGGGTTTGGTTTGTTGACTGACCAGTTCAGGGACCCGGCGTTGCAAATCTGGAAATATGACGTGTCGTCCATGGCCCCGGCCTTGTTTGGTTCAACAGGCGCACGCATTCCGCTCAAGCCGTTTTGCGGCACCATTGGCCTGGCTCCTGCCGAAGCTGGCCAGCATTCAGTCGTACCGCCACGCCGTATGGGCGGCAATTTGGATATTCGCGATATTGCGGCTGGCACGGAGCTCTATCTTCCCGTGGAAGTGGCCGGTGGCCTGTTCAGCCTGGGTGATACACATGCAGCCCAAGGTGACGGTGAGGTATGTGGCACGGCCATAGAGAGCCCATGCACCGTGGCGGCTAAGCTTGAACTGGTAAAAGGTGCGAATCTCGCATTTCCGCGCTTCACAACGCCAGGACCCGTCACGCGCCATCTCGACGCAAAGGGCTATGAGGTAACGACAGGCATAGGATCGCATCTTATGCAGTGTGCGAGAGATGCTGTCTCTGGCATGATCGATCTCATATCAACGCGCCATAAGTTGGCTGCTGTCGATGCCTATATGCTGTGCTCGGTTTGCGGCGACCTGCGCATCAGCGAAATTGTCGACATGCCCAACTGGGTGGTATCGTTCTATTTCCCAAGGATCGTATTCGAATAAGCCTGCAGATCGGTCACAAATCAGATTAAACCACTTTTCGCTATACTGAAATTTTACCGCATTTACGCGGGGTATAGCGAGGAGACCGCAAACCAGAGTTTTTTGTGAGTTGCATCCAATGTCAGAAGCCGATGTTTCACCATAGTGCGGCATTGCTTCCATAAGTTCGAAATTTGCAGCTTGTAACTAAGGT
Organism: Rhodobiaceae bacterium; assembly: GCA_031417195.1. Taxonomy (GTDB): domain Bacteria; phylum Pseudomonadota; class Alphaproteobacteria; order Rhizobiales; family Aestuariivirgaceae; genus Aestuariivirga. The sequence goes on from JANOVC010000074.1 coordinate 42,870, forward strand.
GAAAAATGTTTGAGGGCGGTCATGTCTTTGGATGCCTAGTCTAGCTTCGCATCCAAGATAGCCATGGCGCAAACAACCGACGTTTCACAGTGTGCTGCGGCAATGGCCACTTCCGTTGCGCTGAAAAAATTGGCGTATGTCAGCGTCTTTTGTTTTTCGGCCTCTTCCTGCGCCTCACATGCCGCATGCATGAGGTAGCCACACGCCAATGTTGTCGCCAATGCCCTCAGGAACGGGTTTGCAGCGGTGAGGGACAGGTTGGGTTCTTCTGATAACAGCGCGGTCGCACATTCACGGAGAGTTGCCAATGAACGGGTCATGATTGTGCAAAATCGTGAAGGCCCGAAAGTCTCTTCTGCCTTGGCAATTCTGTCCTCACATTGCTTCAATTCGAGCGCGAGCGTCTCGCCATTTTCGAGTTGGAGTTTGCGGGTTACAAGATCAATGGCTTGAATTCCGTTGGTGCCTTCATAGATTGGAAGGATGCGGGCATCACGATAATATTGGGCCGCACCTGTGTCCTCAACGTACCCCATTCCACCGTGCACCTGGATGCCGGTTGATGCAACCTCAACGGCGATATCAGTGGAATAGGATTTTGCGAGCGGGGTGAGCAACGAGGCGCGGGCCAGTGCTTTTCGTCTCTGCTGCTCGTCTGGAGCGCGCAAGGATTCATCTATGGCTGAGGCCGTGGCCATGCAAAGCATGCGGGCTGCCGCCGTTTTTGATCGCATGTCGAGCAGCATGCGCTTCACATCAGGATGTTCAATAATGCGGCTTTGGCTTTCGCTGCTGCCGGGGGATTTGCCCTGGCGGCGTTCGCGGGCATAAGCAAAAGCGGCCTGTGTTGCCCGCTCGGCAACGCCCACACCCTGAACGCCAACCAGAAGTCTGGCATTGTTCATCATTGTGAACATGCAGTTGAGGCCACGGTTTTCATCGCCAATCAACCAACCAGTTGCACCACCCTTGTCACCATAGATCATGGTGCAGGTGGGCGAGCCATGAATGCCGAGCTTGTGTTCGATGGAAGCGCAGCGCACATCATTGCGGCTGCCATCAGACAAAATCTTCGGCACGAGAAAAAGTGAGATGCCGCCTGTGCCAGAAGGTGCATCCGACAGGCGCGCAAGAACCAGGTGGATGATGTTTTCCGAACAGTCATGTTCGCCATAGGTGATGTAAATTTTCGTTCCCGAAATCTGGTAAGTCCCATCGCCGTTGCGTTCTGCCTTGCAGCGCAAGCCTGATAAATCCGAACCTGATTGTGGTTCAGTCAGATTCATGGTGCCAGTCCACAGGCCGGATATGAGGTTGGGCAGATAGCGTTGTTTGAGTTCAGGCGAGGCGTGGGCAGCAATAGCTTCAATCGCACCCGCCGTGAGCAGGGGATTGACGGCGAAAGCAAGACAAGCGGCATTCCAAAGTTCCGTGCAGGCAACGGCCATGATCATGGGAAGCTCCTGGCCACCATAAGCCGCTGGCCCGGTAAGGCTGTTCCATCCCGCTTGCGACCAATTGCGATAGACATCTTTCCACCCGGTTGGTGTTGTCACTTTTCCATTGGCGTAATGCGCAGCTTCCTTGTCGCCGATAGGGTTCAGGGGTGCGATCTGTTCAGCGGCAAACCTTCCGGCCTCATCAAGGATGGCTTCTGCGTCAGCGGCAGAGAAATCATGGTAGGTGGCAGAACCCAACCTGCCTGCGGTTCGCATGGCATGCAGGATTGCTGGGACGGGCGACTGATAGGTCATTTTTCGGGCTCGAGACGTTTGGTTTTCTTGTTGAGAAATTCACCGAGACGTTGATTGAGATCAGGATTGGTTTGCACCGCCGCGGCCAGCAGGGCTTCAGCAAAAAGTCCGTCCGTGCTGGACATATCATTGATCCGTGCAATGCCTGTGACAATCGCATAATTTGTCATGGGCGGATGCATGGCAATTTGCTTGGCCAATGCTTTGGCGCGGGTGAGCGCTTCACCTGCGCCTACAATTTCATGCGCAAGACCCACATCCAAACCCCGTTGCGCATCATAGGTGCGGGCCGACAGCATCATATCCACCATGCGGGCAGGGGTGATGATGCGGCCAACCCGCACAGTGGCTCCGCCGCCGGTAAATATGCCGCGCTGGCCTTCGGGCAGGGCAAAGAATGTCGAAGGTTCGGCAATGCGCACATGGGTGGCCGCCGCAAGTTCCAGTCCACCGCCTACAACGGCTCCTTGAAGGGCGGCCACAACCGGTATTCCGCCAAACTGTATGAGGTCAAATGTCTTGTGCCAGTTTTGGCACATTTTCATGAACTCGATAGGCGTGCGGTTCTTGTCGTGATGTTCACGCAGATCGAGACCAGCACAAAAGTGAGCGCCTTGCGCTGCCAATACAAAGCAACGTGTGCCTTCCGGCGGGGTGCGAAAGACAGTTTCGATTTCAGCGAGCATGGCCTCGTTCACAGCATTGCGCTGCGCCTCACGCGCCAATGTAACAACCGTGACGTCCCCTTCACGCTCAACTGTAATAAAGTGATGTGTCATGGTTTAGAGCCTTTGTAGGATGAGCCTTCGAGTAGGCGCACACGTTCGCGTAATTTATACTTCTCAATCTTGCCAGTTGATGTTTTTGGCAGCAGTTCAAACAGATAGGTCTTGGGAACCTTGAAGCCTGCAAGATGACTGCGACAAAATAAATTCAACTCCTCAGCGGTTACGTCTGCGCCCGATTTAAGTTCGATGACAGCACATGGTGTTTCGCCCCATTTGGGATCGGGGCGCGCCACGACAGCTGCGGCACTCACCGCTGGATGGCGATAAAGTATACCCTCGATTTCGATGGATGAAATGTTTTCCCCACCGGAGATGATGACGTCCTTGAACCTGTCACGAACTTCGAGAAACCCATCAGCATGTTGTACGGCCACATCGCCAGAATGGAACACGCCTCCAGAAAATGCAATCTCGGTTGCAGCTTCATCCTTGTGATAGCCTTTCATGATGGTGTTGCCGCGCAATACAATCTCGCCCATGGCAACGCCGTCTTGTGGCAGGCGCTGGCCAGTTTGAGGGTCCTGGATTACTGCCGCTTCGGCTGTTGGAAACCTCACGCCTTGGCGGGCCTTGATCATCGCGCGCTGGCCAAAGTCCACGCCGTCCCAATGGTCGTGCCAGATAGATTGCACGACGTGGCCATAAGTTTCTGTCAGACCGTAGACTTGCATGACATTAAATCCAAGCGCCTCGATTTTTTCAAGGATTGCCGCTGGTGGTGGCGCACCTGCTGTCATCGCCTGAACCATATGTGAAAGTTGGGGTTTATCTACTTCTGCAGCCTCCACAAGCATGCCCAACACAATGGGTGCGCCCCCAAAATGCGTGACCTTATGCAACGATATCGCATCATAGATCACTTTTGCCGACACTTGCCTGCAACAGATAATTGTGGCGGCAAGGGCGGCCATCGTCCACGCATGGCCCCAGCCATTGCAATGAAACATTGGCACTGTGTAGAGATAGGTTGGATGGCCAGACAAGTTCCACCCTGTAATGGTGCCCAGTGCCATCAAATAGGCGCCGCGATGATGATAGAGCACACCCTTGGGTCTGCCACTGGTGCCTGACGTGTAGTTGAGGGAAATGGTTTCCCACTCATCGGCTGGGAAGCGCGGAACAAATGAGGGGCTTGCGGCAGCAATCAACGCGGCATGGGGTATGGCATCGACAATGGGTTCTCCCGGTCCACCGCAATCAATGAGCAACGGCTTTGGACCTTCTATGCGTGCAAGGGCTGTTAAAGCCAAGGCCGCATACTGCCGGTCGATTAGCAGAACTTTTGATTCAGCGTGGGCCAAAATGTAAGCCACGGTATCGGCATCAAGCCTGAAATTGATCGTGTTTAAAACGCCTCCAGCCATGGCCACGCCAAAATGCGCTTCAAACATTTCTGCTGTATTGGGTGCCAAAACGGAGACCACGTCTCCGGGCTTCACGCCACGTGTTTGCAATCCTGCTGCCAAGCCTTCGCAGCGTTTTCGCACCTCAGCCCATGTGAAGCGGCGGTCCTCGTCAATCAAGGCCAATCGGTTGGGAAAGACATCGGCGGTGCGGTTGAGTAATGACAGTGGTGACAGCGGCACGAAATTCGCTGCCCGTGGCCGAAGATAGGCAAGCTCGCTCATGTCAGCGCTCACAAAAAGGGAAGTTCAACAAGCCTGGCAGATGCCATGCCCGATGATCGATTGATTTCTACTGTTGTTCCAGTCTTCGCGGCAACCGAAATCAGCGCGTAGCCGATATTGGCTTTCATGCGCGGTGACCAGACACAATTTGTCATCATGCCCACACGGTGCCCGTTCTGAAAAATGTCTTCGCGCTTGAAGCCGAGTGGTGCAGGCGCAGTGCCATCGAGAACCAAACCAAGTTGATGGCGCTTCACACCCTCCTGCTTGATCTTGCGCAGAGCCTGGATACCCACCACATCATCGGGAACATGGAGATCGACATATTTCTCCAGTCGCACTTCAAAAGGATTTGTGTGTTCGTCCGTATCGCCACCGACGGATACAAGCCCGCTTTCCGTGCGTTCTGCTGTTGCAGGAGCGCCGGGACCAATGCCCCAAGGCTTGCCGGCTTCCTTGAAAATATTCCACAGCTTGGTGCCTTGCGCGCCGTCCCTAAGGTAGATTTCAAAGCCACCTTGTTTGGACCAGCCTGAGCGCTGCACGGCCACGGGGATGCCATCAACTGTTGTTTCCTTGAACCAGAAATATTTCAGGCTGCGCACCCAGTCGCCTAACACTGAAGCTACGACATCCTCCGCCTTCGGGCCTTGCAGCGCCATGGGCGACACGTCAGGTTCGCTCACCTCCACATCAAGACCACGCTCGGCCGCAATCGCCCCCGCCCAGAACCAGATGTCGCTATCGGCAATCGACAGCCAATAAAGGTCATCGGCCAGCTTGAGCAGAATGGGATCATTGATAATGGTCCCGCGATGGTTGCAGATGGCTACATACTTCCCTTGGCCCACCTGACACTTTGAGAGGTCACGGGTTGAAAGAATTTGGGCAAGCTTGCCTGCATCTCTGCCTTTCAGCTGCACCTGGCGTTCAACGCCCACATCCCATTGCGAGACGCCATTGATGAGGCGCCAGTATTCTGCTTCCGGATCGCCATAGCTCGTGGGCATGATCATGCGATTGTAAATACTGGCGGCGGCCATGCCTTCAGCGACAGCAGACTCATAAAACGGTGACGTGCGCAGACGCGCTGTTGGGAAAACGGCAACCACAGAAATTCCTCCGGATTTATGGATGGATTAGAATCCAGTTGCAGCTCCGGCACAAACAACCTATTTCGGGTCTATGACCCTGTTTTTGTTATGCATAGGTTTGGCTCACTATGTCTTTTGAGACTTTACCGCCCCTGAACTGGCTCCGGGCTTTCGAAGCTGCGGCACGCCATCTCAGTTTCACCAATGCCGCCCATGAACTGAACCTGACACAGGCGGCCATCTCAAAACAGGTGAAACTTCTCGAACTGCATTTGCGCCAGCAGCTGTTTGTGAGACTGCCCAGAAGTCTTGCCCTTACAAAGAGCGGCGAAGCCTATGTGCCGAAGGTCAAGGATGCCTTTGACCGTTTGAGTTTAGGTACGCAAGAAGTCTTTGGCAGGCAGCGCGGCTCGGTCATCACCGTGCGCTGTGCCGTGTCGTTCGCCGTCAATTGGCTCGCGCCACGCTTGCCAGGGTTTATGGCGAAACACCCGAAAGCCAGGATCAGGCTCGTATCAAGTGTGTGGGGCGATAATGATGACGCCAACCAGTTTGACCTCGACATTCAGTATGGCACCGGCAATTGGCGCAATGCCGATTGTTACAGGCTGACCCATGAAACGCTGTTGCCCCTTTGCGCACCTGTGTTGCGAAGTGCTTTGCGAACACCGGCTGATCTCAAGCAGCACAATTTGTTGCATGTGATTGGCTATCAGGACGGCTGGGCAACATGGCTCAGTGCCGCAGGAATTTCCGATATCGATCCAGGTGGTGGGCTTCAGTGTGATACGAGTCTTTTTGCATTTGAAGTGGCGGCTTATGGCGGTGGCGTCGCCCTTGGCCGCTCATCCCTTATCGGCACGGAAATTCAATCCGGTAGATTGGTCGCACCTTTTGAGCTGGCCGTCCCCGTTGACGAAGCGTTTTATCTGATCACGCCAGCACACGGCGTGTTGTCACTTGACGCGAGCTTGTTTGTGGATTGGCTGGTCACTCAGGCAAATCAGCAAGGCAGTTAAGTGTTCAGCCCCGATCCTTGATGGCGGAATTTTCCCCCCTCGATTAAAACGGGTATTATGAATCTGGATTTGCCCGGTGGAAGCGTAGGGACTGAACATCCAAGTTGATTGCGGCTTCCATATCAGGCAATTATGCGGCAGATGGCTCGATTGCGACCACAACAAAATCCACCACTGTCGATGGTGCAGGAACCAGAACCGGGACTTGGGCCAATAGGGATGGGTTCAGTGATGCCGCGAATGACAACGACAGGCTCATGACAACCGTAGCGGCTTGACTCGCGCCTGAGTTGTGCGCTGTATTTGGTGTAAGAAGAACAGGGCGGCGACTACTCAGGGAATGGCGGAATGAAGCGGTTTTGTGGTTTTCATTTTAGGGAACCTCTGAATAAACTTGTTGCTGCGATTGTTGAAGTGTGATTCTTGTTTGTCAGAAGGATGATCGCGATGCGCCAAATGACATTTTCGAATTCGGGTTTTGAAGTTCACCACAAGCCGACGCGTCGGGAGCGGTTTTTGGTTGAGATGGAAGTGGTGGTGCCATGGGTTGCGCTGTGTGCTCTCGTTGAGCCACACTATCCCAAGGGCGATCGCGGTCGTCCGCCGATTGGTGTCGAGCGCATG
>JANOVC010000075.1:0-10470 GCA_031417195.1 Rhodobiaceae bacterium
ATCATGGAGTGATCAAAACAGCGGTTGGTGCGCGGTTCAAAGTATCGGCAACTGAAAAGCGCCTTGGTGATTTGTATGTGCATGTGGGTGCGCTCGAGCAGGGAACGCTGAGATTAGGTGATGCCGTCGAACTGCACGTTGACCATGGCCGTCGCTCCGGCAACCGGCAGCATCACTCTGCAACCCATTTGCTGCATGAGGCTTTACGCAAAATCTTGGGCACTCACGTGGCCCAGAAGGGTTCGCTGGTGGAGCCCAATCGTCTGCGGTTTGATTTCTCGCACAACAAGGGCGTGACGGCTGAGGAACTGCTTGAAGTTGAAAAAATGGCCAACGGCATCGTGGTGCAAAACACTGAAGTCTCGACGCGCCTCATGTCTGTTGATGCCGCCGTGGCTGAGGGAGCAATGGCGCTGTTTGGCGAAAAATATGGCGATGAAGTGCGCGTTGTGTCCATGGGGCGCAACGGGGAAGGGGCTTCGCGCCCAATCTATTCCCTTGAACTTTGCGGTGGTACCCATGTTGTCCGCACTGGTGACATAGGTCTGATCAAGATTGTTGCTGAAAGTGGTTCTGCCGCCGGTGTGCGCCGCATGGAAGCTCTGGCGGGCGAAGCCGCACGCGAATACCTGAACCTGCAGGACAAACGCGTAACCGCCGCGGCATCCGTGCTGAAAACGTCACCATCTGATCTCGTAAACCGTATTGAAGTGATGTTGGATGAGCGCAGGAAACTCGAGCGCGAATTGACGGAGGTCAAGAAGGCCTTGGCAATGGGTGGTGGCGCTGCCGCAGGAGCCTCCGATGTTGAAGTCGTAAAGGGTATCAACTTCATGTCACGCATGTTGGGGGACATGGATTCCAGAACATTGAAAGGCCTTGTTGACGAAAACAAATCAACACTTGGATCGGGTGTTGTCGCCCTGATCAGCACCAATGATGAGGGCAAGGCCAGCCTTTATGTGGGCGTCACTCCCGATCTTACGGCGAAATTCAGTGCCGTTGATTTGGTGCGCGCGGGCGCTGCGGCCCTTGGTGGAAAAGGTGGTGGTGGAAGACCTGATATGGCACAGGCTGGCGGCCCGGACGGTGCAAAATCCAAGCAAGCGCTTGCTGCTATCAAGGCGATCATCGCCGGTTAATCATGGTCAGGATGCTGAAGGCTTTTGAGGAGCAGCATCTGTTCAGGTGAGTTGTAATCAGTTGTCATTTTTTCAGGAAGCTTATGCATGCCGTTAAACCATGCAAGCCGTGACTCGACGCCAACCTGATCAACCAGCGGGCCAACTTCATCTGGACGGTCAAAAGCACCAATCGCCATCTCGATATTCGGATCGCCATCGTCGCGCATGTAAAGCGGCGTGCCACAGGCCGCGCAGAAACCACGGGCAACGATTGCCGACGAACGGAACTCTGACGGCGCACCGCGGGTCCATTTGAATGCGTCGAACGGCACCGAAACCAACGCCGCCCCCCAACTTCCAAACGCCTTCTGGCACATACGGCAATGGCAAATGGATGCCTTTCCAAGGGAACCGTTGATATGAAAGCGCATTGCGCCACACTGGCAGCCACCCGAAAAACCCGCTGCTTTATTCATCTCTAAGCTCCTCAAGTTCCAAAAAATAAATGCTTTATTTACCATAATGGTAGCACCGTAAAACTTAAATTCGGCTACGGCAAATCTGGGGGACATGTTATTTTGGGAAAGGCACTGGCTGGTTTGGGCAAAAACGCCTGGCCAAAAATGCAATTTTTCTATTTTCTCATTGCGGTTGGAAATCTCATTGCCACCGTATGCGGCCTCTATTTGGGCCATCTCCTGATCACTGTTCACCAGAACAGTGTTGTGGAAACCGCAATTTTTGATCAGCAATTGAAAGCCTCTTGGTTGATCATTGATGCTGCCAGCGATACGCAGGCGGTTTTCAAGCGGTCGGTTGAAACAAACATCTATGACCAAGCGCAGTCCATGATGACATCAAAGGCAGCTGACTTTCACCAAGCGAACGCCTTGATCCGCAAACAGATTCCCATGCATTACGATGCGGCTTCAGCAAAAAAAGGTTTGGCACTTCTTGGCGAAATGGATTCAAGCATGTCTGGCTTGGAAAAACTCTCGCAGGACCTCACCGGGCAAACCAGTCAGGGCCAAAGTATCGCGTCCCGACAAACCGCAATACGCATTGTTGATGGTTATTCAAATCTCAAATTAATACTAGATGAGCTTTCAGGTCTGATTGAAAATGCAAAAATCCAGTCACTGGATGCGATAGGTGCGGCAGTAAGCACACTGCGCAGCTATGAATTATATACTGCTATGTTCATGGCACTCGTCATCAGCTGCGGTGCATACTACGGGTATTACATTGGACATATGATGAAGCAAAAATTGGCCGAGTTGGAAAAAACCAACAGGGAGCTGGAAGAAGCGCACCTGCAATCCCTGGCATTTTCCAAGGAAATCCAGACCGTAAACAGCGACATGGGTACCCTGAACAGGCAATTGAGCGACAACCTCGCAAAGTTGCGGGAAGCCCAGGACGATGCGTTGCGTAAAGGCAAGATGGCACAACTCGGCAATCTCACCGCGACTGTGGCCCATGAATTGCGCAACCCTTTGAGCACTGTACGCACATCAACATATTTGTTGGCCCGCAAGATCAAGGACAAGGGAATGGGCGTTGAACCGCAACTTCAGCGCATAAACAATGGCATTATCCGCTGTGACAACATTATCACCCAGCTCTTGGATTTTTCGCGTTCGAAAGCAGTCAAGGCTGAACCCACAGTGCTTGACGTCTGGCTCGAAAAATTCATCCAGGGCGAGGCGCAAAAATTGCCGGAAATTGTTTCGATTGAATGTTATTTTGGCCTTGGGGAAATGCTTGTCGACCTTGAGCCTGGCCGGTTTGAACGCGCCATCATCAATTTGCTGAACAACGCCTCCGAGGCGCTGGTGGGCAAAGGCGACGATCCAAAGGCGCGTTACCGCGAAAACCCGGTCATAACAGTTACGTCAAGGCTGGTATCGCGCGGTGCTGAAATAATCGTGTCTGACAACGGCCCCGGCGTATCGGCCGAAAACCTTTTGAAAATACGAGAGCCACTCTTTACGACGAAGAATTTTGGAACCGGCCTTGGCATTCCCGCTGTCGAGCAAATTCTTGAGCAGCACAACGGTGGACTTGAAATAACATCAATTGAGGGGCAAGGCGCAACATTCACCATGTGGCTGCCCATTCACACTAAACTTGGAGAACAAGCCGCATGACCCGGTCACTACGAATACTCATCGTCGACGACGATGCAGACAATGCAAACTCACTGGGTGAGCTTTTTGAAATGGAAGGCCATCGTCCGCGTGTGGTTTATGATGGTGAAAGCGCAATAGCCGCATATATGGCGGAGGATTTTGACGTTGCGTTCATGGATGTCATGATGCCCGGTAAAAACGGCGTCGAGAGTTTCCTTGAAATAAAGCGCATGAAGCCGGATGCCCATGTTTATATGATGACTGGTTATAGCGTTGAGCAGCTTCTGCAGCAGGCAATTGCTGGCGGTGCCATGGGTGTTTTTTCAAAGCCGGTCAATCTCTATCAGGTCCTGGAAGCGATTACGGGCATCGGAAAATCAGGCATTGTATTGGTTGCCGAAGACGATCCGGATTTTGGACCAACCTTGACCCAGCTCATCAACCGCAATGGCTACCGCTGTGAACTCGTGCGCAATGGCAAGGACGCGCTTTCCCGGGTGGAAGCCGGCGGCGTGGACATATTGGTTCTTGACCTTAAAATGCCACTGATCAGCGGAATTGATGTTTACTCTGCCCTTAAGAAGCAAGGCCGTGACATTCCGACAGTCATCATTTCCGGCAATGCTGCGGAGTACAGCAAGGAACTCGCCATGTTTGACGATGTGGTGGTCACCGGAATTCTGAACAAACCTTTTGATCCGCTTGTCCTTCTGGACCGTCTGGAAAAGCTTGCAGCTTGAACTTTTGGTATTTTACTCTGGGGAGTGAGTAATTTTTATGATGCCTATTGCAAAACGGACCGTAACACATATCGACAATATCGAAGCGCTGCTGCAGATCCTCGATCAGTTACCCACATCGCTTTTCATTAAGGATGAAAAGCTCAATTTTGTTTTTTCAAATCAGGCCCATTGCCGGATCATAGGGTCTCCCGCCGAACAGCTGCTCGGGCTTTCGGACGCTGATTTCTATCCGGAACAGCAGGCCCGGGAATTCATAGCAGCGGACAGGTCTGTCTTTGCTTCCCCCGAGCCCCGGGAATTTCTTGAACACGCGACCGCTGTGGATGGCACAAAAATTTTTTCATTAACCCGCAAAATCCGGATTATGACTTCGGACGGAAAAACCTATTTGGTTGGCACCAATATGGACCTGACTGAAATCAAACTCAAAGAGGCGGAACTGGAAGCCAAGGAGGCGCGTTACCGTGCCTTGGCCGAAACAGTTCCAGTCGGCATTTGGCACCTCAGGGATACTGGTGAAACAGTTTATGTAAATCCGTTCCTTCTTGGTCTTCTGGGTATGGAGGAAAGCGAGTTTGCAGCATCTGATCCGGCACAAATGCTGGGTTGCTGCTTGCTTGGCGGCATCGCGGACATGCTTGGCGAAGCAACGCGCTTTGAGACGGAGTTAATGGTTGGTGGAAAGGCCGTGGCACGCACCATGGTGGTGTCCTCCGGCTGGCTCGAGAATGCCGGTGTTCCTGGGCGTTCCGTAATGGTGTCCTTTGTGGACATAACAAAGATAAGCGACCTGCAAACCGTCAATAGTCAGGTCACGCGTTTGAACGCCGAACTGTCTGATAACATTCAGAAGCTTAAAGATACGCAACAGGAAATGGTCAAGGCGGGTCGCATGGCGCAGCTCGGACAATTGACGGCAACTGTCGCACATGAACTGCGCAATCCCCTCTCTGCCGTGCGAACTTCGGCTTTCGTTCTAGATCGCAAGGTAAAAGGCAAGGGACTGGGAGTGGAACAACAGCTTCTGCGCATTGATAATGGTGTGGTGCGCTGTGACAATATCATATCCCAGCTGCTTGACTTCACACGAACCCATCCCGCCCAATGCAAGCTCATTGAGTTCGATACATGGCTGGCAAAAATCATCGAGGAAGAAGCAGGCAAGTTGCCGACGAGCGTTGCAATAGAATGCATATTGGGCTTGGCTGGGCTCAAAGTTGCGATAGATCCTGACCGCCTGAGCAGATGTGTGATAAACCTGATTGGAAATGCATCGGAGGCAATGGTCGGCAAAGGCGACAATCCACAGGAGGTATGCGTCGTCTCCCCCAAGATTTCGATAAGCACCCGTCGGTCGGGGCGCGGTGTAGAACTTGCGATTGCCGACAACGGACCCGGCATATCCGAAGAAAATATCAAGAAAATCAAGGAACCATTGTTTACAACAAAATCCTACGGCACAGGTCTTGGATTGCCAGCCGTTGAGAAGATTTTGGAACAGCACAATGGCGGTTTGGACGTCACCTCCAGGGTGGGTGAAGGCGCATGCTTCACTGCTTGGTTCCCCATCATTCAATCACTCGAGGAGGCAGCCTGACATGGCCCGCACACTTTCAATACTGGTACTTGACGACAACATGGACAACGCCGATGCCTTGGCCGAACTTTTGGCCATGGATGACCACGAGGTAAAAGTTGCCTATAATGGCCAGGATGCCATTGATGCCTACAATTCCAAACCTTTTGATCTTGGCTTCTTTGATGTCATGATGCCGGGCAAAAATGGCGTCGAGAGTTTTCTGGAAATCCGTGAACACCGGCCGGACGCAAAAATATACTTCATGACGGGTTATAGCGCCGATGATTTGCTCAAGCAGGCCATGGCAGGCGGTGCCATGGGCGTATTCGGCAAGCCCGTGGACTTGCCAAGTGTACTCGATATTGTGGAGCGGGCTGCTTAACCCTCAGGCCATTGCCTTCTGCAGGTTCTTCTCAATTGCATCGATGAAGCCTTCGGTTGATAACCAGGTCTGCTCTGGCCCCACCAACACAGCCAAATCCTTCGTCATGCTGCCTTGCTCGATAGTGGCAACGGTCACTTGTTCCAGGGTATCCGCGAACTTTGCCAGCGCTGCGTTCTCATCCAGCTTGGCACGGTGCTTCAATCCACCCGTCCACGCAAAAATCGAGGCTGCGGAATTGGTTGATGTCTGCTTGCCCTGTTGATGCAGCCGGTAATGGCGCGTCACCGTGCCGTGTGCCGCTTCGGCTTCAACGGTCTTGCCATCGGGTGTCATCAACACGGATGTCATGAGCCCGAGTGAGCCGTAGCCCTGTGCCACCAAATCAGACTGCACGTCACCATCATAGTTCTTGCATGCCCAGACATAACCACCGGTCCACTTCATGGCAGAGGCAACCATGTCGTCGATCAGGCGATGCTCGTAAGTGATGCCAGCGTTTTCAAAATCTGCCTTGAATTCGGCATCGAAGATCGCTTGGAAAATATCCTTGAAGCGACCGTCATAGACCTTGAGAATGGTATTCTTGGTGGACAAGTAAACCGGATATTTGCGGTTCAAGCCATAGTTCAAGCTGGCGCGTGCGAACTCCTTGATCGAGTCGTCGAGGTTATACATGGCAAGTGCGATGCCATCGCTGGGTGACTTGAACACTTCGCGTTCGATCACGGTGCCGTCCTCGCCGACAAATTTCATCGACAGCGTGCCCTTGCCGGGGAATGCAAAATCGGTGGAACGGTATTGGTCGCCATAGGCATGGCGGCCGATGATGATCGGCTTGGTCCAGCCCGGAACAAGACGCGGCACGTTCTTGCAAATGATGGGTTCACGGAAAATCACGCCGCCCAGAATATTGCGGATGGTACCGTTGGGTGACTTCCACATCTGCTTGAGGCTGAATTCCTTCACGCGCGCTGCATCCGGTGTAATCGTGGCGCATTTTACGCCCACACCGTGTTCCTTGATGGCGTTGGCAGAATCGATGGTCACCTGGTCGTTGGTGGCATCGCGGTTTTCAACCGAAAGATCATAGTAATGCAGGTCAACGTCGAGATAGGGATGGATGAGCTTCTTCTTGATCATGTCCCAGATGATGCGCGTCATTTCATCGCCGTCGAGTTCAACAACGGGCTTGGCGACTTTGATCTTGGACATGGGGGAGCCTCTTGGATGGGTTTTATATCGCGCTGCTATAGCAGGGGAGTTTGCTGGCGTCCAACCCCTACAGTGCGCGCAAGGCACCCATGAAATGGCGTTTTTGCTTTTGACAAGTGAAGCGTCACCGTGGCACGGATAGCCCATGGTTCACTCACCTAATGCCCTCCACCAACGCCCCTTTGTTTACTACCTTGCTGCTTTGGGCTTTGCCGGGTTTGCCGTGCAAATCATATCGGTTTCCGTAGGCTGGCAAATCTATGATACGACGCGCAGCGCGTTGAATCTTGGTTTTGTCGGGCTCGCTCAATTCTTGCCAGCTCTGCTGCTGGTTTTGGTCACGGGGCTCATTGCCGATAAATTCAACCGCCGTCTGATTATTGGCATTTGTCTTTTGCTGGAGGTGGTCTGTGCCGTTGGACTGTTGGTGTTTACCCAGTTTGGCTTTACCGACATCTGGCCAGTTTTCGTTATTCTGGCAGGCTTCGGCACGGCACGCGCTTTCATGAACCCCGCTGCCGATGCGCTGGCGCCCAATCTTCTGCCGAAAGAAGCGCTCGCTCACGGCATCTCGCTGGGGTCAATGATGTGGCAGATCACAACCATCACTGGCCCCGTGGCAGGTGGTTTGCTTTACGGGATTTCTGGAAGCGTTGCCTATGGCGTGGCGATTTGCTTGATGGTGATGGCGATCATCTCCGTTACATTGATTGGCACCGTGCCGCAGGAAAACCACGCGGCGGAAACCAATTTGTCCACACTGCTGGCGGGCTTCAAGTTCATCAAATCCGAACAGATCGTTTTCGGTGCAATCTCGCTTGATCTCTTTGCCGTGCTGTTGGGTGGAGCTGTGGCACTATTGCCGATCTATGCCCGCGACATTCTCGAAACGGGACCATGGGGATTGGGCTTGTTGCGCGCTGGCCCAGGCATTGGAGCCATCGCCATGGCCGCTTACCTCGCCAAGTTTCCAATCAAGGACAAGGCAGGCGTCATACTGTTTCTGTTCGTAGCAGCCTTCGGACTGTTCACCATCGTCTTCGGCGTGTCAAAATCCGTACCGCTCTCGATTGTCGCCCTGGCATTGATGGGCGCCTGTGACATGGTCAGCGTCTATGTCCGCGAGACGCTCATGCAGCTCTGGACACCAGACAGTGTGCGCGGGCGCGTCAACGCTGTAAACCGCGTCTTCATCGGCGCCTCCAACGAACTCGGCGAATTCCGCGCAGGCGTTGTAGCTGCGTGGCTGGGGGCCGTCACAGCTGTTGTGATTGGTGGAGCAGGGACCATGGCCGTAGCCTTCTTCTGGTCGAGGTGGTTCCCGGAACTACGCAATGCAAAGAAGCTGGACGGGAAAGCCTAGCGTCTCTCCCATAACTTCGCTATTTCTCACTTCAAATGGCAGGCACTGACAAAACACAGAATCAAATCCTCGGTCCCGCTCCGCTCGTGGTGCTGGCGCATCCACAGCTTGGTGAGAACATTGGCACGGCGGCGCGGGCCATGGCGAACTTTGGTTTGCATGAATTGCGCCTTGTGGCACCGCGCGATGGCTGGCCAAATGAAAAAGCCACAAACGCATCGTCTGGTGCCAATTGGATTCTCGACGGTGCGAAGGTTTACGAAGATGTGGCCAACTCCCTCAAGGACGTGAACTACGTCTATGCAACCACCGCTCGGCCCCGCGACATGATCAAGGAGGTCATCACGCCGGAGCAGGCGGGCCACGACATGCGCGCCCGCATCGCAAGGGGTGAGCGTGTGGCGCTTCTGTTTGGCCGTGAGCGCTGGGGCCTTAGCAATGATGAGGTGTCGCTCGCCGATGTGATCGTGACAGCTCCGGTCAACCCCGCCTTTGCTTCCATCAATATAGCCCAGGCCGTTCTGCTGATGGGCTATGAATGGTACAAGACCAACGCCGAAACCCTCGGCCAGCATTCGCCGGAATTGGCGGCCCTCGCCGGTCCCGGCCTGCAAATGCCCGACACACGCCCCGCCACCAAGGACGAGCTTTATGGTTTCTTTGACCATTTGGAGCGAGAATTGAATGATGCCGGATTTTTCAAGACCGATAAGAAAAAGCCAACCATGCTTTTGAACATTCGCAATATGTTTGCCCGCGCCGATCTCACGGAGCAGGAAGTGCGTTCCCTGCGTGGCATGGTGTCGTCGCTCACCCGCACCCATCTCCGCCGCAAAGACACCGACGTATGAGCCACCCCCGCGTTCTGCTGTTTGATTCCGGCATGGGTGGGTTGACGGTTGCCAAATGTGTGCGCGATCAATTGCCAAACGCCGACCTTATTTATGCGGCAGACAACGCAGCTTTTCCCTATGGCGCCTGGAAAGAGCCCGCCCTTGTCGCCCGCATCGTCCATGTTGTGGGAGCCCTCATCGAAAAAGTGAAACCGGATATTGTGGTGATCGCCTGCAACACAGCCTCAACGCTTGCCATGGTCGCGTTACGCGAAAAATTCAGCATTCCGTTTGTGGGAACCGTTCCCGCCATCAAGCCCGCCGCCGCCATGACCAAAACAAATGTCATCGGCGTGTTGGCCACCCCCGGCACAGTGAGCCGCGAATACACCCACACGTTGATCCACACCTATGCCTTCCACTGCAAGGTTTTATTGCATGGTGCCAAGCGCTTGGCCGAGATAGCGGAACAAAAACTCAAAGGCCACGCCCCCGATATGGAAGAGCTGCGGCGGGAAATTGCTCCGGTGTTCCGCACCCGTGAGGGCAGGAAAACCGATGTGGTGGTGCTGGGCTGCACGCACTATCCGCTGTTGGTGGAAGAAATGAAGCAAGTCGCGCCATGGGAGGTCACCTATCTCGATCCCGCCCCCGCCATCGCGCGGCGCGTAGCGGATGTGTTGAAGGACGTGACCCTGCAAGCTACCCAATCCGGCGCGCTAGAACCCAACACAGTACTGCTAACCTCCGAACGCGGCAGCGCCTCAGAATCCCTCGCCGCCTACGCCGCCATGGGTTTCCCGCGTCATTTGCTCAT
The DNA here is from genome assembly GCA_031417195.1 of Rhodobiaceae bacterium. Taxonomy (GTDB): domain Bacteria; phylum Pseudomonadota; class Alphaproteobacteria; order Rhizobiales; family Aestuariivirgaceae; genus Aestuariivirga. The sequence continues at coordinate 10,189 of JANOVC010000075.1, forward strand.
TGACCTGCCGGTTTGACATCCCCACCCCCTTCCGCTATCACCCACCCACTGACGGGGCAGCACGCCCCGTTTTGCTTGCCCGTGGGCCCTTTGGGGTTCTGTCGTCTGGGAGACCGGAAGAGGATGGGTGGGTTCCAACTGAAAAGGTTATGGAGAACCGTAAATGACAAAGCGTCAGCCCGCTAAACATAAAATTGACCGCCGCATGGGTGAAAACATCTGGGGTCGTCCCAAGAGCCCAGTGAACAAGCGTGAATATGGCCCCGGCCAGCACGGCCAGCG